>NZ_JALBGV010000001.1 GCF_023006505.1 Neorhizobium sp. SHOUNA12A
CGCAATCTGGGCGCTGTCGAGCGCGGCGGCGGTGCCGACGGCGCTTGCCTGCAGGCTCGTCGCGCGCTTCTGGATGATCTCGGCGCCGCGGACAGCAGCTTCGAGAGCGCCTTGCTGGGCCTGGGACTGCTTCAGCGCCGCTTCGCCGCCGACGATCTGCGCGTCGATCCGCAACACTGCGAGATTGGCGGATTCTATGGCGGCCTGCGCCTTGCGAAGTGCGAGCTGGTAGTCGCCGTCGTCCAGCGTGACGAGCGAATCGCCGGCCTTGACGGCCTGGTTCTCGACGACGTTCACCTTGGCGACGTAACCGGAAACCTTCGGCGAGATGACCGCGATATCGCCTTCGACATACGCATCGTCCGTCGAAACCAGGAACCGGCCGTCGATCCACCAGTTATAGCCGTACCAGCCGGCGCCACCAAGGAGGGCAAGCGCGATGATCGGCAGCAGGAGACCGCGGCGCTTCTTCTTTTCCGGCGCTTTGGCAGCGGCCGGGGCCGCAATCGCCTCGGCAGCCGCAGGCTGTTCAGCCGCAGGCGAAGCCTTGCGGGCTTCAGCCTCCGAAAGGTCGACATTTTCCGTCGTCACGGCGCGCAATGCGCCGGTATTGTGAGAGGCCGTCATCTTCATATACCGTCTTGGGAGCGTCTTATTTCATCGAACCGATCGGTTCAGCGACCTTGACTTAGACCTTTCGATGACACATATCAAGAGCAATCGAACCGCTCGGTTCGAAAAGGTTAAAAAAGGGCATCGAAATGGCCAGGCAGACAAGGAAACTGGAAAAAAACGATCCGATTGCCGCCGGACGTTTCGCAGCGGGCGAAGACCCGGCGAAACGCGAACAGATTATCGACGGGGCAAAGAGCGTCTTTATGAAGCTCGGCTTCGACGCGGCGAGCATGAACGACATCACCCGCGAGGCGGGCGTTTCTAAAGGCACGATCTACGTTTACTTCCAGAACAAGGAAGACCTGTTCGGGGCGATCGTGGCGCGCGAACGCGAGCGGATCACCCTGCGTATGCGCGACATCCTCGCAGGCAGTGAGGAAGTCGAGGACGGTCTCTACCGCTTCGGGATGGGATTTGTGACCCATATCACCTCTCCGCAGGTGATCGGCGCGATGCGCACCGTCATCGGCGTCGTCGATCGTCTTCCAAACATCTGTCATCACTTCTTCAACTCACCGTCTCAAAACGTACGCACAGTTCTTGAGGATTTCCTTAAGCGTCATATCGCGCTCGGCAATCTGAAGATCGAGGATACCGACCTGGCGGCGCGTCAGTTCATCGATATGTCGAGCGGCACATTTTTCAAGTTCCGCCTGTTTGGCGATCTCGATGACGTGCCGCCCTTCCGCGAAATCGACCGTGCTGTTACGGGTGCGATCCGGGTATTCATGGCAGCCTACGGCCTGCATAACGCTTCCGTGACGACAAAAACCAAAGAACATGCCTGATTTCAGGAGGTTGTAACGCAACCTCCTCTTGTCTTTGCATCTCCAGTCCTTAAATCGGGACGGCAATTACGCCTTGCGATTGAAAGAAGGGAATGTTGATGCAGGATATCGTCGCGCTGGTTCAGGATCCGGCCGCCTGGGTGGCGCTCGTCACCCTCGTCGTCATGGAAGTCGTGCTCGGCATCGACAACCTGATCTTCATCTCGATCCTCACCAACAAGCTGCCGCCTGAAAGCCGCGAGCGCGCCCGCAGGATCGGCATCGGCCTGGCGCTTGTCATGCGGCTCGCACTGCTCGGCACCGTCGCCTGGATCGTCCAGCTCACCAACCCGATCTTCGAGGCCTTCGGCCATGGTTTCTCCTGGAAAGACCTGATCCTGATCGCCGGCGGCCTTTTCCTTGTCTGGAAGGCGACCAAGGAAATCCACCACTCCGTCGATGTCGACGACCATAAGGAAGACCTGGTCGGCGCCGGCAAGGACGTGCTCAAGATGAGCTTCGCATCTGCAATCGGCCAGATCCTGCTGCTCGATCTCGTCTTCTCGATCGACAGCATCATCACCGCCGTCGGCATGACCCCTCACCTGCCGATCATGGTCGTCGCCGTCATCGCCGCCGTCACGGTGATGCTGATCGCCGCCACTCCGCTTGCCAATTTCATCGAGAAGAACCCGACCATCGTCATGCTGGCGCTCGCCTTCCTGCTGATGATCGGCGGCACCCTGATCGTCGAAGGTTTTGGCGTGCACGTGCCCAAGGGCTATATCTACGCCGCCATGGCCTTTTCCGCCGGCGTCGAGGTGCTCAACATGGTGGCGCGCAACGCCCGCAAGAAGAAAAAGGGCAGCGGGACGACGCTGCACTGATGGTGACGTTTCCCTTCCGTCAAGTCGAGCATCGCCTTGATGCCATATTCAGCATATGCTAGATAAAGCATCAAATGGCGCGAGCGACCCTGATCATGGAAGGTCTGGCAGCTTCCGGATCCCAACGCGGAACGTCCACATGGATTGAAATATTCGCTTTTCTTCGGACGCCCGGGAGAGCGAATTATTGGCTACGACAACGAAGCTGGCAAAGGCGATCACCGCCATTATCGCGATCATGAGGAACCCTATCGTTTCGAGAGCCTCGAACGGATGATCGGGGATTTCGAAGACGATGTCCGCCGGGAGTTGAAGGTATGAGCGAAGTTCGGATCCACGTTTCTAATATGGACGCGTTTTTCGAAAACGCGACAAGGGCTGGAGCGCGGATCGACGCCGGCGATTTCAGCCTGCAGCCGGGCGAGATTGCCTTCGAAAGCATGGATCTTCTCTTAAAGGTGCTGACCGGCAATCGCTGGCGGCTTCTGCGCGCCCTGAAAGCGGCTGGCACCTCCTCGATCCGCCAGCTCGCTCATTCCCTGAAGCGGGATTATCGCGGGGTCCATGCCGACGTGGTCGCCCTGGCCGAGGTCGGTCTAATCGAAAAGACCGCGGAGGGCCTGGTCAAGGTTCCCTGGGATCGCATCACGGCAGAAATGGCGATCACTGAAGCGGCCTAGTTGGAAGGCAAAGAATTGCTCCGGCTTTGCCGGGCCACTCAGCTCTTCGCCAGTTCCCTTTCGACCGCGTCGACCAGCCGGCTGTCCTGCGCATCGACATCAGGCGCAAAGCGGGCCTTGATCTCGCCGTCGCGGCCGATCAGGAATTTCTCGAAATTCCAGACGATCTCGCCGTCTTCGACTTCCATGCCGAAGCCCCGCAGCTTTTCCTTCATCGGACCGTCGCCGGTGGTCGGCACGCCGGAGCCGGTGAGACCCTGGTAGAGCGGGTGCTTGTCCTCGCCCTTGACGGAGATCTTCGAGAAGATCGGGAATTTTACATCGTAAGTGAGCTGGCAGAATTCGACGATCTCGGCATCCGTGCCGGGCTCCTGGCCCTTGAAGTTGTTGGCCGGGAAAGCGGTGATCACGAAACCATCGCCGCGCTTGTCTTCGTAGAGTTTTTCGAGGCCTTCATACTGCTTGGTCAGGCCGCATTTCGAGGCGACGTTGACAACCAGCATCACCTTGCCTTTGTATTCCGAAAGCGTGGTCTCGCGGCCATCGGCCAGCTTCACCGGCACGTTCAAAACATCAGTCATCGACAAATCTCCATTTAAAACAATCTGGTCGTTTTGCCGCGACACCCTATCGAAGCGGCACCGGTTGTCCAGTGGACGGGCGCCCTGTCGATCAGTCGCGCCGGAACTTTGAACTCGTCTCCGCATTGATGGGCCCGATCGCCGCGAGCACCAGTCTCGGTTTTCGGCCGGAGGCGTTTCTGATGGCGGTGGCGATCGGCGCCGGCTGCGATTTCCTCACCCCGGTCGGCCACCAGTGCAACACGCTGGTCTTCGGCCCCGGCGGCTACAAGTTCTCCGACTATCCCCGCCTCGGTCTGCCGCTTTCTTTCCTGATCATCCTCGTCAGCGTGCCGGCGCTGCTCTATGTCTGGCCGGTGAGGTAGGGCTGCGGCCAAGTACCTTGACGCCAAAAACCTTGACGCTTGCGGCTGAATATGGCCTAAGCCTGCGCCAATCCGCATTTCAAAAACAGGTTTGGCGCCTTCCCGGCCGCCACAGATAGAGCATTCTTCATGATCGCCACGAAGCCCCGCGTCCGCATCGCCCCCTCGCCGACCGGCGAGCCGCATGTCGGCACCGCCTATATCGCGCTCTTCAACTATCTCTTCGCCAAGAAACATGGCGGCGAATTCATCCTGCGCATCGAGGATACCGACGCGACGCGCTCGACGCAAGAATTCGAGCAGAAGGTTCTGGACGCGCTGCGCTGGACGGGCCTGACCTGGGCCGAAGGCCCGGATGTCGGCGGACCCTATGGCCCTTACCGCCAGTCCGACCGCAAGGACATGTACCAGCCCTATGCCCAGCAGCTGCTCGACAAGGGCCACGCCTTCCGCTGCTTCTGCACGCCGGAACGCCTGGAGCAGATGCGCGAGGGCCAGCGCGCTAGCGGCAAGCCGCCGAAATACGACGGTCTTTGCCTGAACCTGACGGCCGAGGAAGTGACCTCCAAGATGGCGGCGGGCGAAGGCTCGGTCATCCGCATGAAGATCCCGACAGAGGGCTCCTGCGACTTCCATGACGGCGTTTACGGCGACGTTTCGATCCCGTGGGATTCGGTCGACATGCAGGTCCTGATCAAGGGCGACGGCATGCCGACCTATCACATGGCGAACGTCATCGACGACCATCTGATGAAGATCACCCATGTTGCGCGTGGCGAGGAATGGCTGGCCTCGGTGCCGAAGCACATCCTGCTCTACCGCTATTTCGAGTGGGAACAGCCGGTGTTCATGCACCTCTCCCTGATGAGGAACGCCGACAAGTCGAAGCTGTCGAAGCGCAAGAACCCGACCTCGATCTCCTATTATTCCGCGCTCGGCTACCTGCCGGAAGCGCTGATGAACTTTTTGGGCCTGTTCTTCATCCAGATCGCCGAAGGCGAAGAGATGCTGACCATGGACGAGCTCATCGAGAAGTTCGATCCGGACAACCTCTCCAAGGCCGGCGCGATCTTCGACATCCAGAAGCTCGACTGGCTGAACGGCCGCTGGATCCGCGAAAAGCTGACGCCGGACGAATTCGTCGCCCGCACGCTGGAATGGGCCATGGAGAACAGCCGGCTGACGGAAGGCCTGAAACACTCGCAGAGCCGCATTTCCAAGCTCGGCGAACTGCCGAACCTTGCCGGCTTCCTGCTGTCCTCCGATGTCGGCCTGACGCCGGCCTCGTTTGCAGGCCTGAAGACCAGCCCCGCCGAGACGCTTGAAATCCTCACCACCGTTCAGACGGATCTGGAAAAGATCCTGGAATGGAATGTCGAGACGATCGACGCTGAACTGCGCGCCGTGGCCGACAAGCTCGCCAAGAAACTGCGTGTCGTCACCCCGCCGCTGTTCGTCGCCATGTCGGGTTCGTCGCGCTCGCTGCCGTTGTTCGATTCGATGGCGCTGCTCGGCCGGTCCGTGGTGCGCCAGAGGCTGAAGATTGCAGCGACAGTGGTGGCATCCATGGTGGGCGACGGAAAGTAAGAAACCGCATGCCTTCATATTGAAGGTGGATGTACAGCATACCCCCCTCTGCCCTGCCGGGCATCTCCCCCTCAAGGGGGGAGATCAACCGGAGGCGCCACCTCCGCCCTAACCAGCGTCGAATGCTGGGCATGCGATGACAGAGAGAGGGCGATGAGCAAGCTCCATCAGATCTCCCCCCTTGAGGGGGAGATGCCCGGCAGGGCAGGGGGGGTAACCGCAACGAAGACAGCCCGAAGAAGGCGAAACACGATGACCGAGAACACGACCGAAACCGCCCTCTCCTCCGACGCCACACAGGTGCGCGCCCAGAAACTCGCTTTGCTTCGTGAAAAGATCGGCGATGTCTATCCGGCGCATTTCCACCGGACGATGACCAATGCGGAGCTGGCCGAGAAATACAAGAACCTCGAGGCGGACGTCGAGACACAGGACATCGTCACCGTCGCCGGCCGGGTCTATTCCTCGCGCAATTCCGGCATGTTCATGGATATCCATGACGCATCGGGCAAGGTGCAGATCTTCTCGCACAAGGATACCACCCCGCAGGAAGCCCGCGACCTGTTGCCGATGGTCGATATTGGCGACATCGTCGGCGTCACAGGCGTCGTGCGCCGCACCAAGCGCGGCGAGCTGACCATCAACGCCCAGAACATCACCATGCTCACCAAGTCGCTGCTCCCCATGCCGGAGAAGTGGCACGGCCTGTCGGATGTCGAGCTGCGCTATCGCAAGCGCCATCTCGACATCATGACCAACGAAGAGTCGAAGCTCCGCTTCCAGCAGCGCAGCCGCATAGTCTCGGGCATCCGTCGCTTCATGGAAAACGACGGCTTCATGGAAGTCGAAACCCCCATGCTGCATTCGGTCTATGGCGGCGCCACAGCCGAGCCGTTCAAAACCCATCACAACACGCTGAAGCTCGACATGTATCTGCGCATCGCGCCGGAACTGTTTCTGAAGCGCACGCTGGTCTCGGGCCTCACCGACAAGGTATTCGAGATCAACCGCAATTTTCGGAACGAAGGCGTCTCGACCCGGCACAATCCCGAATTCACGATGATGGAGTGCTATTGGGCTTATGCCGACTACGAGGACATCATGGACCTCGTCGAACGCATGTTCTCGACATTGGCCATGACCATCCACGGCACGACCGAAGTGAAGTTCGGCGACAAGGAACTCTCCTTCAAGGGCCCGTTCAAGCGCGTGCCAATGCCCGATGCGGTGAAGGAAGCGACCGGTATCGACTTCCTTGCCATGAAGACCGACGAGGAAGCCCGCACCGCCGCCAAGGCCGCTGGCTTTGCGGTCGAGAAGGATTGGACCTGGGGCGAATGCCTCGCCTTCATCTTTGAGGAAAAGGTCGAGGGCACGCTGATCCAGCCGAGCCACGTGACGCATTTCCCGAAGGACATCTCGCCCTTCGCCAAGGAAGTGCCAGGCGAACCGCGCCTCGTCGAGCGCTTCGAGACCTATTGCAACGCCTGGGAACTGGGTAACGCGTTTTCCGAACTCAACGACCCGGAAGAGCAGCGCAAGCGCATGGTCGAACAGCTGGAGCAGGCGCATGCCCGCGGCGAAAAGGACAAGCAGCTCGACGACGAATTCCTGGATGCGATCGACCAGGGCATGCCGCCCGCCGGCGGCCTCGGCATCGGCGTCGACCGCCTCGTCATGCTGCTGACGGATTCGCCCTCGATCCGAGACGTGATCCTGTTCCCGGCACGCCGCGCCAAGGCGGACTGATAGGGTTCGCCTCTGCCACCCTACGGTCGTCATCCTCGGGCTCGACCCGAGGATCCACCGGCTGGGCACTGCGGATGCTGGATCCTCGGGTCGAGCCCGAGGATGACGTGGGGAGGCTAAGACCTCCCCCTACTCAATGCACAACCTTGGCCACCGGGCCCTTCGCATCCGAAGCTGAAGCCGCCTCTGCGGGTTTTGCGGGTGCGGCGGGAGCCGGTTGGCCCCTGAGCTTTGCGAGCCATTCGGCGCCAGCGGCGTCAGCGTCCGTTGAGCCGCTGGTCTTTGCCGGAGCCGCGTCGGCATGCGGCGCTTCGGGCGGTTTGGTCCCTGAAACGACAGTATCCACATCGGTCTGCTTGGACCAGCGCTTGCCGCCTTCCGCAGACGTGCGAGGCGCGGGCGCGGGCTCTGCCGGCTTGGCTGGCTTGGCTACGGCCTGGGGTGCGTCGGCCTTCTCCTGTTCGCCGCTGCCGGAGAACATGCCGGTTATCGAGGCGAGAAAACCACCCTCTTGCTTTTTCGGTTCGGCGGATGCGACCTGAGCAGGTGCGGCCGGCTTCTGCTTGCCTTGGCCCTGATCGGCGGCAGCCTTGTTCTGTGCTACAGGTGCCGGATGCGTGACCGCGGCCGGAGCCGGATGGGCGGCGGCAGCCGGAGCGGCAGCATGGGTTTGAGCGGCGGCGGCACCGCCCTCGGGCGCGTGTGCGGCTTCTGCCGGCGCTTCCGCCTTCGAGCCGAAGATCATGCCGGTGATGGAGCTGAAGAAACCGCCGCTTTCCTTGGCCGCAATTTCGTCACCATGGCCTTCGGCCGGAGCACCATGCGCATCGGCTGGCGCTCCATGCGGGTCGGCTGCAGGCTCGCCATGACCGGAAGCGGGCTTTTCGCTCATTGCTCCGTGGCTTTTCGGCTTTTCGCCATGGCTGGCGGAAGCGCCGTGCTCACCTTCCGGCGCCGCGACGACAGGTTCGACGCAATCGGCGTGGTCGGTCAGCCGTGCGGTGAGCGTCTCGACATCCTCAAGCGGCAGGTCGATGCGCATGCCGTAATATTCGCCGTTCGAATTGGCCGCGCCGTCGAGGTAATAGGCTGAGTAAGGCCTCACGTCGGCGCCTTCGGGCGCCTTGTTGGGATCCGGAATATAGACGACCTGGGCACCGATCGCACGGCCGCGCATCTGAGCGCGATCGCGGGGGCCGGCCTTGTCGATCATCGCCACCTGGACGAGATCCGCCTTTTCCTTTTCCTGGACCGCCTTGGCGACACGCAAGGCCGTGCGGATGCGCGCCAGACCGTCGCCGGTTCCGTCGCTCACCACGTATTTGCGGATCCAGTAACGCTGATCGCGCTTGATCTTGACCGTTTCCAGCGCGGTACATTCGAGCCCGTTGATCTCCAGATAGGAGGGGCCGAGGATCTTGTCCGTGCCGATGAGCACAGCAGCCGCACCGCTGCCACCGCCGAGAACGACGATACTGCCCATGAGGATGAAGACGAGCTTCTTGGAAAACCGGAACTTCAGACCCTTCACTTGCCGAGCTCCGGCATGATCAAACTCCATATCTACGCAAAACAACAGGATGGAATAGTGCCGGGATAGTCGCCTATTCTTGTTGAGGAAGCTTTAAGCCGGGCCATTCTTTTTGTGCCCTGGAGGTCTTTCTTCGGGTCGGCCTGCGCCATTCCGAAACGTTCCAGCTTTTGATGCGCCCCTCTTGCGCAAATCGAACCGCGGGTATATACCCGCTATATGCCGAACGACACATGCCATTGCATCCTGCTGCGCAAAGCCTCCCGAAAGGTCTCGTCCTATTACGACGAGGCCCTCGCGCCGCTCGGGGTCAACATCGGGCAATTCAGCCTGCTGCGCAACATCAACCGGCTGGCGCCGATCTCGCTGACCGATCTCGCCGTCCAGGTGGAACTGGACCGTTCGACGGTCGGCCGCAATACCAAGGTGCTGGAGCGCATGGGCCTGGTGACGATCGGCCATGGCGAGGATCAGCGCGAGGCGATGCTGACGGTGGCGCCGAAGGGTGCGGCGATCCTGAAGCAGGGCGCTCCCCTCTGGGACAGCGTCCAGGACGATATCGAAGCCCGGCTCGGGACTGAGAAAACCAGACAATTGCAGGAGCTGCTGGCGGCTCTCTGATTTTTATGCAAAAGCGGGCATATACCCGAAATTCACATGCTGCCGGTGCGGCAACGACCAGGAAAGGGACAGAACCATGATCTCCAATCGCGCCGCCCAATGGATGGCGGCCAGAAACCTGCACTACGGGTGGGTGGTTGCCATCACCACATTCCTGACGATGCTCGCGACCGCCGGCGCCATGGGCTCGGCCGGCGTGATGATCCAGCCGTTGCATCAGGAGTTCGGCTGGGATATCGCCGACATCTCGTCCGCCATGGCGGTGCGTTTGCTGCTGTTCGGGCTGCTTGCTCCGTTTGCCGCCGCTTTCATGAACCATTTCGGCATCCGCCAGGTCGTAACGACCGCGCTGGCGCTGATCCTGGGCGGCATCGTCGTTTCACTATTCATGACCGAGGTCTGGCAGCTGGTGGCGCTTTGGGGCATCGTCATCGGCGTCGGCACTGGCATGACCGCCATGGTGCTTGGCGCAACGGTAGCTTCCCGCTGGTTTTCGCAACGTCGCGGCCTCGTCATGGGCATGTTGAGCGCCAGCAATGCGACCGGCCAGCTCGTCTTCCTGCCGCTCCTGGCGGACTTGAGCGAAACCTATGGCTGGCGCGCGGCACTGGCGCTGACCGCCGTCGCCATCAGCGCCGCCATGATCCTGGTGCTGGCGCTGATGCGCGACCATCCCGCCGATGTCGGCCTGCCGGCCTATGGCGAGACGACCGTCTCCAAGCCACCGAAGCAGGATCACAAGCTGCTGACCACGCTGATCTCGCCGATCACCACGCTGAAGAGCGCCTCGGCCAGCGGCACCTTCTGGGTTCTGTTCGGCACCTTCTTCGTCTGCGGGCTTTCCACCAATGGCCTTATCCAGACCCACTGGATCTCGATCTGCGGCGATTTCGGCATGGCGCCGCTGGCCGCCGCCAGCACGCTGGCCGTGCTTGGCATCTTCGATTTCTTCGGCACGATCATGTCCGGCTGGCTTTCCGACCGATACGACAACCGCATCCTGCTCTTCTGGTATTATGGGCTGCGCGGCCTGTCGCTGATCTACCTCTCTGTCTCCGGCTTCAGCTTCTATGAACTGTCGGCCTTCGCCGTCTTCTACGGGCTGGACTGGATCGCCACCGTGCCGCCAACGGTAAAGCTCGCCGCCGACAAATTCGGCCGCGAAAAGGCCGGCATGGTGTTCGGCTGGGTGTTCACCGGGCACCAGCTGGGCGCTGCCACCGCGGCCTATGGCGCAGGCTACCTGAAGAGCGGTTTCAACACCTACATGCCGGCCCTGCAGATCGCCGGCGTGATGTGCATGATCGCCGCGGTTTCCGTCCTGCTGCTGCGCAAGCCGGGCACCGCCAAGCTGGTGCCGCAGCCGGCCTGATCTTCTCTCGGTCTGCCGGTGAGCTTGCCCCTCATCCGGCTGCCGCGAATGAATACAGAAAGGCCCGTCGCGAGACGGGCCTTTCTTCATGCCGGCGGTGGAAGCTGGTATCAGGCTGCGGCGAGGGTCAGTTCCTTCTTGATGATCTGGCGCAGCGACGCGAGGTCCTTGGCGAAGGCGCGAATGCCTTCCGACAGCTTTTCGGTCGCCATCGCGTCCTCGTTCAGCATCCAGCGGAAGGACTTCTCGTCGAGCGACTGCAACGGCTCCGCGTTGAAGGTTTCCGGCACGAGCTTGCGCTCCAGCTTGCCGGTGTCCTTGTCGAGCTCGTCGAGCAGAGCTGGGCTGATCGTCAGGCGGTCGCAGCCCGCCAGCGCTTCGATTTCACCCGCGTTGCGGAAGGAGGCGCCCATGACGATCGTCTTGATGCCGTTCGCCTTGTAGTAATTGTAGATGGCGCGCACCGAGACGACGCCCGGATCGGTCTCGGCCGTGTAATCCTGGCCGGTCGACTTCTTGTACCAGTCGAGGATGCGGCCGACGAAGGGCGAGATCAGGAACACTTTGGCTTCTGCGCAGGCGATTGCCTGGGCCTGGCTGAAGAGCAGCGTCAGGTTGCAGTCGATGCCTTCCTTCTGCAGCACTTCGGCGGCGCGAATGCCTTCCCAGGTGGAGGCGAGCTTGATCAGGATGCGATCACGCTCGATGCCGCGCTCCTTGTAGGCGGCGATGATATGGCGAGCCTTGGCAATCGACGCTTCCGTGTCAAAGGACAGGTCGGCATCGACTTCGGTTGAAACGCGGCCCGGCACCAGCTCGGACAGGGCGGCACCGACGGTGATCGCCAGACGGTCGGCGACGGCGGACACGACGGCGTCCGGATTGCCCGACTGTTTGCGGCCCCAGGCAATCGCTTCCTTGACCTTGTCGGCGAAGATGGGCGTGCCGAGCGCCTTCAGAACGATGGTCGGGTTGGTGGTGCAATCCACGGGCTTCAGGCGGGCGACCGCCTCGATGTCGCCAGTATCGGCAACGACCGTGGTCATGGAACGAAGCTGCTCTAGTTTAGACGTCATCCGAATATTCCTCGATATATGGAGAACTAAACGCCTGTTGCGCGATTTGGCTCCTCCGGCGCGTTGGCAAGAATTATCCCCTGTCGGCGATCAAAAAGTCAAGACATTTGTTCTTCGGAATTGACATATGTGTCAGTTGGAACAAATATCATGAGGCTTGTCCATCATTGTCCCGGGAGGCCCGTTGGCTAGGCTCAGACACGAGACCCATACCGCCTATTCCGAAGCCGCCTCCATGCGGCTGCGGGCGGCATGGCTTTATTATAACCAGGGATTGACGCAAAAAGATGTCGCCGAACGGCTGGGCTTGAGCCGCTCGACGGTGATCCGCCTGCTCGACGAGGCGATGAAGCGCTCCGAGGTCCAGATCTGGATCAGCGAAGGCATCGACACCTGCGTCGAACTGGCGATCCGGCTAGAAAAGGCCTACGGGCTGGACGAGGCCGTGGTCGTGCCGGCCCCGCGCGACAACAGCGCTGCGGCGCTCGCCAGCTCGGTCGGGCTGGCGCTCGGGCAATTCCTTTCCGAAGTGGTGCAGGACGACATGACGATCGGCGTCGGCTGGGGCCGCACCATGACCGCCTCGCTCGGCAGCTTTCGCCCGCCGCGGCGGAAGAACTGCAAGGTCGTCTCACTGCTCGGCGGCATCGTTGCCGTCCACCAGACCAATCCGATCGACTACACCTGGCGTTTCGCCGGCCAGCTGGGCGCCGAATGTTACATGTTCCTGGCGCCGCTTCTGGTCGACTCGGTCAAGACCAAGCGAGCGCTGATCGAGCAATGCGGGCTCAACACGATCTACGATCTCGCCGAAAATCTCGACCTCGCGGTGGTGAGCTGCGGCGATATCGGGCCACATTCGACCTCGCTGTCGGAAGGCTTCATCTCCAAGGCCGAGCTCGACCGGCTGATCGCGGCCGGCTGCGTATGCGACACAATGTTCAATTTTCTCGATGAAGAAGGCCGCTCGGTGGATCACAAGCTGAACGAGCGGGTGATGTCGGTGGATCTGGATACGCTGAGACAGGCCAAACACATCGTGCTCTCCTCCGGCGGCGCGCACCGCGCGGTAGCGATCCGCGCGACGATCCGCAGGGTCGGGTGCAATACGCTGATTACGGATGAGACGGCGGCGAAGGAGTTGTTAAGGTTGAACGAACCTTCCTAAGGAGCACAAGGGTTGGCCTGACACAGGCTGCGCTTCAACGAACGGGCAATCAGGCTGCGGTCAGGAACTCCACTCCGAGGGAATTGATCCGCCGCCAGCGGACTTCGCATTCGAAACGTCGACCATCTGACAGGGCGAGACCGAAGCTTTCCGGCACGGACAATGCGTTCTCGATCTTGATCAATGCACCGCCGGCTGAGATTTCCTTGACGATGCAGTCGAAGGCCGAATGATCGCCATTGAAGACGATCTTGGCGCCTAGAAAGCTTTTCGATCTCTGGTATCTGCGCTCATGCACCTGACCGCGCCCTTCGACGATTATATTTCAGGCATCACTTATATGCCCCAATGGGCAATCCCGCAATCCTCAGAGGCCGTCCATGACTTTTGCAGGCGACGTGGTATCTGCCGGCTCGCGGCCCGGCAATGGAACCTGAACGCTGAGCTCAGACGTTCGGCCCCTCACGCATTCCCCGCTTCCCAGCCCAGGATCGCCCGCTTGCGCGTCAGCCCCCAGTGATACCCCGTCAACGCTCCGCTCTTGCCGAGCGCCCGATGGCAGGGAACCACGAACGAAATTGGGTTGGCTCCAACAGCTGCACCCACCGCGCGGCTGGCGGTCGGCTGGCCGATATCGTTGGCGACGTCGGAATAGGTGACGGCCTTGCCGAACGGGATTTTCAACAGGCTCTGCCAGACGCGCACCTGGAAATCGGTGCCAATCAGCACGACCTTCAGCGGCTGATCGCAGGACCAGTTCGCACGGTCGAAGACCCGGCCGACATAGGGTGCTGTCATCTCCTGGTCGGGAACATATTCGGCATTCGGCCAGCGGCGCATCATGTCGTCGAGCGCCGTCTGCTCGTGGCCGAGATCGGCAAAGGCGAGGCCTGAAAGTCCGCGGTCGGTCGCCATGACCAGCGCTTGGCCGAAGGGCGACGAATGGAAGCCGTAGCGGATCGTCAGGCCGCCGCCGCGCGCTTTCCATTCGCCGGGCGACATCGCCTCATGAGTGACGAACAGATCATGCAATCGTCCCGGACCTGAAAGCCCGAGTTCGTAGGAGGCTTCGAGCAGCGGCAGTTCCTCCTTGCCGAGCAGGCGCTTGGCATGGTCGAGGGTGACGGCCTGGAGGAAGGCCTTCGGCGACAGCCCGGCCCAGCGGGTGAACACTTTCTGCAGCTGTGTCGGCGACTGGCCGAGCTCCGAGGCGATCGCCTCGAGCGACGGCTGATCGCGGTAGTCGAGCGTGATCATCTCGATGACGCGGCGGACGGTTTCGTAATCCGAGCCTTCGGGCGTCACGTCGATGGGCAACGAGTCGATCTTGGCGAGAGCATTCATGGCTTGTCTCCTCTACAGCGCCGCACGCCGATAAAGCCGAAGCTGGGGGCGCGCAAAAAATCGCTGTGCAACTGATATGCCCTCTAAATGCGCCTTCAGCCTCGCCGAAACCACCCGTTTCTTGCCCGATCGCCGGTTTTCTCGCCGCTCAGATCCGTTGTTTGACCGTGGCGAGCGCGCCCTTGAAGGCCTTGGCGAAACTTTCGCGATCGTCCGGATTGAGGAAGGAGCCGATATCGGTGCCGCGTCCCTCGCCCGTCACAGACATGGACGTGATGCCGAACTCCTCGTGGCGGCGGACATTGAAGCGTGCCCAGAACGGATTGAAGCGATGTTCCACTACACGCCCCGCCGGCGAGAATTTTCGGATCGACAGCTTGCTGCGCGAGACCGTCACTTCCTCCCGCGCCCGGCCCGAACGGTAGCTCATCTTCAGCGCGATATAGAGGCCGAGGAAATCCAGCCCGAAGAAGAAGCCGATCGGATAAGCGCCGGTAATCAGGAAAAAGCCGCCATAGAAAACGCAGATGCCGCCCGTCAACACCAGAACGACGCGAAAGCCCGTTGTGCCGAGCGAACGGTAGGGCGTCAGTTCGGCTGCAAAAACAGGCTGATCCTCGGAAACGTCCACGTTGATTTCCCTCCTGCGGGATGCCTATACAGGCATATGGCGACTCCAAAGATCAGATCCAAAACCAGCACCTCGCAAAAGTCAAATCACGCGCCCGAGCGCAAGGCCGCACCCAAACCCAAGCGCTTCAAATCCGCCTATTCGAAAGCGGAGATGGAGGAGATTTTTCGCCGCTTTTCGGTGCAGCGGCCGGAGCCGAAGGGTGAGCTGGAGCACGTGAACCCGTTCACGCTGGTGGTGGCGGTGGCACTGTCCGCCCAGGCGACCGATGCGGGCGTCAACAAGGCGACACGGGCGCTGTTCAAGGTCGCCGATACGCCCGAAAAGATGCTCGCCCTCGGAGAAGAAGGCGTCACCCAGTATATCAAGACGATCGGGCTCTATCGCAACAAGGCGAAGAACGTCATCGCGCTCTGTCGCATGCTGATCGACGAGTTCGGTTCCGAAGTGCCGAGGACGCGCGAAGAGCTGATCCGTCTGCCGGGCGTCGGCCGCAAGACGGCGAATGTGGTGATGTCGATGGCCTTCGGCGTGCCGACGCTCGCGGTCGATACGCATGTCTTCCGCATCGCCAACCGGCTCTTGATGGCGCCGGGCAAGACGCCCGACGAGGTCGAGGAGAACCTCCTGAAGGTGATCCCCGACCAGTATCTCTTCCACGCCCACCACTGGCTGATCCTGCACGGGCGCTATTGCTGCAAGGCACGAAAACCGGAATGCGAGCGCTGCGTCATCGCCGATCTCTGCCGCTCGCCGGAAAAAACCGTCGACGTGCCGGCACCGCTTGTGGAATTGCCGCAGCAGCTCATCGGCGAGCCCGTCGAGTAGGGCCGCGATTGCCTCGGCGGCGCCTGCTTAAAGCTTGAAGCCAGGATCGCGCTTGGAGACCGCCTTGTGGAGATGCACCATCAGGCCCGCGGCAAACAGCGGCGTCAGCAGGTTGACGATCGGGACCGCCAGGAAACACGCGATCAGAAGGCCTGCCAGGAATACGGTGGAGGAATGTTTCGAGCGGAAGGCGCGTGCTTCCGCAGGCGTGCGAAACCGCATCGCCGCGAACTCGAAAAATTCCCGGCCGAGCAGATAGCCGTTCACCATGAAGAAGGCGATCAGGTTGATGCCGGGGATGAACAACAGGAAAAGTGCGACGATATTGCCGACGATGACGACGCCCAGAAACTGGATCGAGCCGATGATCGCCTGGGCGAGCGGCATCGCCTTGCCGGGCGTATCGGTCGGATAATCGCGCTTTTCGACGACTTCGGCGACATCATCGAGGAACAGGCCGGCGATCAGCGCCGTGATCGGCGCGATCAGCAGAGCGAGCGCCAGCGCCAGCCCGATGCTGGCAGCGATCGCCGCAAACAGGGTGAGCCAACCCGCCCAATCCGGCAGATCGGGGAAGAAGGCCGCAAACCACGGCCAGGCATAAAGGATGAAGACTTCGCGGAGGGTGAACCAGAGACCGATCAGCACGAGGGCGGTGAGCCCCAGCGTCTTCCAGAACACGGAACGGGTTTCAGGTGCGAAAAGGTTGGCGAGCGAAAGGCGTGCGGCGTCGAAAATCATCGGCGTCTCCAGGTTGGCGGAGGAGATGTAGGTTTGAGGAGGGGTGGGAGCAAGCTCGGATGAGTGAGGGGAATTGCTCTTCACCTCCCACCACGATGTGGTCGGCAAGTTGTCACTCAAGGAGCCCGCATCGAAGGCCCCGGGCTTGGCTGGCGGTCGGACCTTGGTGGAAGGCGGGCCAGCCTAGGCCGCGTCCCGAAGGCGGGACTTGAAAGTGACGCGGGTGATGATAACAGTGGTTCCGCCCTCGCCACCGCTCGTCTCTATCTGTGCGCCCAGTTGCCTGACCAGCGCAGTCACGATCGCCGTTCCCAGGCCGCCGCCGGATTTGGGCGGTGCCGTCACGTCCTTGCCCACGCCATTGTCGGAAACGGTCAATTTCCAATCGCTGCCGTTGGCCTCATAGGACACCAGAATGGCCGCATTCACATTTTGAAGTGGGAAGGCGTATTTCACCGCGTTGATGACCAGCTCGGTGACGATAAGTCCCAGGCTGACCGCCTGGTCGGAACCGACCTTTCCATCCTCTGCCGCGACCTTGATCAGAACGGGCTGGCTTTCGCCGGTCATCGACGAGCCGAGACTGTTGCAAAGCGTCGTGAGATAGGACGCCACTTCGATCTGGTCGACGCCACCGGACTGATGCAGGTGCTTCTGCACTTCCGCGACTGACAGGACGCGCTGATGCGCATCGTGAAGATCCCGGCGGGTTTCGTCCGAGGTAACCGCCCGCGCCTTGAGCAGCAGGATGCTGGCGATGATCTGCAGGCTGTTGGCGACACGGTGCTGCATCTCCTGCAGCAGCGTTTCCTTCTGGCGCAGCAGATCCTCGGTGCGCTCATGCAGCACCTGCTTTTCACGCTCGATCAATCGGCGCGTGCTGATATCGGTGAAGGCAAGCAGGATGGTTTTACCTGCCTCTTCCGCATAGACTACCTGCCGCGCGTTCAGCAGCATGGTCTTATGTCCGACACCCGGAAAATCATGCTCGACTTCGAAACCGTCCATGGCGGTCTGGGCCGGAATGATCGTTTCCAGCAGCGTGCGCAATGCGGGAATGTCCCATTGTCCGTCGCCAAGAGAGTAGAGCAGGCGGCCTCGCGTTTGTTCCGCCTCAACCTTGAAAGTTTCATAGAAGGACCGGCTGGCTTCCAGGACGCGGAATCGTTCATCGAGCACCAGAAGCGGATCGTGAATGGTGTTGACGATGGCTTGGGCAAGCGTCTGCGCATCTTCGACTTTGCGAAAATCAAACATGGTTGCAAATTTCCGATCCGGAATTGACATACTGTTGAGCCAGGAGAGATCGAAATCCCAGTCTGACCTTATCCTGCGCCAGAGCCCGTGTCGCGCGGCAAATTACCCGCATGGGCCACACATCGAATTGAGAACCGGGATCGATATTTCTACCGCCAAGCTCCGTCCTTGCGGCAGCTCCATAGGCAAGCACATGCGCATCGATGGCGGCCGAGATGAAACTACCTCTGGCTTCTTCGCCAGGAATAATAGCGGATCGAGGGCAGTAAAGCGTGGCTAAGACCCGGCTGACGCCGAAACACTGCCGCCGGCACCAACCACCTTGAGCAATCCTCCCTACCCCATCCCCCGCAATTCCTCCCGATGCCGCACCATCGCCAGGAACCGCCGGTAATCCAGACCGTATCGCTCGGCTCGCGCCGGGTCCGGCAGCCGCTCCGTCCCGCCCGCATCCATGGCCTGCCCCGCTTCGAACAGCGAACCAAACACCCCGCCGGCAACGGCGGCGGCCATCGCCGTGCCGAGCAGCACCGCGTCCCGGTTTTCCGGGATCACCACCTTGCGGCCGGTGACGTCGGCGTAGAGTTCGACCAGCAGCGGGTTGTTGACGTGGCCGCCGGTGACGTGGAGGGTTTCGAAGCGGTAGCCGTAGCCCGATAGCGCATCGAGAATGTGGCGGATACCAAGGGCGATCGAGACGCAGGTGCGCCAGTAGAGCCGGCAGAGGCCGTCGAAGGAGGTGTCGAGCGTCAGGCCGCTGATGACGCCGGTCGCATGCGGGTCGGCAAGCGGCGAGCGGTTGCCGTGGAAATCCGGCAGGACATGGAGGTTCGGGGCGATATCGCCCTCGGTCTCGCTGCGCAACTCTCCGACGCGGGCGATGATGCGGCCATGCAGTTCCGCCGTCGGTTCACCGCCGGCCGCGTGCATCATCACGATATGATCGAGCAGCGCACCCGCCGCCGATTGCCCGCCCTCGACCAGCCAGTGGCCGGGCAATATCGCCTCGTAATAGGGACCCCAGAGGCTGCGGCCGGGTTTGGAATCCCTGGTGAAGGCGACGATGCAGCTCGACGTGCCGCCGATCAGCGCCACGCTGGTTTCGAGCTTCGAACCTTCGGAGGCACCGCCGGAAACTCCGCCGAGGACGCCGAAGGCGCCGGCATAGGCGTCGATCATGCCGGGCGCTACCTGCACCCGGCTATCAAGGCCAAGCTCTTCGGCTGCCTGGCGGCTGAGGCTTCCCAGACTTGTCCCGACGCCGACGGTCTCATCCGGCAAACCGCCCTTTGCGAGCAGGTCTTCGAGGCCGGCAAGCGCCAGGTAATCGGCGCTCCAGCCGGGGTTTTCGTGGGCGAGATAATTCCACTTGGCCGTCAGCGTGCAGCGGGAACGGGCGGGCGAGCCGGTCGCCTTCCAGGTGAGGAAATCGGCGAGATCGAAGAAATAACCCGCCTTCGCCCAGCTCTGCGGCAAATGCTGTTTCAGCCACATCAGCTTCGGCATTTCCATCTCCGGCGACAGCGAGCCGCCGGAAAATTCGAGCACCTTGTGGCCGGTGGCGGAAAGCTGGTCGGCTTGTTTGATCGCCCGATGGTCGAGCCAGACGATAGTGTCCTGATTGGCCTTGCCGGTCGTGGAAACCGTAAGCGGCTGGCCCTCGCGGTCGCGAGCGACGAGCGAGCAGGTGGCATCGAAGCCGATCGCGGCGATACGGTCGGCGGCGATCCCGGCTTCAGCCATCGCCTCCCTTACCGCGCGGCAAGTGGCGGCCCAGATGTCCTCTGAATCATGCTCGGCGTGATTTTGTTTGGGACGGAACATCGCGATCGGATGTTTCGCCTTGGCAAGCAGCCGCCCGCCGCGATCAAAGACGCCGGCGCGGGCGCTGCCGGTGCCGATATCGACCGCAACGAGGTAATCACGCATCCGGATTTGTTTCCTGTCCCTGTCGCCCGGCAGTTTCAAGGATCGCGCTAAAGCGTGGTCGAAGAAACGGAGCCGTTGCGACCCTCTATATGTTTTTGGACAAGGTGGATCAAATCCGGCATCGCGTCAAACACGACTTCCGGTAAAAGCACATCGATCCGCTCCCGGTAACCGGGAACCGAGGCATGCGAACCGCCAACGAAGGCAAAGACCGACATGCCCGCGCTGTGGCCCGCCTCGATGCCGGCGGGGCTGTCTTCGATGACGATACAGTCTTTTGGATCGGCCCCCATTTCGCTCGCCGCATGCAGGAAGAGATCCGGCGCCGGCTTGCCCTTTTCCACCATCGTGGCGGAAAAGATGTTCGGCTCCAGCTTGTCGATCAGGCCGGTCAGCGTCAACGACAGGCGGATGCGCTCCGGCTGGCTGGACGAGGCGACGCAACGGCGGAAATTCAAGGCATCCAACGCTTCGGTTATGCCAGGCATCGGCTGCAGTTCGGCGCGGAACCGGGCATAGAGATCGCGGCGCATGTCTTCGAGAAACGTATCGTCGGCCTCGACGCCGAATTCCTCGCGCATCGTTTTCGTGACGGTGCCGAGGCTGCGGCCGAGGAAGCGGCGATAGGCCTCCGCCGCATCCATCTCGACGCCCTTGCGGCGCAGCGCATCGACCAGCACGCGCACAGAAACCGGCTCGCTGTCGACGAGAACCCCGTCGCAATCGAAGATCACCAGTGGGCCCGCCGCCTGTTGCACGTCCATTCCCCGCTATTTGACCAGCTTGCCGCCAAGATAGAGTTCCAGCGTCCTTGCCGTCCCTTGCTCCCAGAGCATCTTCAGCGCATGCGCAAAGCGGGTGCGGAACAACTCGGATTTCGCAACGTCACCAAAAATGTCGCCAAGCGCAAGGAAGGCATCCGGGTTATCCTTGGCTTTCAGCGCGGCGGCGTTCAGGCGGTCGGCGCTGGTGTCGTTGAAGACGATTTCCTTGCCGCTGTCGGACGTGCCGGCGAAATAGCGGCACCACAGTGCCGAGACCAGCGACAGGCCGATGATGTCCTGTCCCTTGGCAAGCCGGTCGGCAGTGGACGGCAGGATGAATTTCGGCTGGCGGTTGGAACCGTCCTGCGCCAGCCGCGGGATCGTGTCGCCGATCTTCGGGTTGGAGAACCGCCGCTCGATCAGCTTGTAGTAGTCGACGAGGTTGGTATCCGGCACCGGCGGGATGACCGGAATGATCTCGTCCTTCTCCAATTTTTCGAGAAAGCCGCGGATCAGCTGGTGCTCCATCGCCTCATGCACGAAATGGATGTCGAGAAGGGCGGCCGGATAGGCGATCGCCGCATGGCCGCCGTTGAGGATGCGCAGCTTCATCAGCTCATAGGGCGCTACGTCGGGCACGAACTGGACGCCGACTTCTTCCAGCCGAGGCCGGCCCGCGGGGAACTTGTCCTCCATCACCCACTGCTTGAATTCCTCGCAGAACACCGGCCAGTTGTCGTCGATGCCGAAATCGTTTTTGAGGATATCGATTTCGCGGCTACCCGTCGCCGGCGTGATGCGGTCGACCATCGAACTCGGAAACGCGACGTTCTCGTGGATCCAGTGGGCGAAGCCCGGGTCGGAAAGCTTGGCAAGACCGATGACGGCGTTCTCCGTCACCTCGCCGTTTCCGGGAATGTTGTCGCAGGACATGATGGTGAATGGGGCGATCCCGCGCGCCTTGCGCTCCTTGAGGCCGGCGAGGATCAGGCCGAAGACGGTCTTCGGGCTCGAAGGGTTCCGACCGTCCTCGGCAATCGCCGGGTGGGCGGGGTTGAACCGGCCGGAAGCGTCGATGAAATAGCCGCCTTCGGTGATCGTCATGGAAACGATACGGATTTTCGGGTCTGCCAGTGTCTCGATCACGGTCGCGACGTCGCCAGGAGCGATGATGTCGATCATCGGCGCGGTCACGCGGGCGGCGGTCCTGTTATTATCCTGCTCGACGACGGTGGTCAGAAAATCCTGGGCCTTCAGCTTGTCACGCATGGCGCCATCGGATGGCATCACGCCGGCGCCGATGATTGCCCAGTCATGCGCCTTGCCGGTGTTGAACAGGTCATCGAGATAGATCGCCTGGTGGGCGCGATGGAAATTGCCGACGCCGAAATGCAAGATGCCGGCAGTCAGGTTCTTCGGATCATAGGCCGGCACGGCGGCGGTGGCCGCAGCGTCACTCAAGCTCGCCAGCGAAAGCTTCACAGTCATTGTCTTTACTCCGATATGGCCCGTCAGGCCTTCAGGGCGAGGCCCTTGTCGTCGAACCGATGGAGCTTGGCCTCATCGGGCGTCATGTAGACCGTGTCACCGTGATAGGCGCCGAACTCCCCGTCGCAGCGCGCGGTGATCTGGCCGATACCCTCGACATCGAGATGCAGGAACGTGTCGGCGCCGAGATGTTCGGCGACCTTCACGGTGCCGCGCCAGATGCCGCTGTCCTTCGAAAGGTTCAAGTGTTCCGGCCGGATGCCGGCGGTCTTGGCATTCTTCGACTGCGCATAGGCGCCGTCGACGAAATTCATATGCGGCGAACCGATGAAGCCGGCGACGAACAGGTTGCGCGGGCTCTTGTAGAGTTCGAGCGGCGAACCGACCTGCTCGATATTGCCGCGGTTCAGCACCACGATCTTGTCGGCCATCGTCATCGCTTCCACCTGGTCGTGGGTGACGTAGACCATCGTCGTCTTGAGCTGGTGGTGCAGGTCGCTGATCTCCAGACGCATCGTGCCGCGCAGCGCAGCGTCGAGGTTGGAAAGCGGCTCGTCGAACAGGAAGGCCGAGGGTTCGCGCACGATCGCCCGGCCGATCGCGACGCGCTGGCGCTGGCCACCGGAAAGCTGCGAGGGACGACGTTCCAGATAGTCGGTGAGGTTCAGCACGCGAGCCGCATCCGTCACCTTCTTGTCGATCGCGGATTTCTCCATCTTCGCCATCTTCAGCGGAAAGGCGATGTTGTTGCGCACGCTCATATGCGGATAGAGCGCGTAGGACTGGAACACCATGGCAAGGCCGCGCTCCGCGGGGGCTGCCTGGGTGACGTCCTTGCCGTCGATCAGGATTTGGCCACCGGACACGTCTTCCAGGCCGGCGATCAGGCGCAGCAGGGTGGATTTGCCGCAACCCGAGGGGCCGACGAAGACGACGAATTCACCGTCATTGATTTCGAGATCGATCGACGGAATGACCTTGGCCTCGCCGAACACTTTCGACACTTTTTGGAGCGTGATGCTGCCCATGTCCGTTTTCCTTACTTAACCGCGCCAAAAGTGAGGCCGCGAACGAGTTGTTTCTGTGAGAACCATCCGAGGATGAGGATCGGCGCGATCGCCATGGTCGATGCGGCCGAGAGTTTTGCCCAGAACAGGCCTTGCGGACTGGAGAACGAGGCGATGAAGGCCGTCAGCGGCGCCGCATTGGTGGTCGACAGCCGGATCGTCCAGAACGACTCGTTCCAGGCGAGGATGATGTTGAGGAGCAGCGTCGAGGCGATGCCCGGCACCGCCATCGGCGTCAGCACGTAGACGATCTCCTGCCAGAGCCCCGCTCCGTCCATCCGCGACGCTTCCAGAATCTCGCCGGGGATTTCGCGGAAGTAGGTATAAAGCATCCACACCACGATCGGCAGGTTGATCAGCGTCAGCATCACGGTCAGGCCGATGCGGCTGTCGAGCAGGCCGAAATCACGGAACAGAAGATAGATCGGCACCAGGACTGCGACCGCCGGCATCATCTTGGTGGACAGCATCCACATCAGGATGTCCTTGGTCCGCTTGGTCGGCGAGAATGCCATGGCCCAGGCGGACGGGATCGCGATGATCAGCGCCAGGATCGTCGAGCCGACCGACAGGATCACCGAATTCATGAACGGCTTCAGGTAATCGCGCTGGGTCTGGACGGTAATGTAGTTCTCGAACGTGCCGGAGGGCCACAGGCTGAAACCCGCGATCGCTTCCGGCTCGGTCTTGATGCTGGTGATGATCGTATAAAGGATCGGGAAGAAGATGATCAGCGCGACGATCCAGGCGGCGACCGTGGCGGTGATCTTGTGTCTTGTCGTAACGTTGCGTGCCATGATCTTCTCCTACCGGTCCAGGTTCTTGCCGACGGCGCGCATCAGGAAGAAGGCGACGATATTGGCGAGCACGACTGCGATAATGCCGCCTGCCGAGGCGCCGCCGACGTCGTAGCCGAGGAGCGCCGTGCGGTAGATCAGGAAGGCGAGGTTGGTGGAGGCGTAACCGGGGCCGCCATTGGTGGTGACCAGGATTTCCGCATAGACGCCGAGCAGGAAGATCGTCTGGATGAGGATGACGACCGTAATCGACCGCGCGAGATGCGGCACCACCAGGTAGATAAAGCGGTTGAGGAAGTTGGCGCCGTCCATCTCCGCCGCTTCCTTCTGCTCCCCGTCGAGTGACTGCAGCGCGGTCAGCAGAATGAGTGTTGCGAACGGCAGCCACTGCCAGGCGACGATGACGACGATCGAAAACAGCGGATATTGCGCGAACCAGTCGACCGGGCGAAGGCCGAAGAACCTCGATATATCGGCAAATACGCCGTAGCTCGGGTTCATGATCATGTTCTTCCACACCAGCGCCGCAACCGGCGGCATGACGAAGAAAGGCGAGATGATCAGGATGCGGACGATGCCCTGCCCGAAGATGGGCTGGTCGAGAAGCAGCGCGATGGCGATGCCGCCGATGACGGTGATCAGCAGCACTCCGCCGACGATGACCAGCGTGTTCCAGATCGACTGGAAGAAGGCGGGGTCGGTATAAAAGAACTGATAGTTGAACAGACCCGTGAAGCTGACATTGGACGGATCGAGCAGATTGTAGTTCTGGAACGAGAACCACAGCGTCATCGCCAGTGGCACGATCATCCAGATGAGAAGAAGCAGAACGGAGGGCGCCATCATCAGGCGCGCCAACGTCTTGGTATTTTGCGTTGCCATATCAGACGCCCTCCCATGGAACGTAGTCGTTCCAGTTATCCCGCGCCTTTTTCTTTTGGGGAAGGAGACGGACGCAGGATGCAGCTTTTTGTTGTTATCTGGTTGTTACCGGATTGCCTCGCCTGATCACCGGCCCACCTCAAATCTTCAAGGCGGATGATCCAGGCCAAGATCCGGCTGTCCGGCGCAGGATGCCGGACAGCCGTGGCTCTGGAGCTTACTTCGGATAACCGGCGCGCTTCATTTCGCGCGTCGTAGCCGTCTGGGCCTGGGCAAGCGCATCGGCGACCGTGGACTGGCCGGCGACGACTGCCGAGAACAACTGGCCGACATTCGTGCCGATCGCCTGGAATTCAGGGATCGCCACGAACTGGCCGCCGGTATAGGGCACCGGCTTGACGGTCGGCTTGGTGATGTCGGCAGCGCCCATCGCAGCAAGGGTCGGGGCTGCAAAGGCGGCGGCCTTCTGATAGTCCGCATTGTTGTAGAGCGAGGTGCGGGTGCCCGGAGGAACGTTGGCCCAGCCTTCCTTGGAGGCGACGAGCTGGGTGTATTCCTTGCTGGTTGCCCAGGAGATGAACTTCTGCGCCGAGTCAGCCTTCTTCGAAGAGTTCGGGACCGCGAGGTTCCACGACCACAGCCAGTTGCCATGGTTCTTCATCTCGCCCTTCACCGGGAAGAGGGCGTAACCCACCTTGTCGGCAACCTTGGAATCCTTCGGGTTGGAGACGAAGGAGGCGGCCACCGTGGCGTCCATCCACATGCCGCATTTGCCCTGCTGGAACAGCGTCAGGTTTTCGTTGAAGCCGTTCGAGGAAGCGCCGGACGGGCCGGCATCCTTCATCAGGTCCACATAGAACTGCAAGGCAGCCTTCCATTCCGGCTGGTCAAACTGCGGGTTCCACTTTTCATCGAACCAACGGCCGCCAAACGAATTGGTGAGCGCCGTGATGAACGCCATGTTCTCGCCCCAGCCGGCCTTGCCGCGCAGGCAGATACCGTTCACGTCGGTCTTGCGGTCGGTGATCTTGCGAGCCGCATCGCCGATGAATTCCCAGGTCGGGTTTTCCGGCATCTTGAGGCCGGCCTTCTCGAACAGGTCCTTGCGATACATGATCATCGCCGACTCGCCGTAGAACGGCGCCGCATAGAGTTTGCCGTTGACGGTCAGACCGCCCTTGATCGCCGGCAGGATGTCGTTGGCGTCATATTTGTCGCCGAGTTTGTTCAGCTCGAGCAGCCAGCCCTGTTTCGCCCAGATCGGAACTTCGTAATTGCCGATCGTCAGGATGTCGTACTGGCCGCCCTTGGTGGCGATGTCAGTGGTGACACGCTCGCGCAGCACGTTTTCTTCAAGCGTGACCCAGTTGATCTGGATATCCGGGTTCGCCTTGGTGAACTCGGAAGTCAAGCCCTGCATGCGGACCATGTCGCCGTTGTTGACCGTCGCGATGGTGAGGGTTTCAGCCGAAGCCGCAGTGGAGAAAAGGCCGGCAAGCGCCAGCGCCGAGCAGGCGCCCAGCAAAATCGTCTTCAATGTCATATCTTCCTCCCAGAAGATGAGTAACGAGCATTCGCTTTGCTCATGGGCAATTACTCGTTAAACGGCGTAAAAAGTCAATCGCCATTCGTCGCTGCAGCGCAGCAGACATAGGTCATGTCGTTGATCTGGTTACGGATAATTTTTGCTCAGCGACCGAGCAATTGCTCCGCAGTCGCCTCGTCGGTGATCACACCGTTGATGATATTGCCCTTGAGCGCAGCGGAAATCGCTTGAAACTTCTTGCGCCCCAGCGCCAGTCCGATGACGGAGGAGGTCTCCCGCGAAGGGATCGGCACACTGGCGACGCGGTCGTTGATGGAATTGGCGAGAAGCTTGCCCTGGTTGTCATAGACCCAGCCGCAAATCTCGCCGGCAGCACCTTCTCGAACGAGCTTTTGCATTTCCTCCTTGCCGAGGAAGCCGTCGACGCAGAGCGGGCCGTCCGGCCCGAGTTCGCCGATGCCGACGAAGGTAACGTCCGCCTGCGCGCCGAGTTCGAGCGTCGAGCGCACCAGCGCCTGGTCGTGCAGGGTTTCGCGCTCTTCGGCCGAGGAACAGAGAACCGGCAGCGGCATAGGAAAATGCCGCGCCTTGATCGCGTCCGCCATCGAGAAGATGACGTTATAGAAGGCGGCCGATCCGTCCGGCCCGATATTGCCGGTCAGCGACACGATACGGTGCTGCGGGCACTCCATCGGCGGCAGCTGGTCGACGGCAGCCTTCAGCGTCCGCCCCGTGCCGACCGCGATGACGATCGGGTCCGGGCGCTTCAGCCAGCGCTCGATCTCGGCGGCGCCGGCTTCGGCGATCCCGACGGTGCTGGAACTCCCTGCCGGATCGCTCGGCACCACTTCGACATGTTTGAGATCGTATTTCTTGCGCAACGCCTCGGCGAGTTCCAGGCAGGCGGCGATCGGGTGGTCGAGGCGCACCTTGATCAGCCGTTCGGCAACCGCGAGCGACACCAGCCGCTGCGCCGACTGCCGCGAAATGCTCATGGCCGCGGCGATCTCGTCCTGGGTCCGCCCCGCGACATAATAGAGCCAGCCGGCCCGCGCCGCATCGTCGAGCCGCCCTTGCGTATCAGACCGTTTTGCCATGGCAGAAATTCTCCTCCACCTGTTGCTGCCATGGTTTCGGATGGTCTGTCAAACGGCCGGAAGAACGGGGCGGAGCGATGCAGCCTTTACGGTATAACCCAAGGGGACCCTTGTGACCGCCGCCCCCCTCACGTCATGCGTAGCGCATCGTCTATCACCTGCCCCATGAGATCGTATCGAGCGCGGTGAGCCTCCTTCGACGCCTCCAGCCATCCCACCACATCGATCTTCGTCAGGTCAAGCGAATGGCCTGCCCGCTCCGAAAGCAGTTTCAGATATTGCAGCTGGGTGCGGCCGTTCCCCTCGCGAAAAGGATGGACGTAGTTCACATCACCGATGATCCGGGCTACCTCCGCCGCGAACACCGATCGCTCCAGATTTTGCAGAAAATCGGACATCGCGATGCGGCGGTGAACATCTGCCATTCCGGTTTCGATATATTGCCGGAACTGGAATTGGCTTTCGCCTTTGGAAATCTCGACGGTGCGGATCTGTCCCGCCCATTCATAGATATCCTGGAAGAGATGGCGGTGGATCGCCTTCAGGTGCTTGAGATCGAAGTCGCCTCGTGGAATGCCTTGCCGGACACGAATGGTCGAGAACCGACGCTCGGCAAAATCCAGTTCAGCGGGATCTCTGATATCCAGCTTGTTTCGTAAGATTTTCGTACCTGGATAGACGTACGGATCGTCGCTCATCTAGGCAGCGGCTATCGTCTGGCGACAGCG
Organism: Neorhizobium sp. SHOUNA12A; assembly: GCF_023006505.1. Lineage (GTDB taxonomy): Bacteria > Pseudomonadota > Alphaproteobacteria > Rhizobiales > Rhizobiaceae > Neorhizobium. The sequence goes on from NZ_JALBGV010000001.1 coordinate 28,159, forward strand.
GAAACAATCAACTCTTTCTTTTGCTGCATTCGCTTTTTCAGGTCTTCGCGAACATAGGCCAACTGCTCCTCCGTCGAAAACCCTTCACGGTCGAACATTTCGAACATGGCAATGTCGTCCGCATCGAGGGGATTGCCCTCGATCATTTGGAGGTGCGCCGCTTCAAGCGTGCGTTGCCGGATCGTGTCCTTGTCGCTCATGTGAGAAAGTATCCTCATATCAAGACGGCAAACCGCCCGGATTTCTGACACCATAAAGATACCAGAAATCCGGGCGACCGGCAAACTCAGCGATCAATCACAGGGTTGAAAACCCTCACGCCACCTGCACCACGTGCCCCGCACTCACCTCGCGGTACTCCCGCTTTGGCGGCACGTAGTTGACCGGGCGGATCGGGCTCTTGATCTCGTCGGTCGACATGTTGCGCTTGATCCGCCGGCGGGACGGATCCGGAATCGGCACGGCGGACATAAGCTTCCGCGTATAAGGATGCTGCGGGTTCTCGAACACTGCCGCCCGCGGGCCGATCTCAACGATCTCGCCGAGATACATCACAGCGACCCGATGGCTGACACGCTCCACCACCGCCATGTCGTGGCTGATGAACAGGAATGCTAGATTGAGGCTCTGCTGCAGGTCGAGGAGCAGGTTGCAGACCTGCGCCTTGATCGACACGTCGAGAGCTGAAACCGCCTCGTCCGCGACGATGATCTTCGGGTCGAGCATCAGGGCGCGGGCGATCGCGATGCGCTGGCGCTGGCCGCCGGAAAACTCGTGCGGGAAACGCTTCATCATATCGGCGGAAAGGCCGACCTTCTCCATCAGGCTCGCCGCCTTGTCGCGGGCCTGTTGCTTGGTGCCGAGGCTGTGCTCGACATAGGGCTCCATGACAGCCGAACCGACGCTCATGCGCGGGTTCAATGAGGCGAACGGGTCCTGGAAAACCATCTGGATCGACCGGCGCATCTGGCGCAGCGTCGGCTGATCGAGCTTCATGACCTCATAACCATCGAGAGTGACCTCGCCGCTGGTCGGCGTGATCAGACGGGTGACGGAACGGCCGGTGGTCGACTTGCCGCAACCCGATTCGCCAACGAGCGACAGGGTCTCGCCCGGGAACAGATCGAAGGAGACCTTTTCGACCGCATGGACCGCGCCGGACTTGCGGCCGAACAGGCCGGAATGGATGTCGAACCGGGTGGTCAGGTCCTTGACGTCGAGGATCGGCGTCTTGCCCTTGCCTACCGTGTCGGTGACGTCGGCAAGCAGCATCTGTTCGCCTGTCTTGATATCGACGATCGGGAAGCGCAGCGGCAGCTTGCGCTCGCCCATCGAGCCTAGACGCGGCACGGCGGACAGCAGCGCGCGGGTATAAGGATGCTGGCCGCGGTGGAAGATGTCACTGGTCTCGCCCGTCTCCACCGCATCGCCGCGATACATGACGATGGTGCGGTCGGCGACTTCGGCCACCACGCCCATGTCATGGGTAATGAAGAGGACCGACATGCCCTCCTCTTCCTGCAGCACCTTGATGAGGTCGAGGATCTGGCCCTGGATGGTGACGTCGAGCGCGGTGGTCGGTTCGTCGGCGATCAGCAACTTAGGTCTCGCCGCCAGTGCCATGGCGATCATAACGCGCTGGCGCATGCCGCCGGAAAACTGGTGCGGATATTCGTCGAAACGCGACAAGGCGTTGGGGATGCGCACCTTTTCGAGCAGGCGGATGACTTCCTTCTTCGCATCGGCATTGCTGATGTCGGTATGAACCGTCAGCGCCTCGGCGATCTGCTTGCCAATTGGAAAAATTGGGTTGAGCGAGGTCATCGGCTCCTGGAAAATCATCGAGATGTCTTTGCCGCGCACGCGGCGCATCTGCTCCTCCTGCAGCGACAGCAATTCGCGGCCGTTGAGGAAAACCTGGCCTTCGATCCTGCTCGAATTCTTCGGCAGCAGCCGCATGATGGACAGCGAAGTGACGCTCTTGCCCGAGCCCGATTCGCCGACGATCGCCACCGTCTCGCGCGGCGCCACGTCGAACGAGATGTTGCGCACCACCGTGCGCCATTCGTCGTTCACCCGGAACGAGGTGGAAAGATTGCGGACAGACAGGACCGGGGTCACCGAACCACCGCCCTGTTCCATGGAAGTGCCGGAAAGCAGCATGGAAATCTCCTTCGGATCAGGCGGCGAGCGCGGTTTCGGCGAGCGTGATCCAGTAGCTGACGCCAAAAGGAATAGCCTCGTCGTTGAAGTCATAAGCAGCATTGTGGAGGTTGGCGGTATCGCCGTTGCCGATGAAGATGAAGGCGCCGGGGCGCTTCTCCAGCATGTAGGAAAAATCCTCCGCGCCCATATGCGGCGCCATGCCGGTCAGCACCGACTTGGGACCGGCGACCTTGGCCGCGATCTCGATGGCAAAATCCGTCTCGTTGTCGTGGTTGAAGGTGACGGGATAACCGCGGCGATACATGACATCAGCCGTCGCGCCATGGGCGATCGCGGTTGATTGAGCCACTTCGCTCAAGCGCTTCTCGGCAAAATCGCGAGTTTCCGGCAGCAGCGTGCGCACCGTCCCGGTCATCTTGACATAGGCGGGAATAACGTTGCTCGCCTCGCCGCCGTGGATCGAGGCCACGGTGACGACCAGCGACTTCAGGGGGTCGGTCTCGCGCGAGACGATCGACTGCAGCGCCAGCACGATATGTGAGGACACCAGGATCGGATCGATCGAATTGTGCGGCTGCGCGGCATGGCTGCCGCGGCCGTGGACGGTGATTTCGAACGTGTCGGCCGCCGCCATGATGCCGCCCTTGCGGGTGGAGAAACTGCCGACCGGAAGCCGCGGCTCGTTATGCATGCCGTAGACTTCCTTGATGCCGAACTTCTCCATCATGCCGTCGTTGATCATCGCCAGTGCGCCCGCGCCGCCCTCCTCCGCCGGCTGGAAGATCACCGCGACCGAACCCTTGAAATTGCGCGTCTCGGCAAGATATTGCGCAGCACCCAGCAGCATGGCGGTGTGGCCGTCATGGCCGCAGGAATGCGCCTTGCCGGGCGTCTTGGAAGCCCAGGGCTTGCCGGAGGTCTCGAGGATCGGCAGCGCATCCATGTCGGCGCGGAAACCGATGACCGGACCATCGCCCTGGCTGCCCTTGATGATTGCGACGACACCGGTCCTGCCGATGCCGGTCTCGACGATGTCACAGCCGAAGGCCCGCAGCTTTTCCGCGACGAATCTCGAGGTCTCGTGGACGTCGTAGAGCAGCTCAGGATTCTCGTGCAGATGGCGCCGCCATTCAGCGACCTGATCCTGCATTTCGGCGACGCGATTGATGACCGGCATAGTGATAACCCCGTTGTTTTTTTCATATTTCCACTCTGCCAAGGGTGGATGTCGGGCGGATATTGCGACGCGAAGACACGATTTTGCAAGCTTCAATTTTCCGGCTTGAACGGAAAATAGGCCTATGCTTAGATGGCTCAAAATTTGATCATGCTCGCCAAAAGCGGCAGGATGTAACTTGTTCTTAAGGTAGTTTCGGAGGAGGAACCGACAGGAAATACGCTGCGAAGTCAATAAGTTGAGGAAGGCGACTTCGCAGTCCCGAGGCACAAAAAGCCGGCTCGACCGGCAGGCCCAACCACAACTCATAAGAGAACGACAAGGGGAATAGCAGCATGAAAAACCTCAAACTTCTTTTGGCCGGCACAGTTGCCGCCCTCACCTTCGCCGGCGCCGCCGCGCATGCCGAACGGGGCACGGACGGGGATCTGAAGATCCTGTTCTGGCAGGCCGTTTCGACGATGAACCCCTACCTCTCCGGCGGCACCAAGGAAGTCTACGCGTCCTCGATGGTCATCGAGCCGCTCGCCCGCTACGACGAGAAGGGTAGTCTCGTGCCGATGCTGGTCACCGAGATCCCGACCGTCGAGAACGGCGGCGTCGCCAAGGACCTGCTCAGCATGACCTGGAAGATCAAGCCAGGCGTCAAATGGTCGGACGGCACGCCTTTTACGGCTGACGACGTCATCTTCACCTGGAAATATTGCATCGCGCCGGACGGCGGTTGCGCCCAGGCCGCCCAGTACGAGGGCGTCAAGAGCGTCGAGGCTCCCGATCCGCAGACGGTCAAGATCACCTTTACCGAACCGAAGCCCTATCCCTACAGCGCTTTCGTCGGCGCCCAGTCGCCGGTCATCCAGAAGAAGCAATTCGAAAACTGCGTCGGCGCCAAGGCCCCGGGCTGCACCTCGGCCAACTTCGGCCCGATCGGCACCGGTCCGTTCGTCGTCAAGGAATTCAAGCCGAACGACGTCATCACGCTGACCGCCAACACCAATTACCGCGATGCGGCAAAGCCTGCCTTCGCAACCGTGACCCTCAAGGGCGGTGGCGACGCTGCGTCGGCGGCGCGCGCCGTTCTCGAAACCGGCGAATACGATTATGCCTGGAACATGCAGGTAGAGCCGGAAATCCTCGCCAAGATGGTCGCTGCCGGCAAAGGCAAGCTGGAAACGGCATTCGGCACCCAGGTCGAACGTATCAATCTCAACCATTACAATGCCGATCCGTCGCTTGGCGCAAAACGTTCCACCAAGGAAGCCGGCCCGCATCCTTCGCTCTCCGACCCGGCAGTCCGCCGCGCGCTTTCGCTCGCCATCGACCGCAGCATCATCGTCGAGGCAGGATACGGCGCAGCCGGCAAGGCGACCTGCAACATCGTTCCCGCACCGGCCGCCGTCGCTTCCACCAAGAACGATAACTGGTGCCTGAAGCAGGATCTTGTGGCCGCCAACAAGCTGCTCGACGATGCCGGCTGGAAGAAAGGCCCGGATGGCATCCGCGCCAAGAACGGCGTGAAGCTCTCCTACCTCTATGCGACCTCCACCAACTCGGTTCGCCAGGCGACCCAGGAACTGGTGAAGGACATGTGGTCGCAGATTGGCGTCGGCGCCGAACTGCGCAACGCCAGCGCCTCGGTCTTCTTCGGCGGCGATCCGGCAAGCCCGGACACCTTCCAGAAGTTCTATGCCGACGTCGAAATGTACACCAACAACTTCGACGGCACCGATCCGGAAAAGTATCTCGCAGAATGGCTGTGCGACAAGGTTCCCGGCCCGGCGAACGGTTGGCAGGGCCAGAACATTCCGCGTTACTGCAACCCAGCCTATGACAAGCTGCTCGGCGAACTTTCGAAGACCGCCGAGCTCGACAAGCGCGCAGCGCTTGCCAAGCAGCTCAACGACATGCTGACCGAAGAAGGCGCGCATATCCCGCTCGTCCACCGCGGCAGCGTCTCCTCGCATTCTCTCAAGCTCGCCGGCGTGAAGATGAACGCCTGGGATAGCGAGCTGTGGAACGTCGCCGACTGGTCGCGCACGAAGTGATGCCGATCGCCGGGCCTGCCCTTGCGGCAGGCCCGGCGCCCGCATTTTCTTCTCCGCGCTAGTCTGGAGACTTATTGATGTTCACCTACACCTTGCGACGATTGCTCTTCGCAATCCCGACGCTGCTGATCATTAGCTTCGTCATTTTCGCGCTACTCGATCTTGCCCCCAACGATCCGACCGGCGACCTGCCGTTGACGATCCCGCCGGAGGTCCGCGAACAGATCCGCGCATCGCTCGGCCTCGATCAGCCATTCTTCTTCCGCTACCTCTACTGGCTGCAGCAATTCTTCATCAACGAACCACTCAACATCCTCGAACGCCTGACCGGTTGGCAATTCGGCGATGGTACCCGCATGCGGGTGCTGTCCTGGGCGACCCGCAGCCCGGTGGTCGACCTGATCGTCCAGCGCCTGCCCCAGACGCTGTGGGTCGTTGGTCTCGCATATGTGTTCGGGGTGATGATCGCCGTTCCGATCGGCGTCATCTCCGCCTACAAGCAGTACTCGATCTTCGACCAGATCGGCACGTTCCTGTCGATGGTCGGATACTCGGTGCCGACCTTCTTCACCGGCGTGCTGCTGGTCGTCATCTTCTCCTCCTGGCTGCAATGGTTCCCGTCGGTCTATGACACCAACCTGGTCGTCAACGACTTCTCGAGCTTCCTGCAGCAGATCAAGCAGATGGCCTTGCCGGTCACCGTTCTGTCGCTTTTCAACGCCTCGCAGATCACCCGTTTCGTGCGGGCCTCGATGCTCGACAACCTGCACCAGGACTACGTGCGCACCGCGCGTGCCAAGGGCGTCAAGGAAAAGTCGGTTCTGCTCATCCATGTGCTGCGCAACAGCCTGATCCCGGTCGTCACCGTGATCGCACTCGGCGTGCCGACGATCTTCTCGGGCGCCATCATCACCGAGCAGATCTTTCGCGTGAATGGCCTCGGCCAATTGCTGATCATCGCGGTTCAGGGGGCCGATATCCCGCTCGTCCAGACCCTGACCTTCATCTTCGCGGTGCTGATCGTGCTCTTCAACCTCATCGCCGACGTGCTTTACGGCATTCTTGACCCGAGGATCCGTTATGACTGATGCGACGCTTACAACCGCCCCGCCCGCCAAGGCGGCAACTCCCACCAGGTCGGCGCTCGCGGACATCTGGCGCCAGTTCCGTTCCCACAAGGGCGGAGTAGTCGGATTGATCGTCTTCACGTTCATCGTGCTGGCGGTGTTCGTGGGTCCGTATATCCACCGGGTGGCCCCCAACGCCATCAATATCCGCGACAAGAACCAATGGCCCTCCTGGGCACATCCGTTCGGCACCGATAACCTCGGCAAGGACATGCTTGCCCAGGTGCTCGCCGGTGGCCGCATCTCGCTTGCGGTCGGCATCACGGCGATGTTGCTGGCGCTTTTCCTCGGAACGCTGGTGGGGGTAGTCTCCGGCTATATCCGCAGGCTCGACGGTCCGCTGATGCGCATCACCGACCTGTTCCTGGCGCTACCGCTGCTGCCGCTGCTGCTCGTCATCCTGATGTTGTTTCGCGATACCTTGCGGGCGGCATTCGGACCCGAAACCGGCATCTTCATCCTGATCGTCTTCGTGATCGGGATCACCAGCTGGATGCACACCGCCCGTATCGTGCGCGGCGATGTGCTGGCCGTCAAAAGCCAGGAATTCATCCTGGCGGCGAAGGCGAGCGGCATGCGGGAGTATCGCATCATCCTCAGGCACATCCTGCCCAACGTGCTGAGCTCGATCATGGTTTCGGCGACATTGGGCATCGCTTCGGCGATCATCACGGAATCGGCACTGAGCTTCCTGGGTCTCGGCTTTCCCTCGGATTTCCCGACCTGGGGACGGCTGTTGTTCGACGGCGCCAACTTCCTGCAGTTGACACCCTCGCGCGTGCTCTGGCCGGGCCTGGCGATCTCGCTGACTGTACTCAGCGTCAACTACATGGGCGATGCGATCCGCGACGCGCTCGATCCGAGAGCGCTGAAACACTGAGCCCGCCACACGGACCCGATCGGAATGGCGGCTGCAAAGCCGCCATTCTTCATTCGCCAGTCGGAAAAAAGACCGCTGAAAAAAAAACTCAAAAAAAATTGGAACTGCAGGAACCTATTCCCGAGGCGTCCGTTATGTGAGTGTTCGAAGGCGACCCCCCGTCCCCCGCCCTACAAAGCCTTCGGACATACTCTTCAATCCCCCTCGAAGAGACGAACTGGCTCGGCTCCGTCAACCGGAACCGGGCCAGCTCAGTTTTGTGGGGCATGGTGAATAATGGCGCCGCAAGCGAGCTTTTCGGAAAGACTTACGTCGCGGGGCATCAATGAGCCGGAAAGCTTCTCACCAACGACTATTCTTCAATCCCCGCCGCTCTCCAGCGGGAATACCAGCCGATAGCTGATGCGATCGTTGGAGATGACGTATTGCGCCTTGCCGTTGACGGAGGCCGGCACGACACGCTCCAGCACGGTGCTGCCGAAATGCGCCTTCAATGAATCCTCGGTATCTTCGGAGCTCCGGCTGGCATCCAGCACTTCGTCCCAGATCATCTCCAGCGAATCATGGCCGTTGAGGTGCATGCGGGTGCAGGTGACGTTGATCACCCGACCGCTGCGCAATAGCGAACCGTGGCTGACCGCGTTGACGATCAGCTCGTGCAGCGCCAGTCCGATATGCAGCGAGGCGTTCGGCGTCAAAAGGATGTTGTCCCCGTGGACGCGCACGAGATGCTTGTTCTCGGGCAGGTACTTTTCCGTCTGCTGCTGCACCAGTTCGAAAAAATAGGCGCCGCGCCAGCTGGAATCGGTGATCAGGTCCTGGCTCTGCGAGAGTGAATAAAGCCGCCCCCGGAACTTGTGCAAAAATAGTTCCAGCGAGCCTGAATAACGGGCCGTCTGCAGCGCAATGCTCTGGATGATGGCGAGCAGGTTCTTGGAACGGTGGCTGACCTCGCGCAGCAGCGCGCGCAGCAGCCGCTCGCGATGACGTTCCTCGGAACGGTCGATGATGGTGGTGACGAAATGCAGGCCGCCATTGGAGAATTCCACCGTCTGGACGCGGAACTCGTAGATCTGCTCGGTGCCGATGGTAATCTCGATATGGCCCTTGCGACCGGCTTCCGTCATGCCGTCCTTGAGGGTCGCGAGCTTTGCCCCGACCTCGTCGCCGAACAGGCTGACATCGGTGGGTGTCCTGACGTGCTCGACCGCCCAGACCTCCGGAAGATGAGTGACGAAGAGATAATTGCGGCCTGCGTCCTGGATCATGATGCTGGCGCCGAGATCCACCAGCGCCGGCATGAAAAATTCGCGTAACTTGTCATCACTCTGACCAGCCTGCTGCCATGTCAGGGGATTCACCAAGTTACTCACTCCGTCTGCGGGCTTGCGGGGGAAACCGGGCACCTGCTGTGCGCAGAAACACCTGGATTTATGAGTATGATTATCCGACTTTTATAGGACGTCAAACACGCCGGAACAACCCGACCACCAGCGATATCAGCAACAGTGCGAGAAACAGGAAAAACAGAAGCTGTGCGAGGCCGGTTGCCGTTCCCGCAATGCCGCTGAAGCCGAGCGCACCGGTGAAGATCGCGACGAGCAGGCAGACAAGAGCATAATACAACATGGGCTTTCCTCTTCGGATGCGCCAGAACGCTACCCGTTGCATTTTGTTCCGGCCTGGTCCGCTCGCCCGCCGCCCATGGGATCAAGCGGCGGCCTTTACGGCTTCGTTGAAGAACAGCGCCTGGCTGATCAACGCCTTCACCATGTCCGGGTTGAAGGGCTTGGTAACGAGGAAGGCTGGTTCCGGGCGTTCGCCGGTCAGAAGCCGCTCCGGGAAAGCGGTAATGAAGATCACCGGCACGCTCGAAGACTTCAGGATTTCGTTGACCGCGTCGATCCCGGAACTGCCGTCGGCGAGCTGGATATCGGCGAGCACCATTTTCGGGTGCGAGGACTGGAAGAGCGACACCGCTTCCTTGTGGGTGCGGGCGATGCCAGTGACGCGATGGCCGAGATCCTGCACCATCTGTTCGATGTCGAGCGCGATCAGCGGCTCGTCCTCGATGATCATGATGTCGGTCGCGACCTGCCGCGAGATTTCGCGGGTCGCGTCGTCGAGCAGGCGGTTCACTTCAGCGGGGCTGACATCCAGGACCTCCGCGGCTTCCTCGATGCTGAAACCCTCCACCGAGACAAGCAGGAACGCATGCCGCGACTGGGAGGGAAGCATCGAGAGATTGGCTGCCGCGCGCTGCTCCCAGGCAAACGGCGATTCGATCGGGCGAATCTCAATGTTCGTGGAACCAAAAATTGTAACAAAGAGTTTATAGAGCGAAACACGGTCCTTGGACGTTTCGGGGAATATCGAAACGTCTGCGATCAAAGCTTCCAGGACCGCGGCAACATAGGCGTCTCCCGAGGTCTGTGATCCGGTGACGGCGCGAGCATACCGACGCAGATATGGAAGGTGAGACGCAACGCGTGTGGTGAGTGACATACAAAATCTCCCTCGGTGCCCGGTGGGCAATTGACCTGTTATGAACGTGGGCCTTGAAAAAAAGTTCCGCAAGAGTGGAACTTTTTTTGCCGCCAGGAATTCCTTTGCCCGACGATATCGCAACAGGCTGCCCGCGTGATGAGTGACGACAACAGAAAAAAAGAAGAGATGACAGCAATCCAATCCCAAGAAGTCCGACCCGGAGCGGTGCCGCCGAATGCATCCATATCCCGCAAGTTAAGGGACTTCTACGACGCGGTACAGGAAGAAGGGATTCCGGATCGTTTTCTCGATCTTCTCGAGCGCCTGGAACAGGCTGAGAAGAACGCCAAACCGGTGAACGCAAAATGAGCAAGGAAGACGAGAGCGACGATCGCGGCTTCAAGCGCGACCTTCTCGCGTCGCTGCCTAATCTGCGTGCCTTCGCGGTATCCCTGACAGGCCGGCACGACAAGGCGGACGACCTCGTGCAGGATACAATCATGAAAGCCTGGGCGAACCAGACCAGCTTCACCGCAGGCACCAACATGCGGGCCTGGCTGTTCACCATCCTGCGCAACGAATTCTACAGCCAGATGCGCAAGCGCGGACGCGAGGTGCAGGATAGCGACGGCCTGTTCAGCGAGCGTTTCTCGGTCCATCCGGAACAGTACGGCAGGCTCGACCTGCAGGATTTCCGCAAGGCGCTCGACAAGCTGCCTGACGATCAGCGCGAAGCGATCATCCTCGTGGGTGCCGCCGGTTTCGCCTATGAGGAGGCGGCTGCGATCTGCGGCTGCGCCGTCGGCACGATCAAGAGCCGCGTCAGCCGCGCCCGCGCCCGTCTGCAGGAGCTGCTGGGCGTCTCCGGCGAGGGCGACTACGGCCCCGATGCAGGCGATGCGGCGATCACGTCACGTGCTTTTGGCAGCTGATCCTGAAAAATCTGAGAGAACGCCGCTCACACCTGGGTGGCGTTTTTGACGGCTTCGACGAGGTGGCGGTCGTTGAATGGTTTGGCGACGACACTTATTCCGTCCCAGCCCTTCAGACCATCCATGTCCTCGACGCTGAGCGTGGTGAACACCAGACCCGAGCCTGAAGCTCTCAGCCGAAGCCCAGCCTCTCCACCAATCAGCCTCGAATCGATGACGATAACGTCGAACCAGCCGCTTTCCAGTTCCACCATATAGGTGTGTGGCGTGGCGACCTGGACCTCGCAGGCAAGCGCCTCGGTGAGCACGGCCTCCACTTCCATGGCCACCAGGAACTCCCGATCGACAACGAGGATTCGCAACAATTAAGTCCGCCCGAGATTCGACAACGAAATTCGGCTAGACCATCGAAAGAACGCCCGGTCATTTACAAAAGACACAGGGCGGTCGCAAACCGCCTGCTATTGTTCGCGAAGCCCGCTTTCGTCGAGAGCAGGCCCCAGCACAACGCGGAATATGGCCGCCTGCGCCCGGCAGGCGGCCGTTCAGCTGGTCGCGCGACGAGACCTGCTTATTCGGCGGGCTCGGAATGTCGCCGGCCCGGACCACCCATGGACTTCGCCGCGAGAAAGCCAAGACCGCCGACCACCGCGACGAGCAGCAGCGGACGTGATTTGACCAGCAGCGGCAATGCCGTCAGAGCCGCTGTTATCATCAACGCCTTGGAACTGTTGGAGGCCGCGGCTTCCCGCTTGCGGCGCTGTTCGGAAGCATTGGCGATAACGACGCAGAGATACATAATCAATGCCAGGACGAGCGCGCCACCGGCGACTGCAAGCAGCGCCATCGGCGGTCCCCATATGCCGGCGAGATAGACTGCGAGCGCTGCCACTAGCAGTCCATAGGCCGTCAGCAGGAAAAGCAGCACGAAAGCATAGAGGATCGCATTTCTTTTGAGCTTGCGCGTCAACGCCGCGATATCCATCGCGGCGAGTGAAGCCAAAAGTGGACCAAGTCCTGTCATCGTCAGCGACGCGTCAACAGCGCGAAGAGAAATCCCACGCCGGCGGCGATCGCGACGGCCTGGATAGGGTTTGTGCGGATCTGGCGTTCCAGGTCCTTTTCCATCGACAGAGCCTGATCGCGCGCGGCTTCCACCATATGCATCGAAGCGTCGGCGGCATCGTTGGCGACCCGGCGGGCCTTACCCTTGTATTCGCTGGCCTTCTCGTTGCCCACGGCAGCAATGCTGCGCGTCAGTGCAGCGATATCGTCGCGGAGCTGCTGGATCTGGGCTTCGACGTCCTTGCTGGTTGCCGAGTTCTGGCCGGTGCCATTGCGGGTGAAGTCGGTCGTGGGGTTGGCTGCGGGCATATCGATCTCCTGTTTTGCGAACCTTAGAGGACGCGAGCCGCGGAAGGCTTTGCGCGGAATCAAACGGCGTCGAAAACGTGGAACGGGGTCGGTCTCCCGAGCGAGCGACGCACGCTACCCGCTTCACGCTTCCTGTCGCCGCCGGTGAACGCAGCAACAGCGCGATTGTTCCCCGGCGCGGTTGCACCCAGGCGGAAATAGCCGGAAAGGTTCAGAGGAGTCAGGCGGCCGGCGGCTCCGGCCAGGCCGAAATGCCCCCGGTCCATTGCTCGAAGGCCCTGGAGAGTTTCAGCACCAGCAGGTCGTCATAGCGCGGGCCGACGATCTGCAGGCCGATCGGCATACCGGTTTTCGAAAAGCCGCAATTGATCGACGAGGCCGGTTGTTCCGACATGTTCCACGGTACGGTGAAACCGATATGTTCGAAGGGCAAAGCCGGATCATTGGTGGGCGAGGCCCACTCCGCCGGATAGGAGACGATCGGATTGGTCGGCGAGATCACCGCGTCGACGGTCGTGAACAGCCGTCCACAGGCCTTGCGCATTTCGATCGTCTGGTTGAAGCCGCGCACCGCCTCGACGCCGGAAATGTAAGTGCCGCCTTCCGCCCATTGGTAGATATAGGGCAGGATCAGCGCCCGGCGCTCTTCCGGCATTTTCTCGATATCGCCCCAGAACCGCGAGCGCCAAAAACTGTCGAGCCCGTCGAGCATGATGCGGTTCATGACCGGTTCTACCGGAATAATGATCGCCCCCGCATCCTCAAAGCGCTTGGCGGCGGCCACGACCGAATCGCGAACCTCGTCCTCGACTGCAAGGCCGATGCCGGCATCGAGCATCAGGCCGATCTTCATGCCCTTCACGTCGATATCGAAATTAAGCCAGTCGAAATCGTTGGGCGGCAGCGACGTGCCGTCGCGCCAGTCCGGACGCGACAGCGTCGCCATGGAAAAGGCCGCATCTTCGACCGTGCGGGTCATCGGCCCCGCGCAGCGGCCGACATAATACGGATCGACCGGGATACGGCCCTGGCTCGGCTTAAAACCGAACAACCCCGTCCAGCCGGCCGGCAGGCGCACAGAGCCGCCGATATCCGTGCCGATATGCAGGGGTCCGAAACCGGCGGCACCGGCGGCCGACGCACCGGCGCTCGATCCGCCCGGGTTCTGGGTGAGATCCCAAGGATTGCGGCTGAGGTGATGGAAGCTCGACAGGCCGGAGGAGAGCATGCCGTAGTCCGGGCAGGTGGTCTTGGCAAAGATCACCGCGCCGTCCTCCCTCATGCGCGCGGCGATCGGTGCGTCTTCGGCGGCAGGCACCAGTTCGACGGCCGCCGTGCCGAGCGGCACCGGCTGCCCCTTGGTGGCGATCAGCTCCTTCAGCGTCACCGGGATGCCGTCCAGCGGCCCAAGCGTCGCTCCCTTTGTCCACCGTTGGGTGGAGGCTGCGGCCTGCGCCCTGGCACTGTCCGGATCGTAGAGATAGAGCGCCTGAATATGCGGCTCGAAGGCGGCGACACGGTCCTCGACCGCCAGCCAGTATTCTAAGGGCGAGAGCTTCCTGGCCGAATAAAGGTCAAGCAGTTCGCGGATCGTCAGTTTCAGGAGGTCATTCATCGCAATATCTTCGTTTCGAAATCAGGAATTGTCGCGGGGATCGAGGAGGTCGCGCAGGCCGTCGCCGAGCATGTTGAGGCCGAGCACGGCCAGCGCGATGGCGAGCCCCGGCATCAGCGCCAGCCACGGCGCCTGGCCGAGGAAGGTCTGCGCATCGGCCAGCATCCGTCCCCAGGTGGGCGTCGGCGGCGGCATGCCGAGGCCGAGGAATGAGAGGCCCGCCTCGGTGAGGATCGCGAGGCCGAGCTGGATCGTCACCTGCACGATGATCTGGTTGGAGATGTTCGGCAGCACATGGACGAGCGTGATCTTGGCTTTCGGGCGGCCCATGCTGACGGCGGCGGTAACATAATCCCGCGTCCAGATCTGCAGGGCAGCGCCGAGCGCGAGCCGCGCAAAGACCGGCACCATGAACACACCGATGGCGATGATCGCCGTGAACCGGCCCGATCCTATGAAAGCGCCGAGCATCATCGCCGAGAGGATCGGCGGAACGGCGAAGACGATGTCGCAGCCGCGCATCACGACGAGCTCCAGCCAACCGCGCCGCATGGCGACGACGACGCCGATGGCCGTGCCGACGCTTGCGCCGAGAAGCACTGCAAGAATGGAGGTCGACAGCGAGTTCCAGGCACCGACCATCAGCATCGATGCAACGTCGCGGCCGAACTGGTCGGTGCCGAGAAGACCGAAATCGAGCGGTGCCTTGAGTTTGTGGACGATGTTCATCTTGGTGGGCAGAAACGGCGTCCAGACGAGCGACAGCAGCGCTATGGCAAACAGCGCGAGCGTGATGACGAGCCCGATGAGGAAGACGGGGCGGCGAAGCAGTTTCCTCATTGAGCACCGGCCCTGAGGCGTGGATCGACGACCAAGTAGGCGAGATCGACCAGGAAATTCATCAGGATCACCAGGGCCGAGAAGAACAGCACGACATCCTGCATAACGATGATGTCGCGCTGGGAGAGCGCCTGATAGGCAAGCCGCCCGAGGCCCGGCAGGTTGAAGACGTTTTCGACCAGAACCGCACCGGCGATCAGGAAGGTGAATTGCAGGCCGAGCATGGTGAACACCGGCACCAATGCGTTCGGGACTGCGTGCCGCCAGATGGCGGTGCCCTCGCTCAGGCCCTTGGCACGGGCGGTGCGCACGAAATCCTCGTTCATCACCTCCAGAACCGCGGCCCGCGCCACGCGGGTCAGCACGCCGGCCTGCGGCAAGGCAAGCGCCACGGCCGGCAGGAGGAGCGCCTTGAGGCCGGCAAGCAGCCCGGCATCCCAGCCAGGAAACCCGCCCGCCGGCATCCAGCCGAGCATGGTGGAGAACAGGATGATCAGCAGCAGCCCGACCCAGAAGGCCGGCACCGCAATGCTGATATAGGAGAACAGGCCGGCGACGAAATCGAAGACCCCATTGTGCTTGCGCGCCGCCTGAACGCCGAGAGGAATGGCGATCGAGACCGAGAGCACGATTGCGATCAGCGCCAGCGGCAAAGTGACGATGAGCCGCTCGCCAATCAGCCCCGCGACCGGCACGCCATAGGTATAGGACTGCCCGAGATCGCCCCGGAAGGCCCCGGCGAGCCAGGCGAGGTAACGAACGGGGAGCGGCTGGTCGAGACCCAACTGCTTCTGCAGCGCCGCGAGGGTTTCCGGGCTCGCCGAGGTGCCGAGCATGATCGCCGCCGGATCGCCGGGCAGCAGGTCCATGACGGTGAAGATCAGCAGCGAGACGATGAGCAGCGTCACGGCAAGGCTCAAGGTTCGGCGGATGAGAATGGAGATCATGGGGAAATCTCCATGCCGGTGCCGCAGGCTCCCGCTGATCTCCCCCCTTGAGGGGGAGATGTCACCAAAGGTGACAGAGGGGGGTGGCGACGGTGCGGCAAACCCAATGGCTCAAGAATATGCCAGGAGGTCACCCCCCTCTGTCCTGCCGGGCATCTCCCCCTCAAGGGGGGAGATCGGTATGCCGCGCGCACCCTACTCCAATTCATCGCGTGAAACTTCACTCTACCCAATGAACATCCGTCAGGACGTTCGAAGGGATGGGTTCGTTTTCCCACAGGCCCTTCACCTTGCCGTCCCAGACACCGAGCTTCGGCATGACGAACAGGAAGAGCGCCGGCACGTCGTTGGCGAGAATGGTCTGTGCCTCGCCGTAGAGCTTTTCCTGTCCGGCGGCGTCGGAGGTCATCTCGACCTTTTTCAGGACCTCGTTGAAGGCCGGGTTCTTATAGTTGAAGTAGTAGGGATCGCGGGAATAGATGTCGATGTCCATCGGCTCCGCATGGGCGACGATGGTCATGTCGTAATCGGCGGCCTTCAGCACGTCGGCTACCCATTTTGCCGGGAATTCGGTGGTCTCGATATTCATCGTCACCCCGATTTCCGCAAACATCGCCTGCAGCACCTGCGAGGTGCGCTGCGCATAGGCCATCTGCGGCGCCTTGATGGTGAAGGTGAAGCCGTTCGGGAAGCCTGCCTCGGCAAGCAGCGCCTTCGCCTTGGCCGTATCATAGGGATAGACGCCGGTCAGGTCCTGGTAGCCGCGGTCGTTCGGCGTGTAATGGCTGCCGATCGGCGTGCCGAAACCGGACCAGGCGCCCTCGACGACGGTGGCGCGGTCGACCGCCATCATCAGAGCCTGGCGCACCTTTTTGTCGCTGAACGGCTTGCGGGTGTTGTTCATGCCGGCGACGACCTTGAGCTCGGTATTGCCGATCACGGTCGTCAGCCGCTTGTCGCCCTCGAAGGACTTGATCAGTTCGGGCGCACCGAATTCCGGGAAGGCGTCGACGTCGCCGGCCTTCAGCGCCGCGGCCTGGGCTTGCGGATCGCTGATGAAACGGAAGGCCGCTGTATCGAGCTTCAGGGAGACGGCCTTGTTCCAGTAGTCGGCATTCCTGGCGAGATCGACCTTGGAGCCTTTCGACCAGCTGACGAACTTGAACGGGCCGGTGCCGATCGGGGTCGTCTTGTTGTCGGCGGCCGATTTCGGTTCGACGATCGTCGAGGACGGCCAGCCGAGCCAGTAAAGCAGGCTGCCAGCCGGCTGCTTGAGCTTCAGCACCAGCGTCGCCGCATCCGGTGTTTCGACCGTGTCGATCGAGGCGAAATAGCGCTTCTGGGGATTGACCGAGTCTGCGCCGCGAGCGCGATCGATGGAGAACTTGGCAACCGAACTGTCGAATGCAACGCCGTTATGGAACTTGACGCCCTGGCGGAGTTTGAACGTATAGGTCAAGCCATCCGGCGAGATCTGCCAGCTTTCGGCAAGCTGCGGCTTGATCTTGCCGTCCTTGTCGATGGTCGTCAGGCCTTCAAAAATGTTCTGCCAGGTCACCTGGCCGATCGCGACGGGTGCTGCGACCGTCGGGTCGAGCCCGGCCGGCTCGATCGCCATGCCGACTGTGATCGCGGTCTTTGCCGCCGCCTCGGCGCCTGTCTGGTCCAAAAGCAGGCCCGCGCTCATCGCAAGGCCAAAAGCTGCACTCTTCAATATGGTCGCAGAGCCCAGAAACGTCATCCTGCCCATCCGTCATCCCCTTTTTGGAACGAGACCCGCCTGATCGGCACCTGCGGGATCGTCGATTGCCCAAAGTGTGTCATTTCGCAGGTGCACACACAATGCAGAATTTTGTGTTCTCTGTGTAGCCGAAAACGCTACACAGGGCGCAATTAGGCGCTTGCCCTTTTAGGTGCCGATTTGCGCGCATCGGCGCCGCGCATGAAGCGCTCGATGAAATCGACGAGCTTGCTCGCCGCGAACGACAGCTGGCGGTCCGGCGCGACGCAGAGATCGATCGGCGTGCGTACCGCCTTGCCGGCAGCGATCGGCACCGCCGCAAGCTGGCCGGCATCGATTTCACGCTGCACCGCAAGGGCCGGCAGCAGCGTGACCGCCGCGCGGCGCAACACCAGTTCCTTCAGCATCTCCAGTGAACCGGTGACGAAGACCGGATCGAGCTCCAGCCCGTCCTTGGCGAACAGTTCCTCAAAGGCCTGTCGCGCGCCGAAATTCTTGTCGGGAAGAGCGAGCGGCATGTGGACAAGATCGCGCAATGTCAGTTCCCTGGCACCGGCGGACGGATGGTCGGCGGCCATGATGACGTCATAGGTGATCTCGGAGCGCAGTCGCACCTTCACCCCGGATATCTTTGGTGCAAACAGCGTCACGACCAGATCTGCCTCGGCGGCGGCGAGCGCCTCGACCGCCTCGCGAGCGCTGGTGATCGCCACCTCGAACCGCAGCTTCGGATAACGCAGGCTGAATTCCGCAAGCACCGGCGCGATCAGGTTGGCGACCGTCGCGCCGTTCGCATAGATCACCACCTTACCGCGCTGCAGGCCCTGCAGGTCGTCGATCAGCTGGTGGACATGTTCGAGTTCGCGCAGCGTCCGCCCTGCCCGCGCCGCCAGCAGCTCGCCGGCCGCCGTCAGCTTGATACCGCGATTGCTGCGCTCGACGAGCGGCGTGCCGAAATAGTGTTCGAGGTTCTCGATCTGGCGCGAGACGGCGGTCGCAGCGACGTTGAGATTCTCGGCCGCCGCCCGCATCGAATTGGTGCGGACCAGTTCGTCGAAATACATAAGCGCCCGAAGCTGCATGCGATCCTGCCGACTGAAACATGTCGCCCGAAAGCGGGGAGCGGTTCCGGGATAGTGACATAGATAAAATCGAGACGCTCGTCAGCCGCGGCGAAAACCTTCGCTGGCGACGAGCAGCTGGCGGGTATAATCGGCTGAAAACTCGCGGTTTTCCAGCGCTTTCCGCGGCACCGTCTCGACAACCTTGCCGTTTTTCATCACCGCCAGCCGCTCGCACATATGGCTGATGACGCCGAGATCGTGGCTGACCATCACGAATGTGAGGTTGCGGTCGCGGCGCGCCTGTTCGAGCAGATTGAGGATTTCCGCCTGGATCGAGGCATCCAGCGCCGAGGTCGGCTCATCGAGCAGCAGGATCTTCGGCTCCAGGATCAGCGCCCGGGCGATCGCGATGCGCTGCCGCTGGCCGCCGGAAAGCTGATGCGAATAACGGAACCGGAAGCCCGACCCGAGACCCACCTCGTCCAGCGCCCGGTTGATGCGCGTCTCGATATCGGTGAAACCGTGGATGACCAGCGGTTCCAGCAGCAGCCGGTCGACCGTCTGGCGCGGATGCAGCGAGCCATAAGGGTCCTGGAACACCATCTGGACGGTGCGGTAGAACTCCTTGTCGCGCTTGCGTCCGGAATAGGGGCGGCCGTTGACGCTGAGCGTGCCTTGGTCGAACGACGCGAGGCCGGAGACAGCACGCAAAAGCGTCGACTTGCCGGAACCGGATTCGCCGACGATGCCGAAGGATTCGCCGGTGCCGATATCGAAGTTCACATGATCGAGTGCCGCAAACTCATCGTATGTGACGACCATGTCGCGGATGGAAAGAGCCGATGTCATAACGCCCACTCCGGCTTGCGGTCGAGGACGGGCAGCGGATGCCGGTCGGAACCGATGGTCGGCAGGCAGTTCAAGAGCCCGCGCGTATAGGGATGCTGCGCATCGGCGAGATTGGCGGCCGGCAGTTCCTCGACGATCCGGCCGGCATACATGACGATGACGCGGTCGCAGAAGGAAGAGACGAGCCTGAGATCGTGGGAGATGAAGATCAGCCCCATGCCGCGATCGGCCACCAGCTTGTCGAGGATATCCAGCACTTCGAGCTGCACGGTGACGTCGAGCGCCGATGTCGGCTCGTCGGCGATCAGCAGTTCCGGACCGCAGACCAGCATCATGGCAATCATCGCCCGCTGCCCCATGCCGCCGGAAACCTCGTGCGGATAAAGCGAAAAGACCCGCTTTGGATCGCTTATCTGCACCGCCTCCAGCATGGCGAGCGCCCGCGCCTTGGCCGCCGAGTTCGAGATCTTTTCATGCGTCTTCAGCGTCTCGACGATCTGCCGGCCGATGGTCATTACCGGGTTCAGCGAATATTTCGGATCCTGCAGGATCATCGCCACTTTCTTGCCGCGCAGGTCGCGCCGCTCGCGGGCGGGCATGGTCAGGAGATCCCGGTCGCCGAAAGCCAGCTTTCGTGCGCTGATCCTGGCGTGACCGGGGGTCAGGCCCATGATCGCGCGCCCGGTCTGCGACTTGCCGGAGCCGGATTCGCCGACGATGCCGAGCCGTTCGCGGCCGAGCGCGAAGGAGACGCCCCGCACCGCCTGCACGTCGCCGGTACGGGTCGGGAAGGTGACACGCAGATCCTCGACCGTCAGGAGCGGCTTGACTGACACCGTCATTGGCCTGCCTCCTTCGGATCGAGCGCATCGCGCAGGCCGTCGCCGAGCAGGTTGAAGCCGAGGCTGACGATCAGGATAGCAAAACCCGGCATGGCGGCGACCCACCATTGATCGAGGATGAAGCGGCGGCCGGAGGCAATCATCGCGCCCCATTCGGGCAGCGGCGGCTGGGCGCCGAGACCGAGGAAGCCGAGGCCCGCGGCGGTGAGGATAATGCCGGCCATGTCGAGCGTGACGCGCACGATCAGCGATGAGACGCAGAGCGGCATGACGTGGCGCAGTACGATGCGGAAGGGCGAAGCGCCCATCAGCTTCACCGCCGAGATGAATTCCGAATTGCGGAAGGTCATCGTTTCTGCCCGTGCGATGCGGGCATAGGGCGGCCAGGAGGTGACGGCGATCGCGAGAATGGCGTTCTCGATGCCTGGACCGAGGGCCGCTACCAGCGCCAGCGCCAGCACGAGTTTCGGGAAGGCGAGGAAGATATCGGTGATCCGCATCAGCACCGCATCAACCCAGCCGCCGGCATAACCGGAGACCGTACCGACGATCAGCCCGATCGGGGCTGCGATGATCGCCACCAGCACGACGACCAGCAGCGTCAGCCGCGACCCGTAGATGAGGCGCGAGAGGATATCGCGGCCCTGGTCGTCGGTGCCGAGCAGATAACCCGCCGAACCGAGCGGCAAGAGGCGGGAATTGCGCAGGTCGCCTTGCACCGGGTTATGCGGCGCCAGGACGTCGGCGAACGCAGCCACCACCAGCAGCAGCACGATGATGGCGAGGCCTAGCAGCGCAAGCCGGTTCTCGGCGAACCGGCGCCAGATCACATAAGCGCGACCGAGTTGGGCTTGGCGGCGCGAGGCGGGCCGATCGGACAGCAGCCACTCGCGGCTATAGGGCTTCGGTGTCTCGTCCAGGGCTATTGAGGGCCGGCTCATCGGTTTCGTGTCCTGGGATCAAGCGTCCGATACAGAAGATCGGAGAAGAGATTGATGCTGACGAAAACGACGCCGATGGCGATCGTTCCGCCGAGCACGGCATTCATATCGGCATTCTGCAGCGAATTGGTGATGTAGAGGCCGAGCCCGGGCCAGGAGAAGATCGTTTCCGTCAGCACTGAACCCTCGAGCAGACCCGCATAGGACAGCGCGATGACCGTCACCAGCGGCACTGCCGCATTGCGCAATGCGTGGAACCAGATGATCCGCGTCTCCGACAGCCCTTTGGCCCGCCCCGCGACCACATATTCCTGCGCCAGTTCGTTCAGCATGAAGGAACGGGTCATGCGGCTGATATAGGCGAGCGAGAAATAGCCGAGCAGCGACCCCGGCAGGATGATGTGACGGAACAGGTCCCAGGCCACGTCCCACTGGCCCTGCCAGATGGCGTCCAGAAGATAGAAGCCGGTAATCGGCGTAAACGTGTATTCGTAGACGATGTCGATGCGGCCCGGATAAGCAACCCAGTTGAGGCGCGCATAAAAGAGCACGAGCGACAGAAGGCCCAGCCAGAAGATCGGCACGGAATAACCGATCAGGCCGATCACGCGAACGATCTGGTCGGCGATGCTGCCCCGCTTGACCGCCGCCAGCACCCCGAGCGGCACGCCGATCAGCGCTCCGATGAGCGTGCCAATCGTGGCAAGCTCGATCGTCGCCGGGAACACCCGGGCAATATCGGCCATGACAGGATTGGTCGTCAGCACGGAGATACCGAAATCACCGGTTACGGCCTGTTTGAGATAGATCCAGAACTGCTGGTAGAGGGGCAGGTTGAGGCCCAGCTCTTCGCGCACCCTCTCTACGACATGCGCCGGCGCCCGGTCGCCCACGATAGCGAGCGCCGGATCGATCGGCACGACGCGGCCGATAAAGAAGGTGACGGCAAGCAGGCCGAGGAATGTGGTGGCCGCGGTCACGATGAACCGCAGCACTGCCATTGTGGAAGACGATGCACGGCGCCGTCTGCGCCGTGTCGCTGCTGTCGTATCGATCAAGGTCAAGGAAGCGGCCTTTCAGGCTATTCCTTCGACACCGTATAGACGAAGTTCGTATCGAAGCTCGGGCCAAGCTTGAAGTTCTTGAGCTTGGGCGAATAGCCGGCCACTTCCGTCTGCTGGAAGATGAGCACGAACGGGCTCTGCGCCAGAACCTTCCGCTGCAGGTCTTCGTAGATTGCGGCACGCTTGCCGGCATCCTTTTCGAGCAGCGCACCCTTGGCGGCGTCCGAGAGTTCCTTCGGAACCTCCCAGGCATTGCGCCAGGCAAGCGTCTTGGTCTTGCCCCCGTCCGAATTGTCGGGGTTGATCGTGAAGGTCTCGGCGTTTGAGTTCGGATCGAAATAATCCGAGCCCCACTGGCCGATATAGATGTCATGCGTCCGGGCGCGGAACTTGGTCAGCGTCTGCTTACCGTCGCCAGGGATGATCTCGAGCTTGATGCCGGCTTGCGCCAGCGTCTGCTGCACGCTTTCGGCAATGCCGGTCACCGGCTGGTTATTGCGCACATCCATGCTCACAGTGAAGCCGTCCTTGAAGCCTGCCTTTGCCAGCAACTCCTTGGCCTTGGCCACGTCCAACTTGTAGGGATTTTCGTTGAGCGCGCCGAGCTGGCCCTTGGGAAGGAACGTCTGGTGGATCTCGCCGATACCCTTGATCAGCGTCGCACCGATTGCCTCGTAGTCGACAAGATACTTGAACGCTTCAACCACTTCCGGCTTGGCGAGGTTCTTGTTCTTCTGGTTCAGGCTGAAGTAATAGACCGTACCCTTGGGTGCCGACGTGAGCCGGATGCCGTTCTTCTTCTGAACCGCATCGAGATCGCCCGGCTCCAGGTTGCGGGCAACGTCGATATCGCCGTTTTCAAGCGCCAGGCGCTGGCCCGAGCTTTCCTTCATGTGACGGTAGATAACCCGCTTCAGCTTCGGCTTTTCGCCGTAGTAGTTGGGGTTGGCCTCCATGATGACGGCTTCGTTTGCGCGCCAGGCCATCGTCTTGTAAGGACCGGAGCCGGCATAGCCGGTCTTCATCCATTCATTGCCGAAATCCGTGTCGTATTTATAGTCGGCATTCGGCGTTACCTTCTTGGCATGTTCCGTCACGACCTTCTTGTCGACGACGGAAGCGACCGTGGCAGTCAGCACGTTCAGCACGAAGCTCGGTGCATAGGGCTTGTCCACGGTGAATACGAAGGTCGTGTCGTCGGTGGCCTTGGCCTTGTCTGCGACATTGTCGCCCGTCAGGCCGAACTGGGTGAGCAGGAAGGCCGGCGACTTATCGAGCTTGACCGCGCGCTCGAAGGAATAGGCAACATCGGCGGCGGTGATCGGGTTGCCGGACGCGAATTTCAGGCCGGATTTCAGCTTGAACGTATATGTGAGGCCGTCGCTGGACGTGGTCCAGCTGTCGGCCAGGTCGCCGATCACCTTGGATGTATCGGCAGGGTCCAGCATGACGAGCTTGCTGTAGCAATTGGCCGTGATTTCGGCGGTCGACAACTCGAACGCTTCGCCCGGATCAATCGTGATGATGTCGTCGATCGCAAAGCCTTCGACAAGCGTATCGGCCGGCGTCGCGGCAAGGGCCTGCGGTGCCACCGATAGCAGCAGCCCGAGTGCCGCGCTGGTGGATAGCACTCGAAGGTTCTTGTTGAGCGAATGGATCATGTAAGTTCCCCTGTTTTTGTTCGTTGGACCTTTGGAAAGAAGCCTATTCGTGCCAGGCCTTCCCCAAAACTCTGAGCCAGTTTTCCCGGCATAGCTTTTTCAGCTCTGCGTCAGCGTAGCCCGCTCCCTTGAGCGCCGCAACCAGATTTTGATTGCCCGCAGCATCATGTATTTCTTCGGGAATCGAGGCGCCGTCGAAGTCCGATCCGAGCGCCACGTGATCGATGCCCATGCGTTGCACCAAGTGGTCGATATGGCGCACCATGTCCGAAAGCGGCGTGGCAACATTGTCGCGCCCGTCGCGGCGCAGCATGGTCACGGCGTAGTTGAGACCGACGAGGCCGCCGCTCTCCTTGACGGCATCGAGCTGTTTGTCGGTGAGGTTGCGGGCGACCGGCGTCAGCGCATGCGCGTTCGAATGGCTAGCGATCAGCGGCTGGTCGGAAGTCTTGGCGACATCCCAGAACCCCTTCTCGGTGATGTGGGCGAGATCGATCAGGATGCCGAGCGTGTTGCAGGCCTTGACCAGTTCGAAACCGTGATCCGTGAGGCCCGGACCGGTGTCGGGAGACATCGGATAGGCGAAGGGCACGCCGTGGCCGAAGATGTTGTGGCGGCTCCAGACGGGCCCAAGCGAACGCAGGCCGGCCGCGTAGAAGACTTCGAGATTGTCGAGATCCGCATCGATCGCCTCGCAGCCTTCCATATGCATGACGGCGGCGAAACGGCCGGCGTCCATCGCCTTGCGGATGTCGGAGGTCGAACGGCAGAGCTGCCAGGCGCCGGCGCGGTCGAGGCGAAGCGCGATCGACGCCATTTCGAGCGCGGTCGTCAGCGACGGGAGATGATCGAGCGGGACGGACAGCGGCGTGACGTAGTGACCGTTCTGATCGGGTTCCTTCAGAACCAGTTCGCCGGACGGGATATAGATGGCGCAGAGGCCGCCGGCGAGACCGCCGGCCTTGGCACGCGGCCCGTCGATATGGCCGTTCGGGGTGCCGTTTGTAAATTCGGCAATCGGGTTGCCACCCGCCTTCATGTTCCGCCAGAGCCGCAGGAGCACGTCGTTATGGCCGTCGAACACCAGTTCCATGAAGTCTATTCCCGATTTTCTTGTGAAAGTTCCAAGGTGAGCAATGCGCCGATCCTAGCCAGCCGCTCCTCTTTCGCAAGCCGGAAAACGCGTCAGGCCGTCCAGCTCCCCTCGCCCGCCTTCTTCAGCATCGGGGTCCTGAAAACGCTCGTCACACGCTGCCGCCATTCGGGGCCGAACGCATCGAGCTTGTCGTGCCAGCGCTCCGATTGCAGCATGGCCGCACCGATGACCACCGGCTCGACACCGAGCGAAGCCATCAGCGTCAGGCCTGAAACGATCGAGGTGCCGCTGGAAATCACGTCGTCGATCAGCGCCACGCGCCCGCCCTTTATCAGCGGCAGCATGCGTGGATCGGCATAGAGGCGCTTCTGCTGTTCGGGTGTAGTGATCGAGGAGAGCGGCACCGACAGGCTCTCGTCGTACCAGAATTTTCGCGAGGTCCCGAGCGGCACATAACGCAGGTGGCCGAGCGCGCGGGCGACGGCAGCGGCAAGCGTCAGGCCCAAAGTCGGCAGGCCGACGATGACTTCCGGGCGAAAGGCGGCGATCTTCGGCGCAAGGTCGGCGGCAAGCGCGTCCTGCACATCGAAACTCGCCTGGTTGATGATGAGGGAGGCGAGCGCGTGCTCCCCGTCTGCAAGCGGCCGGATCGGCAGCCTGATCTGGCTGCCGTCATCGAGCGTTGCCGGGAAGAAGCCGGAAAACGGCCCTGCCCGATCGAACGAATCTGCCGGATGGACGTCCTGCCAGAAATCATGCGGCTGCATTCGCTTTTCCTATTCGAGAATTTCGAGGATCGGCGATTCCAATAGCGTGCCGGTGGCGACGTCGGCAATGCCGCGATCGGTCTGGTGCGGTCCGGGATTGCAGGCAAGCGTCGCGCCGAAACAGGCCTTGAACACGAGATAAGGCGGCTGCCAGTCGACGAGACCGTCCATGGTGGTGCGGATTTTCTGGAAACCTTCGGCCACCTCCGCCATCGGCGCCCCCGAGACGAGGCCGGAAAGCGGCAGCGGCAACAGGACTTCGACCTTGCCGCCGGTTGCCACCGCCATACCGCCGCTGGCTTCGATCACCGCATTTGCGGCGGCCGCCATGTCGGCCGGGTCGGACCCGAAGACGGTGAGGTTATGGCTGTCATGGGCAAGCGTGGTGGCGAATGCGCCCTTCCACGTGCCCCAGCCTGTTAGAAACCCAAGACGGGTGCGGCTGTCGGCCCGGCCGTGGCGGTGGGTCACGGCGATTAACGTCGTGCCTTCCGGGGGTACCACGTAACCATCGACGACATCCGCATCCGTCTGCCCCCAGTTCGTGAAGCGCGGACGATCGATCGTCGCGAGCCTGACTTTGCGGCCCTTTGCGGGCAATTTGAAATCTTCCGCCTGAAGCGGCTTGAGCTTCACCGAATCCTGCAGAATGCAGGGGTCGGCCGCATGGAGTTCGACCGTCATGCCGCCGTCACGCGCAATCAGCGTGCCGCTGGCAAAGACGTGGCGGGCACGGAAATTCGTGAGATCCTCGAAGAGGACGATATCGCCTCGCCGACCGGCGGCGATCAGGCCGAGATCGGCGCGGCCGATGCGGACGGAAGCATTGAGCGTGGCCGCCTGCAGCGCCCATTCCGGTTTCATGCCGTAACGCACCAGCCGGCGCACCACGTCGTCGAGGCCACCGCCCTGAACGAGATCGTCCGGAAAAACGTCGTCGGTACAGAGCGTCACCGTCTGCGGCAGGCGGCCAAGCGCGTTGAGCGCCTCGACGAATTCCGGCAGCAGGTGATCGTGCGAACCGCGCATCTCGATCGTCAGCCCCGCACGCAGCTTGGCCATCAGGTCGGCAGCGGAGACGAGCTCGTGGTCGGAGGTGATGCCCGACGCCATGAAGGCCGCAAGGTCCGGCCCAGCCAGGCCGCGGGCATGGCCGCAGACCAGCTTTTCGGACACCAGCGCCGCCTGCACGATGCCGCTCATACGCGGATCGCGGTCGATGACGCCGCGCATGTTCATGACCTCGGCAAGCCCGCCGATCTTCGGCCAGAACAGCATTTCCTCGATCGTCGCCGCGTCGAAATCGGCCCCGGCCATTTCCAAACCGGGCGCCGACGGCACGCAGGACGGCGCCAGAACGACGGCACGCAGCGGCAGCGGCTTCGCCGCCTCCAGTGCCCAGGCCACACCTTCGGTCCCGTGGACATTGCCGAATTCATGCGGGTCCCAGACGACGGTCGTCACCCCGCGCGGCAGCACGGCGCCCGCATAGGTCGCCGGCGTCACCATCGAACTTTCGATATGCATATGCGTATCGATGAGACCGGGCGAGATGAACATGCCCGCAGCGTCGATGATCTCGGCCGCATCCGAGCGGGAGCCGGTCTCATGGACGCTGGCGATTACCGGCCCGACGAGGCCGATATCGGCCGGGCGCAGCTCGCCCGTCACCATGTCGACCAGCGTGCCGCCCGATATCAGGATGTCGAACGGCGCATCGCCGCGTGCCGCGGTGACGGCACGGTCACGCAAGCCCGGTTCGGTAAATTCCTGTACGCTCGAGATGATACTCTTCACCAGCTTGCCTCTGCCCGCAGTGTTTCAAGAATGACGGCTCTCGCCTTTTCGAAGTCGATATCGACGCCATAGGCCGCGTTGAATTCACCCCGGCCAGTGCGCGTCTCGACCACGGTGCGGCCGCGCGTCAGCGTGCCGGAAAGCTCGACATCGATGCGCGCTTCGCGCCAGGTGACATGTTCCGGAAAGGCAAAGGCGACGGCCGCAACCGCATCGTAGAGCGCCATGGCCGGACGCCCACGGCTTGTGGCGATCGCCACGAACCCGGCGAGAAGATCGGCAACCAGTTCTGCATTGCGCCCGCCGGCAGCCCGGATCGGTGCGACATCGTCCGGCGCGCAGAGCACCTTGCGGCAGAGATCGAGATCGACCATCCGCAACGGGATCTTGTGAGCGAGCACGATCGCCAGCGCTTCCGGATCGGCAAAGGCGTTGAACTCGGCGGATGCAGTATGATTGCCGGTGGTGACCCCGCCGCCCATCCAGGTGAGATCGGTGATCTTGGCTGCAAGATCCGGCCGGGCAAGCGCCACTGCCGCGATATTGGTGAGCGGTCCAAGCGCCATGATGCGGCGTTTGCCCCCCTCTTCACCATTACCTTTGCCCTTTTCGAGCCAGGAACAGAGCGCTTCGAAGGCATCTGTATGAAATGCATCCGGCGCTTCGGGCAAGGCCCGGCCCGCGGTCGGGATACCGGTCTGGCCTAGTATGCCTGTCGCGGTCTCCATTTTTGCCAGCACCGGTGCAGCGCGTCCGGCATGGACCGGGAAGGGCCAGACGAAAGCGGAGGCCGCGCCGGCTGCATTACGGCGGACATGCTCGATGGGCGCGTTGCCGAAGACCAGCGAAACGCCGTCGACGCCGAGCCCCGCATGCGCTGCGACCATGATCGCAGCGATGTCGTCGAAACCCATGTCCGTGTCGATCCAGATACCCATGTCAGCGGATCCTACACGAATCGCGACAGCGGCGCGGCCTTTTCGGCCGGCAGGTCGAAGGTAAGACCGGCACCCAGCGCATGCGTCGGCTGGCTTGCCTCCACCTCGGCCTTGATCGGGCCGAAGGAAGTATCGAGCAGGTATTCCCGTGCGTCGCCGGCAAAGGAAGTACCGCGCACGGTGCCCTGGAAAGGACCTGTCCCCAGGGTCACCATACGCGGCCGCCAGGCAAGACCCGCCGCTGAAGGGGCCTTACCCGAGAGATCGATGAGACCCGCACTGGTCTTCATCTTTCCATTTTCGAGCGGGAAAATGTTTTCGAACCCGACGAAGTCCGCAACGAAGGACGATGTCGGGCGGTTGTAGATGTCTTCCGGCGAACCGATCTGCTCTATCTTACCGCTCTTCATGACCACAATGCGGTCGGCGAGCGCCAAAGCTTCGGCCTGATCGTGAGTGACGAAGATCATCGTCACGCCGGTCTCCTTCTGGACGCGCTGAAGCTCGGTGCGCATTTCCAGACGCAGGCGAGCATCGAGGTTCGACAGCGGCTCGTCGAGCAGCAGCACCTTCGGTTCCATCACCATCGAACGGGCGAGCGCCACGCGCTGCTGCTGGCCGCCGGAAAGCTCGGCCGGCTTGCGGTTGGCGAAGGCCGACAGACCGACAGATTTGAGGCCGGACTGGACCTTGGTATCGAGTTCGGTGCCCCGCATGCCCTTGAGCTTCAGCCCGAAGGCGACGTTCTCGTAGACCGAGAGATGCGGGAAGAGCGCGTAGGACTGGAACATCAGGCCAACGGCGCGTTTGTTGGCCGGCACCCGGGTGATGTCGGCACCGTCGAGGCGGACATGGCCGCTCTTCACCGCCAGCAGGCCGGCGATCGCCCGCATCGTGGTCGTCTTGCCGCAGCCGGAAGGGCCGAGCAGCGCGATCAGTTCGCCCTTGCGGATATCGAGATCGAGGTTCGCGACGGCAACGGAATCGCCATAGGCGAGCGTCAGCTTTTCGAGCGAGAGATAGGACGCATCAGACATAGCGGGAGAACCCCAGGAAACGTTCGGCAATGAAAACGATGCCGATGGAAAGGAAGGCGAGCAGCGACGAGAGCGCTGCGACGGAAGGATCGAAGACGATTTCCATATAGGCGATCATGTCGACCGGCAGGGTGCGCACGCCTGGCCCCGAGAGGAACAGCGAGACCGGCACCTGGTTGAAGCTGGTGACGAAGCCGAGGATGAAGGCCGACATGATGCCGCCGCGGATATTCGGCATCACCACCCGGAAGAACGCCCCGA
The DNA here is from genome assembly GCF_023006505.1 of Neorhizobium sp. SHOUNA12A. Taxonomy (GTDB): domain Bacteria; phylum Pseudomonadota; class Alphaproteobacteria; order Rhizobiales; family Rhizobiaceae; genus Neorhizobium. The sequence continues at coordinate 57,807 of NZ_JALBGV010000001.1, forward strand.
TCCGCGAGGAGCCGAGCAGCACGGCCGCTTCCTCGATGTCGGAGCGCAGATTGTCGAGGCTGGCGGAGACGACGCGAACCGCATAGGGCAGAACCAGCGCCGTGTGGGCGAGGAACAGCGCCAGCGTGATGCCGACCTGGAACGGCACGACGATGTAGCGCAACAGCGCCAGGCCGACGATGATGCCCGGCACGATGATCGGCGCCGAGACGATGGTGCGGACGATCTCCGCTCCCGGCAGCTTGTAGCGCGATAGCGCATAGGAGGCCGGAATACCGAGGACAAGCGCCACCGCCGTACCGCCGATCGCCAAAAACAGCGACATGCCGAACGAGGCGCGGAAACTTTCGACCGTAAAGACCTTGGCGATCCAGCGCAGCGAAAAGCCTTGCGGCGGGAAGGCAAGGGTTTCGCCGGCCGAGAAGGAGGCGGCGACGATGATCAGGAACGGCCCGATCAGGAAGGCGATCACCAGGAGGAGCGTGATCGGGATGAAGAGGCTGCGCAGCGTCATGCCTGGCTCCTCTGCTTGTTGCGCGCCGTGGCGACGCGCTTCAGGAGAATGTTGGCGGCAAAGCTCATGACGATCAGGATGAAGGCGATGACGCTGGCCGCGACGAAATTGTTGGAGACCGCAACCTGCTGGTAGAGCAGCGTTTCGAGCATCAGCACCTTGGAACCGCCGAGGATGGCCGGAGTGATATAGGCGGTCAGCGAGCCGGTGAAGACCAGCGTGCCGCCGATGACGAGGCCTTCCTTGGTGAGTGGCAGCACGACCTTCCAGAACACCTGAAACCAGTTGGCGCCGAGTACGCGGGCCGCCGGAATGGCATCCTTCGGCATGTTTTCGAGCGCGGAGATCAGCGAGATGATCATCAGCGGCAGGAAGAGCTGTAAGAGGCCGATGAAGATGGCCGTCTCCGAGAACAGGATGCGCAGGGGCGCCTCGGTGATGCCGAGCGCCTGGAACGCCTGATTGACGATGCCGGTGCGGCCGAGGATGACGATCCAGGCATAGGTGCGGGCAACCGGCGAGATCATCAGCGGCAGCACTACGAGGCCGGTGACCTTGCCCTTGGCGCCGGGTTCCAGGCTGACGATCGCGAACGCCGCCGCATAACCGATCGCGGCCGAGGCGATGGTAACGAGCGCGCCGAGCCGGAGCGTGCGCAGGAAGACCGTCTGGTTCAGCGAATTGGAGAAGAAGTCCGTATAGGCGGAAATCGTCCAGCCGCCGGTCGGCACGCGAAATCCATCCGATAGCAGGATCACGACAGGCACGAGAAACACCGCCGCCGCGAAGATCGCGGCCGGCAGCGCAAGTGCCAGCGCTTCAGCCCTGTTCTGGAACATGGTGGTTCGATCCTGTTCAACTAGTCGGGATACGGGCAGGCATTCGCGCGCTGCCCGTATCCCTCAGCCTTGGGAGGCTATTCCGTGGTTGCGTTGGCCCTTACTGGCCGACCTTCTCGTTCCAGGTCTTGATCCAGCCGGCACGGTTGTCGAGCGCGACGGCGGACGGGATCAGCTTCAGGCTCTTTGCCGTTTCCTCGCCATAGGTGAGGTTATTGGCAATCGCTTCGGGAAGCTTGACGTCCTTGTTGGACGGGCTGTCGATCAGCTTTTCGGCGAGCTTGGTCTGGACTTCGGTCGAGAGCCAGAAATCCATGAACTGCAGCGCGAGGTCGCGGTTCTTGGAGCCCTTGGTGACGGTCATGACGTTCATGCCGCCCGTCTGGCCTTCCTTCGGCGTGGCCCAGGCGATCGGGAAGCCGAGCTTGGTGAAGGGCGCCCAGGTGAAGCGGCCGATCGGCGCTGCCCAGATTTCTTCCTGCTGCATCAGCTGCACCAGCTGCGACGACTTTTCGTAGAAGGTGACGATCTCGCCCTTCTTGGCGCCGACCGCTTCGATCGGGGCCTTCAGGTCCGGGGTGTCCTTCGCGAGCGCCAGGCCCAGCATGTAGAGCGCCGGCGGCCCCTGGTTGGTGGTGACGTTCGGCCATGCGACGTGGCTTGCATATTCCGGCTTCAGCAGATCGGCCCAGCTGTCGATCTTCATCTTGTCCGAACGATAGGCGATCGAGGTGGCATAGAACGTGTAGCCGACGCTCATGCCGTCGCCGTTCGGATCCTTGGCAACGTCATAGAGCTTGCTGAAGTTTGCGAGCTTGGAGGTATCGATCTTATCGGTTAGGCCGGCGCGCGAGGCGGCGAGCGCATCCGCCATCGAGATGACGGCCATGTCGACCACCGGGTTGGCCTTGTTGGCCTCCATCTTGGCGAGGCGCTCGACGCTGTTGCCGGTCTCGACGACCAGCTTGCAGCCGCAGATCTTCTGGAAGGGATCGTAGACGATCTGCTTGTATTCGTCCTGGGCCAACGCATAGACGGAAATCGTCAGCGTCTTTTCCTGGGCCAGCGCCGGGGTTTGCGCGACGCCCATGGCGAGCATCAGGGCGGTGCCCGACGCAAGAATGACCTTGTTCATGATTTGAGTTCTCCTGCTGTCGGCTTGTTGGAGGTTGGGGCATGCAAATTCGGAGTACGACCGGCCTGCGGGGCGCCCGTCGACTGGCGCACGATGAGCTGCATCGGGACGCGGTCCGTCTCGGAGGTAACGTTGCCGGTCGAAATCTCCTCGGCGCCGTTCTCGGCCTCCCCTTCGGGCTCGATCGCGCGGATGAGCGCGGCAATCGCCAGATCGGCGATCGTCGCCATGTCCATGCGGACCGTAGTCAGGGCCGGCGTGACGACCGCCGACCAGATGAGGTCGTCGAAACCGGTGACGCTGACCGTTTCCGGCACGCCGATGCCGGCGCGCTGCAGCTCCGTCAGCGCCCGAAGCGCCGAAAGATCGGAGACGGCTGCAAAGGCCGTAAAACCCGCCCTGGCCTTGTCCGCCAAACCCAGTGGACAGCCTTCGCCCGAGACAGCCTCGATTTTCTCGATCCACATCGTATCGCATTCGGCCTGCGCGCCGAGGCCGGCCTTCAGCCCGCCGATACGGTCGTTCTGCACATTCGAGGAGGCGCTGGTGCCGATCAGCAGCACCTTGCGATGGCCAAGCTCCGCAAGATGGCGGCCCATCTGGCTGCCGCCGTCCCAATGGTCGGCCGAAACGGTATTACCGGGTGTGGAGGGCGTATCGATGACGGCGACGGGGCAGCCGACATCGGCGATCCGCGTGCCACGCCGGGGAACGATGACCATGCCGTCGACGCCACGTTCCAGAAGCCGGCCGATCGCCTCGGTCTGCGCCGCGATATCGCCGCGGGAGTCGGCGATGAGCACGCCGTAGCCGGCATTCGAGGCGGCGTTCTCGATCGCCTGGGCAATCTGCGGGAAGAGCGGGTTGGCGATATCCGGGAGGACAAGGCCGAGCACGCCGGTGCGGCCGGTGCGCAGCGCCCGGGCGGTCAGGCTCGGCACATAACCGAGCTCGCTTGCCTTGGCCCGAACCTTCTCGATAAGCTCCGGCGACACGCGTCCCTTGCCGGAAAGCGCATTCGACACGGTCGCGGCCGACACGCCGAGGGCGGCAGCGATGGCGCTCATGTTCGGTCCGGGACGGAGTGAAGCCATATCATGCTCTGATTAAACGTTTAAGCACGCATACTTTGATCAAAGGCCTTTGTCGAGTCGTTTGTAAATGTCAGCCCGGGTATCCCCACATGCGGCCTTGACTTCCCCGCCCCGACCTGTGGAAATCCTCGGGTATTTCATGAGGAAACAATGATGCAGGACGACGAGATAACCGGCCTTTCCGCCACGGCACTTTCGGCAGCAATCCATGATGGCCGGGCCTCCTGCGCCGAAGTGATGACGGCCTATCTCGCACGGATCGACAGGCTCAATCCCGCGATCAATGCGATCGTCAGCCTGCGCCCTCGGGACGAGCTTCTGGCGGAAGCCACGGAACGCGACGCAGAGCTTGGCTCAGGCAAATCGCGCGGCTGGATGCATGGCATGCCGATCGCCATCAAGGATCTCTGCGAGGTGAAGGGCATCCGCTGCACCTATGGCTCGCCGATCTTTGCCGATTTCGTGCCTGAGAAGGACGAGGTGATGGTCGAGCGCATTCGCGCGGCCGGCGCGATCATCATCGGCAAGACCAACACGCCCGAACAGGGGCTCGGCTCGCAGAGCTACAATCCGGTTCACGGCATCACCAGGAACCCCTACGACCTGACCAAGACGGTCGGCGGCTCGAGCGGCGGCGCGGCGGCCGCCCTTTCGGCACACCTCCTGCCGGTCGCGGATGGCGGAGACATGATGGGCTCGCTGCGCAACCCCGCGGCCTTCAACAACGTCGTCGGTTTCCGCCCGAGTTTCGGCCGCGTCCCCTCCTCCCTGAAGCTCGAGAACTTCATGGGCCAACTCTCCGTCCTGGGACCCATGGGCCGCACGGTGCGCGATGTCGCCGCCCTGCTTTCGACCCAGGCCGGTTACGATCCGCGCGATCCGCTGTCCCTGCCGACCGAGGACCTGACGCCGCAGGACGGCCGCGACTTTTCAGGCGCTCGCGTCGCCTGGCTCGGCGATCTCGGCGGTTACCTGCCGTTCGAACCCGGCGTGCTGGAACTATGCCGGGCGACGCTTCCGGTCTTCGAACGGATCGGCTGCACGGTGGACGAGTTCGTTCCGGACTTCGACATGGACGACCTCTGGCGCTCCTGGACGACACTGCGCAGCTGGCTGACCGCGAGCGGCATGCGCGACAACTACGACGATCCGGAAAAGCGCGCCAAGATGAAGCCAGAGATCATCTGGGAAATCGAGCGCGGTCTCGACATGACGGCGCGCGAAGTGCATTTCGCCTCGAAACGCCGCAGTGCCTGGTATCAATACCTGCTGACCGTGTTCGACCGGTACGATTACCTGATCCTGCCGTCCGCCCAGGTCTTTCCCTTCAATGCGGAAATCCATTGGCCGAAGGAAATCGGCGGCCGGACGATGGACACCTATCACCGCTGGATGGAAGTGGTGGTCCCGGCCTCGATGGCCGGCCTGCCGGTCGCCGCCATGCCCGCCGGCTTTGGCGCAAACGGCCTGCCCGCCGGCATCCAGATCATCGGCCGCCCGCGCGCCGACAAGGCGGTGCTGGAGATTGCACTTGCCTATGAAGCGGCCACGGATTGGTTGGGGCGGAGACCGAAGCTTTAGACGAGACGGCGCGGCGTTTTTAACCCTCCCCCTTGTGGGGAGGGTGGCCGGCAGGCGGGAGGGGCCTGAATGCGGAGCAAAGTCCTCTCCCCAACCCCTCTCCACAAGGGGGCCGGGCTCCGCGCACCCGCTCTACCATCCCACCACTTCTTCCCGATACCGACCAACTTCCTCGATCAGCCACGCCCGAAAAGCCACCACCGGCCGGAAATCCACCTTGCTGAGCGGCGCCACCGCATAATAGGCGCTGGGGCTCGTCACTTGATGCGGGTACGCTTCGACAAGCTGGCCACTCGCAAGCTCCGCGTCGATCAGGAAAAGCGGCATCAGCGCGACACCCAGGCCGGCGATACAGGCCTGGGCGACGTTGCCGAACTGCTCGAAGCGCATTCCCTGCGACGGCGTGCCGGTGATGCCGAGGCTTTCGAACCAGTGGTTCCAGGCGCCTGGCCGCGAGGCCATGTGCAACAGCGGCAGGCGCAAGAGGTCCTCGGCCTTTTTGATCGGGTGCGAGGCGAGGAATGCCGGAGAGCAGACCGGCGCCACCATTTCATCCATCAGGAAGGTGCATTCCGCGCCCGGCCAGTCCGGCCCCTTTTCACCCCTGGGCCCTATGTGGATCGCCATGTCGATGCCGTCGCGATCGAAATCGAAGACCCCGATGCGGGTGGCGAAATTGAGGGTGATTTCCGGATGCCTGGCAACGAATTGCGGGATGCGTGGCATCAGCCAGCGAGTGCCGAAAGTCGGCAAAATTGCCAGGTTCAGCTGGTCACTATGCCGTTTGGTCATGACCTGCAGCGAAGCGGAGCGTATCTGCGACAGTGCGTTCGCCACGACCTTGGCGTATTCCGCCCCCACCGAAGTGAGGCTGACGCCACGGCTGGTACGGTCGAAAAGCTGGATCCCCAGCTGCTCCTCGAGGCCGGAAACCTGCCGGCTGATCGCCCCTTGCGTCAGCGACAGCTCTTCCGCCGCGCCTGAGAAACTGCCGAGCCGGGCGACGGAATCGAAGGCCGCGAGCGCGGAGGTGGAGGGGAGCAGTTTTCGCGAGAGGCTGACCATTGCCTATGACTATAGATCATGGCCAGATGAGTAAACGGTGCTTGCTCTCGGGCGCCGTGCTGGCGATAATTCTTTAAACTTCAATTGCCAGATTTCAAACCGGAGGCAGACCCTTGGCTTTTTCCTGGAACGATCCCTTTCTTCTCGAAGAGCAGCTGACCGACGAGGAGCGGATGATCCGCGACGCGGCTGCCGCCTTCGCCAAGGCCGAACTCCTGCCGCGCGTCCAGGAGGCCTATCTCGACGAGACGACCGACAAGGGCCTCTTCAAGCTGATGGGCCAGACCGGCCTGCTCGGCGTGACCCTGCCGGAAGAATACGGCGCCGCCAACGCTTCCTACGTCGCCTACGGCCTCGTCGCCCGCGAGATCGAACGTATCGACAGCGGCTACCGCTCGATGATGAGCGTGCAGTCCTCGCTGGTCATCTACCCGATCTTCGCCTACGGCTCCGACGAGCAGAAAAAGAAGTATCTGCCCGGCCTCGTCTCCGGCGAACTGATCGGCTGTTTCGGCCTGACCGAGCCGGATGCCGGCTCAGATCCGGGCGGCATGAAGACCCGCGCCGAAAAGATCGAAGACGGTTACCGCCTGCGCGGTTCGAAAATGTGGATTTCCAACGCACCGATCGCAGACGTCTTCGTCGTCTGGGCAAAATCGGAAGCCCACAACAACGAGATCCGCGGCTTCGTACTCGAAAAGGGCATGAAGGGCCTGTCGGCGCCGAAGATCGGCGGCAAGCTGTCGCTGCGTGCCTCGATCACCGGCGAGATTGTCATGGACAGCGTCGAAGTCGGCGAAGATGCGATCCTGCCGAACGTTTCGGGCCTTAAGGGTCCCTTCGGCTGCCTCAACCGCGCCCGCTACGGCATTTCCTGGGGCGTCATGGGTGCGGCGGAAGACTGCTGGTTCCGTGCCCGCCAGTACGGTCTCGACAGAAAACAGTTCGGCAAGCCGCTCGCCGGCATGCAGCTCTACCAGAAGAAGCTCGCCGACATGCAGACCGAAATCACCCTCGGCCTCCAGGCTTCGCTCCGCGTTGGCCAGTTGATGGACCAGCACAAGATGGCCCCGGAAATGATCTCCATCGTCAAGCGCAACAATTGCGGCAAGGCGCTGGATATCGCGAGGCAAGCCCGCGACATGCACGGCGGCAACGGCATCCAGATCGAGTACCACGTCATGCGCCATTCGCAGAACCTGGAGACGGTCAACACCTACGAAGGCACGCACGACGTCCACGCGCTGATTTTGGGCCGCGCCCAGACCGGTATCCAGGCGTTTTTCTGAGAAGAGCGTTTCGCCTTTTCGGCAAATCGGCCCGGCCGCTTCCAGCGCGCCGGGCTTTCGCATGCCGCCGGTATGGCGGCGGCTGTGCGTAAGGAGCGACCTGGACCTGCCGTCCTAAAACAAGACAGCGCGCAATCTCAACGAGTTTAGGAGAGTAATGCGCTCGCTTGCCCACAATGCAGGTTGCATCGTATATGCCATTCAATTCACTGTCTTAGTTTTTTCCTGGGGCCCCGTAATGAAAAGCCGCAATCGCATTTTAAATTTCCTTTTCATTGCTTGCCTCATCCTACCCAGGAACAATAGCGCACAAGCTGAGACAAGCGGTTACCAGCTTGCAACAAGGCCTATGGATTTTGCCCTGGTACAAAGTGGCAGTTGCCAAGAAACTTGCACCCAGTGGATATCCGCAGAGGGGAAAATTACAGCTGGCACACCAGAGCTTTTCAGGACTTTTCTGAAAAAGCTTGGCGGCCGAAAACTTCCGGTCGTGTTCCAATCTTACGGTGGCAATGTCGATGCTGCTCTTTCGATTGGACGTATGATACGAACTGCTGGATTGGAAACCGCGGTCGGAAGGACACAGTTAAAAGACTGCCCGATGCTGGACCCGCGCTGCCAAGAGCAGATCATTAAAGATGGCTGGTCGACAGGTGAAGTTCGCGCTGGAGGCGCATACTGTTTTTCGGCGTGTCCGTTTGCCCTCGCTGGAGGCAAAGTCCGCAGTGCCACAGTTGGCGCCGCTGTTGGCGTCCATCAAATTACAAGCGTATCGGCGAAGACCACCGTAGCGATGGGCAAAAAGCTTTCCAAGTACTTTAATGAGATGGGAGTGAGCAGGGAAGTATTTGCCATGATGGCACTTGCTACCCCAAAGGGCATGTATCACATCCGGATGCCCGAAGCACTGAGATCGGGAGTGATTACTAAAGTATTACCATATGGAGACGAGCCAGGCTACGTGTCCTGCGGTCCAAATACCAAATCGGTATCCCTTTGCGACGAGTTTGAAGATCCCAGGTCACATGAATCAGAGCCGCGCGATGTTGGTGAGGATCCCAGCTGTGCCCTCGTCAATCGCGCCTATATGCGAACCGTAAACAGCGGGCGCTATCAAGTGAACTTTTTCCATCTTGAAGCTGACGGAAATGATGTTTTTGATATGGAAACTCGATTTGTCGATCGCAGCTACTTTACACGCAGAAACAATGAACCCTGGGTAAGGAGAAGTCGGCCCATGCTTCTTACGGTGAGGTGGGAAGCAGGCAGGAAAAGACCAGTCATTCAAGGCTGCGTGCACATGGGTAATGAGACGGTCGATGGAATTGCCGCTATGCGTTTCAAAGGAGAGTGGCAGCGAAGTGCATTTTCTGCATCAACGGAGATATGGATCTCCAAGGAGAATCTTACATATTTAAAAGCGATCCGCCGATTCCCCGAAAACTCGTTGTACCCTTTGGGCAATCAAGTTGTGGTGGAGAAGTATGATTTGGATCGCAACGTTCTCGCCCCCGATTTATCGGAACATCCCTAGGGCCCGGACCCAATAACTGGCTTCTCAAATCGGCCTAATGTGATTCAGTGTCTCTGTTTTGGAGGCAACAATATAGATGATTTCTTTTGGTTTTGGGATGCGCAATGGGCTCGGATTGCACCGCTTCTGCCCACGGAAGCGCGGGGAATGAAGCGCGTTGATGGCCGTCGGGCGCAGACGGGCATTCAGGCGTTCTTCTGATCGGAAACTTTACAGCTGCGCCAAATCAGCCCGGCCGCTTCCAGCGCGCCGGGCTTTTATTTCTCGGCGTTTTAGCTGAAAGGCAGTCGCGCGTTCACGCACGCGCGTCCAGGATGACGAGCAGTTCATCCAGCTGTCCGAACTGTTCGGGCATGGCACCTTCCATGCCGGCACAGGATTCGTCGCACGCCTCCTTGGAAGGATAGAGCTCGTGCAGGACCAGCAGCGTCCCGCCATCCTCCTCCTCGAAGCTGACCGTGGTGACGGAGCCGTTTTCGCTTTCGTCATTGGTCCAGACGAGGCGCGACGGCGGCGATACTTCGAGATATTTTCCGAAGAAGGTCATGGAGCTGGAGGCGTCATGTCCGAAGGTGACGCTATAACCGCCTCCCGTGCGCGCATCCATCTCGCAGGCAAGAAGCGGAACGCCGCTGGATTTCGGCGCCCACCACTGCTTGAACAATTCGGGCTTGGTCCATGCATCGAATACGAGGCGAACCGGGGCGTCGAAGCTGCGCGTCACGACGAGTTCGCGCTCCGATCCCCGTTCGACTGCCGTGCGGCCATTGCTCACTTTGTTGTCCATTGGTTGTCTCCCTTAGCCACGCCGGGCAGCTTCGATTGCCGCAACGTCGATCTTCTTCATGGTCATCATCGCCTCGAAGGCACGTTTCGCCTCGCCGCCGCCGACAGCCAGGGCTTCGATGAGGACACGTGGCGTGATCTGCCAGGAGACGCCCCATCTGTCCTTGCACCAGCCGCATTCGCTTTCCTGACCGCCGTTACCGACGATGGCGTTCCAGTAGCGATCGGTCTCTTCCTGGTCTTCGGTCGAGATTTGGAAGGAAAACGCTTCGTTGTGCTTGAAGATCGGGCCGCCGTTCAGGCCGATGCATGCCACTCCGGCAACGGTGAATTCTACCACCAGCACATCCCCCTGCTTGCCGTCCGGGTAATCGCCGGGCGCGCGGGTTACGGCGCCGACCTTGCTGTCCGGAAAAGTCTCGGCATAGAAGCGGGCAGCCTCCTCGGCGTCCTTGTCAAACCATAAGCAGATCGTGTTCTTCGCCATTGCATTTCTCCCTTTCAATCCTGGTTAAGCGGCCGTCGATGGCGACCATAACTCAAAGACGTACGTGCTTTCGGTAATCCGACATCCAGCCGAAAAAAGTTGCATCCCTCACCAACTGCGCCGTTTTTCGTCATTGGAGAAATTCCCGCCTTCAGTGTATCAGTGAAACGCTGCCGTGATCGGCGGCGAGGAAATGAAACAAAGGTCGTTTTGAAGAATGCACGCCATGGAGAATGCGGCGGAAGGGGCCGGTGGCGGTTTCAATGTCGGCGAGCGTCTTTGCCTGGTGCGCAAGCAGCACGGCCTGTCGCAACGGGCGCTGGCTGTCAAGGCGGGCGTCACCCACTCCCTCGTCTCATTGATCGAGAAGAACAAGGTCAGCCCCTCGGTCGCCTCGCTGAAGAAGATCCTCGAAGCAATCAACTATCCGCTGACCGACTTTTTCGCGCTGACGCTGCCGCCGGTCGACCAGGTGTTCTACCGTGCTGAGGAACTGACGCCGCTTTCGACCGGCGCTTTGACGCTGCTGCAGGTCGGCGACGCCAAATCCCACAGCGTCCAGATTTTCCACGAGTTCTACGAGCCCGGCGCCGATACCGGCGAGACCATGCTGCAGCATGATGCCGAAGAAGGCGGAGTGGTTGTCGCCGGAGAACTGGAACTGACCGTCGGCAGCCAGACGCGCATCCTCAAAAAGGGCGACGCCTTCCTCTTCGACAGCCGCCAGCCGCACCGATATCGTAACGTCGGAACCGAGCGCTGCGAGGTGGTAAGTGCCTGCACGCCGCCCTATCTTTAAGAAGAGCGAAGCCCGAATTTCACTCAGCACCTTTTGGACATTGCCAATGAACGTTGATTGTTCCTGTCAATTATTTTAGGTCAGAACCCGATATTCCCGCACCCTCTCCCAACGCCGTTAAAAACGGCGTATCCAGCCTTGAAATGAAAGTGGACACCATGCACAGCTATCCCGACGTCAAGCTTTTCATCAACGGCGAATGGCGCGATGCCATTGGCGGCGAAACCATCGACGTTTCCGATCCCGCGACGGAAGAAGTGATCGGGAAAATAGCCCATGCCCGCAAGGCGGACCTGGACCTGGCGCTGGAAGCCGCCGATAAGGGTTTCAGGATCTGGCGCGATACCTCGCCCTTCGACCGCTCGAAGCTGATGCGCAAGGCTGCCGACCTGCTGCGCCAGCGCGTCGATCAGATCGCCTATTACATGACCCGCGAACAGGGCAAGCCGCTCGCCCAGTCGAAGATGGAAGTCATGGGCGCCGCCGATACGATCGACTGGTTCGCCGAGGAAGCCCGCCGCACCTATGGCCAGATCATCCCGGCCCGCATGAGCGGCGTCTCGCAGATGGCGATCAAGCTGCCGGTCGGCCCTGTCGCCGCCTTCACGCCCTGGAATTTCCCACTCAACCAGGTGGTTCGCAAGCTCTCCGCAGCTCTTGCGACCGGTTGCTCGATTATCGTCAAGGCGCCTGAAGAAACGCCCGCTTCGCCGGCCGAACTGATCCGCGCCTTCATCGATGCCGGCGTGCCCGCAGGCGTCGTCAACCTCGTCTACGGCATTCCGGCCGAGATTTCCGAATACCTGATCCCGCATCCGGTCATCCGCAAGATCTCGTTCACCGGCTCCACCCCGATCGGCAAACATCTGGCCGCCCTTGCCGGCAAGCACATGAAGCGCGCCACGATGGAACTCGGCGGCCATGCGCCGGTGATGATCTTCGACGATGCCGATCTCGAAAAGGCGATCGAAGTCACCGCCATGTCGAAATTCCGCAATGCCGGCCAGGTCTGCGTCGCCCCGACCCGCTTCCTCGTGCAGGACGGCATCGCCGACAAGTTCACCGCCGGTTTCGTCAAGGCGGCACAGGCGATCAAGGTTGGCAACGGCCTGGAAGACGGCGTGACCATGGGTCCGCTCGCCAACGAGCGCCGCATCCCGGCCATGGAGGCTTTGATTCAGGACGCCATCACCCATGGCGGCGAGTTGAAAACCGGCGGCCACCGCATCGGCAACAAGGGCCACTTCTTCGAGCCGACGGTGCTCTCCGAAGTGCCGACCTCGGCCAAGATCATGAACGACGAGCCCTTCGGCCCGATCGCGATCATCAACCGCTTCTCGCATTACGACGATGCGATCGCGGAAGCCAACCGGCTGCCCTTCGGCCTCGCCTCCTATGCCTTCACCGGTTCGGTCAAGACCGCCCACGCGCTCAGCCGCCAGGTGGAAGCCGGCATGCTGACTATCAACCACAACGGCCTTGCCCTGCCGGAAGTCCCGTTCGGCGGCATCAAGGACTCTGGCTACGGCACGGAAGGCGGCTCGGAAGCCACCGAAGCCTATCTCGAAACCCGCTTCGTCAGCCAGATGAGCTGACCTGAAGGTTTTTTAGACCCGCGTTCTCGACGCCGGTCGGTGCTGATGCATCGGCCGGCGTTTTCTTTTGCGCTTGCCCGCGTCATTCGAGTCAAATACCAAAAACAAACAGTGAACATCGGATGAAGCGCCATGGCCGAGACTGAAGCAGCACCGCTCCTGAAGGAAATCTTTAACCGCGATCGCCTCCAGCATTTTGCGGCCGAGACCAAGGCCATCCATCCCGGCTTCGACGGGGAGCGCTTCCTGGCGCTCACTTCCGCCGGTCTCGACGATCTGAGCATCATGCAGCGCCTGCGTCAGATCGCCGTCGCCTACCACGCAGTCCTGCCCGGCGGGATCGAAAAGAATATCGACATCCTGCGGGCACTGGCACCCCGCATCAACCATGGCTTTGCCTCCATTGTGCTGCCGGAATATGTGGCGCTCCATGGCCATGACCATTTCGACTTGTCGATGGAGGCGCTCGCCTTCTTCACCCGCTTCGGCTCGTCGGAATTCGCCGTCCGGCATTTCCTCCTGAAGGACCTCGCCCGGACGCTGAAAGTGATGGAGCGCTGGTCGCGGGACGACAACGAGCACGTGCGCCGGCTTTCGAGCGAAGGCTGCCGGCCGCGCCTGCCCTGGTCGTTCCAGCTGAAAGAACTGATTGCCGACCCCTCACCTGTCGCGCCGATCCTCGAAAACCTGAAGAGCGACCCAAGCCTTTACGTACGCAAATCCGTCGCCAACCATCTGAACGACATCACCAAGGACCACCCTGCCTGGGTGTTCGACAGGATCGCCGACTGGCCGAAGGATGACCCGCGCACGGCCTGGATCATCAAGCAGGCGCTGCGCACGCTGATCAAGAAGGGCGATGCCAGGGCGCTCCACGTCTTCGGCGCCGGTCACAAGGCGGAGGTAAAGGTCGACAGTTTCATGGTGACGCCGTCGTCGCTGAAACTCGGTAGCGCGGTGAAGATATCGGCCAGGATGGTGTCGACCGCGTCGGCGCCGCAGAAGCTCGTCATCGATTATGCGGTCCACTACGTGAAGAAGGCGGGCGGCACCTCAAAGAAGGTCTTCAAGTGGAAGGAGATCACGCTGGGTGCCGGCGAGAGCTGTGAACTCACGATCAGCCGCGCCATCCGCGACTTCACCACCCGCGTGCATTATGCAGGGCGGCATCCGGTCGAGCTGATCGTCAATGGCGAGGTGCTGGCCGAGGGTGCGTTCGAGCTTCTGGCTTAAGCTTTTTCGGCCAGGTTGGCGGGTGCGGCCCCCTCACCCCGCCTCCGCTTCGCTCGGCGGACCTCTCCCCGAGGGGAGAGGATGAACGGGGGCGTCAGCGCCTTTTCCCTCTTCGGTAGAAAAGGAACCAGAGACAGTGCCTCATAACCTCTTCTCCCCAGCGGGGAGAAGGTGGCCCGAAGGGTCGGATGAGGGAGTGCCGCAGACGTATGTCGCCAAAATCTACTGCTCGTCAAAGAAACCCATCAACCCAGCGCAAACACCTTCGCCCTGCGCAGCGTCACAAAACCACCCTCGCCCGCCTTGACTGCCCGCTCCGGCTCGACGTCGAACTCCAGCTGATCGCCGGTCTCGGTGGTCGCCAGCACCCGCCGCCCGTCCGGGCGGTCGAGCACGCGGGTGATGCTGGCCGGAATGCCCGGCCCCTGCGCGGACCAGTCGAGATCGGCGGGGCGGGCATAGAGTTCCGCCTTGCCGTCCGCCATGCCGGAAACGTCGATCGCAGCACCGCTGGCATAGGCCTTGCCGTCGCGCACTTCGGCGGCGAGCACGTTGGCGTCGCCGAGGAACTTCATCACGAAGGCGGATTGCGGATTGCGGCAGACTTCTTCCGCCGTGCCCTGCTGAATGATGTGGCCGTCTTTCAGGATGACGACGCGATCGGCGAGATCCAGCGCCTCCTCCTGGTCGTGGGTGACGAAGATCGTGGTGATGCCGAGCTCGCGGTGGATCTCGCGCAGCCAGCGGCGCAGGTCATGGCGCACGTTGGCGTCGAGTGCGCCGAACGGCTCGTCGAGCAGCAGAACCTTGGGATCGACCGACAGCGCCCGGGCCAGCGCCACGCGCTGCCGCTGGCCGCCGGAAATCTGCGCCGGGAACCGGTCGCCGAGACCTTCCAGGCGCACCAATCTCAGCAGTTCAACGACACGCGCATCGATCGCCGCCTTCTCGCGCTTCACCTTCGAGACCTTCATGCCGAAGGCGATGTTTTCCGCCACCGTCATATGCGGGAAGAGCGCGTAATGCTGGAAGACGAAACCGACGCCGCGGTCGCGCACCGGAATGTCGGTGGCGTCCTGATCGCCGAAATAGATGTGCCCGCCATCGGCATATTCAAGGCCGGCGACCATGCGCAGAATAGTCGTCTTGCCGGAACCGGAAGGGCCGAGCAGCGCGACGAGTTCGCCGCTTTCGATCGTGAGCGAGACATCCCGCACGGCGCGAAAGGTCTCGAAGGTTTTGACGACGTTTTCGAGGCGGATTTTCATTGGGTTTTCTCCGCGGGATTAGCGACCAGAGCCGGGCGACGGACGCGGCCGGCTCCCTGGCGCTCCAGCGCCACCTTGGCGATGATGGTGAAGACGGCGATGAGCGCCAGGATGGAGGCTGCGGCAAAGGCGCCGGCCGCCTGGTAGTCGTGATAGAGCAGCTCGATATGCAGCGGCAGCGTA
Source organism: Neorhizobium sp. SHOUNA12A (assembly GCF_023006505.1). Classification (GTDB taxonomy): domain Bacteria; phylum Pseudomonadota; class Alphaproteobacteria; order Rhizobiales; family Rhizobiaceae; genus Neorhizobium. The sequence continues at coordinate 73,209 of NZ_JALBGV010000001.1, forward strand.
TTGGTCTGCCCGCGGATATTGCCCGAGACGACCGAGACCGCGCCGAACTCGCCCATGACGCGGGCGTTGCAGAGCACGACGCCGTAAAGCAGCGCCCATTTGATATTCGGCAGCGTCACCGAGAAGAAGGTGCGCCAGCCGGACGCGCCGAGCGAGGTGGCGGCTTCCTCAAGATCGCGGCCCTGCGCCTGCATCAGCGGGATCAGTTCGCGAGCGACGAAGGGGGCGGTGACGAACATCGAGGCAAGGATGATGCCGGGGATCGCAAACAGGATCTTGACCCCGTATTCGTCCAGCGTCGGACCGAAGACGCCCTGCAGGCCGTAGACGAAGAGATAGGCGACACCCGCGACGATCGGCGAGACCGAAAACGGGATCTCGATGACGACCAGCAGGAAACGCCTGCCCCAGAAGTCGAACTTGGTGATCGACCAGGCGGCTGCGATACCGAAAGCGGTGTTGACCGGCACGGCGACGATCGCCGCAAACACCGTGAGCCCGATCGCATGCAAGGTATCCGGATGAATGATCGTGTCGCGATAGACAGCCCACCCCTTCGAAAAAGCCTCGACGCCGATGACCACCAGCGGCGCGACGATCAGCAGGGCAACGATCACCAGAACGATGCCGATCAGCATCCGGCGGAAGAGCGGCTGGTCGCCGACGCGCGGCGGCTTTCTGCCTGTACGGGTCACGCCCATGGTCACCCCCTCACCGTGTAGCGAAGCGCCCGCGACTGCATCCAGTTGGTGAGCGCGAGCATGACGAAGGCCGCAATCAGCAGCACCGAGGCGATGGCGGCGGCGGCCTGGTAATCGTATTCCTCCAGCCGGATGAAAACGAGAAGTGCGGTGATCTCCGTCGACATCGGCTGGTTGCCGGCGATGAAGATGATCGCACCAAACTCACCGAGCGAGCGGGCGAAGGACAGCGACACGCCGGCGAGCAGCGCCGGGGTCAGAAGCGGCAGGATGACCTTGCGGAAAATCTCCCAATCCGAGCCGCCAAGCGACAGCGCCGCCTCTTCCAGCGCCGGATCGAGATCTTCCAGCACCGGCTGCACGGTGCGCACGATGAACGGCAGCGAGGTGAAGCACATCGCGATCATGATCCCGAGCGGCGTATAGGCGACCTTGATGCCGAGGTCGGCGAGGATGGAACCGAACCAGCCGTTGGTGGTGAAAAGTGCCGTCAGGGCAATGCCGGCCACCGCCGTCGGCAGCGCGAAGGGCAGATCGACCATGGCATCGACGATCCGCCAGCCCGGGAACCGATAACGCGTCAGCACCCAGGCGAGCGCCAGGCCGAAGAACAGGTTGAAGACAGTGGCGCCGAGCGCCGAGAGCACGGTAACGCGGTAGCTCGCAAGCGCCCGCGACGAGGAGACGATCCGCCAATAGTCCTCGGGGCCGAGGCTCGCGGCCTTGAAGACCAGAGCTGCCAGCGGCAGGACCACGATCAGCCCGACATAAAACAGCGTCACCCCCAGCGACAGGCGTAACCCGGGCAGGACATTGCGTCTCAAGCGGTCGTATCCTCTTTTCACGGCAAAGCCCGGCGAACTTTCGTTCGCCGGGCGAGGCTTGGTTGTGAAGTCCAGTCTGCGCTTAGCGGCTGCCGTACAGCTTGTCGAGAGTGCCGCCGGAGGCGAAGTGATCCTTCTGGATCTTGTCCCAGCCGCCGAAGACGTCATCGACCTTGACGAGGCGGATTGCCGGGAACTGATCCTTGAACTCGCCGGCGACCTTTTCGTTCTGGACACGATGGCCGAACTGGGCAGCGATCCGCTGGCCTTCTTCGGTATAGAGGAAGTCGAGATAGGATTTGGCGAGGGCTTCCGTGCCGTGCTTCTTGGCAACCTTGTCGACCACCGCAACCGGGAACTCGGCGAGAAGGCTGACCGACGGGATGACGCTCTGCACCTTGTCGGCGCCGTACTGCTTGACGATGCCGCGGGTCTCGGCCTCGAAGGTGATCAGCACGTCGCCGGTTTCGCGCTCGACGAAGGTGGTGGTGGAGGCGCGGCCGCCGGTATCGAAGACAGGTACGTTATCGAAGATCTTGGTGATATAGGCATCGATCTTCTCTTCATCGCCCTTATAGGCTTCCTTGGCCCAGGCGTAAGCGGCGAGATAGGTGTAGCGGGCGTTGCCCGAGGTCTTCGGGTTCGGGAAAACGGCGTGCACGTCAGCGCGAGCCAGGTCGGCCCAATCCTTGATGTTCTTCGGATTGCCGGCGCGCACCAGGAACGACGGGAAGGAATAGAAGGGCGAGGCATTGTTCGGGAATGCCTTGGTCCAGTCCTTGGCAACGAAGCCTTGTTTGGCGAGGAAATCGATGTCCGTCGACTGGTTGAACGTCACGACGTCGGCTTCAAGGCCTTCGGCGATCGAACGGGCCTGCTTCGAGGTGCCGGCATGCGACTGGTCGATGGTGACGCCCGGATGGCTCTTGATGAAGGCCTCGTTCTCGGCGACGAACAGCTCGCGCGAAACGTCGTAGGAGGCGTTGAGCAGCTTCGTCGGAGACTGGGCCAGCGCGGGGGTAACAAAAAGCGCGGCCAAGGGCGCAATAAGCGCAGTGCCGAGGATCAGGAGGCGGTTCATGCAAGTCTCCGGTGTTGGATTGTGCCGGTGAAACTACCGGTACGCCCAGCAAACGGCGAGGAACCGCGGACTTTCCTTTGTTACGGGGTTAGAAATTTTGTCCATTATTCGCCATAAACGGCGGAGCTTTTCGCGCGTCATCCGGGCCGGTGCTGCTCCATTGGAAGAGGCAGCACCGGGAATGTTGGCGAAGGCCCTGTCGCGTCAAGCGACGACGCGCGGGACATCCATCTCGTGGATGGCCTTCCTGATCTCCGTGCGGAATTCAGGAGTGTCGTGGTGACCATGCACGGAAATGGCATGCTGCACGGCTGCATTGACGAGTTCATCCGCGTTGTCCGCCGAGATCGCAACGGTGCATTTCATCTCGCTCGGAAATTCGCGGCAATCGATGTATTGGCGTCCCATGTCTGCCTCCATCACAAGCCCTGAACCGATTGGCCAGAGGACAGGAATTTACTCCCTTTGCGCAGAGGAAACAAACACCGCCGGCCTGATCAATCGGCCTAGCTCGTCCGGCCCGCCTTCTCCCGCAGCATCTGGATGATGGCGGAAAAATCGTCCGCGCCGTGCCCGGTCCTTTCAAACTCGGCATAGAGCTCGGCCGCGTGGGCGCCAAGCGGCGTGGCGGCGCCAGACTGTCTTGCGGCCTCCTGCGACAGCGTCAGATCCTTCAGCATCAGCGCTGCGGCAAAGCCCGGCCTGTAGTCGTTGTTCGCCGGCGAGGTCGGCACCGGGCCCGGCACCGGGCAATAGGTGGTGAGCGACCAGCATTGGCCGGACGAGGTGGAGGCGACGTCGAACAGCGCCTGATGCGAAAGGCCGAGCTTTTCCGCGAGGCCAAATGCCTCACAGACGCCGATCATCGAGATGCCCAAGATCATGTTGTTGCAGATCTTGGCCGCCTGGCCGGCGCCGGCGTCGCCGCAATGGACGATCTTCTTTCCCATCGCCTCGAGGATCGGCTTGCCCAGGGCGAACGCCTTTTCCGAACCGCCGACCATGAAGGTCAGCGTGCCAGCCGCCGCCCCGCCGGTGCCGCCGGAGACGGGTGCATCGAGCGAAATGCAGTTCATGACGTCCGCCAGTTCATGTGCCTTGCGGGCGCTTTCCACGTCGATGGTCGAGCAGTCGATGACGAGAGTGCCCTCGGGAATGAGCGTGGTGAGATCGGTCCACACGGCCGTGACATGCTGCCCTTTCGGCAGCATGGTGATGACGCATTCCGCATCGCGCACCGCCTCCGCCAGCGCACCGGCAGCCTTCACGCCCGTCTCGGCGGCCGCCTTCACCGACGCTTCCGACAGGTCGAAACCGCGCACCTCATGGCCGGCTTTCACAAGATTGGCGGCCATCGGCCCGCCCATATTGCCAAGGCCCACGAAAGCGATCTTGCTCATGTCTTCCTCCCCTCCTCGTTGTTGTTTTAAAGTCTGTGATCCGGAAACAGAACCGGATGCCGCGCAGCAAAATAGCGGTCGAGATCAGTGTCCGCGACCTCCTCCAGCGTTGCCGGAGACCATTTAGGATTGCGATCCTTGTCGATGATCGCGGCGCGCACGCCCTCGTAAAAATCGTGGTTACGCAGGATTTCGGCGCCGGCGGTGAATTCCCGCTCCAGGCATTCGACGAGGCTCGAACTTTCGCGGCCGCGCCTGATGAGCCGAAGCGCGAGCTTGAGGCTGGTCGGCGACCGCTTGGCGATGATGTCGCGCGTCCTGATGGAGAATTCATCATCCTCCCTATTCAGGGCCTCGACAACCTCCTCCACCGTATCGAAGCGAAAAACCCGGTCGATCAGGTCGCGATGGGCTTCGAGCTGGCTTTCGCCGGGCATGACGGCAAAGCGATCGATCACCGCCCTCACCTGCTCGTCGGATGCGCCGCCCTTCAGTTCTCCCAGCGCCTCGACAAGCGGGCCGAACCGCTCCGAGGGCACGTTCACATCGGCGAGATTGGTATAGATGGCGTCCGCCGCGCCGATCACCTCGCCCGTCAGCCCCATCCAGGTGCCGGTCTCGCCGGGCGCGCGGGGAAGCAGCCAAGTGGCGCCGACATCCGGCACGTAGCCGATGCCGGTTTCCGGCATGGCAAGACGGGTCCGTTCCGTGACGATCCGGTGTTTCCCGTGCGAAGCGATCCCGACGCCGCCGCCCATGACGATGCCGTCCATCAGCACCACATACGGTTTTTCGTAACGGGAGATCATGTAGTTAAGGGGAAACTCCTCGCGCCAGAACCGCGTGACCTCCGGATCGTCCGATTTGCCGCTCTCGTAGATGACACGGATGTCACCGCCAGCGCAGAGGCCACGCTCCCCCTCGCCCTTGACGACGACGCAGGAGATTTCCGGATTGCCGGCAAATTCCTCCAGCGCGGCCTTCATCGCTCGCACCATGGCGGAGTTCAAACTATTCAGCGCCTTCGGTCGGTTAAGCAGAATGACGGCGGCCGAACCGATGCGGTCGATGAGGACTTCGTCGCTCTGGATGGAGGTATCGGGCATGCGTTTCTCCGGTCTACCGATTGTCCGCCAGGATCATCTCCGCCGCCTTTTCAGCGATCATGATCGTCGGCGAATTGGTGTTGCCGGAGACTATATTAGGCATGATCGAGGCATCGGCGATACGCAGCCTTCCGACTGCGCGCATTTTCAGGCGGGGATCGACGACGCTGTCCGGATCGGATCCCATCCGCGCGGTGCCGACCGGATGGAAGATCGTCGTGCCGATGTCGCCGGCTGCCTTTTCGAGGTCCGCATCGGTCTCGTAGGACGGACCCGGCTTGTATTCCTCCGGATGATAGCGCGCAAACGCCGGCTTTTTGACGATTTCGCGGGTGATCCGGATCGACTTGACGGCGACGTCCCGGTCGGCCGCGGTCGACAGGTAGTTCGGATGGATACCCGGTGCCGCTGCGAAATCCGGGCTTTTCAGATGCACGGACCCGCGGCTCTCGGGACGAAGATTGCACACGCTCGCGGTCATTGCCGGGAACGAGTGGACCGGTTCGCCGAACTTGTCGAGCGACACCGGCTGGACGTGATATTCGAGATCCGGCGTCTCCTTGTCGGGACCGGATTTGGTAAAGATGCCGAGCTGGCTCGGCGCCATCGACATCGGCCCGGAGCGCCGGAAGGCGTATTCCAGCCCGATCGAGGCCTTGCCGATCAGGCTCGACGCCTTTTCGTTGAGGGTCGGAACGCCGGTCACCTTGTAGACGAGGCGGAGCTGCAGGTGGTCCTGCAGGTTCTCCCCGACAGCCTTGACCTCCTTGACCACCTCGACACCCGCGTTTTGCAGGACATCGCCGCGGCCGATGCCGGAGAGCTCGAGGATATGTGGCGTGCCGATCGCGCCGGCGCTGAGCACGGTTTCGCGTGTCGCATAGGCCGTCTTCGCCACCCCATCGTGCTGGAACTCGACGCCCTTCACCTCGCCGTTTTCGATGATCAGCTTTCGAACATGCGCCTTGGTGAGCACGGTGAGGTTCGGCCGCTTCATCGCCGGGCGCAGGAAGGCCTTGGACGTGTTCCAGCGGATCCCAGAACGCTGGTTGACGTCGAAATAGCTGGAGCCCTCGTTGCTGCCGCGATTGAAGTCGTCGACGATCGGGATGCCGGCCTCTTCCGCCGCCTTCTGGAAACTGTCGAGCACGGCCCAGCGAAGACGCTGCTTTTCGATGCGCCATTCGCCGCCGGCGCCGTGCATGTCGTCGGCGCCCTTGTAGAAATCTTGGGATCTCTTGAAGATCGGCAGGACATCGTCCCAGCCCCAGCCGGTGCAGCCCATCTGCCGCCACATGTCGTAGTCGTAAGCCTGGCCGCGCATGTAGATCATGCCGTTGATCGACGAGCAGCCGCCGAGGATCTTTCCGCGCGGGTAGGAGAGCGATCGGCCGTTCAACCCCTCTTCCTTCTCGGTGGTAAAACACCAGTCGGTGCGCGGATTGTTGATGCAGTAGAGGTAACCGACCGGAATATGCACCCAATGATAGTTGTCGTTGCCGCCCGCTTCGAGGATCAGTACGCGGTTGCCGGGATCCTTCGATAGCCGATTGGCCAATACGCAGCCGGCGCTGCCTGCGCCGATGACAATATAGTCGTAATTTTCCATGCTTTATGCTCCAGGGAAATGCGCCCCGCGAACCATGTCCGCAGCCGCATCCCTGCGCCCTCCCTCTATCTTATCGTCTATGCTCGAAACCGAGCTTCCGGCCGAGCCGGGAGGCGTAGAACTCCCCGATAATGCCCCGCCGGAAGACGAGGACGCAGACCATGAAGATCACGCCGGTGACGATCGTTACCGGAAATTGCGACGTCGCCAGATAGTTCTGCAGCGTGACCACCAGGCCGGCTCCGAAGATCGGCCCGATCAGCGTGCCGATCCCGCCGAGCAGCGTCATCAGGATCACTTCGCCGGACATCTGCCAAGCGACATCCGTCAGCGTCGCGAACTGGAAGACCAGCGCCTTCAGCCCGCCCGCAAGGCCGGCCAGCGCCGCCGACATCACGAAGGCGCCGAGCTTGTAGCGGGCGACGGAATAGCCGAGCGAAATGGCGCGCGGCTCGTTCTCGCGGATCGACCGGAGGATCATGCCGAAGGGCGAGTTGATGAACCGCCAGATGATCACCATGCCGATCAGGAACACGGCCAGCACGAAATAATACATGTTGGTCGAGCCCGAGAGATCGATGAAGCCGAACAGATGGCCGCGCGGTACCGACTGGATGCCGTCCTCGCCCTCGGTAAACTTCGCCTGCAGGCAGAAGAAAAAGAACATCTGCGACAGAGCCAGCGTGATCATCGCGAAATAGATGCCCTGCCGGCGGATCGCGAAGAACCCCATGATCAGGCCGAGCAACGCAGCGCCCACGACGCCGGTCAGAATGCCGAGTTCCGGTGGAAAGCCCCATTCCTTGACCACATGGGCGGTGAAATAGGCCGCCCCGCCGAAGAAGGTCGCATGACCGAAGGAGAGCAGCCCGGTATAACCGAGCAGCAGGTTGAAGGCGCAGGCAAACAGCGCGAAGCACAAGAGCTTCATCAGGAAGATCGGGTAGAAGAACATCGGCGCGAGGATCAGGGCCACGAGACCGATGATCAGGAAGATCGCATAGGTCCTGGAAGCGGTGGCCGACCGTTCGATACGCGGCTTGGCAGCGGTTTGGGTCATCTCGCTCATCTCACGCATCCCGTCCGAAAAGGCCGGCTGGCCGGAGTAGAAGCACGATCGCCATGATCACGAAGATCACGATGTTGGATGCTTCCGGATAGAACACCTTGGTGAGGCCCTCTGCAATACCGAGCATGTAGCCGGTGAGGATGGCGCCCATGATCGAGCCCATGCCGCCGACCACGACCACCGCGAAAACGACGATGATGATGTTCGAACCCATCAGCGGCGAGACCTGGTAGATCGGCGCAGCCAGCACGCCAGCAAAGGCGGCGAGTGCTGCCCCCAGCCCGTAGGTCAGCGTCAGGAGCACCGGCACGTTGACGCCGAAAGCCTGGACCAGGACCGGGTTTTCCGTAGCGGCGCGCAGATAGGCGCCAAGCTTGGTCTTCTCGATCAGCAGCCATGTGCCAATGCAGGCGACCAGCGACACGACGACCACCCAGCCACGATAGATGGGCAGGAACATGAAGCCGAGGTTGGTGCCGCCGGCCAGCTGCGCCGGCACCGAATAAGGCTGGCCCGCGGCACCATAGAGATACCGGAACGTGCCTTCGATGGCCAGCGCCAGGCCGAACGTGAAGAGCAGGCCATAAAGCGGATCGAGATTGTAGAGCCGAGACAACATCGTCCGTTCGATGACGGCTCCGAACAGGCCGACGACGATCGGCCCGAGGATCAGCGCGACCCAATAGTTGATGCCGAAATATTCCAGCATCAGCATCGCCGCAAAGGCGCCGAGCATGTATTGCGCACCATGGGCGAAGTTGATGACGCGCAGAAGGCCGAAGATGACCGCAAGGCCGAGGCTCAGGAGCGCGTAGAAGGACCCGTTGATCAGGCCGATCAGGAGCTGCCCGAGAAAGGCCTGAAGCGGTATGCCGAAGATCATCGTCATAACGTCACACTCCCAGCACTTTATGCAGCATGTCCATCTTCCCCGGCAGCTCAGCCACCGGGAAATTCGCGACCATCCGCCCATGATCCATCAGATAGAACCGGTCGGCGACGCGGCTCGCGAAGCGGAAATTCTGCTCCACCAGAAGCACCGTCATGCCGCGTTCCTTCAGCGTCTTCAGCACCTCGCCGATCCGCTGCACGATAACCGGAGCCAGGCCTTCGGTCGGCTCGTCCAATATCAGAAGCTTAACGCCGGTGCGCAGGATGCGGGCGATTGCCAGCATCTGCTGTTCGCCACCGGAAAGCTTGGTGCCGGGGCTGGAGCGGCGTTCCTGAAGGTTGGGGAAGAGCTCGTAGATCTCCTCGAGCGACATGCCGCCTTCGGCCACCACCGGTGGCAGCATCAGGTTTTCCTCGACCGTCAATGTCGAAAAAATGCCGCGCTCTTCCGGCACGAAGCCGATGCCGTTATGCGCGGTCTTGTGCAGCGGCACGTTGGCCATATCCTTGCCGGCAAAGCGGATTTCGCCCTTCCGCTCGCGGATGATGCCGACGATGGTCCTCAGCGTCGTCGTCTTACCGACGCCGTTGCGGCCGAGAATGGTGATCGTCTCGCCCTCGCCGACCGTCATGTCGACGCCGTGCAGGACGTGGCTTTCGCCGTACCAGGCATTGAGGTTGGAAACTTGCAACAAGGGTGCCATCAAGCCTCCTCCGTGCCCATATAGGCGGTGCGGACCCGCGGATCCTGGCTGACGGTGGCATAGTCGCCCTCGGCGAGGATTTCGCCACGCTGGAGCACCGTCACATGGTGGCAGATGTCGGCGACGACAGAGAGATTGTGTTCGACCATCAGCACCGCACGGGTCTTTGCCACCTCGCGAATGATGTTGGAAACGGTGCCAATATCCTCCTGCCCCATGCCGGCCATCGGCTCGTCAAGCAGCAGCACCTTGGGATCGAGCGCCAGCGTCGTCGCGATCTCCAGCACGCGCTTGCGGCCATAGGAAAGGTCGGCGGCGAGCGCATTGCGTTCGCGCTTCAGGCCGACCGACTCGATCAATTCGTCGGCCCGCGCATTCAGCCGATCGAGCGAGGAGACGGGCAGCCAGAACTGCGTCGAAAGCCCGCTCTGTCGCTGCAGCGCGACGCGCACGTTGTCGAGCACCGTCAGATGCGGAAAGACCGCCGAAATCTGGAAGGACCGCACCAGCCCCATCCGCGCGATCCTGTCCGGCTGCGTTCTGGTGATGTCGGTGCCCAGAAGCGTGATCGAACCCGCCGTCGGCTGCAGGAATTTGGTGAGCAGGTTGAAGACCGTGGTCTTGCCTGCGCCGTTCGGGCCGATCAAGGCGTGGACACGCGCGTGACGGACGTCGAGATCGACGTTCTTCACCGCCATGAAGGCGCCGAAGCTCTTCGAGAGGCCGCGGGCGGATAACACCACCCGCGGCTCTTCTTGTTTTGCTGTTGCGGCGACCGCCATTACTTCACCAGATCGCAGCCGCTCTTGGCGGGATCCATGTAGGCCTCTTTGCCGGGGATGGTGGCCAGCACCGTGAAATAATCCCAGGGCTCCTTGCTTTCGCCCGGCTTCTTGACCTGCAGCAGGTACATGTCGTGGATCATCCGACCGTTCTTGGCGACTGTACCGCCGCGGGCGTAGAAATCGTCCACCGGCATTTCGTGCAGCGCCTTGGAAACGGCATCCGCATCGTCGGTGCCGGCTTTCTGGACCGCCTTCAGATACTGCGTGACCGCCGAATAGGTGCCGCTATGGACCATGTTCGGCATCTTCTTGGTGCGGGCGAAGAACTTTTTCGCAAACTCCCGGCTCTTGTCGTCGAGGTTCCAGTAATAACCTTCCGTCAGGGTCAGGCCCTGTGCCGCCTGCAGGCCGAGGCCGTGCACTTCGGCGAGCGTGAAGAGCAGCGCCGCAAGGCGTTGGCCGCCGGCGGTGATGCCGAACTCCGCCGCCTGCTTGATGGCGTTCGCCGTGTCGAGACCGGCATTGGCAAGACCGATGACCTTGGCACCGGAAGACTGGGCCTGCAGCAGGAAGGACGAGAAATCGGTGGTGGCGAGCGGATGGCGGACCGCGCCGACGATCTTGCCGCCGGAAGACTTCACGAAATCGCCGGTCTGCTGTTCCAGCGAATAACCGAAGGCGTAATCGGCGGTGAGGAAAAACCAGCTGTCGCCGCCCTGCTTGACGAGCGCGCCGCCGGTGCCGACCGCGAGCGCATGCGTGTCATAGGCCCAGTGGAAGCCATAGGGGGTGCAGGCCTTGCCGGTCAGATCGGTGGTCGCCGCGCCCGTGACGATGTCGATCTTCTTCTTTTCCTTGCCGATCGCCTGCACGGCGAGCGCGACAGACGAGGTCGTCAGTTCCATGATCGCATCGACCTGCTGCGTGTCGTACCACTGGCGGGCGATGTTGGAGGCGATATCCGGCTTGTTCTGATGGTCGGCATCGACGATCTCGATCGGCTGCCCCAGAACCTTGCCACCGAAATCCTCGACCGCCATCTTGGCCGCCTCGACCGACGACTTGCCGCCGAACTCGGAATAGACGCCCGACTGGTCGTTCAGGATGCCGATCTTGACCTTGTTGTCGGACACGCCCCCGGGCGCGCTCTGCGCGAATGCCGCGCTGCTTGCGAGAAGCACTGCCAGGGACGTTACAAGTGATGTCAGAATTGTCTTGTGCATGATTTCTCCTCCCAGAGAATGTGCCCAGAAAATTTGGCCAGAGGTCTGTTCAAAATTGGTGAGCCGTTCTCCTCAAAGCGGCTGCTCCGGATTGCATGGTTCAGGAAAACCGCCGTTGACGCAAGCAGGTCTCTGTAATTAATTGCAAACAGCATCTGTGCATTTTTGAACAGACGGGAACGTATTGAGCAACAATCAGAACTTCACCTGGGACGATCTTCAATATTTTCTGGCAGTGGCGCGCAGCGGCCAGCTGTCCACCGCAGCCCGCCAATTGCGCACCAGCCACGCCACCGTGTCCCGGCGTATCGACCGGCTGGAATTCGCACTCAAGGTCAAGCTGTTCGAGCGCAATCCACGTGGTTATGTCCTGACCAGCATGGGCCAGCGGTTCATCGAGACCGCGGAACGGATCGAGACCGAGGCGGACCGGCTGCAGGCGGATGTCGCCTCGGGCACCACGGCACAGCGCGGCGTGGTGCGCTTAAGCACGCCGGAAGGGTTTGCGAATTTCTTCTTCGCCGACAAGATCCGCAGCTTCTGCGACAGCCATCCGAACATCTCGCTGGAACTGGTGACGATCCAGCAGATCATGTCGCTGTCGCGCAAGGAGGCGGATATCGCGGTCTCGCTCGATCCGCCGAAGGAAGGGCCTTATCTTACGGAAAAGCTTACCGACTACAGCCTCAACGTCTATGGGGCGAAATCCTACCTGTCCAAGGTGGGTCCGATCCGCAGCCGGCAGGATCTGCTGTCGCATCCGTTCATCGGCTATATCGAGGACATGATCTTCGCGCCAGGGCTAGACTATCTCGGCGACGTCCATCCGGGCATCAAGGCGCGCTTCCAGAGCTCCAGCATTTTTGCGCAATTGACCGCGACGCTGAACGGGCTCGGCCTCTGCGTGCTGCCGCATTTCATCACCCGCGTCCAGCCTGACCTCGAAATCGTGCTACCGGAGGAGGTGGAGCTGAGACGCGGCTACTGGCTGATGTGCCATCGGGACCTGAGCCAGATCCCGCGCGTGCGGATGGTGACGGACTATATCTTCCAGTCCGTCCGGGCCAATCAGCACGCCTTCCTCAGGAGTTACCAGGCTCCCGAGGAAGGCGCTCGCCGTCACTCCGCTGCCATCGGCAGGTCGTCGTCGCGGCTGTCGAAAAGGTCGCCCTGATTGGCGGGCGTCCTGTCGTCGGTTTTGGCCTTCTTCGGCTCGCGGCCGAAGAAGAGGGCATAGGCGGCCGGGAGGACCAGGATGGTCAGCACGGTGGCAACCAAGATGCCGCCCATCATCGCATAGGCGAGCGGACCCCAGAACACGCCGCGCGAGATCGGGTACAGCGCCAGCACGGCTGTCAGCGCCGTCAGCATGATCGGCCGGAAACGACGCACGGCCGCGCCGACGATCGCCTCCATCCGCTCCATGCCGGCCGCGATGTCCTGGTCGATCTGGTCGACCAGGATGATCGAGTTGCGGATGATGATGCCGAGCAGCGCGATGACCCCGAGGATCGCCACGAAGCCGAACGGCGCGCCGGTCAGGAGCAGCGCCATGGCGGCGCCGATGATGCCGAGCGGGCCGGTTGCCAGCACCATCATCGCTTTGCCGAAATGCTGCAGCTGGATCATCAGCAGCACGAGGATGACCAGGAGCATGATCGGTGCCTTGGCAGCGATCGAGTTCTGGCTTTCGGCTGCATCCTCCGCACCGCCCTGGATGTCGACATGGTAGCCGGCAGGCAGGCTGGCGCGCAGGTCAGCCATGCTGTTGTAGAGGTTGAGCGACACCTGGGTCGGTTCCACGCCGTCCGGCAGCGTCGCCTTGACGGTGATCGTCGGCAGGCGGTCGCGGCGCCACTCGATACCCTGTTCGAGAACCGGCACGACCTTGGCGATCTGCGAGACCGGCACGAAGCCGCCGAAATCCGTCGGCACGTAGACCGACTGGACGGCCGAGAGCAGGTTGCGGGTGGCATCCGGCTCGCGGACAACGATCGAGACCGTCTCTTCGCCATCGCGGAAGTCGCTGATCGGCGCACCGGCGGTAGCCGATTGCAGCATCTGGCGGACGCGCTGGGAGGTGACGCCGAGAGCGCGGGCGCGATCCTGGTCGATGACCAGTTTCATGGCCGTCACCGGTTCCATCCAGTCGTCGTGGATGGCGCCGAACAGCGGCTGCTGCTGGTAACGTTCCTTGACCTGGTCGGCGATCCGGCGGACTTCCGCCGCGTCGGGACCGGTGACACGCATCTGGACGGGCCAGCCGACCGGCGGGCCGAGGAACAGACGATCGACCTTGCCGCGTACGGTCGGGAAGTCCTGTGCGAGGATACCCCTGAGCTTGACGATCAGCCGTTCGCGGGCGTCCACGTCCTTCGACATGATGAGGAGCTGCGCGTAGTTCGGGTTGCGGAGCTGCTGGTCGAGCGGCAGGAAGAAGCGCGGGGCGCCTTCGCCGATATAGGTCGCGACGAAGGTCTTGTCCTGGTCGGGCAGGATCTTGTCTTCAAGGGCTTTTGCCTGGCGTTCCACTTCCTCGATGGCCGTGCCTTCCGGCAGCCACAGATCGACGAGGATTTCCGGCCGCGAGGACTGCGGGAAGAAGCTCTGCGGGATGAACTGGAAGGACCAGAGACTGCCCGCGAAGACGCCGAGGGTGAGGAGCAGCACGATCGCCCTGTGACGCACGGACCAGCCGACCGCACGTCGGACACCACGATACATCCGTGTGTCGTAAGCATCGTGATGGGTGCCTGCGTGCGCCCGCTGCTTGAGGATCATGTAGCCGAGCCAGGGAGTGAAATAGACGGCCACGAACCACGACACGACGAGCGCGATGCCCACCACGTAGAACAGCGTGCGCACGTATTCGCCGGCGGTGGAATCGGCGAACCCGACCGGGATGAAGCCGGCAGTGGTGATCAATGTGCCGGTCAGCATTGGAAAGGCGGTGGATGAATAGGCGAAGGTGGCGGCATCGAGGCGTGCGAGCCCCTCCTCCAGCTTCCGTTCCATCATCTCGACGACGATCATCGCATCGTCGACGAGCAGGCCGAGCGCGATGATCAGCGCGCCGAGCGAGATGCGCTGCAGCTCGATGCCCATGTAGAACATGATCGCGAACGTAGCTGACAGAACCAGCGGAATGGTGATGGCGATGACGATGCCCGAACGCCAGCCGATCGAGATCAGCGAGACGATGAGGACGATGACGAGAGCTTCCAGCAGGGCCTGGGTGAATTCGCCGACCGCTTCGGTGACGACTTCCGGCTGGTTGGAGACCTGCTCGACGGATACGCCGACCGGTAGCGTCTGTTCGAAGCGCTCATAGGTCGCCTCGACCTGATGGCCGACATCGGTGACCTTGAAGCCCTTGGCCATGACGACGCCAAGCTGGACGCTGTCGTGGCCGTTGAAGCGGAACTTGCGCTGATAGGGGTTTTCGAGGCCGGCGGTGACGGTGGCGATATCGCCGAGCCGGATCACCTGGCTGCCGGCCTTGAGGCGTAGTTCGCGGATGTCTTCCGGCGTGGTGACGCCGCCTTCGACCGCGATCCGCACCGACCGATCGGCGGTCTGAACGTTGCCGGCGGGATCGATATTGTTCTGGCCGGACAACGCATCGCGGATGTTGAGGACAGTGAGGCCGCGCTCGGCGAGCGCCTTCGACGAAACGTCGATGAAGATCTTCTGCGGCTGGTCGCCGAGGATGACCGCCTTTTCGACGCCGGGTGTGGCGAGCAGCATGTCGCGGGCCTGGATCGCGAACTGCTTCAGTTCAGGATAGCTGTAGCCTTCACCGCTGATCGAGTTGAGGGTGATGTAGGTATCGCCGAACTCGTCGTTGAAATAGGGACCGAGCAGGCCGGCCGGCAGATCCTGGGCGATGTCCCCGACCTTCTTGCGAACCTGATAGAAGGCGTCGTTGACCTGGGCGGTATTGGTGTCGCCCTTGATCTGTATCGTGGTGATCGCCACGCCGGCGCGGGTATAGGACTTGACCCAGTCGAGATGCGGGGTTTCCTGCAGCTTTCGCTCGATCTTGTTGACGACCTGGTCCTGCATCTCCTGAATGGAGGCGCCGGGCCAGACGGTCTGCACGACCATGACGCGGAAGGTGAAGTCCGGGTCTTCCTTCTGCCCCATGTTCATGACGCCGAGTGCGCCCATGACGATGATGAGGCCGAAGAGAAAACGGGCGATGCTCGGATGGGCAATCGCCCAGCGGGACAGGTTGAACCGGGCCTTTTCCTGGGGATTGGCCTGATGAGAGGAGCTCATGGTCTTGGGTCCTTTAAGCCGGGCGATCAGGGCGCGAGCGAAGCGGTGGTAAGGCTGCTGACGCTGCCGAAGCGTGAGGCGATGTTTTCCGGCAGCTTGACCTTCATGTCTTCCTTCATGAACTGCGTGCCGGCCGAGACGACGAGGTCGCCCTTGGCAACGCCGTCGGCGACACGAACGCCGTCGTCGGAGAAATCGGCGACCTTGACGGCACGCGAACTGACGGTGCCCTTGCCGCGGTCGACGATCCAGACGACGGACTGGCCATCCTTCTTGGAAAGCGCGGCAAGCGGAACGGCATAGGTGGCGACGGCATTGTCTTCGTCCGCCTCGATCGTCGCAGTCATGCCGAGCAGCACCCGTGTATCCGCAGGCAGGCTGACGCGAACCGCGAAAGTGCGCGATTGGGCATCGGCACTGCCGGCCACTTCGCGGACCTTACCGTCGAGCACGAGATCGGTGGCCGACCAGAAGCGGGCCTTCACCGTCTTGCCCGGCTTGAACTGAGCGACGTCCATTTCCGGAACGGCGATCTGCACTTCCTTGCTGCCCTCGACCGCAACGGAGAGGACCGGGGTGCCGGACGCGACCACCTGGCCGATATCGGCGCTGACCGCGGTGACGATGCCGTTCTGGTCGGACTTCAATTCCGTATAGGCGACCTGGTTGCGGGCCTGGTCGAGTGCCGACTGGGCCGATTCCTTTTGCGAAACGGCCTGGTCATTGGCCAGTTGCGCCTGTTCGAGCTGCGATTGGGAAGAAATGCTCTTTTCGGCAAGCGTCTCGGCCCGCCGGCGGGCGAGGCCGGAGATTTCCACCTGCTTCTGGGCGGAGGCGAGATCGGCCTCGGCGCGGCGCACCGCGAGCTGGTAATCGACGGCGTCAAGCTTTGCGAGCACGTCGCCGGGGCGAACACGCTGACCGACATCGACGAGCCGCTCGGTGATCTTGCCGGCGACGCGGAAGCCGAGGTTCATTTCGGTGCGCGCCTTGACTGAGCCGGAATATTGAAGCTTGCGGCCGTGATCGGCGGCGGCAACCTCGGTCACCTTCACCGGGCGGACGATTTCCGGAGCTTCGACTTTCTTCTCTTGCGAGCAGGCCGTCAGCGCGCCGAACGCGGTCGCGACTAAAAGGCCTTTGACGAGAAACGAGACATTACGTCTGGTCTTTACGAAAAACATGGTTCCGCACTCCTGGTGGCGGGTTTTCGATCAAGACGCCCCCTTGGCGCCCCGGAACTATTTCAGGCGAATTATCTGAGGGCCCTGAGGCCGAATTCCACGAGGTCCTCGGGCTTGCCGATCCGGCTCTCCAGAAGGCAATCCGCGATGAGCTGCGGATGACAAAGCACGACCATGGACGACATGAAGCATTCGGATGCGAGCTGGTGATCCTGTTCGCGGAACTCACCGGCTTCGATGCCATCTTTGATGAGACCCGCAATGACGACACGGATGCGTTCGAGATGCTGTTCGATGACCGGCCATTGCTGCTCGATGGCGATCACCACCATCTCATGCACCTTCTTTTCGTCGAGCATGGTCTCGAGCGTGAAGCGGTGCTGCTGCAGGACGTGATTGCGCAGCCGTTCCGTGGCGCTCACCGGCCGCTTTGCATTGGCGAGTGCCGCCTGATAGCTACCGTCCAGCATACGGCTTGCCAAGGCCTGATGGATGTCCGCCTTGGACGAGAAGAAGCGGTAGATATTGGCGGGCGACATACCGAGATCGCGCGCGATATCCGCCACATTCGTCTTCGTGTAGCCGTAATGCTTGAACAGCCGCTCCGCCGCATCGAGAATACGGCCGACATTGTCTTGGCGCGACGTGTCCAGGGTATTTTCGTTGGTATCCATACCGCTGATGGCTTTCGTTTTATGTGTGACGATTTTCATCTTTCGTCATTCGTAAACGGAAACCCGTCATCAGTCAACCCCTGCCACACGACCGCCCCATTCGACGCCGGATAAAAATCTGAAAAACAGGGAACCAAAATGGGATTTAGGCATTAAGTCGCGTTAGATCATAAGCTTCGTGGACCAGGGACCAGCGATGAGCGTGCTGCAGAGCTACGAAGTTCGTTGTTGCATCACGCCAGGGGCAAAAACGTCGTGGGACGGGGATAATTAATGAGCGTGCCGCAAAGTTATGACGTTTCGTTGCTTGACGAGGAACGTTACCGTCTGCTCGTCGACTCCATCACCGACTACGCGATTTACATGATTGACCCGGAGGGCAAGATCGCGAGTTGGAATCCCGGCGCCCAGCGCGTCAAGGGATACGAGGCATGGGAAATCCTGGGCGAGCATTTTTCCCGCTTCTATACGCCTGAAGACAGATTGGCGCGGGCGCCCGAACACGCGTTGCGGACGGCTGCGACAGAAGGCCGCTTCGAAAAGGAAGCATGGCGCGTCCGCAAGGACGGCAGCCGCTTCTGGGCCCACGTCATCATCGACCCGATCTGGAGTAGGTCCGGCGAACTTCTCGGCTTCGCCAAGGTGACCCGCGATCTGACGGAACGGAAACGGGCCGAGACGGAACTCCGATTGAGCGAAGAGAAATTCCAGATCCTCGTCCAGGGTGTCACGGACTATGCTCTCTACATGCTCGACCCGGATGGCCGCGTCAGCAACTGGAACTCCGGTGCCACGCGCATCAAGGGCTATACGGCGGACGAGATCGTCGGCCAGCATTTTTCGCAGTTCTATACTCCGGAGGACCGCGAGCGCGGCGAACCAAACCGAAGCCTGGAGACCGCGCGGCGCGAGGGACGACTCGAGAAGGAAGGTTGGCGGCAGCGCAAGGATGGCACGCGTTTCTGGGCACATGTGATCATCGACGCGATCCGCAACGAGGAAGGCACGCTCCTCGGCTTCGCCAAGATCACGCGCGACATCACCGAAAAAGTCGAGGCGCAGAAGGCTCTTACCCAGGCACGTGAGGAACTTTTCCAATCCCAGAAGATGGAAGCGATCGGCCAGTTGACCGGTGGTGTTGCCCACGACTTCAACAATCTGCTGATGGCCGTGCTGGGCAGCCTGGAAATTCTGAAGAAACGCCTGCCCGACGATCCGGCGCTGACGCCACTGCTGGACAATGCCATTCAGGGCGCCGAACGGGGTGCTGCCCTGACCCAGCGCATGCTCGCGTTCTCCCGGCGCCAGGAATTGAATATGCAAGCCATCAACGTGCCGGCACTCGTGAGCGGCATGATGGATTTCGTTCAGCGCTCACTCAGCGCCTCCGCATCCGTCGAAACCCGGTTTGCCAAAAACCTGCCGCATGTCACGAGCGACCCGGTTCAGCTCGAGACCGCGCTTCTGAACCTCGTCGTCAACGCCCGGGACGCGATGGCGGGCGGTGGCATGATCGTCATCAGCGCCGAGGAGTATTTCGCCGACAAGAATACCGAGAGGCTGAAACCCGGCCGTTATGTGCGGTTGGCTGTCGCCGACAGCGGCGAAGGCATGGACGAGGAAACCCTCATCCGCGCAACGACACCCTTCTTCACCACCAAGGGTGTCGGCAAGGGGACAGGGCTCGGACTTTCCATGGTGCAGGGCCTGACCGAACAGTCAGGCGGCAAACTCGAAATCGAAAGCCAAAAAGGCAAGGGCACGACGGTTTCGCTCTATCTGCCTGTGGCCGATGCAAACGACTGTCCGCAGTCTTCGGAGCAGACCATGCCCTCGCCCGCCGCAACTCCCAGAGGACGCTTGACAATTCTCGCCGTCGATGACGATGCGCTGGTCCTGATGAACACCACGCTGATGCTGGAGGATCTCGGCCACACCGTGATCGAGGCTTATAGCGGCACCGACGCCCTGAAGGAGCTGAGAAGCGGCGCCCATGACATCGATCTTGTCATCACCGATCATTCGATGCCGCGTATGACCGGCTCCGAACTGGCCGCCGTCATCCGCGAAGAGAGACCGGGCCTGCCGGTGGTGCTGGCGACCGGTTACGCGGAATTGCCGACAGGCGGCGACAATCGGCTGCCGCGATTGCCCAAACCCTTCTCGCAGAACCAGCTTCAGGAGATCATCGTCACGGTTCTCGCCGGCGGACGCTGAACCAATCGCCCTCGCCGCGCGTTGTCGTGCCGTGTCAGAACGGAGTACGACAATGGTCTTGAAGCATCAGCATTTTCACGAGACGCCCCCTGAGGTCGAAGTAGAATTTCCTCCAAGCGCGACGCTCGAAGGGGCGGTTTCCGATGCCCTGGCTTCCGCTGGCGGCGTCGATGCAAGCGACGTCGCCGTCATCGCCCGCGGTTCCGAGATAACGCTGAGCGGGACGGTCCAGTTGGAAAGCGAGATCGCACGAGCCGAGGACGTGGCCCTGAACGTTGCCGGAGTGACCACCGTGCGCAACGAACTCCGTTTCAACCGCCCGATGTAACCCCCGATAAATGGAACCGGAAAGGCCCGGGCGTCGGACGCCCGGGCCTTTCGTTTGGCTGCGTCTATCGCGGCAGCGCATAGGCGATCACGTAGTCGCCGGGCTTGGTGCCGACCGAACCGTGTCCGCCGGCCACCATCACCACGAACTGCCGGCCGTCGTCGACCGCATAGGTCATCGGCGTCGCCTGGCCGCCGGCCGGCAGCCGCGCCTTCCAGAGCTCGCGGCCGTTGGTGAGGTTGTAGGCGCGCAGATAGTTGTCGACGGCAGCGCCAAGGAACGCCACGCCACCCTTGGTGATCATCGGCCCGCCGATGCCGGGCACCCCGACCTTGAAGGGCAGCGGCAGCGGCGTCATGTCATAGACCGTGCCGTTGCGGTGCTTGTAGGCGATCTGGCCGGTGCGCAGGTCGACGCCGGAGACGTAACCCCAGGGCGGCGCCTGGCAGGGGATCTGCAGCGGCCCGAGGAACGGACCCATGTAGACGCCGTAAGGTGCGCCGTCATTGCGGTTGAGGCCCTGTTCGCTGCCCTTCTGATCCTGTGCCTTCGGCGGGATATCCGCACGCGGCACCAGCCTTGAGGTGAAGGCGAGATAGGTCGGCATGCCGAACATCACCTGCCGCTCCGGATCGACCGCGACGCTGCCCCAGTTGAACGTGCCGAAATTGCCCGGATAGATGATCGAGCCCTTCAGCGACGGCGGCGTGTAGCGGCCGAGATAATTGTACTGATGATACCAGATGCGGCAGACCATCTGGTCGAACATGGTGACGCCCCACATGTCGCGTTCTTCGAGCGGTCTCGGCTTGAAGGACAAGGCTGAGGTGGGCTGCGTCGGCGCAGTACGATCTTCCGGGATCGCACCTCCCGGTGCCGGTTCCTCGGTGATCGGGATGATCGGCTCGCCGCTGCGGCGGTCGAGCACGTATATGTCGCCCTGCTTGGTCGGGCCGACGAGAGCCGGCACGACCGTATTGTCCGGCCTCGAGATGTTGAGGAGGACCGGCTGGGCAGGCACGTCCATGTCCCAAAGATCGTGATGCACCGTCTGGCGCACCCAGCGGTCGGCACCGGTATTGAGATCGAGCGCGACGATCGAGGAGGAATATTTCTCCACGCTCTCGCTGCGGCCCATGCCGAGCTGATCCGGTACCTGGTTGCCGAGCGGCACATAGACAAGCCCCAACTCCTCGTCGACGCTGAACACCGACCAGCTATTGGGCGAATTGGTCGTGTAGGTCTGACCCGGCGGCAGCGGCTGGGTCTGGCTCGGATTGCCCGAATCCCAGTTCCAGATCAGCTGTCCCGTATTGACGTCGAAGGCGCGGATCACGCCGGATTGCGACTGGGTGGAATAGTTGTCGTTGACCGCACCACCGATGATGATCTTGTTGCCGGCGATCGCTGGCGGAGAGGTCGAATAATAGTAGCCGGCTGGATTGTACCGCATGCCGCTGGTGAGCTGCAGCGTTCCGTTGTCGGCAAAGGAGGTGCAGACCTGGCCGTTCGCGGCGTCGAGGGCGATCAACCGCGCATCCGAGGTCGGCAGATAGACCCGTTCCGCACACGGGCTGCCGGCTGCCGCGGCGGCGTCCTTGTAATAACTGACGCCGCGGCAGGTCTGGTGCTGGCGATCCGGGTTCATGCCGGAATTAGGGTCGTATTTCCACTTCTCCTTGCCGGTCGTCGCATCGAGAGCGATGGCAAGATTGTGCGGCGTGCAGAGATAGAGCGAATTGCCGACTTTGAGCGGCGTCACCTGATAGGTGGTCTCGCCCACATCGTCCGGCCGTTTCACGTCCCCGGTCTGGTAGCGCCAGACTTCCGTGAGCTTGGCGACGTTGTCGACCTTGATCTGGTCGAGCGGCGAATAACGCTGCCCATAGGGCGTCCGTCCATACTGATGCCATTCGCCGGGCGGCACGTTGCCGCCCATCGGCGGAGCGGCAGCGACCGACTGTTGCGGCAGCTCGCCGCTCCGGTCGAGCGGATCGAGGAACATCGAAACTATGGCGACGACGATCGCGATCATCAGCGAAATACCGAGCGGCAGGGCACTGGCGCCGTAGCGCATGCCGGTCGGGCTCGAAAAGCCGAGCGGGGTGCGAACCCAGGGTGTCAGGAGCCAGAGACCGAGGAGGATGATCAGTCCGCCGCGCGGGCCGAGCTGCCACCAGTCGAGCCCGACCTCCCAGATCGCCCAGGCGAGCGAAGCGAGCACGACAACTGCATAGACCCTGAGCGCCATGGCATTCCGGAGGAAAAGCAGGATGGCGGTCACCACGAAGCCGAGACCGCAGATAATGTAATAGACGCTGCCTCCGAGCAGTACCAGTTGTCCGCCGCCGACGGCCAACGCCAAACCGATCAAAATAAAAACGATCGCGGTAATCCTGATAGCCATGTTCAAAATCCTGCCAAACTTGAAAATCTCGAGCGAAAAACGTTGCCAAACCAGACGAGCCTTCAACCCAACCTTTGTGCAAAAGTTCCAACCCATATTCCCGCCATGCAAATTTAAAGGAACAGTCAGACGGGCGAGCCGGTTCTAAACCGTCTACAAGGAGTGCGAACATGCTGACATCGCGCAAAGGCCCAGCCTTCGAGACATCGGGCGCGGAGGGCGAAAAACTGCCGGACGTCGAGCAGGATGCGGAAAGCTGCACGCGTTGCGACCTCTATAGGAACGCCACCCATCTCGTGTTCGGAGAGGGGCCGCCCAAGGCCAAGGTGCTCTTTGTCGGCGAGCAGCCGGGAGACAAGGAGGATCAGGCGGGCAAGCCGTTCGTCGGGCCGGCGGGAAAGCTCCTCGATCGCTGTCTGGAGGAAGCCGGCGTCGAACGTAATATCTGCTACGTCACCAATGCGGTGAAGCATTTCAAGTTCACCCCACGCGGCAAGCGCCGCATCCATGCCAAACCCAATACCGGCGAGGTCCAGGCCTGCGCCTGGTGGCTGGCAGCGGAGCTGCGCCTGGTCAAACCGAAACTTGCCGTAGCGCTCGGCGCGACAGCGCTTTATGCCTTGCTGGGAAGGCAGGCGAAAGTGACCCGTGATCGCGGCACGATGTTGAGATCGCCGGACGGCCTGCCGGTACTGGTGACCATCCATCCTTCGGCGCTGCTGAGGACGCTGGATCAGCCGGACGCGGAGCTCAACCGGGCCCGCTTCGTCGAAGACTTGGAGAAGATCGCAGAATTTCTGGAGTGACTATGACTTACGAACTTTATTACTGGGACGGCCTTCAGGGCCGCGGTGAATTCGTGCGGCTGGCGCTGGAAGAGGCTGGAGCCGACTATGTGGACGTAGCCCGCGGCGAACGCGGCACTGCGAAAATGATGGATTATATGCACGGCAAGCACGGTTACGACATGCCGTTCGCACCGCCCTTTCTCAAGGATTGCGACCTGGTCGTCTCACACGTCGCCAACATCCTCAATTACCTCGGGCCGAAGCTGAATCTGGTGCCGAAAGACGAGAAATCCCGCCTCTTCGCCCACGGCCTCCAGCTGACGGTCACCGATTTCCTCGCGGAAGTGCATGATACGCACCACCCGATCAGCACCGCCGACTACTACGAGGATCAGAGGCAGGAGGCCAAGGCGCGTTCCAAGGCCTTCCTGAAACACCGGGTGCCGAAATTCATCGGCTATTTCGACCGTATCATCGCCGCAAACCCTACCAAGAGCGGCCATGCGGTGGGCGACACCCTGACTTACGCCGACCTGTCGCTCTTCCAGCTCGCCAAAGGTCTCGCCTATGCCTTCCCGCGTGCGATGAAAAATTTCGATAATGATTACCCCCATGTCGCCAAACTACGCGACGCGGTCGCCCAACGTCCGAATATCGAGGCCTATCTAAGGTCGAAACGCCGGCTCGCGTTCAATGAGTCGGGCATATTCCGGCATTACCCGGACCTTGACCAGGATCCGGCCTGATCTGCTAGATGAATGCGAAAACCGGGGCGATCGTCACAAGAACGATCGCCGCCGCGATCAAAGTGAACTTCACGGCGACCTCCAAAGCATAAAAGCTGCCGGATGAGGCAGCTCAATTCGTTTCTTCTCCCAATTCCTGCAGAATTTGATGCCGTGCCCGGTTGAGGCGGCTTTTCACCGTGCCCACCGCACAATCGCATATCTCCGCCGTCGCCTCGTAACTTTCGCCCAGGATCGCCACCAGCGTCAGCACTTCGCGATAATGCGGAGGCAATTTCTGGAGCGCCCGCTGGACTTCCTGCGCCCGAGCAGCAACCTCCTGGCTCGCTGCGACCGGCGTATCGCCGGAAATATTCTCCTCGATCCCCGGCGCCTCTCGGCCAAGTACCTTGGCCCGCGAATAAAAGGTGTTGCGCATGATGGTGAAAAGCCAGCTTTTCAACTTGGTGCCCGGCTCGAACTTGTCGAGATTGGCGAGCGCCTTCATCAACGTCTCCTGCACCAGGTCGTCTGCATCGCTGGGATTGCGGCAGAAAGTACGGGCAAATGCGCGGAGAGCCGGGATAAGCCTTACTATGTCTGCACGTGCAGGATCACCATTCAACTGTGATTCAGACACCGTTGCCTACCTCTCCGAAGTCTTCATGGCTGGAATGACGGGGGCAAACGCACGCCTCGCGTATTTGGTTCCGCCAAGATGGACGCCCTGTTCATCTTCCTGACGAAAACCGCGCACCGCTCAAGGGAACAAACGGGCCGGCAGGCCTGTTGATAGGACTTTCACGGAGTTCTGCCGGGAGTTCGGAATGGCACCGCGTGCAAACTGGAAAGGCTATCTGAAGGTCGGCGAACTAAGCTGCCCGGTGGCGCTTTATACCGCCGCCTCGACATCCGACCGTGTCAGCTTTCACATCATCAATCGGGAGACGGGCAACCGCGTCCACCGCCAGATGGTCGATGCCGACACCGGCAGGCAGGTCGAAAGCGAGGACATCGTCAAAGGCTACGAAGTTTCAAGCGGCCAATATGTCTTCCTTGAGCCCGACGAGGTGAAGGCCGCAGTACCCGAGAGCGACAAGACGCTGGAGCTCGAAACCTTCATTCCCTGCGACGGCGTCGACACCATCTTCATTGATCGACCCTATTACCTGGCGCCGGCCGACAAACCGGCCGCGGAAGTCTTCGAGCTGATCCGCAAGGGGCTGAAGGAGAAGAACGTCGCTGCACTCGCCCGCACCGTGCTCTTCCGGCGGCTGCGGACACTGCTGATCCGCCCCAGCGAAAAAGGCCTGATCGCCAGCACACTGAACTACGACTACGAGGTCCGGCCGGCGAAGGAAATCTTCTCCGATATCAAGAGCTTCAAGATCGAGGGCGAGATGCTCGATCTTGCCGAACACATCATTGACACCAAACGCGGTGAGTTCGACCCGAGCGAGTTCGACGACCGCTATGAGGCAGCACTTGCCGAGCTGATCAAGGCGAAGATCGAGGGCCGCAAGCTCAGGAAGCAGCCGAAGCCGGAACCGAAGAAGGTTTCCAGCCTGCTCGACGCACTGCGACAGAGCGCCGGCGGCGGCAAGAAGACCGCACCGAAGAAGTCAGCCAAGAAAACCGTACCTCGTAAGACTGCCGCCCCGCAGAGAAAGGCGAGCTGATCATGGCGCTCGAAACCTATAATCAGAAGCGGAATTTCAAGGTGTCCCCGGAGCCTCAAGGAAAAGTCTCCGGCGGCCGCAAGGCCAAGGCATCCGGCAACAGTTTCGTGATCCAGAAGCACGACGCCACCCGGCTGCATTACGATTTCCGGCTGGAACTGGACGGTGTGCTGAAAAGCTGGGCCGTGACCCGGGGCCCAAGTTTCGTTCCCGGCGAAAAGCGGCTGGCAGTGCATGTGGAAGACCATCCGCTCGATTACGGTGGTTTCGAAGGCATGATCCCCAAAGGCAATTACGGCGCCGGTGCGGTGCTGCTGTGGGACCGCGGCACCTGGGATCCGATCGGCGATCCACACAAGGGTTATAAGAAAGGCCATATGGAATTCGAGTTGAAGGGCGAGAAGCTGGAGGGCCGCTGGCACCTGATCCGCATGGCCCGCAGAGAGGGCGAAAAACGCGAGAACTGGCTGCTGGTGAAAGGCGAGGACGAATTCGCCCGCGCCGAGGGCGACAAGGACACTCTCGACGAGATGCCACTTTCGGTGAAATCGGGCAAGACGCTGGACGAAATCTGGGGCCGCAAGGCGCCGGCGGGAAAGAGTACGGCCAAACCGAAGACGAAGACGAAATCCGATCCCGGACCGGAAAAATCCGACATCGCTGCCTCGAAGATTAAGGGCGCCAGGAAAGCCGAACTCCCGGATTTCGTCGAACCGCAGCTTGCGACCCTGGTGAAGAGCGCGCCCTCCGGCAAACGCTGGGTCCACGAGATTAAGCTCGACGGCTATCGCCTGCAGGCCCGTATCGAAAATGGCAAGGTAAAGCTGTTGACGCGCACCGGGCTCGATTGGACGCATAAGTTCGGAGACGAGATCATCGCGGAATTCGGAAAGCTTAGCCCGGCCGATGCGATTATCGATGGGGAAGTAGCGGTCGAGGCCGGTTCCGGCGCCACCGATTTCTCCCTGCTCCAGCAGGACCTGAGCGAAGGCCGGGACGACCGGTTCACCTTCTACGCATTCGACCTGTTGCATCTCGACGGTTACGACCTGACCGGCGCGACGCTTCTGAAGCGCAAGGAGGCGCTGGAAACACTGCTGGCCGGCAGCGGCCCGGCCCTGCGCTACAGCGAGCATTTTGGCGACGAAGGCGGTCTGGTCCTGAAACATGCCTGCCGGCTGAGCCTCGAAGGCATCATCTCCAAGATATCGGATGCGCCCTATCGCCCTGGCCGCGGTCGCGACTGGGTGAAGTCGAAATGTTCGGCACGACAGGAATTCGTGATCGCCGGATTTGTCCCCTCCTCCGTTTCGAGGACGGCGATCGGATCGCTGGTCATGGGATACTACGACAAGGGGAAGCTGCGGCATGCCGGCCGCGTCGGCACCGGTTATTCGAATGCCATGGCGCAATCGCTCTTCAAGAGCCTCCAGGAGATCCAGACCGGCGAAAGCCCGTTTGACGAAAAGCTCGCAGCGGTGGAAAAGAAGGATGTCGTTTTCGTGCGGCCCGAGCTGGTTGCGGAAGTGGAGTTTCGCGGCTGGACGGCGGATGCGCATATCCGCCACGCGGCCTTCCGGGGCCTGCGCGAAGACAAGGATCCGGAGGATATCGTCCGGGAGGGCGGACTTGTGAATGCAGCGGAACAACCGAAGCCACCGAAACGGACAGTCAATCTTACCCATCCGGACCGGGTCTACTGGCCAGATGCCGGTGTGACCAAGGCCGGGCTTGCGGATTATTACACCGAAGTCTGGCGGCTGATGGCGCCCTTCGTCGTCAACCGCCCGCTGGCGCTGGTGCGTGGGCCGGATGGGATCGGTAAACCGCTATTCTTCCAGAAACATGGCTGGAAGGGCATGACCAAGAACGCCGTGCTCGTGAAGGATCCCACCGATCCGGCGGAAGAGGATATCACCATCCGCGACCTCGATGGATTGCTCGGCCTCGTCCAAGGGGCAACGCTGGAAATCCACCCCTGGGGCTCGACGCTTGACGACTGGGAAAAGCCGGACATGGTCAATATCGACCTCGACCCGGGCGAAGGCGTCTCATGGACCGATATCATCGCTGCCGCTCATGAGGTGAAGCGTCGTTTCGAGGACATGGGGCTGGTGGCCTTCGTAAAAACCTCGGGCGGCAAGGGCCTGCATGTCGTCGCACCGGTCAAACCAAAGGCAGAATGGCCGGAGGTGAAGGCGGCGATGAAGGCGCTCGCCGACGGCATGGCCGGCGACGACCCCGACAAATATGTATCGACGATCACCAAGTCGAAGCGAAGCGGCAAGATCCTCATCGACTACCTGCGCAACGGTCGCGGCAATACTGCCGTCGCCCCCTATTCCACCCGTGCCCGCCCCGGCGCACCGGTTTCCATGCCGGTCGAGTGGGACGAACTCGGCGGCGCGATCGGCCCCAACTATTTCACGGTCATCAACGCCCCGGCGCGCATCGCCCAGCAGACGAGCGATCCGTGGGGAGATTTTCGCAAGGCGGAAGCCCCGATCGAGTTCAAGGCAAAGAAGAAACGGTAGACGCTGGGATGAGACGCCTCACTTCCTCGGCGCTTTCCGCTCCGCTTCCAGGCTCTTCTTCAGCGCCGCGGTGATATCGATCACATTGCTGCTGCGCTCGGGTCCCTTCTCCTCGACTTTCTTCCTGGATTTCCGGCTCTTCTTGCGCTCGGCGATGATTTCGAGCAGCCGGTCCTGGACCGGGTCGTCCGCCATTGAAGGCTTCCAGGCTTGGGTGCGCTCATCGATGATCTTCTTCATCATCGCCAGATGTTCGGAACCGGCGCTCTCCTTCGGTTTCTCAGCCGCGTATTCGCCAGCGTCGCGGACTTCGTCGCCGTAACGCAAGGTCCAGACGACGATCCCTTTGTCCTTCGGCAACAGCAAAACCGCCCGCTCGCGACGATACATGACGAGCCGGGCAATACCGCCGGTGTTGGTCTTCGCCATAGCCTCCCGGATCACAGCGAAGGCTTCGGCGCTCACCTCGTCGTCGGGCGCCAGATAATGCGGTCGATCATACCAGATCCAGCCGATCGAGTCGGCCGGCACGAAAGTTTCGATATCGATGGTGCGGGTGCTTTCGAGCCCGACATCCTCGATCTCTTCGTCTTCGAGAAGAACGTAGTCGTCCTCGCCTTTCGGATACCCTTTGACCTGATCGTCATCCTCGACCGCCTCGCCTGTCTGCGCATCGACATACTGGCTGAGGACGCGGTTATTGGTCTTGCGGTTGATATTGTGGAACCGCACCTTGGCGCCTTCGGAGACCGCCGGCGTCATCGTCACCCGGCAGGTGACGAGCGAGAGCTTCAGATAACCTTTCCAGAATACGCGCGGGGCCACGACAAAACTCCTTCGTTTGCCCGATAACCCGCGCTGCCTCCGCTTGGTTCCGGAACAAACTTTCGCACCAGACCGTTTTCATGACGAAACAGGCCAAGGAGACAAACGAGATGAGCACCAGCAGCACCCCGAACCCTGCGCAGAAAGACTCACACAAAAAAGCCGAGCAGTCGGCTCGCGAGCGCGGCGAAAAGAAGGAGTTGGATGAACAGCTCAACGAAGGCCTGGAAAATACCTTTCCAGCAAGCGATCCGGTGTCGACCACGGTGACGTCGATCCCCTCCGGCACGCCGAAACCGCCCCGGCACTGATCTTTCTGAAAAACTTATGGAACAAATTGGGCGGCTTCCTGGATAGGAAGTCGTCTTATTTCATTTGTCCTCTGTGACTTTTTCGGGATATCCGAAGTTGGCCTTCCTGATGTATGGAAGGCTAATGTAGCGTTATGGCGGGCGCCTATTGTTTCGGCAACGGATGCCGGTAGTGATTACGTCAGAGGTCGGGATGGCGAAAGAAGACACTCCGGTTGCGGAACAGGACATCAGGATGGGACGGCGGGTCAGCCGCAAGGTTTCGGTCCTTCTGACCGAGATCGAGAAGGAAGAGGTTCCTGATCGACTGCTTGACCTGGCGCGCGCGCTACAGAAGGCACTCAACGAAAAGATCGACGGTCGCACCGACTGATATCCTCGCTCTTGCGCACCTCTACCCCAAGCATCATAGCTGGGTGGAAATCAGGTTGTCCGTGCGCACACGGCCGCCGATCACGCACCGCGGCCCGTTCGGCGCAAACCGCCCGCTGCTGTCTTCGATCACCGTATAGAGCTTGTCGCTACGGAAGGCGCTCGCCATCTCCGTCGAATTGCCTTCGCTGGGGGAAGCGTCGATTTCCATGAAATCAAGTTCCGCCTGGCTCGCCACGAGGCGCGCATCGCCAGCGGTCTTTGCCCTGACCACCACCTCGCCATGCGGTGGCGAGTTCTGCCAGTTCGGATCATGTGGCGCAGCAGTCGGCACCAGCCGATAGATCTTCAGCCTGTCCTGCATGTGTCTCTCCCGTCGTAAACATTTTTCTAGTTGACGGTCCAAACGCGTTTCGGGCGTTCCGGTTCCATCAAGTCGCATGGAACTTTTCCGGCAACCGTGGGTTCCTCCGCTGCGGGCGATCATGCCCCTGAAAAGGAGAAAGCCGATGAAGAATGAGCAGCCGAAAGCTGGCCGTCCCGGCGAGACCTCGCAATGGCCTCGATGGGAGGGCCCGGCAGAAAGCCGCCCGAGCGGTTATCTTCAGGGCGAAGCGAATATCTTCGCCGAGGGATCGGAACAGGAAAAGCAGATCGGCAAGGCACCGAACGGTTACGACCGACCCGACGATCTGATCGCACAGGACGTCAATGAGCACCTGACCCAGGACGCTTTTCTCGACCCGACCAACATGGCGGTCTCGGTGGAGAACGGCGAGGTGACGCTGGAGGGATACGTCGCGCAGCTTGCCGACAAGACCCGTGCCGAAGACGTCGTTCTCGACATCGAGGGTGTCGTCGCCTGCCGCAATAATCTTCGAATTGCTCCCGAAAGGCATTGATTTTCGTGGAACCGGCGAGGCACTCCGCTCGTTAGGTGCCTCGCAATCCCCCCATAAGAACACCCATCAACAAGGAGAGAGACCCATGGCCAGTAAGACCCTCGACGACCTTTTTCATGAAACCCTGAAGGACATCTATTACGCCGAGCGCCAGATCGTGAAAGCGCTGCCGAAGATGGCACGCGGCGCCCAGGATCCGAAGCTGAAGGCAGCATTCGAGAAACACAGGGACGAAACCGAAGGTCAGATCGATCGCCTGAAGCAGGTCTTCGAGATTATAGGTAAGCGGGCCCAGGGCAAGACCTGCCCCGCGATCGACGGCATCATCGAAGAAGGCGAGGAGATCCTTGACGAGTTCAAGGGCACGCCAGCTCTCGACGCCGGGCTGCTCGCCGCAGCGCAAGCCGTCGAACATTACGAGATCAGCCGCTACGGCACCCTGCGTGCCTGGGCCCAGCAGCTCGGTCACCGGGACGCCGTAACGCTTCTCGAACAGACGCTCGCCGAGGAAAGCAAGACCGACGAGGCCCTGACGGCTCTCGCCAAGACCGCAGTGAACACCGCGGCCCAGAAAGCTGCGTGACATTCGCAATCCCATGAGAGGCGCGGCGCCGGCCGCGCCTTTTCATCGACCCGAAAAAAAGCCCCGGAGACGATCCGGGGCTTTTCCTCCCTTCCGGCCTTCTCAAGCCGGGAAAGATCGCCTTAGTGCCGACGGGTCCGGGTTCCCTTGCATTGGGGGAACCGGCAACATTTCGCCGTTCAGCGCCTGCCGCCGGAAAATCTCCACCCGCCCGCTTCGGTCGCGTGCCACATGTGCTTTGGCAGCCTCCATGGCGAGCTCATAGGTGTGATAATAGGACGCAGACTGAACGCCGTCGATGACATAGACCCAGCCGGTTGCGTGTGGGACGATATCGCAGTACTTTCCCATTGGATGTGTCTCCTTCCCGGCGGCCATAAGTATATTTGACAGCCAAAAGTTCCGCCTCCGGGGAAGTTTTTTTCAAGTGTTGGCCGCGTCTCGGCCGGGTTGCGATTTTTCGTTTTTACCAGGGAACTTTTCTGCGCCGCACACGTTTCGGCGCTTGGGCGAATGGAGACAAGAATGGCGGAATCCGAAGAAGTCTGGATCAGAAAGCGGGCCTACATTTTGTGGGAAGAAGAAGGCTATCCCTCAGGCAAGGATAGGGAGCATTGGGAGCGGGCCAAGCTGGAATATGCGACGCTCGGGCCGACCGCTTCCAAGAAGCCTGCGGCAGGGTCGCGCGGCAAGTCAGCCGGCAAGTCAGCCATCGCCGCGAAGTCGCCGAAAGCGGCGGCGAAGGCTGCAACTCCGAAAACGGCCGCAGCCAAGGCTTCTCCGGCGAAGACAACGTCCAAGGCACCGGCCGTTGCCATGCCGGAAGCCGTCGAACCGGCCAAGAAGCGCTCCAAGAAGGTTCCGGCTGGCGCTTGACGCCGCCCGTCACCCAACTTCATCACTATCGTTATTGGTCGCGGCGACTGACATCATCGCGGCCGCAGACTTATTTACCCTGGAAAAATCGAAATGGCTTTTGCGTCTGAACTTGGCCGTGGCTCCACTCTGTCGGGGAACGTTGGCCAAGGCCGAAACGTTCTTGAGGGTGAGACTGGCAGATGGCTGAGGCACGCATGATGAACGCTTACGTCCCATTCGACGAACCCCGTCGAGATGAGCGGAGCGCAATGGATCAGGGGATCAAGACAGGTTATGGAAAGCGGGGGCTTCCGGGAATGAGGATTCTTTCGGTCACGTCCGAAATCTTTCCTCTTGTGAAGACAGGTGGGCTTGCAGATGTGACAGGTTCCCTGCCCAAGGCACTTGCTCCCCTCGGCATCGAGACGACGTCTCTGATCCCCGGTTATCCGCAGGTCATGCAGCAGCTGAAGAGCGCCATGCCGCTCGTCACCTTCGAAAATCTGCTGGGCGAAAAAGCCTCGCTCCTCCACACCCGGGTCGAAGGCCTCAGCCTCTTCGTGCTCGATGCGCCAGCTCTCTACGATCGGCCGGGCGGCCCCTATGTCGACGAAGACGGCGTCGACCATCCGGACAACTGGAGGCGTTTCGCCGCACTTTCCCTTGCCGCGGCGGAAATCGCCGATGGAGTGCTCCCCGGATGGGTTCCGGACCTCGTTCACACCCATGACTGGCAGTCGGCGCTGACCTCGGTCTACATGCGCGAGCGCGGCTGCAGGACGCCCGTGGTGCTGACCATCCACAACCTTGCCTTCCAAGGGCAGTATCCTGCCGGCGTACTGATGAGCATCGGCCTGCCGCCGGAGGCCTATTCCATGAACCGCATGGAATATTTCGGCGATATCAGCTTCCTGAAGGGTGGGCTGCAGACAGTCGATGCGATCACCACCGTCAGCCCGACCTATGCGCGCGAAATACTCACGCCACGCTTCGGCATGGGCATGGACGGGGTCCTGAACGCCCGCGTCTCCGACCTGCGCGGCATCGTCAACGGCATCGACCTCGATATCTGGGATCCGTCGACCGACCCGCACCTGCCGCGCAATTACGACGTCGGCACGCTGCGCCGCAAGCGCGAGAACCGCGCCGTTCTGCTCGAAAGATTCGGGCTGGATGCCGGTCGGGAAGGCCCTCTATTTTCCGCCGTCAGTCGGCTGACATGGCAGAAGGGCTTCGACATGTTTGCCGATACGGCGGACGAGATCATTCGCCACGGAGGTCAGGTAATCGTCTTCGGGCAAGGTGATCGGGAAATCGAGCGGGCGCTCGCCGACACCGCCGCGCGTTTTCCGGGCCGGATGGCGGTTCATTTCGGCTATGACGAGCCAACGGCGCATTTGATCCACGGCGGATCGGACGCGATCGTCCAGCCCTCACGCTTTGAACCCTGCGGCCTGACGCAGCTCTATGCGCTTCGCTACGGCTGCGTACCGGTCGTCTCCCGCACCGGCGGGCTCTCCGAGACCATCATAGATGCCAATGACGCGGCGATGTCCGCCCGCGTTGCGACCGGCTTTCAGTTCCATCCGGTGACGACCGATGGGTTGCGGCTGGCGCTTCGCCGCGCGCTGCACGCCTATGCCGATCCGAAAATGTGGGCGCGCCTGCAGAACCAAGGCATGAAGGCGAAATTCTCCTGGGAACGTAGCGCCCAGCAATATGCCGCCGTTTATGCCAATCTTGTGCTGAAATCCGGACATGTTGTCTCGACAAGCTCGGATATCCGCCGCGCGACGCTTTAAGGTCCCAACCAACCAGCTGACAAGGAGAAACCGGCCTGAGAGCCGGGTTCTTCTTGTCTATGGGAGCAAGTTGAAGGCGTTACGGTCTCCGGAACAGCGCCAAGCTGCGGCCTTCGAGCTCGAAATCCTTCTCCTTGGTGATCACCAGGCCACGCTTGGAAAGGTCGGAGGTGGTGAGTTCAAGCACCCAGCCGCCCTCGCCGAACTGCGGGATGCGGAAGGGCACATTGCCCTCGAACGGGTTGAAGAGCAGCAGGACGTCGTGCCAGATGCCCTCCTCTTCCCGAAGATCGGTCCGGCCGATATGGAGGCCGAGCGTGGAGCCCTCGTCCCACTGCTCCGGCGTCTGAAAACCGCCGCCGGCGTTGAACCATTTGATGTCCAGGCCGTCGCGCCAGTTTTCTCGACGCAGCAGCGGCTGTTCGCGGCGCAGCCTGATGATCTGGCGGGTGAACTCGCGAAGCTCTTCGCAGGTCTCCGGCAGGTCCTCCCAATGAACCCAGGAGATTTCACTGTCCTGGCAATAGCCGTTGTTATTGCCCATCTGGCTGCGGCCGAATTCGTCGCCGGCGAGCAGCATCGGCGTCCCGTGCGAGAAGAACAGGGTGGCGAGGAAATTCCGCTTCTGGCGATCGCGCACCGCATTGATGCCCTCGTCCTCGGTCGGACCCTCGGCGCCATAATTGTAGCTGCGGTTGTCGTTGTGGCCGTCGTTATTGTCCTCGCCATTCGCCTCGTTGTGCTTGTCGTTGTAGGAGACGAGATCGTTCAGGGTGAAACCATCATGGGCGGCGATGAAGTTGACGCTCGCCCACGGCCGCCGGCCGCGCTGGTCGTAGAGATCGCCGGAACCGAGCAGGCGGGCGGCGAAGTCCGTCGAGACATTGGTGCCCTTCCAGTACTCGCGCACCGTATCGCGATACTTGTCGTTCCACTCTGCCCAGCCGGGCGGGAAACCGCCGACCTGATAGCCGCCGGGACCGATGTCCCACGGCTCGCCGATCAGCTTCAGTTTCGACAAAACCGGATCCTGCGTGATCGCATCGAAGAACCCGCCGCGTTCGTCGAAACCCTCCGGTTCGCGGCCGAGTATCGTACCGAGATCGAAACGGAACCCGTCGACATGCATGCTCTCGGTCCAGTAGCGCAGGGAATCCATGATCAGCTGCAGCACGCGCGGGTGCGAGGTATTCACCGTGTTCCCGGTGCCGGTGTCGTTGATGTAATAGCGGTGCTGGTCGGGCATGGTCCGGTAGTAGGAGAAGTTGTCGATCCCCTTGAACGCCAGCGTTGGCCCGAGCTCGTTGCCTTCCGCCGTGTGGTTGTAGACCACGTCGAGGATGACCTCGATGCCCGCGTCGTGAAACGACCGCACCATGTCGCGGAACCCCTGGATGCCTCTGGGGCCATAATAACGGGATGCCGGCGCGAAGAAGCCAAGCGTGTTATAGCCCCAGAAATTATGCAGGCCCTTGTCGAGGAGATGCTGATCGTCGGGGAAATAATGGACCGGCATCAGTTCGACCGAAGTGATGCCGAGGCTCTTGATGTAATTCACCGAGGCCTTGTGCCCCATGCCCTCGAATGTGCCGCGCAGGTCCTTCGGAATGCCTGGGTTCAGCTGGGTGAAGCCCTTCACGTGAGCTTCATAGACGATCGTTGCCGGCCAGGCGATGTTCGGCCGGTTCTGGTCCTTCCAATCGAATTCGTTCGGATCGATGACCCGGCATTTCGGCATGAACGGCGCACTGTCGCGCTCGTCGAAAGTGAGATCTTTGTCTTCGTGCAAAAGATCGTAGGCGAAATGTGCCTCGTTCCAATCGACCTTGCCGACGAGTTCGCGTGCATAGGGGTCGATCAGCAGCTTGTTCGGGTTGAAGCGATGACCGTTTTCCGGATCGTAGGGGCCGTGGACACGGAAGCCGTAGAGGGCGCCCGGCTTCAGTCCCGGCACATAACCGTGCCAGATCTCGTGAGTGTATTCCGGGAGCTCCAGCCTGGCGATCTCTATCTTGCCGCTTGGGTCGTAGAGACACAGCTCGACGCGCTCCGCATGGGCCGAGAAAATCGCGAAATTGACGCCCTCGCCGTCAAAGTTGGCGCCGAGCTGAAGCCAGGAGCCGGGCTCGATGACAAAATGGTTCGATTTCGTATCCATGTCGCACCCAATTGAAAGACTGGCGTCATAATGGTGCGACACAGCATTTCGTTCCTTCGGCTCCGGGAAAACTATGGATTGCCCGATCCGGGTGCCGGCGGCGGGCTTCCTGGCGTCGTATTGGTGGTGCCGGATGGCGACGTCGCCGGACTTTGGCCACCTGTACCGGTCTGCGGTGAAGGGCTGCGATCCGTGGGCGCCGTGTTATTGGGTTGCGACGGCGGCGTGTTGTTGATCGGATCGCTCTGTTTTTCGCCACTGTCGCTACAGGCGCTCAAAAGCGCGACAGCCGACAGCGCCACAACGAAGCGCTTCATGTCTTGTCTTCTCCATGGGACTTTCGGAATGCGGCCTGCCGGCGATGCGCATCGAGCGCGATCACCTTTTCGACTGCGGCGACATCCTCGGCGGTTGCAGCCGGAATAGGGTCGCCGGCAATGGCTTCGAGCACTTCAGGCGCCAGAGCCCCATTGCGGATGACATATTCCAATGCCTCGCGGGTCTGCCGTTCGGCCTTCAGCTGGGCGTAAAGGGCAAGGATCAGCCGGTCGCGTACATCGCGCCGACCCTGATTACCGTCCGATCTGGCAAATTCTGCCATGGTCTTCCTCCGTGTTCTTGCTGAAGGATGAACTTTCGGTCACAGCGATTGTTCCCTCTGCGAAAGGTTCCACTATCTCCTTGAAGAGGCGAGGTACGGATAAGGAGAGGAAATCATGTCGACGCTGACACCCCAGGAACTGGAAGGGCGATTAAATGCGCATCGCGAAGTGCTCATCGAGCTCTTGTCCGCCATGATCGGCGGCGAAGTGACCATCACCTCGTTCCTCAGACGGCTGCGCGATGACGCCACGTTCAAGGATAATGAGGAGGACCCGGGCCTGCTGCCGGAAGGAGCCTTCGCGATCGAGAACGCCGCTGCCCGCGAGGTTCGTTCGATCCTCGACGCTGCCCGCGCCCGAGCGGAAGCGGACAAATGACAACGCCCTGTTAACCAAGCGATTTCACATTTAGGGCGATCCCGCCACGTTTATGGCCATTTCGTGGAACTACAATACGACTTTCTCGTTCATTCACGACCGAAGCGATGGAGGCGACGATGGTCAGAGAATGGGTAGAAGCGGCAGGCTTTGTGCTGGTGATCGCCGCCTGTTACATGATGGTCATCCCGGTCTGAGTTTTTGAGCTCCTGGGGAGGAGAGCGGCCTTGAGGTCAAGGCCCACTGCTCTCGCGGCTGGCAAAGAAGGCCGCGAGAGCGGCAAAATCTTCTTCATTCAATTTTTTTGCCACCTCCGTCATCAGGTGGCTGAAGGAAGACCCGCCTCGGACACCTGCGTGGAAGAGGCGGAGCTGGCGCTCCAGATAAGGGGCGCTTTGACCTGAGATGCGCGGATAGGCAGGATTGCCGCCGGGCTTTTCGTGGCAACTGAGGCAGGCGGGAATTTTGTCTGCCGCTCTTCCCCTTTCCGCA
Source organism: Neorhizobium sp. SHOUNA12A (assembly GCF_023006505.1). Classification (GTDB taxonomy): domain Bacteria; phylum Pseudomonadota; class Alphaproteobacteria; order Rhizobiales; family Rhizobiaceae; genus Neorhizobium. The sequence continues at coordinate 110,702 of NZ_JALBGV010000001.1, forward strand.
ATCTCGCGGCCCTTTTCCACGAGCTGTGCGTCCAAAGGCGCAGCGGGTCGCGGCGGCCTCGCCTGCTTGGCATAATAGCTTGCAAGCTCCGGCAGGCTCTCGTCGGGCAAAGTCCCGATCGCAACCTTCATGATGCCGCTCGCCCTTTCACCGTGCGCATAGGCGCGCAGGCTGTTGAGCAGGTAGGCTTCCGACTGGCCAGTCAGTCGCGGAATGATGCTGTTGCCGTTGAGCCGCTTTTCCGCATGGCAGCTTTCGCAGGTGATCGGCAGCGGTGAGACTTCCCCCGCGGTGCCGATGCCATGAAGGCCGGATGCCTGCAGATAGGCACCGCTGTCCATGCCCGGCAGCTTTCGCAGAAACGCTACCATATCCCAGACTTCGTCGTCGCGCACCTGCGCGGGCCAGGCCGGCATGCCGGTGAAGCGTACGCCGTGCTTGACGATCTCGAAGAGCTGCGCATCGCTCCAGGTGGAAACCACTGTCTTCAGGTCCGGCGGTGGTGGCAGCATGGCGAGCACGGCGCCGGAGCGCCCCTGCGCCGGTGAGCCATGACAGATCGCGCAGCCGGTCTCGAAATGCCCGGCCGCCGGCGGCAGCAATGCCGGATTATCGAGCGGCGGCGCTTCGATGGAAAGAGCCGCAGTCCGGATCGAATTGCGCATCACCCAGTGCAGGAACCAGTCGGTCATTCCCCAATGACCGGTGCTCGCCTTGACGCTCATCAGTCCGGACCAGGCGAACCCGAGCCCCAGAAGCGGCGCCACGATCACCAGGATCGCGAGATATTTCCAGCGGATCGTCATCGGCCACTCCTCCACAAAGGCCCCCAGCGCGGCGCCGTCCGGCATGCGGGGCGACAGCCCCTGTGTTCGCAACGGCGCAAGCGTCCGCGGCGAGGCGGCTCGTCTCGGCCGTCACCGTAAAACGGATGGGGAGAAAGGGAAAGCAGCACGTCCCGCAGCACCGTCAGGAAAGGTCGGCGACTTCGGGAGAGGAGCGGGCGAAAAATTCGGCGCCAAACGTACCATCCCGAAATTTGTTCCAGCCCCGTGATAACTTTGTGTAACCGGCTGTGAAAAAGATGGAACGAATCCTTGGACGACGGGTTTGCTCCCGTGTGAACGGGCAATAGCCCAGCATTCGCGACGGGAGAAAACCATGAGACACTTTCTAAAAATGCTCAGAAACAGGCTCACCGGCACTCAGCAGAAGAAAACTTTCGCCGTGGCCCATCCGGAAGAACTGCAGGTCGTCGTACCCGAGGCCGTCGTCCTTCCGCTACCCAAATCGCCCCGAGAAGAAATCAGCGTCCCCGCCTCCATCAACGGCCGGGATCTCTCGACCGGCCGGCTTTAAACCCGGTCGAGACTTTGCGAACAACAGAACTGTCCACCAAAGGAGACCAGTATGACCACCATCGAGTCCGCCAACATCCTGATTCTCGCGGCAGACGGCTATGAGCGATCGGAACTGCGCGTCCCGCTGGAGGAACTGAAAAACCGCGGCGCCGCTGTCAAGATCGCGTCCATCAAGGCGGGAGAGATCAAAAGCTGGGACAGAAAGGACTGGGGCGATAGCGTCTCGGTCGATCTGCAGGCCAAGAACGTCAAGGCGGAGGATTTCGATGCCCTCGTGCTGCCGGGCGGCCAGATCAACCCCGACATCCTGCGTGACAACGAAGATGCGATGAAGGTCGTGCGCGACTTCGTGAAAAGCGGCAAGCCAGTCGCGGCGATCTGCCACGGCCCATGGTTGCTGGTGGAGGCCGATGCACTTCGCGGCCGCAAGGCGACGTCCTATCATTCGATCCGCACCGACGTCCGCAATGCCGGCGCATCCTGGAAGGATGAGGCGGTGGTGGTCGACAACGGCATCATCACCTCGCGCTCACCCGAAGATCTGCCGCAATTCGTGGCGAAGATTGTCGAGGAGGTCCAGGAAGGGCGCCACAATCGCCGGGCAGCGTAAATTGACGTCAGCTCGGCTCCGGCCGCCCGCAACCTCCTCGCGGGCGGCCGACGCGGAAGCCTAGACTTCCTTTAGAAAAGCGAGAAGCCGCCGTTCGTTGGCGCGCAACTCCTTCGGCCGCGTCAGCGCCGCCTTATCCCTCATCACCTTTTCCAGCGGTGAGACATCCTCCGAGAGTGCGAGAATGCTCGGGTGGATGTAACTTGAGCGGCAGACCGCCGGCGTATTGTGCAGAACTTCCGCCGCCGCCTTGCACATCGCCTTGATCTTCGGGCGCCCGCCCTCCTCCGCCACCTCCCAGGCTGCCATCAAGGCGGCGAGACTGCCACCCCAGGTGCGGAACGTCTTGGCCGAGACGGCGAACCCCGCAGCCTTGGCGAGGTAGGCGTTGAGCCGGCCCGAATCGATCGGATGCGGCACGCCCTGCTCGTCCGGCCAGGAAAATAGCTGCCGGCCCGGAAGGTCGGCGATCTCTTCGAGGATGCGCTGCAGACGGGGATGCTTCAGCGTGTGCTGGACGCGTTTGCCGCCCTTGGCGACAAAGCGCAGCATGATCGACTCGCCCGACAGCGTCATGTGGCGCTTCAGGAGCGTAGTCGCGCCGTAGGTCTTGTTTTTCTTGGCGTAGAGACGGTTGCCTACCCGCAGATGGGTCGCATCCATCAGGGCCACCAGCGCGGCGATCACCGCATCGGACGTGTCGAGGCCAAGTTCCAGATCGCGTTTCACCTTGCGGCGGATGCGCGGCAAGGCCTCGCCGAACCGGACGAGCTGATCGAACTTGCGTTCGCTGCGGAAACTCTGCCAGTCGGGATGGTAGCGATACTGCTTGCGGCCGCGCGAATCGTAGCCCGTCGCCTGCAGATGTCCGCGCGGATCAAGGCAGATCCAGACATTCACATAGGCAGGCGGCAGGCCGAGCGACGCGATCCGCACGCGATGTTCCGGATCGGCAAGCAAGGTGCCGTCCGGCAGGCGGTAGGTGAAGCCCTTGCCGCGCTTGAGCCGTCGGATGCCGGGCTCCGTGTCGCTGACATAAGTAAGGCCGATTGTCCTGAGGGAGTCTTGATCGATATCGATCGTGGTGAGCATAGCGTCCATGGCCGATCAAACGGCGAGGCCCGCGCCTTCGTTCCGGCACTCACCAAGATAAACAGCTAGATAGCGATGTCCTTGAGATTTTCGGCGCCCTCGCCTCGTTCGAAGGCGGAGCGTGGTGCGTTCAAGGTCCAGCAAAGCCCCTCGGTGCGGAAGTCGATCTCGACACGGCCCGCAAAAGCCGCCGCCGCATGGCGCTTGATGATCGTCGTGCCGAACCCGGTGCGGGAAGGCTCATGGACTGCGGGGCCATTTCTCTCCTCCCAGACGAGTTCCAGCCGGTTTTCGCCGTCGTCCTCCTCGACCAGATCCTTCCAGGCGATGAGCACCTTGCCCTGCGGCACCGAGAGCGCGCCGTATTTCACCGAATTTGTCGCAAGCTCATGGAGGATGAGGCCAAGGTTCTGGACCGCTTCGGCCTTCAGGATAAAATCTGCGCCCTGCAGCTCGACCCGGTCGGCCGCGTCCGCGAACGTGCTCATGTGGATTTCGATGACCCGCCGGATCGAGACCCCCGCCCATTGCTCCTTCGCCAACGCTTCGATCGATTTTCCGAGACCCTGTAGACGCGTGCTGATTGCCTTCTGGAACTCCTCCATCGTGGTGTCCTGGCGCGCCAGCTGGCGCATCATCGCCTGGATCAGCGTCAGGATGTTCTTGGTCCGGTGCACGAGTTCATGCAGGATGAGGTGAATACGGTCTTCCGCCTCGCTGCGGTCGAACGAGGCATTCGAAAGTGCCACCGCGACCTGGTTGGCTTCCCGGATCTTCGTCTCCACCGGAGAGACGATCTCGCCCTTGCCGATCCGCTCGGCCATTTCGGCGATCTGCCGGATCGGGATGCGAAGCTGGCGGCCGACAAGCCATGCAATCAGCATTCCGACGGCAAGGAAGATCGCGCCGCCGGCAATCAACTGCCGCCACGTCGTCAGGATACTCGCCTGGGCCGCATCGATCGGTCCCCAGACGATGGCCTTCCATGTCCAGCCGGTGATCTGCGCGTAGCCGTACATCTGCCGGCGGTTGCCATCGACATCTTCGATCGTGCCCTTGAACCCCGTCATCAGCTTCAGCGTATCGGCCGGAAACGCGGTGCCGGAACTGAGCGCATGGGCGCCGAGCGAGGTCACTACCTTTCCGGCTCCATCGACGATCGCAACCGACCAGCCGACAGGAAGACCTTCCGTCGAGACGAGTTTCTGCAGGTCCTCGGCGTTCTGCGTCATGATCATCGCGGCGCCGGAATGGGAAATCTCCTTGGGCAGGGGCATTGTGATGTTGAAGACATGCTTGCCGCTGGTGGCGCCGAAAAAGACGTTGGAGACCTCGGTCACGCCGTTGTTCAGAGCCGATTGGAGCGCCGGTATGTTGGAGATCTTGCCGAGCGGCGCGTCGAACTCCACGCGCGTGTTGAGCCGCTGCTGCCCATCCGCATTAACGACGAGGATATAGAGCGAATCGGACCGGAGGCTGTTCTGAGTTCGGTTGTGGAAGGCGCGCAGATCGCCGGCCTCAAGCTCCGGCGACGTAATCAGCAGCCTCAGCGTCGTCGCCATGTCCTGCAGCTCACGGTCGATCGACCGGGCGATAAGCTGGGCATCCTCGGCGGTTTCGCTCGCAAGAATCTCCCGCTCGTTCGCCTCCAGCTCCATCATCAGATAACCGACGAAAATCAGCAAAGGCAATGCCACGCCAGCCGCCAGAGCGACCAGGTACGCACCAATCGGCGCCGTCGGGAAAAACCGCGAAATTCTAACCATTCCGCGCGTTTACCCTATAGAAGAAAGCTGCAGGTGCCTGTGCCACCTGCCGGCATTGTCCATTTCCGTATCCCGCCATCTGCTAATATTCTAGCGGGGTCTTTTCTAACTGGTTTTGAAGGCCGGGCCAAGGATTGATTGCCGGCGATATGTTTTTCCGGAAAGACGGCTGCGGTTCAGCGAGGCCGTTCCGCCACGTCGAAATTCACGTCCCAGTCCTTTTTGGGCGCCTTCTCGCCGGGAGGGGTGCGGTGTTTCGTGGCGTCGTCGGAGCCGGTGATGACCGTCGGTTTGGCACTTGCGACGCCGCTCGACTTGCGGTCGGCCTTGGACTTGGCATACTGCCCCTCGGCATCCTTGTGGATTTTGGCTCTGTTATTGTTCTCGGTCATAATGTCTCATTCCCGAATGAAGTCAGGCCCCAACGAAGTCAGGCCGCCGACAGCGGCCTGACGCGTGGATCAGACCGATCAGACCGTGGTCGAACCCGCCAGCGTATCGGTCGAACTATTGTTGACGCGCAGGTTGTTCTGCACATGCCGGACGCCGGAAACATCGTCCACCAGATCCTCCGCACGCCGCTTGTCCCAGCGGCTCGACACGAAACCGTCGAGCGTCACTTCGGCGTCTTGGACGGTCACGGTGATATTGGATGCGTCCAGCACCGGATCGTCGCTCAAGCGATCATTGACGTCCTCCTCGATACGGGCGTCGGAGCGTTGGTAGCCCTTTGGGCCTTTGCCGCGATGCTCGTCCATCATCCGGCGATGTTCGGCATCTTCGTCGCCGAACCAGGAGGCAACTTCATCACCGGCGCGCTCCATGAACCCGCGTCTGCGGCCATAGTCGTCCGAGCCGCGGAAGCGGCTGTCAGAACCTGAACGGCTTTCGCCGCCAAAACGGTAGTCCGAGCCGTACCGGTCGCCATAGGCCTGGTTGACGCGGTTGCGGCCGGGCTCGTAACTGAACGACGAAGGCCGGCCGCGATAGGATTCACGAGCCCAGGCCTGAGAACGTGCCGAGTCGCCATAACCGGCCTCGAACCCGCCGTCATCGGAAGCCCATTGTTCGCTGCGGCCGTAGCGGGAAAACCGCGAACGATCGCCGTCCTCCCGATTTGCGTCGCCGCCGCGCAGATCGTCACTGAAACCACGCACATAACCCGTATCGCCGGGACGGTAATCGCTGGACGACTCGCGCGCGAAATCACGCTCGTCGCGCATCCGGTCGTTTCGATACCCACCCGATTGGGAATGATTTCCACTAGCCATTGTCTGTCTCCTCGATCTGGTTTGGTCCCGTTCGCATGGGACACAGACTCAACCCCGCCTCCCCGGGATTGTTCCCCCTTCGGGAGGAATGCTGGAGGTCAAACCCTCTGCCGCCTATTCGATACGGCTGGTCGTCTCCGGATCGAAGACGACGGCTTTGTCGAGATTGAAGGCGAAGGGGAACTTCTGGCCAAGTTCGACATGCACGTCGGAACGGGTGCGGGCGGTGAAGGTGGCGCCGTCAAGCTTGCCGGTGACGAAGGTATCGGAACCAGTCGGCTCGATCATCATCACTTCCGCCTCGATCTGGGCGGTGGCGCGTGCGTGCGGATCGACGAGACCGGCATCGGTAATCGTCTCCGGACGCAGGCCGAGAATAACGTCCTTGCCATCCGAAAGACTGGTAGTCACGGAAGGCGGCATTGCAACCTTGACGCCTTCATTGCCGAACAGCGTAATGCTCTGCTGGCCATTGGCGCCGGATACCTTGCCCTTCAGCATGTTCATCGCCGGCGAGCCCATGAAATCGGCAACGAAGAGGTTGGCCGGACGGCCATAGATTTCCGCCGGCGTGCCGACCTGCTGCACCATGCCTTCTTTCAGCACGACGATCTTGGTGGCCAGCGTCATCGCCTCGATCTGGTCATGGGTGACGTAGACGATCGTGGCGTGGGTATTCTGGTGCAAAGCCTTGATTTCGGCGCGCACCTCGACGCGCAGCTTGGCGTCGAGATTTGAGAGCGGCTCGTCGAACAGGAAGACGCGCGGCTGGCGCACCAGTGCCCGGCCCATGGCGACGCGCTGGCGCTGGCCACCGGAAAGCTGGCTTGGACGGCGCTTCAGGAGATGCTCGATCTGCAGCGTCTTTGCGACCTGCTTGACGGCTGCCTCGCGCTGCGTCTTCTCGACGCCGCGCATTTCCAGCGCGAACGCGATGTTCTGTTCCACCGTCATGTTCGGATAGAGCGCATAGGACTGGAAGACCATGGCGATATCGCGCCGCGACGGATGCAGGTCGTTGACCACCTGGCCGTCGATGACGATGTCGCCCGACGACGGCGGCAGCAGGCCGGCGATCGCGTTGAGCAGGGTCGACTTGCCGCAGCCGGACGGGCCGACGAGAACCAGGAAGCCGCCCTTTTCGAGCTCGATATTGATGCCCTTCAAGATCTCGTTATTGCCGATCTTCTTGCGAATATCCTTGATTTCAAGAAAGCTCATATGCGGTTATCCCTTGACTGCGCCGGCCATCAGGCCACGCACGAAATAGCGTCCGGCGACGACATAAACGAACAGCGTCGGAAGCGCTGCGAACACGGCAGCCGCCATATCGACATTGTATTCCTTGACGCCGGTGGAGGAGGCAACGAGGTTGTTGAGCGCCACCGTCATCGGCGAGGACGTGCCGGATGAGAAGGACACGCCGAACAGGAAATCGTTCCAGATGTTGGTGAACTGGTAGATGATCGTCACGACGATGATCGGTCCGGAACTCGGCAGCAGGATGCGCCAGAAAATCCGGAAGAACCCGGCACCGTCGATCATCGCGGCCTTTACCAGCTCGTCCGGGAAGGCTTCATAATAGTTGCGGAAGAACAGCGTCGTGAAGCCGAGGCCGTAGATCACATGAACGATAACGAGGCCCGTGGTGGAGTTCGAGAGCCCAAACGTGCCAAGCACGCGCGCCATCGGGATCAGGACCGCCTGGAACGGAATGAAGCAGGCAAACAGCATCATGCCGAACATCAGCTTGTGGCCCGGGAAACGCCACTTGGTCAGCACATAGCCGTTGAGCGCACCGAGCAGGGTCGAGATCAGAACCGCCGGAACGACCATCTTGATGGAATTCCAGAAATACCCCTTAATGCCAACGCAGCTGACCCCGATGCAGGCCTCGCCCCAGGCGCGCACCCAGGCGGCGACCGAGGGATCGCGCGGCAGCGCCAGCATGTCGCCGCCGCGGATTTCGTCGAGCGACTTCAGGGACGTCGACAGCATGACGTAGAGCGGCAGAAGATAGACGAGGGCCAGGATAACTAGCGCGGCATAGATGAAATAACGGGCGGTGCGGGCGCCGCCGGCGCTGACGGTTTCTTGTGTCGCGCTCATGACTGCTTCTCCCGAAGCTCCGAATAGAGATAGGGCACGATGATGGCGGTGATCCCCATCAGCATCATCACGGCGCTCGCCGAACCGACGGCCATCTGGTTGCGCGTGAACGTGTAGGAATACATGAAGGTTGACGGCAACTCGGTCGCATTGCCCGGTCCACCGCCGGTCAGCGCGATGACCAGGTCGTAGGACTTGATCGCCATATGCGCGAGCACGATGAAGGCGGAAAGGAAGACGGGCCGCAGCAGCGGAATGATGATGCGTCGATAGATGGATACCGTCGAGGCGCCATCGATCTGGGCCGCCTTGATGATCTCGCCGTCGATGCCGCGCAGACCGGCCAGGAACATCGCCATGACGAAGCCTGACGCCTGCCAGACGCCGGCGATGACGACGGTGTAGATCGCCATCTTGGGATTGACCAGCCAGTCGAACTTGAAGCTCGTCCAGCCGAGATTGTGCATGGTGTTCTCAAGCCCGAGGCCGGGGTTGAGGAACCATTTCCAGGCCGTGCCGGTGACGACGAAGGAGAGCGCCATCGGGTAGAGGAAGATCGGCCGCAATACGCCTTCGGCGCGGATCCGCTGGTCCATCAGGATCGCGATGCCGAGCCCGAGGATGATGCAGATACCAATATAGAGAACCCCGAAGATGGCCAGGTTCTGCATCGCCACATACCAGTTCGGCTGCGACCAGAGGCGGAAATAAGCGTCGAAACCGCCCCATTTGTAGACCGGCAGGATGCGTGAGGTCGTGAACGAAAGGTAGACCGTCCAGAGGATGAAACCGTAGACGAAGACGAGGATCACCGCAAACGACGGCGCCAGCACGATCTTCGGCAGAGCGTTGCGCACTCCGTCCGCAATGGAGCGGCGCTCTCTGTGCGGCTCAAGCACGGGAACCGGTTCGATTGTCGTCATGATGACCTCCGGCAGATACCAGACAGAAAAATAGACCGGCAAGCCGGAATTTGAAAAGTGGCCGGGAGATTATCCCGGCCACTCGGATGTCAGAGCTTTTGCGGAAACGCGATCACTTGGCAGCCTTCACCGCTTCCGGCAGGCGCTTCAGCGCTGCTTCGGTGGTCAGCTGGCCGTTGAGGTGCTGGGTGATGACGTCAAGCATGGCTTCCTTGATGGCGGCCGGCTGAGCGTAACCATGGGCGAGCGAGCCCATCAGCGTACCCTTGGAAGAAGCTTCCGTCAGGTCCGCCATGCCCTTCTTGCCGCAATCGTCGAACTTTTCGTTCGAGACGTCGGTACGGGCAGGAACCGAACCCTTGACCGTGTTGAAGGCGATCTGGAAGGCTGGATCTTCGACGGCCGATGCCATCTTGAACTGAGCCTTTTCGGCGTCGCCGCCAACGTTGAACATCATGAACTGGTCGGCGTTGAAGAGGACCGAGCCCTGCGTGCCGGGGAAGCGGATGCAGACGAAGTCCGTGCCTGGCTTCTTGTTGGCGCGCAGCCACTCGCCCTTCGACCAGTCGCCCATTTCCTGAGCCCCGGCCTTGCCTTCGATAACGAGGGCCGTCGAGAGGTTCCATTCGCGGCCTGAGAAGTTCGGGTCGAAATAGGTGCGCAGCTTCGACATCGTGTCGAAGACCTTCTTCATAGTGTCGCCGGAAAGTGCTGCCGGATCGAGATCGAGAACGGCCTTCTTGTAGAAGTCCGGACCGCCGGTCGAAAGCACGACGGCTTCCCAGAGCGTGCCGTCCTGCCACGGAACGCCGCCGTGAGCGAGGGCGGTGAGGCCCTGGCCCTTGAAGGCGTCGAGCAGCGTGATGAGTTCGGCGATGTTGGTCGGAACCTTGCCGCCGGCCTTGTCGAGTGCAGCCTTGTTGATCCACAGCCAGTTGGTGGAGTGGATGTTCACCGGAGCAGCGATCCAGTGGCCATCATACTTCGAGAAGTTCTGGAGAGCGGCCGGGATAACCTTGTCCCAGCCTTCCTTCTTGGCGAGGTCGTCGAGGTTTGCGGCGACGCCCATTTCGGCCCAGTCCTTCAGGTCGAAGCCGAGAAGCTGGACGGCGGTCGGCGGGTCGCCGGCCGTGACGCGGGCGCGCAGCGCGGTCATGGCGGCGGAACCTGCACCACCGGCAACGGGCATGTCCTTCCAGGCGACGCCCTGCTTCTGCAGGTTTTCTTTCAAGACGTTCAGCGCTGCTGCCTCACCGCCCGAAGTCCACCAATGCAGGACTTCGACCTGTTCTGCGGCCTTGGCGGCACCGGCGGTCATGGCGATAAGTGCCGCACCGGCGGCAAGTTTGGCAATCATTCGAATATTCATTGAGAATCTCCCTTTGCATCCGGGCTCCTCTCCGGATATGGCGATTTATAACGATATAATTGCTGTCGGTGTCAACCCGGTCGGAGGAGTTTTTGATATCTGGGTGACCGCAGTTAACGTGATGAAAAAACTTGCAAATTTATCGAATGGCCAAATTTTCCTCAGGATCCGAGAAAAATCCCTGGCGACTTCCGCAGGATTTGCAACGATATAGATGAGGCTCGCTCCGGTTTTTGGGCGGGAACGGAGGAGAAGAGGATATGTCGCTGGAAGACCTGGGGGACAAGGGTCGGCGGGCGAAGTCGCAGCGGGCAACCGAAAAGCCCCGCGTTGATGCAAAGCCTACCTTGAAGACGATCGCCGAACTGACGGGACTCGCGGTCACGACCGTATCGCACGCGCTTGCCGATGCGCCGCAGATCGCGCTCGAAACCCGTCAGCGCGTCCGCAAGGTCGCAGCCGATATCGGCTACCTGCCGGACCGGGCAGCGCAGCGCCTGCGCACCGGCCGCACCAATGTCATCAGCCTGGTCCTCGATCCGCACGAGGAAATCCTCGGCTATGCCACCTCGATGATCAACGGGCTGACCGAAGCCCTGCGCGGCACGGCCTATCATCTCGTCATCACACCGCATTTTTCCGATACGCCGCAGATCGACCCGGTGCGCCACATCATGCGCAACCGCATGGCCGACGGCATCGTCTTCACCCGCACCGAACCGGCGGACGAACGAGTCAAGCTTTTGATGGAGAACAATTTTCCGTTCATCTGTCACGGCCGAACCGAGCTTGCCACGGCTCACCCATACGTCGACTACGACAATTACAGCTTCGCTTACCAGGCCGCAAAAAAGCTGATCGCCGCAGGGGCGAGAAGGCTCTCGATCATCCTGCCGCCAGAGCGCTTCACCTTCGCTCATCATCTACGTCACGGCTTCATGACGGCGGTGCGCGAGGAAGGCGTCGGCTTCGAGATCGCCAAGGGCGTCACGCTCGACAGCAAGTCGGACGATATCCGTGATTATCTGTTCCGCCGGATGGCCGAGCCTGAGCGCCCGGACGGTTATATCTGCGGTGGTGAAGTGTCGGCGCTCGCCGTCATGGCATCCGTCTACGACCACCAACTCGAACTCGGCCAGGATATCAGGCTGGTGGCCAAGCAGACGTCGGGCCTGTTCGACCAGATCCGCCCCCGCGTCGAGACGATCTATGAGGATCTGACAGAAGCGGGCCTGCTGATGGGCAAGCTGCTGCTGAAGCGGATTGCCGGCCCCGCCCCCATCGCCGAATTGCAGGCGCTCCAGACGGTTTGACCGCCCGGAGCGCCGTCCGCATGACCCGTCAGGAAGTCATGCGAAGAGTTTCAGCGCCGCGCTGTCCGCGGCTTCTCAGTCCTCCTCGACGAAGACCTGCTCGCGCTTCTTCTTCACACTCGGCAGGAAGACGACGATGAGGACGAGGGCTGCGAGGAAGAGGAGGCCCGCGCTGATGGGACGCGTGACGAACGTCGTCGGATCTCCCCGCGAAAGGATCATCGCCCGCCTGAGGTTCTCTTCCAGCAACGGGCCGAGCACGAAGCCGAGCAGCAGCGGCGCCGGTTCGCAGCGGAGCTTCACAAGCGCGTAGCCGATGAGGCCGAAGAAGGCGACGGCGTAGAGATCGTAGACGTTGGAATTGACGCTGTAGACCCCGATGGCACAGAAGGCCATGATGATCGGGAACAGCACGTAATAGGGGATGGTTAGCAGCTTCACCCACAGCCCGATCAGCGGCAGGTTGAGCACCACGAGCATCAGATTGCCGATCCACATCGAGGCGATGATGCCCCAGAACAGTGCCGGCTGTTCGATCGCGACGTTCGGGCCAGGAACGATGCCCTGGATGATCATCGCGCCGACCATCAGCGCCATGACGGGGTTCGCTGGAATGCCGAGGGTGAGCAGCGGGATGAACGAGGTCTGAGCGCCGGCATTGTTGGCCGATTCCGGACCGGCGACGCCGGCGACCGCGCCGTGGCCGAATTCTTCCGGATGTTTCGAAACCTTCTTTTCCACCGTGTAGGAAGCAAATGCCGCAAGGATCGCGCCGCCGCCCGGCAGGATGCCGAGGATGGAACCGATGGCCGTGCCGCGCAGGACCGGTCCGACCATGGCCCTGAAATCCTCGCGGCTCGGCATCAGGCCGCTAACCTTGGCCATCAGGACCGAACGGGTCTTTTCGTTTTCGAGATTGCGGAGGATTTCCGCGATGCCGAAGACACCGACCGCGACCGCCACGAAGTTCAACCCGTCCGCATATTCACGGATGCCGAGGGTGAAACGCGGGGTGCCGGTGTAGATGTCGGTGCCGACAAGGCCGAGCAGCAGGCCAAGCGCGACCATGGCAAGCGCCTTGAGGATCGAACCGTGGGCAAGCGCGATCGAGGATACGAGACCGACCACCATCAGCGAGAAATATTCCGCCGCCCCGAACTTCAGCGCGATCTGGGTGAGCGGCGGCGCGAAGATCGCCACCAGGAAGGTCGAGACCGTGCCGGCGAAGAAAGAGCCGATCGCGGCGATCGCCAGTGCGGCGCCGGCCTTGCCCTTGCGCGCCATCTGGTAACCGTCGATGGCGGTGACGGCCGACGAGGATTCGCCCGGCATGTTGATCAGGATCGCCGTGGTCGATCCGCCGTATTGCGCACCGTAATAGATGCCGGCGAGCATGATCAGCGACGAGACCGGCTCGAGTTGGAAGGTGATCGGCAACAGCATGGCGATTGTCGCCGTGGCGCCGATACCGGGAAGCACGCCGATCAGGGTGCCAAGCAGCACGCCGATCAGGCAGAAGAACAGGTTCTCCAGCGACGTCGCTGTCGCAAAACCCAGCGCGAGATTATTGAACAGATCCATCACTCAACCTCAATTACCGAGCCATGGCCCGAAACGGCGGAACGGGAGGCCGAGGCCGTAACTGAAGACAGCGACCGAAAAGAGGGTCAGCGCCGCCGACAGGACCAGTGCCATGAGCGGTTTCATGCGTCCCGAGGCGAAGGACGCAATCAGCGCGGTGACGAAGATCGACGGCACGAAGCCGAGGCCACGGACTGTGAGCCCGAAGAAGATCGGCGCCGGCAGGATGAAGAACATGCCGCGCCAGGCGAGCGCTCCGATCGGCCCTCCATCCACCCGCATCGACTGGATGAGGATGATCGCGCCGAACAGGACGAGCGCGCAGGCGAGGATGAAGGGGAAATAGCCAGGCCCCATGCGCAGGGCCGTACCCAGTTCGAGCTCGAACGACTGGTAGGCGAAAAACAGGCCCGTCGCGATCAGCAGCAGCCCGCAGATCAGATTGGCAGTGTCGAATTTCAAGGAATTCATGGTGTCTCCGATGGGCTGGAGGAGGCACGGGCAGAGGGGGGTTGCCCTCATCCTAACCCTCTCCCCGCTTGCGGGGAGAGGGAACGTGCCCGATCCATCGTCCGAGGATGGCGGTAACGGTGCGGCATATCCCTTCTCCCCGTCAGAACGGGGAGAAGGTGGCGGCAGCCGAATGAGGGCGGCCGCCGACGGACACCTCAGTCCGCGTACTGGCCGGCGGCCTGGATGACCGGCTTCCAGCGAGCGATCTCGCCTTCGAGCTTGGCCTTCAGCGCCGCCGGGGTGACGTCGTTGTCGGGCGAAGGCACGGTGCCGAGTTCGGCGAAGCGGGCGGCGACGTTCGGGCTCTTCAACGCAGACTTGAGAGCCTTGTTGAGCTTGTCGACCGCATCCTTCGGAGTGCCTTTCGGCGCATAGAGACCATGCCAGATGCCGACCTGCATGTCCGGAAGGCCCGCTTCCTTGACGGTCGGGATGTCCTTCAGGACGCCGAGACGTTCCGGAGAGGTGACCGCATAGGCCTTCACCGTACCGCCCTGGATCTGCTTCGTGGTGTTAGTGGTCTGGTCGCACATGATATCGACCTGACCGCCAAGGAGATCGGTCATCGCCGGACCGGTGCCCTTGTAGGGGACGGTGACGAGCGACGTCTTGATCGAGCTCATGAACAGCATGCCGCACAGATGCGAGGCGGCACCGATGCCAGCATTTGCAACGGTCACCTTGTCGCTGTTGGCCTTCGCATATTCGATGAGACCCTTGAGGTCGTTCGCCGGCATGTCCTTGCGGGCGAGGAGCGTCATTGGAACGTCGGTGACGAGGCCGACATAGTCAAAGGCGTTCAGCGTGTCATAGGGCAGCTTGCGATAGAGCGAGGCACTGGTCGCCATGCCGATATGGTGCAGGAGAACGGTGTAGCCGTCCGCTTCGGCATTGGCGACGCGCGCCGCGCCGAGGGTGCCGCCGGCGCCGCCGACATTTTCGACGACGATCTGCTGGCCGAGATCCTTCGACATCGACTCGGCGACGAGACGCGCCACCGTGTCCGTCGGGCCGCCGGCCGCAAACGGTACGATCATGGTGATCTGGCGCTCGGGATAACCCGCGGCGTTGGCGGAAGCGGAGAAAAGGGAAAGCGCCGCAAGAGCGGTTGCGCCGATAACGGCGTTCAGGATTTTCATCGGGCTCCTCCAGGATGAAATGTGGACCAGTGGACGCCCAAAATTTCCTCCGGCGCCAACCTGAGCACTATTTGCGGCAGGGCGCGGAGCACGCGCAATCGTTGTAGAAGCCACAAAGCGCCATTTCAGCGAATACCGCGACGCAGCATGGGTGGATTCGGAAACAATTCGCAAAAAGCATGGGTGGATTTCCACACATGCAGCTCGCAATCAGCGCTCCCTGTCATCCTGCAGCATGTGTTCCGGACCGAGCAACTTCTTGTCCAGCCCGTATTTCTGCATCTTCTCGTAGAGCGTCTTGCGCGAGATGCCGAGGGATTCGTAAACCGGCCTGAGCGCGCCCCCATGAGCGGCGATCTCGCCGGCAATCAGGTTACGCTCGAAAGCTGCAACCTTGTCTGCGAGCCGCCCTGCCCCATCCTTTGCGCCGCCGGTTTCGCCCGGCTTCGGATCGAGCCCCAGCACCAGCCGATCGGCAGCATTGCGCAGTTCCCGGACATTGCCCGGCCAGTCGCGCTGGGCGATGGCGGAGGTCACCTCGGCCGGTACATCCAGGTCCTCGCGGCCATACCGCGCCGCGGCCTCCCGCACGAGTTGGAGAAAGAGCAGCGGAATATCCGCCCGTCGCTGTGCCAATGACGGCACATGGATGGTCGCCACGTTGAGCCTGTAAAGGAGGTCGGCGCGGAACCGGCCCGCCGCCACTTCCGCTTCCAGATCCACCTTGCTGGTAGCGATAAAACGCACGTCGAGCGGCACGGTCTCATTGGAGCCGAGCCGGGTGATAACCCGCTCCTGCAGCACGCGCAGGAATTTCGCCTGCAGGTCGACTGGCATCGAGCCGATCTCGTCAAGCAGGATCGTGCCGCCGCGGCCGTGTTCGAACTTGCCGTAGCGGGGCCTGAGCGCGCCTGGAAAGGCGCCGGCCTCATGGCCGAAAAGCTCGCTCTCGATCAAGTTGTCGGGAAGAGCCGCACAATTGATGGCGATGAAGGGCTTGTTGGCGCGAGAACTGATGTCGTGCAGCGCCCGTGCCACCACTTCCTTGCCGGCGCCGGTTTCTCCGATGATCAGCGTATCGGCATCCGTGGCGCCGATGGCACGGATCCGGTAGCGCAGATCGACCATGACCTGGGTGCGACCCGGAAGCCGGGCTTCGACATCGTCGCGCTTGCCGGCGACGGCCCTTAAGCGGCGGTTTTCCAGCACCAGGCTGCGCCGGTCGAGCGCACGCCGGATGATGCCGGCGAGATGTTGCGGCGTGAACGGCTTTTCGAGAAAATCGTAGGCGCCTTCCCGCATGGCCTTGACCGCAAGCTGCACGTCGCCATGACCGGTGACCAGGATGACCGGGATCTCCGCATCGAGCTCGCGGATCTTCTGAAGCAGCGTCATGCCGTCGGTGCCCGGCATGCGGATATCGCTGACGACGACGCCATCGAAGCCGAAACCGGTCAGTTCCAGCACATGATCGGCATTGGAAAAGGTCTGGACCGACAGGCCGAAAAGTTCCAGCGCCTGCGCCGTCGAACGGCGCAGTTCCTCCTCGTCGTCGACCAGCAGAACTCTTTGCTCGCTCACTCGGCTGCCTCCAGAAGATTGCCGTCGGAAACTTCGAGTTCGATCAGGAAGACCGCGCCGCCGTCCGGATGATCGGCAACGCTCAAGCTGCCGCCGAAATCCTTGATGATGTTGTAGGAGATCGACAGCCCCAGCCCCAGACCCCTGCCGACACCTTTGGTCGTGAAGAACGGATCGAAGATGCGTTCGTGAATTGCCGCGGCAACGCCGGGCCCGCGATCGCGCACCGAGACCAGAACCTTGCCATCTGCCTGGCTGGCGGAGACGGAGATGCGCCGGTCGTCAAGGCCTTCAACGGCATCGGCGGCATTGGTGATGATGTTGACCAAAACCTGCTGGAGACGCACCGCGCCTGCCTTCACCGCGGGAATATCGAGATCGATCTCAATGTCCAGTTCTGCATCCGCCGCCTTCAGGCGTGCCGCGACGATCTCCAGCGTGTCGCGCATCACATCGTCGAGCGCGACAGGCCCGAGCTTTTCGTTCGGCTTGCGGGCGAAGTTGCGCAGGTGTCGGCTGATCGAGGCCATCCGGTCGATGAGCGCTGAAATGCGCCGGACATTGTCCCGCGCCTCGTCGGTCCGTCCGAGATCGATCAGCACGCCGGTCGTCTCCGCATAGGTCTTGGCAGCGGCGAGCGGCTGGTTGAGTTCGTGCGACAGGGCCGCCGACATCTGGCCGAGGCCGGCGAGCTTGCCGGCCTGGATGAGGTCCGCCTGGGTCTGTCTCAGCCGCTGTTCGGTGAGCCGCCGTTCGGCGATCTCCTCCTCGATGCGGCTGTTGACGCGGGCGAGATCGGCGGTGCGCTCGGCGACGCGGTGCTCCAGCTCGTTGCGCGCCTCGGCTTGCAGCGTCAGGCGTTCGTTGAGCCGCGCTCGGCGCTGGAGGACAATGGCGAGTCCCAGACCTGCAAGGCAGAGCGTCAGAAGTGCTGCAACCGTCGCGGTCTTTGCCTGGGTATGGACCGAGCTGGTATCCATCAGCACGTTGACGGTCCAGCCGGCATCCGGCATCGGTTGCGATACGACGAGATATTCCTTCTCGACCCCGCCATCCCGGATGGTCATGACATCGCGTCCTGCGAAGCTGCCGCGCTCGACCGGCAATTCGCGGAGCTTGGCGTCCGCGTATCGCCGCGACGCCTCCGTGCGGGCGATCCGGTCGGGCGTCAGCGGCAGGATGCTGGCATAAAGCCATTCGGGACTGCCGGTCATGAAGATGATGCCCTCGGGATCCGAAACGAAAATCCGATCGTCGCCGCCGCCCCAGGAGGCTTCGAGGTTGTCGATATCCACCTTGAAGACGATCACCCCGCGGATGGCGCCGCCGATCTCGATCGGCGACCCGAAATAGTAGCCGCGCTTCAAAGACGTCGTGCCGAGCGCATAAAAGCGCGACTGGCGGCCCTCCGCCGCATCCTGGAAATAGGGTCGATAGGTGAAATTCTCGCCGACGAAGCTGACCGGGCTGTCATAATTGCTGGCCGCGATCGTCTCGCCGTCCATGGTCATCACGTAAATGTCGGAGGATTTCAGAACCCCATTGATCTCCTTGAGATAAGTGTTCGTTGTCGCCCGCAGCGTCTCGTTCTTCGGATCGAGGATCAGCGCCTCGATATTCTGCTGGTCGGCGATCAGAGCCGGCAATGCCTCGTAACGCTTCAGATGGCCGTCGAGCGCCGACACCGCCAGGCGCAGCGTTGTGCCCGCCTGGATCTCGGCCTCGTCGATATAACCCCGCGCGAGGATATCGCTGCCCTTGAAGACCAGCGCAACGCCGATCGCCGCAAGCAGGGCCAACGGCAGAAGAATGCGATATCTCAACAGGTCCGGTTTCCTCCGCTCATTTCCCGCCCGGGCTGACGGGAAAACGGCATTCTAACCACTGCACTGCTGATTTCCATAAAATCCTTCCGGCATGGGGCTGGCATGTAGCCGGCATCTCGGATCATGGTCGCTACAGGCGTTTAAAGGCGCCGGCGTGCGTGATCGGATCGTGCAAGCATTCCTCGTATCGTCGTGATAATTTCCACCTGCTGCTTGACTTCACGACTGATCGTGCTTCGATCACAGGCGCAAATGGGGAAAGCCACAAGGGGGTTTCAATGGTCTATCTACTCGCACTTTTGATCGGTGTCGTCGCCGGCCTGCGCGCCATGACCGCACCTGCCGCAATCGCCTGGGCCGCCTATCTCGGCTGGCTCAACCTCTCCGGCTCCTGGCTCGCCTTCATGGGCACCATCTGGGCCGTTGGCATCTTCACCATTCTTGCCGTCGTCGAACTGGTCACCGACCAGCTTCCCTCGACGCCAAGCCGCAAGGTGCCGCAGCAATTCGGCGCCCGGCTGATCATGGGCGCGCTCACAGGTGCGGCGATCGGCACGCCCTATGGCGGCTGGATCGTCGGTCTCATCGCGGGCATCATCGGCGCCGCAATCGGTACCTATGGTGGCGCCGCCGTCCGCGCCAAGCTGGCCGCCAGCTTCGGCAAGGATCCGCCGGCCGCCTTCATCGAGGACGCTGTCGCGATCGTCGCGGCCTACATCATCGTCGCGTCCCTACCTGTCGCGGCCGCAGTATGAAAAGCTTCGACGCTATCATCATAGGAGCCGGCCAGGCCGGTCCCTCACTCGCAGGACGCTTCAACGATGCCGACAAGACGGTTGCGATCATCGAGCGCAAACATGTCGGCGGCACCTGCGTCAATACCGGCTGCAAACCGACCAAGACGCTCGTCGCCAGCGCTTATGCCGCCCATCTCGCCCGCCGCGGCGGTGACTACGGCGTGGTGCTCGACAGCCCGGTGAAGATCGACATGCCGGCCGTCATGCGGCGTTCGCACAAGGTGACGCTCGATTCGCGCCACGGTAACGAAAGCTGGCTCGAGGGCATGCCGAACTGCACGCTGATCCGCGGCCACGCCCGGTTCGAGGATAAGAACACGATCCGCGTCGGCGACGAACTTCTGACCGCGCCGCAGATTTTCCTGAATGTCGGCGGCCGTGCCGCAATCCCGGATTTCCTGGGCGTCGATGACGTGCCCTACATGACCAATAGCGATATCGTCATGCTCAATCGGGTGCCAAAACATCTGGTCATCGTCGGTGGCAGCTATATCGGGCTGGAATTCGCGCAGATCTACCGCCGCTTCGGCGCCGAGGTCACCGTCGTTGAAAAAGGCCCGCACCTTGTCGGCCGCGAGGACGAAGATATTTCACAGGCGATCCGCGAGATCCTCGAAGCCGAAGGCATTCATATCCGCACCGGCGCCGAGTGCATCCGGTTCCGAAAGCATGAGGACGGCGTCGCCGTCGGCGTCGACTGCACCGACGGCGCACCGGAAGTGATCGGCTCTGATGTGCTGCTCGCCGTCGGACGACGCCCGAACACCGATGATCTCGGCCTCGACAAGGCCGGCGTCGAGCTGGATGCGAAGGGCTACATCAAGGTCGGCGACGACCTCTCGACCAATGTCGAAGGCATCTGGGCGATGGGCGACTGCAACGGCCGCGGCGCCTTCACCCACACCGCCTATAATGATTTCGAGATCATCGCCGCCAACCTCTTCGACGGCGAGAACCGCAAGGTCTCCGACCGGCTGGTCGGTTACGCGCTTTATATCGACCCGCCACTCGGCCGTGTCGGCATGAGCGAGGCAGAGGCGCGCAAGTCCGGGCGGAAGGTCCTGGTCGGTCGTCAGTCCATGGCAAGGGTCGGCCGCGCGGTCGAAAAGGGCGAAACGCAGGGCCTGATGAAATTCGTGGCCGATGCGGACACGCACGAGATCCTCGGTGCCGCGATCCTCGGAACCGGCGGCGACGAATCGATCCACGGCGTGCTCGACATGATGAATGCCCGCGCCACCTACGATACGCTGCGCTGGGCGGTGCCGATCCATCCGACGGTCTCGGAATTCTGGCCGACCGTGGTGCTCGGCATGAAGCCGATCTGAGCCTCTTTTGGACACGATTACAATTTTATCGATCGCCTGAAGCGACCGGCAAGCATTTCCGTTTATGACCGGGCGCATCAGTGTCCCTGTTCATGATGGAAACAAATGTGCGGTTTTGCGGGGTTCGTCGGTGAGGCATACGGCTCCGGAAATCCGGAGGCCCTGTTGTCTTCCATGGCACACGCGATCGCCCATCGCGGACCGGACGGACAAGGCATTTTCACCGCTCCCGGCCTCGGCCTTACGCATGTCCGGCTGTCGATCGTCGGGCTTTCCGACGGCCAACAGCCGATGACGGATGCCGAGGCCCGCTTTACCATCGTCTTCAACGGCGAGATCTTCAACTATGTCGAACTGCGCGACGAGTTGAAGGCGCGCGGCCTAACCTTCCGCACCGGCAGTGATACGGAAGTCCTGCTCCAGCTTTACGCGATCTATGGCGAAGCCTGTCTCTCGCGCCTCAACGGCGATTATGCCTTCGCCATCTGGGATCACCGCGAGCGCCGGCTGATGCTCGCCCGCGACCGGATGGGGGTCAGACCGCTCTTTTATACCGAGCACAAGGGTTCGCTGTATTTCGCCTCCGAGATCAAGGCGCTGCTGGAAGTGCCGGGCATCGAGGCCGAACTCGATCCCGTAGCGCTCGACCAGATTTTCACGCTCTGGACGCCGATCGCGCCGCGCACCGCTTTCAAGGGCGTTATCGAGCTCGAACCCGGCCACCTGATGGTCGCCAGGAACGGCCGAACCGAGACCCGGCCCTATTGGGTGCTCGATTTTCCGGATGCGGGCGATCACGCCGAAGCCGACCAGTCTGTCAGGGAAGAGGAATTGCGGGCGCTGTTGACCGATGCGACGCGGCTGCGCATGCGCGCCGACGTGCCGGTTGGCGCCTACCTCTCCGGCGGACTGGACTCCTCGCTGATCGCGGCACTCGCCGCACCGATGGCTCCGAATGGCCTCAACACCTTCTCCGTGACCTTCGACGATGCCGAGCACGACGAAAGCGCCTTCCAGCGACAGGTCGCAGAAGCGCTCGGCACCCGTCATCACGCCGTCGCCAGCGGCTCGGCCGATATCGCCGCAAATTTCCCGGATGTGATCCGTTTCACCGAGCGGCCGGTCCTGCGCACCGCCCCTGCCCCGCTCTACCGCCTCTCGGGCCTTGTCCGCGATGCGGGCATGAAGGTGGTGCTGACCGGCGAAGGCGCCGACGAAGTATTCGCCGGCTACGACATTTTTCGCGAGGCGCGCGTGCGCCGTTTCTGTGCCCGCCAGCCGGGATCAAAAATGCGGCCACATCTTTTCCGCAAGCTCTATCCCTATCTGCCCGGGCTAAAGCAGCAGTCGGCGGAATATCTTGCCGCCTTCTTCGGCGCCGGCAACGATGCGGCCGACGATCCGCTGTTCTCGCATCGCCCGCGCTTCCGCTCGACGGCGGCCGCCAAGATCTTCTATTCCGACGATCTCCGCGCCACTTTGGGCACCTATGATGCCGCCGAAGAACTTGCCTCCCGCCTGCCGGAAAACTTCGGCCGCTGGCACCCACTGCATCAGGCGCAATATCTCGAAAGCCGCTTCCTGCTGCCCGGCTATATCCTGTCGAGCCAGGGCGACCGCATGGCGATGGCGCATGGTATCGAAGGCCGCTTCCCCTTCCTCGACCACCGATTGGTGGAATTTGCCAGTCGCCTGACGCCGGGCATGAAGCTCAAGAGCCTCGACGAGAAGCACATCCTGCGCCGTGTCGCCGGGGACCTGCTGCCCGATGTCATCAGCAAGCGTCCGAAACAGCCCTACCGCGCACCGGACAGCCGTTCCTTCATCGGTAATAACGCGCAGGCCTATGTCGGCGAGATGCTCGGCGAACAGGCAATCGCTGCCTCCGGTCTCTTTAATCCGAAGGCCGTCGCAAAACTCCATCAGAAATGCCGCTTGGCCCCGGTCTCCGGGTTTCGCGACAACACCGCGTTTGTCGGCATACTGTCCACCCAGCTCTGGCTGAAGGGTTTTACCCGATCCGCTGCGGACGAGACGCATCCCGTTCGTAAGGCTGCTTATTAGCTCTTGAAAATCTTCAATTAACTTAAAATTCACGACAATTCGGCATGATCGCCAGAGTGTGTCCAATTGTAGGTTCTTTCGCTGTGGCGGGAGAGCGGAGGTAGTCCATGTACGAGCCGAAGGAGCCACATACTCGGCGGTCGGCATCGGCCCGGGCGTTGCGTTATCGCAGCGACTATCAGAGCTCACTCCTGAACCACCCTCTCCTCGAAGAGGAAGAACCCGAAGAACAGCCCCCCGCGCGCCATCCGCCTCGTCCTTCTTCAGCACCTGACTATCGACCCCGTTCGGATTATCATCGCCATCCGCTCGCCTATGAACGGGAAGATGACGACCGGATGCGATACGAGGACATTCCGTTTGAAAAACGGATCGAGGCACAGCTTCACAGCCTGACGGATATCCATTTCACCGATATCATCCGCTGGCTACGCAAGGGCTTTCTGCGGATCATTGCCGCCGCGATCCTCGGCGCCGTGCTCGCGCTGCTTTACGCCGCCATTGCCTCGCCGCGCTATACGGTCAGCACCGAGATCATCATCGATCCTTCCAACCTCAACGTCGTTTCCGACGATGTCTTCTCCGCCAACCCGCAGCGGGACTCCCAGCTTCTGGAGGTCGAGAGCAAATTGCGGGTGCTGACGTCTCGCAACGTGCTGACCAAGGTCATCAACGATCTCAACCTCACCGAAGACCCGGAATTCAACCGCCCCGGACGGCTCGACGGCCTGCGCAACCTCATTTCGTCGCCGTCCGCGCCCGAGGACAGGCAGTTGAGCGTCCTGCGGCAGCTCGAAAAGCAGGTTACCGCGACCCGCGACGACGGCTCGTTCGTCGTCGTCCTTTCCGTATGGACGGGAGACGTCGACAAGTCGATCAAGCTGTCGAACGCGATCGTCTCGGCCTTCGAAGGCGAACTGTTCAAATCCTCCTCGGCCAGCGCCGGCCAGCTTGCAATCGGCCTCAACAGCCGGCTCGACGAACTGCGCCGCTCCGTCACGCAAGCCGAGGAGAAGGTCGAGCAGTTCAAGCGCCAGAACGACCTGCAATCGACGGCCGGCGAACTCACCAGCACCCGTATTTCCGGCGCGCTCGACACCCAGGTTCTCGACGCCCAGCAACGGCTGATTCAGGCCGATACCCGCTATAAGCAGCTGCAGGCGGCCTATGCCGACAGGCGGGTTGCGAACTCGGCTGTCTTCGACTCTGCCACCATGGTCACCCTGCGCGCCAGCTATAGCGCCTTGCAGCAGCAGATCAGCTCGATGACGCTCGTCTATGGCGCCCGCCACCCGCGCCTGGTCGCTCTGCAGTCTGAACTTGCCTCCGTCGATCGCGCGATCTCAGAGGAAGCTGCCCGTCTTCTCCAGTCCGCCAAGACCGATGTGGATCAGGCAAACAACGCTCTTCAGGAACTGCGCCGCAAGTCCGACGCTTCGCGCTCGACCGTGTTTACCGAAAACGACGCCCAGGTGCGCCTGCGCGAGCTTGAGAGGGATGCCCGTTCCAAGGCAGCCGTCTACGAAACCTATCTGTCGCGAACGCACCAGATCAGCGAACGTCAGCAGATCGATACCAGCAATGTCCGCGTGATTTCGCCGCCGGTGCCGCCGCAATCGAAGAGCTGGCCGCCAAGCTCGCTGCTGCTGATGGTCGGCGGCGCTTTCGCCGGCGCCGTTTTCGGCGTGCTGATGGCACTCACATTCGGCCTGTTCGGCCATATGCGCGAAGCCGGCCGCGAATTCGCCTGAAGCTTCTACTTCTTCGGAACCAGCGCCTCGTGCAGTTCCGGCAGCCACGACTTGGTGGTGGGGTCCCAGGGGCCGAATTCGTGCGACGCGAAATCCCAGTAGGCCCAGCTCATGCCGCGTTTCTCGACCTCTTCCCGGATGATCCGAGTATAGGTCACCCGGTCGGGATAATAGGCGAGCGAATTGGAGCCGAACTCACCGACGAAAATCGGGCGATCGTTCTTTTTCCCCCACTCGACCGCCATGTCGAGAGGCGTCCTGATCTCCTCGATCTGCGCCTTTTCGCAGCAGGCCGTTCCGAGCCAGGGTCTGGATCCTTCTATCCAGCTGGCGCCCTGCATCGTGAACTTGAACGGTGCGTAGTTGTGTATGGTGACGATCAGGCGGCGGTCGTCGGCCGGGATTGCGAACTTATTTAGCCCCCAGGCAGTGCTCCACTCTGCCGGATCGACAATCAAGAAGCGGTGGGGATTTGTCCTGCGGATCATCGCAAGCGCCTGGGCGAGCAAATCGTTCCAGACCTCCTCCGTCTTGCCGTGCGGTTCGTTGTAGATCTCAAACAGCACCTTGTCGTTGGGCAGGCTCTGATATCGCCGTGCAAGCTGTTCCCAGATCGACAGGAAACGCTCGCGGCTCTTCTCAACACCGATCGCGACCTCCTCCGCCTCCAGAGGATCGCCATCCATCTCATGATAATGGTGGAAGTCGATGATGATATTGAGACCCCGGGACAGTGCGTTGTTGATCGCAAAGTCGACGCGCTTCATGAAAGGCTCGTCGAGCTTGTAGGGCTCCGAGACGGCCGTATGGCTGCTGAAACGGACTGGCAGCCGAATGGTCTGGAACCCGCCCTCCCTGA
This sequence comes from Neorhizobium sp. SHOUNA12A, assembly GCF_023006505.1. Lineage (GTDB taxonomy): Bacteria > Pseudomonadota > Alphaproteobacteria > Rhizobiales > Rhizobiaceae > Neorhizobium. The sequence goes on from NZ_JALBGV010000001.1 coordinate 135,955, forward strand.
CTGCCGCGAACAGCTCCGTGGAAAGCCGCCCTCCCCAGGCGCCCTCACTCGGCGCCTCCAGCGTTCCCCCGAAATTGACCCCTCGCCCCAGCGCCTTGGCTTGATCGGCCGCGGTCAGTCCGGCGATTTCGGGCGCGCGGGCGTCCGAAAATGGTTTCAGCACGAAATTCTGCGCCTGCGCACCGGCAATCCCGAGCGCCATCAGCATCAGAGATCCGGCAAGCCGCGCCACCATCCTCAGCATTCAAGATCTCCAGTCGTCTGTAAAAGAGCGCCGTCGGATTGCTTCATGACGGGCAAAGTCCGGTTCGACGCAGGTAAGGTCAAGCAACCGGGCGGAAGTTTATCCGGTTATGATGAACGCCCGGAATATCACACGGCCGCACTTTCGCGTCGCGGGCCCTCCAAACCAGACGCCCAATCGCTCTCGACGAACCTCGCAGCAGCCGTTGCCGGGATATGGATGCTGGCGAGATTCGGCGGTTTCTGTTACGATTCGCGCGCGAAGAGAACGCGGCGGCGGATGGATGGCGAGAGACACGGACGAAGTTGCGTCTTCTGGAAATTTTGGCGCAGCGTTACTGTTTTGCTGCGTCGGGTGCTTCTACTGGATCACCCTGACGCCTTTCGTCGACACCAGCCTTAATCCTGCCCTCGCGAAGCCTGCTCTCTGGAGCCAGCTGCTCGCCTATATGCTGTTCCTGATCGTGGTTGTCTATGCGATGACCCCGAGGGTGCGGAGCGTCATCTTCCAGCCCCGCCTGCTGCTTGCGTTGGTATTCGGATGGCTGTTTCTGACGGCGGCGCTTTCCGTGGATCCTCTCGGGGCCGTGCGGCGCGTCCTGATTGCCCTCACCGTCTGCATCAGCGCCAGCGCATTTCTGATGTTGCCGAAGGGCGAAAACCAGTTTGCAAGGCTGGCCGGCGGCGGCGTGATGCTGATCGTCGGCCTTTGTTATTTCGGAGTGCTGTTTCTCCCGAGCCTCGCCATCCATCAGCTGACCGATTTTCTCGAGCCCCAGCATGCGGGGCGCTGGAAGGGAATTTACGTCCAGAAGAACGAGACGGGCGTCGTCATGGCGCTCTCCTGCTTCGTCGGCATCTATCTGATGTCGGCCTGGTCTCGGATCATCGGGCTGCTCCTGATCGCGGCAAGCTGCCTGTTCCTGCTGAAGACCGGTGCCAAGACTTCGACCGCGATGCTGCCGGGCATCTTCCTCCTCAGTATTTTCTTCGAGCGCTGGCGCTGGATCCGCATTCCCGTCGTCTTCGGCGGGGTCGGCCTGCTCAACCTGGCCACCGTCGGCGTGTCCACCATCGCGCCGCTGCGGGAGATCGTCGCGGCAACGGGTATCGACACCACCTATACGGCACGCGCCGATATCTGGCGGCTGGCGCTGGATGCTATTGCACAGCATCCGATCACCGGTTATGGCTTCGGCTCGTTCTGGGGCGCAGAGAGCCTCGTCAACAGCGATATGCGCACCTTGAATTGGGCCGTGCGCGCGGTGGATGCCCACAATGCCTATGTCGATGCCGCCATGAACGCCGGCATACCGGGATTGATATTGATGGTGATATGGGTCTTGGCTACTCCCCTTAAAAATCTGGCGGCAATCGACGCCGCAAAGAATTTCACGCCGCTCACGAGGCTTTTTTTGAGGATCTGGCTTTTCTCGATCTTTCTGGCTTGCCTCGAAAGCATCTTCCTCGCACGGTCGGGACCGATCTGGTTCACGATGATGGTTGCCATGTTCGGCCTTGGCTACCAGGCGCGCTACCGCATCATAGCCTCCAGGAAGGCGGAGCCTGCGTATGGACCAGCGTACGCCTGAAATGTCTGAGCAAGCACCTGCAAAACAACGGCGAACCTCAGTCTTCGGCATCGAGTTCTCCACCTGGGACGCCGGCAGGATCGTCGATGCCATCGTCACTGAACCGGTTCCTGCCGGAGAAGGCCTACGGCTGCTGGTGACCGCCAACCTCGATCACATCGTGCAACTGAACAGGAATGCCGCCTTCAAGGCCGCCTACGACAAGGCCTGGCTGACAACTGTCGACGGAGCTCCCGTCTTCCTCTATGCGCGGCTGCGTGGGCTCGACGTCCCCGGCCGCATCACCGGCGCCGATCTGTTCCCCGAGATCATCGAGCGCCTGAAGCCGGGCATACACCGGCCCCTGCTTTTATGCTCAAGCGAAACCACCGCTGCTATCCTGGATGAAAAACTGCGCGCGCTCGGCCTTTCCGAACACGTCATCGTCACGGCACCGCCGGCCTTCGAGCGGAACGAGGTGTTTGGCCGGGAATTGGTGTCCAAGCTCCGGGAAAACCGGGTGACCCATATCTTCTTCGGCATCGGTGCCCCGAAGTCCGAGATCTGGATGGACAGGCACCGCGCCGATCTTCCCGATTGCTACGGCTTCGGTTTTGGCGCCGGGCTCGACTTCTATGCCGGCGTCAAATCGCGTGCTCCGGTCTTCCTGCGGAAAGCTGGGCTGGAATTCCTCTGGCGCGTGGCGACCGAACCGCGCCGCCTGGCACGACGATATTTCGTCACGTCCTGGGCGTTCTGCTGGGCCGTCTACAAGGATCTGACGAGCGACCGCCCGGACACGGATAAGACCCGTTAGGCGACCCCAATCCGCTTCAGCGTATCGATCACGGTCTCGACCTTGATGCCGCGCCGGCGCACCTTGTCGACCACTTGCGAGAAGAAAGCCGGCGAACAGCCGATATTCGTCGGGTCTTCACGCACGTCGTGGGTATAGAAGATCAGCCAGCCGCAGCGCCGCTCGACGTCGTCCAGCATCCTGTCGATCGACGCTGAGTTGTTGCTGCAGTCATAGAGTTCCTGCGCTTTCAGATGGGCGAGATCGATGAGGCCGGAATTGGTGCCGACCTTGATGCCCCGCAAGCCCGGATAGTGGTGCATCAGCGCCAGCTTGGATGGAACCGAAATCATCCCGAAAGGATAAGCGAACGAAACCGGCCTTGCAGAGCCGACGATCCGGGCGATCTCTTCATCATTCCGCCCGACATCGGCCATCAGATCACGACGCGGCGTCTTCTGGACGTTGATATGGCCATGCGTATGGCCGCCGATCTCGTGTCCCCGGTCCGAAAGCGTCGCGACCATCTCCTCATCGACGATCAGCTGGCCGTTTTCGACGCGCTGCATCAGGCCGCTCGCGAGATAGAACGTGCCGAGCATGCCCGCATCCTCAAGAGCGGGCGCCGCATTTTCGAAGACCGAGACAGGAAAGTCGTCGAACGTGAAAGCAACGACAGGCGCATCCAGCTTCAACAGGTGCGGGCGAAAATAGACGTGCCGCCCGATCTTGCGGGATACGCCTGCCAGTATCTCCGAACCGGACATTTCCCAGAGTTTCGGCTTTTTCATCTACCCCCATCCATTGCAATCGGATCTCCCAGAGCCTGAAAACATAACCTCAAATACTTACGGTTGTCTCAACCTCAGGCACCGCAGAAATGGCACTTCCCGCTATCCCTGCGGCCTGAAGAAGATGAATGAACCTTTCGGCCGATTTCTCGACGCTGAACTCCGCTGCGCGGGCCTGGAGAACTGCGCTTTCGAGCGGGTGGTCAAGTGTCCCGGCCATGGCCTCCGCAAGCGCGGCCGCGTCGCCGACCGGCACCAGCCGCCCAAGCCTGCCGCCCTCCAAGATCTCGCGCGGCCCATAAGGCGCATCCGTCGCGACGACCGGTACGCCACAGGCCATGGCCTCGATCAGCGCGTTCCCCAGCCCCTCGTGCGAGGAGGACGATACGAAAAGCGAAGCCTGCGACACGACAGACAACGGGTCTGGATCGTGTCCCGGCAGGCTGACATCCGCCGATAGGTTCCTGGCTTCGATCAAGGCTTCCAGATTGCCGCGCTCATCACCTTCTCCGACGATCGTCAGCCGCGCGGCGCGCGTCCGCCTGAGTTGCGCGAAGGCCTCGATCAGCGTCGCGTATCCTTTTTCCGGAGAGAGCCTGCCGACCGAGACGATGTGGCCCGGTTCCGGGGCGCGGCCAAGTTGTCCGATCCGCTGCCGCATCTGCGGTGTCAGAACGGCATTGGTTCCAAGATTGGCAACCTTCGCCGCCGGCACTCCAAAACGGTCGATGAGATCGTTTCGCGCACCCGCCGTCAGCGTCAGCACGAGATCGGCGCGCGGATAGGCAAACCGGATCAGCCTGTAGGCCAGCCGGTTCTGCCAGTAGGGATCACCCGTTCGTGCCTGCAGGGGGCTTGCCACCTCCCGCAAGACGATCGATGGCCGCGTTTCCTTCGCAAGCCCTCGGGAGGCAAGGATCACCAGAACGTTCGCCGCCGCCTCGGAAGACACCAGCGCCCTGGGGCGCCCCGTGGCCAATAACCGTCTCAATGCCGCGGGCGCGAAGGCAAGGCGCAATTTGCGGCCATTGCCGAGATCGATGACAGGCACGTCGGAGCGAATCAGCTCCCGCAAGGGACCCGAACTCTGAAGCGTGACGATTGCGCTCGGAAATCCCTGGGCCTGCAATTCGTTCGCCAGCAGGATGGCGTCACGCTGAGCACCGCCGCCATCGAAACCGCGAACGAGAAAACAGATTCGGGCTGCGATCGGATCAACAATCCGAGAGCTATTCATAATCATCACATGCCCTATGATTATTGCGTTTGTTCCTGCTAAGGAAGGATCTGCATCACTCCCGGCAACGATCCGGCCTACCCTAGAGGGTTAGCGGTTAATTCTGACCAAATGCATATTATTGGGCGACGAAATTGAGCGATAGACATGCCTCGGTGTATTTAGCCTCGCGGGCGGCCTCGGCCATCATCAATCTCGTGTCGGTTTCCATCTTCACGCGCATGACCAGCGCCGACGTTTACGGCCAGTACATTATCGGATTTTCGATCTGCATGATGGTCTACAGCCTCGGCGTCCAGTGGATCGTATTTGCGCATTTCGGACGATACGACCCGAGGGAAGCCGATCGGCTCGCCGGTGCGCTACTGCTGGTTTCAGGGGTCGTGATGCTGCCGGCGGTCGGCGCCATATACCTCTTCTACCTGTTTGGAACACTGCATGCCGATGTCGCGGCCAGCAGCAGCTTGCTGGTGGTTTGCTTCACCTTGTATTTTGTCGCAGTCGAAATCAGCCGCGCCCACCTTCTTGTCCGGCTTGTTGCCATCGCGACCATCGCCCGCAGCGTCTTCTCTCTACTGTTCGGTTTTATCGCCGTGCTCGAATTCGAGACGCCCGGCGCGCTGCTGGCGGGCGTAGGGCTGGGTTATGCGCTGGGTTCCGTGCCGGTTTTCCGGCATTTCAGCCGCACCATATGGGCGTCCGGCTTCGTCTGGCCGCGGAGCAGCGACGTGCGGCGGATGTGGCGCTACGGATGGCCGCTTGCCATAGCCTTCGGCGCTTCCGCAGCCGCCATGAATGTCGACCGGCTGCTCCTGGCAGGCCTCTATAATACCAGCACTGTCGCGCCTTACGGGACCGTGCTCGACCTCATGAAGCAGACCTTCCTGGTCCTGGCCGAGGCGATCAGCGCGGGATATATTTCAAGCGCCAAGAACCTTCACACCGAGGGAAAGGGCTCGGACGCGCGCCATACCCTCAAGCGCGCCTTCATTACCCAGTGCTATATCGTCATTTTCGGCACGGTATCCTTCATCCTGCTCGGCGACGTCGTCTTTGCGGTCTTGCTGGCTCCAAGCTATCTGCCGGTCGTCACCCAGATCATGCCGATCCTGCTCGTCGCAAATGCGCTTCTCGTCATGCGATCCCACTATTTCGGCCAGGTGATTTATTTCAGCGGGACAACGAACCTGGAACTGGTCGCGTCCGTCGCAATGTTGGCGGTCACCGGTACGCTGAGCTACCTGCTGATCCCTTCATATGCCGCAATGGGCGCCGCCATTGCCTTCACGCTCGGGCAGGCGGCGGCGCTGTTGATCTGCCTGATCTACGCGTCCGGAAACCTGCGCATGCCTCTCGACCTGCCGCGGGGCAGCCTGCTGCTGGCGCTCGGCATAGCTCTGGTGGCCGTCGGTAAGGGTGTCCAGTTCGTGGCGGCGGAGCCGGCTGCAAGCGCCGTCAACTTCGTGCTGATCGGCATCGCCAGCGCCTATATCGCCCTGCGCTGGAACCTGTTCGATGCCCGTTCGCTGCTTCAGCGTTTTTATCCGCGACGGGGCTAGCCGGCCTCGGAGCGCAGGAAATTCGTATACCGCTCCAGCATCAGCTCCCGGCTGTGATGCTCGCGATGCAATCGCGCGAAATCGCCGCGAAGCCACGCGTCCGGATAATTCGCAGCGAGGTCTTTGACCGCATCGGCAAGACCGGTCGCATCGCAGGGCGGATGGAACCGCGTCATGGATGCGTTTTCATGACCGTTGCCGATGCAAAGCACCTCGCGCAGAACCGGGAGATCGGACGCAACAACGGGTAAACCAGCCATCGAAGCCTCGACCCCTGCAAGGCCGAAAGTCTCCCAGATCGAGGGAAACACATAGATATTGCCGGCTCCCAGGATGTCACCGAGCTCATCCCGATCGATGGAGCCCACCAGATGGATGCGCTCAGCCACATCGAAGGCGCGCGCCTTGTCTTCAAGCGCCCCGCGGTTGGGGCCATCGCCGGCGATGATCAGGTGCATTCCGGGCAGCAGCCGGAGCGCCTCCACCAATACGCCGTGGTCTTTCTGATCCACCAGCCTGCCGGTCGCGACCAGCACGAATGCATCCGGCGGAATGGAAAGGCGCTGCCGCCAATCGACAGCTGTACGGGCCGGCGGAATGGGATCCACACCATGCGGGATCAGAATGAAACGCCGCCGGTAGGCGGCTGGCCATTTGCCGAACGAAGCGCTGGTCGATACGGAATTGGATACGAAATGGGTGAAGATTCCCGTTGAGCCGAACAGCCAGTCGAGCGCTTTCCAATGCCGGCGAATACCCTCGGGCGCTGCGGTGTGATGGGCAGCGCGCACAGGCACACGGCCGAGAAAGCCGAGGAATCCGCCGAAGACTGAGGCTGCCGCCTGGTAGGTGAATATCGCGTCGTACTTTCGGGAGAGGATGGCCCATCCGAGGTGCGCAACATTGCGAAGCGTGGCGACCCTCCCATGACCGGTATCGAGAGGCAGGGTCTGCACGTCGAAACCGCGGGCATGCAGTCCGGTTTCGACCATCTGCACGAGTGTCCGCACGCCGCCCATCTTGTCATGGGTGACGAGCTGGAGGATCCGCATCCCCGAAGGATTTAGCGTATCGGCAGCTTCTGGAAAAGCGGAGCTGAATTCGTGCCTCATGACCGGAACCTAGGGCTGAAATCTTAAAATCTGTGAAGAGAGATCATTCACATTCCTCCTATCCGATTTTTCGCGGATCAAAAACTCTCCTGCGCGGTTTTGCCTGATGAGCAAAACAGAAACAGGAGGCAGATCTCATGGCCAATGCCAGTTCGAAACGGATGGGCGCAGGAACGCAGGGAAAAAGCAGCGGCAACGGCGCCATGACGGACATCGACAAGAGGACTCTTCCTGAAAACAAAGTGCTGTCAAACCGCGACAAGGCGCAGCATTCGAGGGAACGCGGACTGGACAGCAAAATGGTACAGACCGAGCAGTTTCACGATCACGAGGCGAATCATCTCAGCGACTGAAGAAGCGCCTACATTCATGACTGTTTGAGAAAGGATCTTGAGCCTCAGCAGAGGGCGCTATTCGGCTTTCCGCCCTTGCAAAGTGGAAGAGAAGTAGTAGTCTTTAGCTACCACCGGCATAGGAGAAATAGAGCGCTGGCGACTGGAAGACAGGAAACGCTTTCGCCACCTTTTGGGAGGCTGAAAATATGAACGCAGCAATCCTGACCAATACTTTCGAACCGACGGAATTGGCATTCCTTCAACGCTTGTTCGACAAAATCTGTGCAGAGCGCGGACTTGTCGGCGGCAGCCTTGCCGCAAACAATCTCGCAGCGCAGATGATTCAGCTTTATCAACAGGGTGTGCGCGATCCACGAGATCTGCAGGTCTATCTGGACCCGGATGCACCCATAAGAACCTGATATTTCGTGCCAGCCGCAACCGCCGCGGCTGGCCACTATTCCCCTTCAGCGCTTCACGCTATCTCTTGGCCATCAGGTCCCGCTCGTCCCGCATCAGGAATACGCGGGTGATGGCATCGAGATTGGCTTCCAGCCAGTTCGCCATTGCGATCTCTTCGCCCAGAATGCGTTCGAAGACGGTCTTTGCTTCCATTTCATCGAGTTCGTCGGCCGCTGCAATCAGAACCCTGTAGCTGGCGATCTCCATGTGTTCGAAGGCATAACTTGCCATTGCTCCCTTGACCACCTCGTCACTGGTCAACATGCCGCCGACGCCCTGTGCTTTGGCCGCCAGCTTGGCCGCCATGTCCTTGAGTGCCAATGCGCTGCCGGTTCCGGAAAATTGATCCAGAAGCGCCTTCAGCGCCTGGGCGTGCTTCTCCGTCTCGTGCAGATGCTGGACAATCCTTGCCTTGAGGTCAGGATAGCTTTCGATCCGCCTGGATTGAGCGGAGAGCGTGATGATTGCCTGCTCCTCCATCGCATGCGCCGCACGCAGCCAGGCGAGGAAGTTGTCTCGGGCATGGGTCATTCGCTTCTCCTCGCAAATCGGTTGCCACCAGAACGCGGATGAATGGCAAGATGGCAGGATTCAACCCCCGAAAGCATCCGAAGTTCCTCTTCGCTTCAATGCGTTGGAACATTTGCCCCCATCTGCGAATTGTCCGGCGATAACTTCACCAGCACAGAGGCGAGATCATGTCACGCGAGACGAGGGCAAATTCGATCATCGGAGGCATTATTATAGTGCTCCTCTTGATGGCTGTCGGCTATTATTTCACCGGCACGTCGGATAATACGGCGCAGGCGCCGACACCTCCGGCGACCAACGATACCGCGCAGAAGCCGGCACCAGCACCGGCTCCCGGCACGGATCCGACGAGCACCGGCTCCACCAACCGGTAGGGCAATTCGCGAGGAACAATCGCCATGCCGGGTGGTTGTGGAATGAGTAACAGGGAGTTTTCCATGATACCCGATCCTCGCGAACCCAGCGAACGGCCGCCTATGCCGGCCCCTGTTTGGAAACCGGAACCCCCGATCGGCGAACCGGAACCGGACCGGCTGCCGGACGAGACGCCGCTGCCCAATCCGGATGAAAACCCCAATCCGCCAGTTTATATGCCGCCCGGCAGCCTGGCTTTCAGTTGAAGAGGTACCGGCGCCGAAAGCGCCGGCAGATCGACCATGAACATCCATAGCCATACGCATTCAGACCGTAGAGAAATGCAGAGCGAGAACAGCCAGAGACACCTGGCGGGCGGGCTTTGGAAACTGCTGATCGCCGCAATTCTCATCCTCCTCGGGCTCATCGTCGCGATGGAGGTATTGGGAGATAGCAACAACGGTTTCGTTGCCCCCAATCCAGCTCAGCAGACCGTTCTCGAATAACGCCTCACCTTGCACCCATCCGGGTCGGCACATGAACTCAACCTTGGAACAAAGGATAAAATCCGCGCGTTCATCTGTCATCCTATGACGAGGTGGCGCAGGTGGACGCAACGACGCAATCACTCCCGACCCTAAAAACGTCATTCGCGTTCGACCCAATCATCCGACCGGGCCGCAACGCGTGGCGCAGCGCGAGGGCGAAAAAACTCGCCTTTCTGATCGATGCCGACGATTATTACCGCCGACTGGATCAGGTGCTGAGGCAGGCGAAACGTTCGGTCTTTATCATCGGCTGGGATTTCAATCCCGACATTCTCCTTCGTCCCCGCGGTCCGGACGGAGAGACCCTCGGCGCGCTGCTGCACAGGATGGTCGAGGAAAAACCTTCGCTTGAAATCCGCATCCTGGTCTGGGGCATGGGCCCGGTCTACTCCGGCAAGAGCCTGAAGGTGTTCGGCAGGATGGGCTGGAACGATCATCCGCGCATTTTCCTGCATTTCGACTTCGATCATCCGCTGCGCGCCAGCCATCACCAGAAAATCGTCGCGGTCGACGACGGGACAGCCTTCCTCGGCGGCATCGACCTGACCGCCCGTCGCTGGGACGACCGCAGCCACGCAATAGTCAACCCGCTTCGCCGGGCTCCGGACGGAGCCGCCTATGGCCCTGTCCACGACATGCAGGCGATCGTGACCGGTGATACGGCAAAGCTGATCGGCGATGTCGCCCGCCGCCGGTGGAAGAAGGCGACCCGAGAAACGCTTGCGCCACTTGATACGCACAGCGCGCCTCCCTGGCCAGCAGACCTGGAGCCGGCGTTGACCGACTGCAACACCGGTCTGGCGCTGACCGAAGCATGGAAATGGAAGGGCCGCCGCGGCCACCGCGAGGCGATCCGGCTGACCCACGACGCGCTGAAGGCAGCCAAAAGCCACCTCTATATCGAAACCCAGTATCTCGCCTCCTTCGGCGTGGCGCGGACGCTTGCCAGACAGTTGAGGAAAGCAGACGGCCCCGAAATCCTCGTGATCGTTACGCGCGAATCCCACGGCTTCTTGGAAAAGCTGATGATGGGCCACAACCGCAACCGGCTGATCCGCCGCCTGAAGCGCGCGGATCGTTATGGACGGCTGCGGGTTTTCTATGCCGTGGGTTCCGACGGCGACGGCAGGGAGCAGGAGATCATCGTTCACTCGAAACTGATCATCGTCGACGACCGGTTCGTGCGCGTCGGCTCTTCCAATCTCAACAATCGCTCGGAAGGCCTGGACACGGAGGCGGACCTTGCGATCGAAACCTCTCGACCGGCGGGCCGACAGGCGATCGCAGCACTGCGCAACGAGCTGATCGCCGAACACCTCGACGCCCAACCGGCGGAAGTAACGCGGATCATCGTGGAAACCGGCTCCATGCTGGCGGCCGTCGATCGGCTGAACGTCAAGCCGCGTGGCTTGCGGAGCTACGACGTCGATACGGACAAAGGCGAAACGGAATCTCTGGTCGGCACAGGGATCATCGATCCGAAACAGCCCTTCTGGCCGATACCGGAAATCAAGGCCGGTTTCCGGCGGCTTTTCGCCCGCCTGTCACATTACCGTCTGCTCTAGGAACCTGCCGCCCCGATGACGATAATAAGCCTCGGTGACGAGTAGCGTCGGCACGCCGACCGTGAGCGGTACGAAAAAATAAAGCACGCGGAAGGCAATCAGTGCACCGATCGAAGCGGATGTCGGCAGTATCCCCAGCATGGTCGCCTCCAGCACGCCGAGCCCGCCCGGCACATGGCTGATCAGCGCGGCCAGGTTGGCGGTGACGTAGGCGCTGGCCACATCCATGTAACCGGCGGCGGCAAAGCTCGCCAGAAGCTGCTGGATGGACGCCGTGACGCAGGCGAAGTTCAGCGTGCCGATGACGATCTGGCCGAGGGCGAGCTGTATCGCCGGCGGTTCGAAACGCCAGCTGCGCACGACAAGAGGACGGCGCACGAGGGCGCAGATCAGCAGATAGGCGGCAGGACCCGCCAGGCAGAGAAGACCGGTCGCCAGCCGCGCCGGTCGGTCGAGGCCGAGCAGGTCCGCCGCGTCACCGGGCTGCAGCAGCAGCGCCAGTCCGGCCAGCGTTCCAAGGCCGAGGCCGACGGTCACTCCGCAGAACACGATGACCTTGGCGATATCCTCGCCGGTCAGACCCCAGCGCGTGTAGAACCGGTAGCGCACGGCACCGCTGCTGAGCGCGGAAAGCCCGACATTGTGACCGATCGACAGAGCCGTGAAGGACGCGAGCGAGGTCTGGCGCAAGAGAAGCGGCTTGCCCGCATACCGCACGGCAAGCGCATCGAACCCGCCGAGGCAAAGATAGGAAAGGATGACGAAAAAGAAGGCAGTCGCCAGCCGCAAACCGGCGATCGACCGGACCGATTCCTCGATCTCGTCGACCGTGTAGCGACCGAGACTGCGATAGACGAGGAAGGCCGCCAGGCAGATCGCAACGCCGAGCAGAAACTTGAGCAGATGGCGTCTGGCGATCATGGTCCCTCTCGTAAACGGCTGTATAACAATGGGAACGAAACCGGGCCCGAGGTGTTCCCAGCGCCATGACGGATCAGATATTGCCAGCCGAGGCCGGCCGCGCCCCGGCCCAGCCTTTGAAGACAAGGCATCGCCTGAAAATCCTGAGCTATAATGTGCATAGCTGCATCGGTACCGATCGCCGGCTCGACCCCGCCCGGGTGGCCGAGGTCATCGCAGCCCTGGAACCGGATATCATCGGATTGCAGGAACTGGATGTCGGCCGCAGCCGTACCGGCGGGATAGACCAGGCGCATACGATTGCGTCTCTTCTACGGATGGAATTCCATTTCCACGCTGCACTCAACGTCGCCGAAGAGCGTTATGGCGATGCGATCCTGACGGCCCTTCCGGCAAGAATGGTCAAGGGTGCCGGCCTGCCCTCGCATGGCGAGCAGCGCGGCGCCGTCTGGGTGGAAATAGACGTCGGAGAACAGAAGCTGCAGGTCTTCAACACCCATCTCGGCCTGCTGGGCGGCGACCGGATGCGCCAGATCGGCGAGATCCTCGGGCCGTCCTGGATGGGGGCCCCGGATTGCCAGGGCAAGCCGAAGATCCTGATCGGCGATTTCAACGCAACTCCCGTGACTGCGACCTACAAGGCCGTCGCCCGCCAGATGGCGGACGCGCCGCTTGTGAGCGGGGGACGGCCCAAGCCCACTTTCCCATCGCGTCTGCCGCTCCTGAGGATAGACCACGTCTTCGTCTCCAGCGAAGTCACGCCCATCGCCACGCAGGTCGTGTCGACCCCGCTTTCCCGCCGGGCCTCCGATCATCTGCCGCTTCTGGTCACTGTCGAGCTCTGATCCTCAATGGCTCAGGGTGCGGCTGAGCCGGTGAGCCTCCTTCAGAAGGCGCACCACGTCCTGGTCGGTCGTCTCCCTGAAGTCGCCGTAGTGCAGGCTGACTGCTTCCAGGCGGTCCGGAGCCGACAGGCAGACGATGTCGTCCACCTCTTCCTGCAGGGCTTCCAGCAATAGACGCGGCGCGACCGGCACCGCAATCCGGATCGATGCAACCCCCATGTCCTTCAGCGCATGGATGCCAGCGCGGATCGAGACGCCGTTCGCAATCCCGTCATCGACGAGAATGACGTCGCGTCCGGTGTGATCATGCTCGCTCGGCTCATCCTCCCCGAAATACATTCGGTGGCGCCGTTCGATTTCGGCAAGTTGGTGTTCGCGCTCGGCTGCGAGATAGCCTGGCGGCACGTGGAACCGGCGGGCGGCGTCTTCGTCGACGATCACGTGCGGCTCCCGCCCATCGACGACAGCGCCGATGCCGTATTCGGGATGACCGGGCGCGCCGATCTTGCGGACGATGAGGAGATCGAGCGGCAGGCCGAGCCGCTGGGCGACTTCGAAGGCCACGGGTACGCCGCCACGCGGCAGCGCCATCAGGATCGGATCGGGCGGCATCGCCGCCTGCATGGCTTCCGCCAATTGCCTTCCGGCATCCTCGCGATCGACAAAGGTTGGGCTTAGACCGAACATGTCATCCTCCCAGGATGGTGCGGTGACATCTGCCACCGCACTTGGTTCTTCTGCCAGCCCGACTGTAACATATCACCAGCCGGACGTCCGACAACCGTGAGGATGGGGTTTGGGTTCCGTGCTCTCCAAAAGAGTCAGGAGCCCTTGCCCTTGTGGTGTTCGCTTTCCTGGTTGCGGCCGCGAATGATCGACGGATCGTCATGGAGGGAAACTTCCGCAGCCCGCATGTCCAGGTTATCGCCGCGACGGAATGCATCCTTGGCCGCTTCGCTCCGTCGCAGGTCGGGGCCGGGATCGAAATCCTTGGGCGCATTGGCGGTATTTTCCCGCTTTTCGATGACGTTACGTTGTTGCTGATGAGTTTTATTGCCTCGCATGGTCTATCCTCCTTGAGAGGTCATTTGTTCGCCCGGCCGCGTTGGTTGGGATCGACGCCGCCGAAACGGGTCGTGTCGTTGCCGACATCGCCTTCCTCGGTATTCTCGCCGGCGATCTCGTCAGCGCCGGTAAAGCGGTTCAACCCTTTCGACTGGCCTATGCCTGGATCCTCCTTGAGATCGGCGTCGCTCGGCTTGCGGGTCTTGAAGTGCTTGGAAGTGGACATGATCGTCCTCCTTGGCTCCGGGACCGCGGTCTGGCCGCGGCCTCAGTGTTTCGTGCTGGACACGAATTTGTTAAAGCGGCTGGTTTTGCCGGCTTCCGTTTCTTCCTGGAAAAGGAAGACGAGCTTGTTCTCATCGAAGATCGAGAAGAAGTCGTCCCATGCGATTTCCTCCAGGGATTCTTCCGGCTTCCCGAAATCGACGCGCAGAATGCCCTCTTCCCGGGCACCCTTCACCCGGGCCGGATGGCCGCCGCGTTCCTCGATCCATTGCCGGATTTCCTTGTGATCGGTGGTTTCGACGGCTTTGCTCATGGTGCGTTTCTCCTTTCCATACCTGCTTGTCGAACCGGGGCCGCCACCGAAGGTTCCGCGTCAAAACAAGCGAAGGGGGAACAAAACTCATGATCATGGGTTCACCGCGGGTCGGACGCATGACCTCCACGCGGCCGACATTGTCATAAGTACCCTCCCCAACTTGGCGCTTCCCCTCACCGGGAAGCGCCTTTTCGTTCACTGCGGCGGTTCAACGCAGGGCCGCGGCATCCGGGCGCGCGGCATTGATGCGCATTGATCTCTTGACGCCCCCCGCCGATTGTCATCCGATGAGATGGATGGGCTTCCGGCCCCCGCCAGAAAAGGGATGACGCCATGTTCGAGACCTTCGACGCGACGCTGCTGGCGCGCATGCAGTTCGCCTTCACGGTCTCGTTCCACATCATTTTTCCCGCGTTTTCGATCGGGCTGGCGAGTTATCTCGCCGTGCTGGAAGGTCTTTGGCTGTGGAAGAAACAGGTCGTCTATCTGGAGCTGTTCGACTTCTGGAAGACGATTTTTGCGCTCGCCTTCGGCATGGGCGTCGTCTCCGGTATCGTCATGTCCTATCAGTTCGGCACGAACTGGAGCGTGTTCTCCGACAAGGTCGGCCCGATCATCGGCCCGCTGATGGGCTACGAAGTGCTCTCGGCATTTTTCCTGGAGGCAGGCTTCCTCGGCATCATGCTGTTCGGCCGCAATCGCGTCGGCCCCGGCCTGCATTTCTTCGCCACCTTGATGGTCGCGGTCGGCACCTTGATCTCGGCAACCTGGATCCTTTCCGCCAACTCCTGGATGCAGACGCCGCAAGGTTTTGCGATGAACGACAAGGGTCAGTTCATCCCCGCCGACTGGTGGGCAGTCATCTTCAACCCATCCTTCCCCTATCGCCTCGTCCACATGGTGCTTGCCGCCTATCTGACGACCGCCCTTGTGGTCGGCGCGGTCGGCGGCCTGCATCTTCTGCGCCGCACCGCCCCCTTGCGCGCTGGCACGATGTTTTCGATGGCGATGTGGATGCTGACGATTGTCGCCCCGATCCAGATCTTTGCCGGTGATCAGCACGGCCTCAACACGCTGGAACACCAGCCGGTCAAGGTCATGGCGATGGAAGGCCACTACCAGAGCCATCCGGACGGCGCGCCGCTGATCCTCTTCGGCCTGCCGAACCAGGCCGAGCAACGGATCGACTATGCAATCGAGATCCCGAAGCTCTCGAGCCTCATCCTGAAACACAGCCTCGATGCGCCGCTCAAGGGCCTCGATACCGTACCGCGCGAATTGCAGCCGCCGGTACCAATCGTGTTCTGGTCCTTCCGCATCATGGTGGGTCTCGGCTTTGCGATGCTAGGCCTCGGCCTCTGGAGCCTGTACTGTCGATGGAAGGGCAGCCTCTACACGACCGAGTGGCTGCACCGCGCCGCGATGGTGATGGGGCCGGCCGGTTTCGTCGCTGTGCTCGCCGGCTGGGTGACAACCGAGGTCGGCCGCCAGCCCTATACCGTCTATGGCCACCTGCTGACCGCCAATTCCGTCTCGCCGATCGCGGCGGCGGCCGTGGGCTCCTCGCTGATCGCCTTCATCATCGTCTATTTCCTCGTCTTCGGCGCCGGCACCTTCTACATTCTGCGGCTGATGTCCCGCCTGCCGCGCGATCCGAGCGGCGACCTCGGCGAAGGCCCGATCCGAACCGCCGGCATCAATCCCGGCCCGCAAACCCCGGCACTTCAGGCAGGAACCCGTCATGGTCATTGACCTTCCCTTCATCTGGGCGGCCATCATCGCCTTTGCGGTGCTTGCCTATGTCATCCTCGACGGGTTCGACCTCGGCGTCGGCATCCTCTTCCCGCTGTTTCCGGAAAAGCGCCATCGCGACGTGATGATGAACAGCGTCGCACCGGTCTGGGACGGCAACGAGACCTGGCTTGTCCTCGGCGGCGGCGGGCTGATGGCGGTTTTTCCGCTCGCCTATGCGACGATCCTGCCGGCACTCTACGCACCTATCATCGCCATGCTGCTCGGGCTGATCTTTCGAGGCGTCGCCTTCGAATACCGCTGGCGCACCGGCCGGGCGCAATATCTCTGGAACTGGGCCTTTGCCGGCGGCTCGTTCATGGCGGCGCTGGCGCAAGGGGTCGCGCTTGGCGCGCTAGTGCAAGGCATTCCGGTTGCAAATCGCGCCTATTCCGGCGGCTGGTGGGACTGGCTGACCCCGTTTTCGATCGCCACCGGCCTTGCTGTCGTCATTGGTTACGCGCTGCTCGGCTCGACCTGGCTGGTGATGAAAACGACGGGCGACCTTCGCGACAAGGCCCGCAGCCTTTCCTATATCGCAGCGCTCGCGACACTCGCCGCCATGGCGATCTTCAGTCTCTGGACGCCCTTTCTCGAACCGCTCTATCTGAAACGCTGGTTCTCCTGGCCGACGGCGATCTTCAGCGTCATCGTGCCGCTGCTTGTCCTCGGCTGTTTCTGGCTTCTGCTTACGGGCCTGAAAAACAACCGCGACAGCCGGCCTTTCCTTGCCGCGCTCGGGCTTTTCATACTTGGCTACGCAGGCATCGGCATCAGCTTCTATCCCTATATCGTGCCGACATCCGTGACGATCTGGGACGCCGCGGCGCCCGACGAGAGCCTCGGCTTCCTGCTGGTCGGCGCGCTGATCCTGGTGCCGCTGATCCTTGCCTATACGAGCTATGCCTATTGGGTCTTCCGCGGCAAGGTCGATCCGGAAGAGGGTTATCACTGATGGCCGGCGGCGAAACCTTCAGGCGACTCGCCTGGTTCGTCGGCCTCTGGGTGGCCGGAGTGGTAACGGTCGGCACTGTCGGCCTGATCATCAAATTCTGGCTCGGCGCCTAACGCCGGGTCAGCGCCACCACATAACGTGCCGGTTCCTTGCCCGGATTGAAGAAGACGCAATCGGCAGGCGGGCCGAGCAGAAGGCAATCACCTTCGGTGAGATGATGCATCACCGTCCCCTCCTGGAAATCGAGCCGGCCCGAAAGTACCCAGATCTGCTGGTGCTGGAAGGCGAAGGCGGATGCCGGATAAGGCACGCGCACGCCTGATGGCAGCGATACATCCAGAAGCTCCAACGGGGAATTCGCCGGAGAGACCGCGCGGCGGGTGTAACCCGTTTCCGGATCGGTCCAGACCGGCTGTTCCGCCTGCAGCGCGACGCGCTCCTGCGCCCGCTCGGCAAGCGCCAGCAGAACTGAGAGCGGCAGACCGAAAGCGCCCGAGAGTCGGCCGAGCACTGTCGCCGTCGGGCTCGCCTCGTTGCGCTCAATCTTGCTGATCATCGCCTTGGAAACGCCCGAGCGTTCGGCAAGCTCGGCCAGGGACCAGCCCCGCGCTTCCCGCTCGATCTTCAGCCGCATGGCGATCGCCTGGACCGGGTCGTTCTCCATCTGCTGCAAGCGGCTTGCCTTTCAATAATCGTCTTCTATAGTGGACGAAAAAATCTTATAAGAGACAAGCATTATCGGCAATGAGGAATTTAAAGGGAAGATCGTGACACGCGAAATCCGGTTCAACGCCTTCGACATGAACTGCGTCGGCCACATCCAGCAGGGGCTCTGGGCGCATCCACGGGACCAGTCGCACCGTTATGCGCAACTGCGCTACTGGACGGACTATGCGAAAAGGCTGGAGGCCGGCCTGTTCGACGGCATATTCCTCGCCGACGTTCTCGGCGTCAACGACGTCTTCGGCGGCAGCAATGCGGCGGCGCTGAGGGGTGCGGTACAGGTGCCGGTCAACGATCCGCTGCTGCTGGTGCCGGCCATGGCTGCCGTCACCGAACATCTCTCATTTGGCGTTACCGCCAACTTGACCCACGAACCGCCTTTCGTCTTCGCACGCCGCATGTCGACGCTCGATCATCTGACGGGCGGTCGGATCGGCTGGAACATCGTCACCGGTTACCTCGACAGTGCCGCGAAGGCGATCGGCCTCGACGGCATGGCCGCCCATGACGACCGCTACGACCTCGCCGACGAATACATGGAGATCATGTACCGGCTCTGGGAGGCGAGCTGGGAAGACGACGCCGTGGTCTTCGATCGGGCAAATCACGTCTATGCAGACCCGGCCAAGGTCCACAAGGTCCATCACCGCGGCAAGCAATATGGCATCGAGGCGATCCATCTCTGCGAACCTTCGCCGCAGCGCACGCCGGTCCTCTACCAGGCCGGTTCCTCGACCCGCGGCCGGCAGTTCGCCGCCACCCATGCCGAATGCGTCTTCGTCAACGGCCAGAAGACCGAAGGCGTCAAGGGCATCGTCGACGACATCAGGGCTCGCGCCGTCGAATACGGCCGCAACGCCGAGGACGTCAAAGTCTTCGTCGGCGCCACGATCGTTACCGCCCGAACCGAAAAGGAGGCGCGCGAAAAGTTCGAGGATTATCGCGCCTATGCGAGCTCCGAAGGAGCGCTCGTGCATGCGGCCGGCTCGCTCGGCATCGACTTTGCAAAATATGATCTCGACGAACCGATCGAGACCGGCAAGAGCTCTGCGATCGTCTCGAATGTCGAGGCTATGACCCGCACCGCCGGACCTCAATGGACCAAGCGCAAGCTGCTCGAACAGATGGTGCTCGGCAGCCGCCAGGCGCCGATGATCGGTTCCGCCGAACAGATCGCCGACAACCTCGTCGTCTGGATGGATGAGGCCGGCGTCGACGGTTTCAACCTGTCGCGCACCGTTGTGCCGGAATGTTTCGACGATATCATCGAGCTTGTGATCCCGATCCTGCAGGAACGCGGTCTCTACAAGACCGGCTATCGCGAAGGCCCGTTCCGTGAAAAGCTGTTCGGGGCGCCGCGCCTGCCCGACAGGCATATCGCCGCCAGATATCGCACCATGGGATAAACCGATGAGCACCGCGACGACCCTGGAAACGCCAGCCGAAGGCCGCTGGTCGATGCTGGCGCTGTTGTGCCTCGCCGTCGTGCTCTCCTTCTCCTGCTGGTTTTCGGCAAACGCCATCGCGCCGGAGCTGAAACGCGCCTGGTCGCTGTCCGAAAGTGCCGCCGCCTGGCTCACCAACGGCGTGCAGATCGGCTTCGTGATCGGCGCGCTGGCGGCAAGCCTGTTCAACCTGCCGGACCTCATCCGCATGAACCGGCTGATGGCGGCCTCAGCCCTGCTCGCCGCGCTCTCCAACGCCGCCTTGGCTGTGGAACCCGGCCCGGCCGGCGCCATCCTCTGCCGTATGCTGACCGGCTTTGCACTCGCGGGCGTCTATCCACCGGCACTGAAACTCGTCTCGACCTGGTTCATCTCGGGCCGTGGCCTCGCACTTGCCGGCGTCATCGGTGCGATCACCGCCGGCTCGTCGCTGCCGCATCTCTTCCGCGGCATGTCGTCGGCGGTCGACTGGCACAATGTCGTCCTCTCATCGAGCGGTGCGACGCTGGTTGGCGCCGTCGTTCTCCTCCTTTTCACCCGTGAAGGCCCATACCCGTTCGGAAAGGCTCTGTTCGATCCGCGCCAGATCGGTCGGGTGCTGAAGGACCGCAACCTGCTGCTCGTCAACGGCGGTTATCTCGGCCACATGTGGGAACTCTACGCCATGTGGGCCTGGCTGCTCGCCTATCTGACCGCCGCCCTCGACAAGGGTGGAACCGGCATCAGCAGCGAAGCCTCGCTGCTCACCTTCATCGCGGTCGCATCGGGCGTGTTCGGCTGTTTCGCCGGCGGCGTGCTCTCGGACCGTTTTGGCCGTACCGCCACCACCGCCGGCCTGATGATCGTCTCCGGCGCCTGCGCCCTGACCATCGGCTTCGTCTTCGACGGCCCCTTCTGGCTGCTGGCGCTGGTGGTAATCGTCTGGGGGATTTCGATCATCGGAGATTCGGCGCAGTTCTCCGCCGCGGTGACCGAACTTGCCGACCGCAATTACATCGGCACGGCACTGTCGCTGCAGATGGGCATGGGGTTCGCGCTGACCATTTTCATGATCTGGCTGATGCCGCATCTGGCCGCACTGCTGGGCGGGTGGCGGTGGACGTTCGTCTTGCTGGCGGTCGGGCCGATCTTCGGCGCCGCCTCGATGCTGATCCTGCGCGGTAGGCCGGAAGCCATCCGGCTTGCAGGCGGAAGGCGTTGATCTCAGGCGACGAGGCGACGGCCGGGCATCTCTTCCCGCTTCTGGCGATCGCGGGCGAGCCGTTCCGCACTGCGGGTCTTGAAGCCGCGTAACGCCGTCACCAGCCGTTCCACCGCATCGCGCAGGTCCGACGTCTGTTTCGACGTCTCCAGCACCATGGCCGAATTTTCCTGGGTGAGCGAATCCATCCGGCTCAGAGCCCCGTTGACCTCATGCAGGCCTATCGACTGATGCGCCGCCTCGGTGGCGATCGTCTTGACGATGGTGTTGATGTCGTCGATGCGCGTGGTGATCTGGCTGAGCGCCGCACCGGCATTATTGACGAGGTCGACGCCCGCCTGCACCTGGCGTGAACTGTCGGAGATCAGATCCTTGATCTCCTTGGCGGCATCGGCGCATCGCTGCGCCAGCGCCCGCACTTCCTGCGCCACGACAGCGAAACCGCGACCGGCTTCGCCGGCACGCGCCGCCTCGACGCCCGCGTTGAGCGCCAGAAGATTGGTCTGGAAGGCGATCTCGTCGATGACGCCGATGATCTTGGAGATCTCGTCGGACGACCGTTCGATCTCGCCCATCGCCGCGACCGCCTGTTTGACGACCGGTCCCGAGGCCCGTGCTTCCGAAAGCGCTACATCGACGGCCCCGGCCGCCTTGCTGGCGCCTTCGGCGGTGCCGGAAACGCTGTGGGTGAGCTGGTGCAGTGTCGCGGAACTCTCCTCCAGGCCCTGGGCCTGTTCCTCCGTCCGCCGGGCAAGATCCTTCGAGGCCTGGGAGATACCGTTGGTGCTGACGAGGATTTCCTCGCCGGCATGGCGCACGGTCGCCAATGTGCCGCGCAGCCTCTCGGCACTGCCGTTATAGCCTTCCGCCATCTTGACGAAGTTTTCAGGAAGAGCGGTGGAAAGCCGGCTCTCCAGATCGCCTGCGGCAAGGCCCTTCAGCACGTCGTCCAGAGCCTCGAGCGCAACTTCCTGCTCCTCGTCGGCGGCGAGCTTCGCCTCCTCGGCGTGGCGGCGCTGTTCTGCCTGTATCTCCAGATAGGCGGAGATCGAATAGTCCAGGTCGAGCATCGCCGCCTTGACCAGCGTCGCGACGTCCTTGGCGAGCTTTTCGGATTTGCCGCGCCCGAAACGGGACGGCCAGTTCTCGGCCATCACCTTGTGGATGAGGCTTTCCACGACCAGCGCCTGACTGCCGATATACCAGCGCGGATCGAGGCCAGAATGGGCATGCGCGGCGCCGACGGCCCGCACACTTTCCACATAACGCTCGTCGTATTTGGCTTCGCCGACAACGTTCCAATGGCTCATCTGGCGCTTCTTGGCGCTCTCCGTGTGAGCCTGACTGGCGAAGAACTTGGCGGTGTCGGGTGTCGACTGGATCTTCTTGTAAAGCGTGCCGAGAGCTGCCGAAAGACCGGCATTGATGATCGGCGCAAGACGACGAAGCGTCGCTCGCGCTTCCTGATCCAGACCGATGAAATCCAGGCGCTTTTGCAGTTCGCGTTTTTCTTCAGCCGACGACATTATGATCCCCCAATCCGCCGCGGTCACCACCCAGCATCGGGTGTATCGGTTCCATATTGTGAAGGCTAAGGTGTAGGATCTCTTAATAACGACCCCCAAAAACTGATAGAAAGTTACAATTTGCGACGTATTTTGGCCGACCATACGACGCAGATGCGGCGGACGCTCAAGGAATTTGCTTGCGCGAATTATTCGAGCGTATAATAAGCCCTGACGCCGTGCGAAGAACGGCCTGCCCGTTCCTCAGGAGATGCCCCCCGTGAACCGCCGCACCTACCATAGGGCAAGCGAGGCCGAGCGGCGCGAGGACCTGATTGCCGCGACGCTCGATTGCATTGCCGAGTTCGGCATCCAGGGCGCGACGGTCCGTCAGATCGCCATGCGCGCCGGCGTCACCGGCGGGCTGATCCGGCACTATTTCAGCAGCAAGGACCAGATGCTGCAGGCGGCCTATCGCAAGGTGATGGCCGGCATGACCGAGGCGGCGGTTGCTGCCGCGATCGAGGGCGAGACGGCGCGTTCGCGCCTGCGCCGCTTCATCGTCGCCAACGTGACGCCGCCGGTCACCGACCCGCGCACGCTGTCGCTCTGGGCCGCATTTATCAGCCATATCCAGATCGATCAGAGTTTCGCCGCCATCCACCGCGAAAACTATCTCTCTTTCCTTGCGGCGCTGGAAACCTTGCTGTCCGCCTTCTTCGTCGAGGAGAAGCGGGCTCTGAGCCCCGCCCAATGCCGCACCTATGCGATCGGGGTCAACGCGCTCGTCGACGGCCTCTGGCTGGAGGGAACGCTTGCAGCCGATACGTTTGCGGAACACGAACTCGCAGAAAATGCCCTGGTCTCCGTGGAAGCGCTGCTGCGCCTGCAGCCCGGCGAGCTTTCAGCCGAACAACGATAAGAAAAGGAACCACCGATGCGTTATGCCTCGATCACCGACCGCCTCGCCCATCTCGGCTCCGGCCGCTGGGCACTCCACCTGACCGCCCGCCGCATGCAGGCATCGGGCGAGGACATCATCGAACTCACCATCGGCGAGCCGGACGTCAAGCCGGACAAGGCCCTGCTCGATGAGGCGGCGCGCGCCATGTATGCCGGCCGCACCCGGTATTCCAATGGCCGCGGCGAGCCGCCGGTGCTGAAGGCGCTGGTGGAAAAGTATTCGAAACGCCGGCCAGGTGTCACGGAGCGCAATTTTCTCTGTTTCCCCGGCACCCAGACCGCTCTCTATGCCGTCATGACCGGTCTCGTCGAAGCCGGCGACGGCGTGCTCGTCGGCGATCCGCTCTATGCCACCTATGAAGGTGTCATCCAGTCCACCGGCGCGCACATGATCCCCGTGCCGCTGCGTCCGGAAAAGAAATTCCACCTGCAGGCCGAGGACCTCGAACGGGCGATCACGCCGGAGGCCCGCGTGCTCCTTCTCAACACGCCGCACAACCCGACCGGCGCGGTGCTGACTGCCGCGGAAATCGCCGCCATCGGCGACGTCTGCCGCAAGCATGACCTCTGGATCGTTTCGGACGAGGTCTATGAGCAGTTGATCTTCGAAGGCACGCCCTTCGCCTCGCCCTTCGACATTCCGGCACTGGCCGAACGTACCATCGCGGTCTCGTCGATCTCGAAATCCCATGCTGCCCCCGGCTTCCGCAGCGGCTGGGCCGCCGGCCCCGAAGAGTTCTGTGAAAGACTGCTGCCGGTGTCCGAAACCATGCTGTTCGGCGTGCAGCCCTTCATCTCCGACATGACCGCCATGGCGCTGTCGCAGCATTTCGACACCGCCGACGTGATGCGGGAAAATTATCGCCGCCGTGCCACCATCGTCGAAAAGGCCTTTGCCGGCAGCAATCTCGTCAAGCCGATGCCGCCGGAAGGGGGCATGTTTG
This sequence comes from Neorhizobium sp. SHOUNA12A, assembly GCF_023006505.1. GTDB lineage: Bacteria > Pseudomonadota > Alphaproteobacteria > Rhizobiales > Rhizobiaceae > Neorhizobium. The sequence goes on from NZ_JALBGV010000001.1 coordinate 159,958, forward strand.
TCCTGCTCGACGTGACCGCCACCGGCCTCAACGGCGAGGAATTCGCCTGGGAACTGCTGCGCGAGAAAAAAGTGGCCGTCATGCCCGGCACCTCCTTCGGCGCCCAGGCCGCAGGCTTCCTGCGCATCTCGCTGACGGTCCCGGACGATGCGGTTGCAACCGCCATGCACCGTATCGCCGACCTCGCCGGCCGCATCGCATCCACTGGCAGAGACCGCGCGACAAACCCGATGGCGTGAGGGCTGCGGCACTTTCCAGGCGGGATACTCTGTAAGCAATTACGAGTATCAGACCGGCACTCGATTCCCTTGACCCCTTGACGACAGCGGTGGCAGGTCCTTACTGCCCCAAGACAACCGGGGCGCAGTAAGGGTAATGATCAATCCGTTGAACAAGTTGAACGCTCCCGACCCGGCTGTAACCATCCGCCGCATTCTCAAGGTCAACCATGCTGGCGAGTTTGGAGCCATTCGAATTTACGGCGCCCAGATTTTGGTGGCCCGACAATTGTTCCCGGATATCGTGCCAGCGCTTCAAGAAATGCGCGAAGATGAGATCGAGCATTGCACCCTGTTTCATGACGCAATGCCCGCTAGGAGCGCCAAACCTTGCCGTGTGATGTCGCTCTGGAGCCTCGGCGGTTATGTGCTCGGCTTCCTGACAGCACTCGGCGGAAGGACTATGGTCTGGATCTGCACCGAGGCGGTCGAAAGTACGGTCCACCGCCATCTGGAAGACCAATTGGCTTTCCTTCTGACCAAGGATCCGTCGCTTCATGCCCTCATCGCGTCGATTCAAGAGCAAGAATTGGCGCACCTTCGGAAGGCGGAAGATAACCAGAGAAGGCGTGGTCTGCGTCACGCACTGCTCATGCCAATCGTGGGGGGCCTTACCGAGAGCATGATCTGGTTGTCCACTTGGGGGGACTCCAGCCGGATGCGAGCTGAAATGGCGCGCGTTAAAAAGACCTGATCTCTTGGGACGATCGCTTGCGTACCGACTGCAACGGCACAAAGTTGCCCTTACCGGAGCACTTCCGATAAGAATACGACGCGGTTTGCGTCTGCCCCTTAACCACTAAATTCCTTTGTCCCGACACTTCTTAGTCTCCTCCGATGGCGGCTCCCAGCCGAAGACGCTGCGGCCGCCCCATTCGTGCGACTGGCGGAATTCGCCAGCGACGATCTCGTTGAGGTCCGGGCCTGTCACATACCGTTCCATCTGGCGGGCCTGGTCGTCGAGCCGCTTCAGCGCCTGCAGCTCCTCCTCGCGGCCGAGCCGGGCCTTGCCGACGGCGGACTTCATCACCTTGATCGTCTCGTCATAAACCTTCAGCGGCACCGGAAACGGATGCCGGTCCTTGCCGCCATGGGCGAGCGAGAAGCGCGCCGGATCGGAAAACCGGCAGGGCGTGCCATGCACCACCTCGGCGACCATTGCGAGCGCCTTGACCGTCCGCGCGCCGACGCCCGGCATCAGCAGCAGGTTCTCGAAATCCTCCGGGCCGCGATCGGCCGCCGCCGCCAGCGTGCCATGCAGCCGCCTCATGTTGACGTCCTCCTCGCGGACATCGTGATGCGCCGGCATGACCAGATGCGGCAGCATCGGCTGCGCCGGTTCCTTCACCTTGCGCGCCGGCTCGATGGCGATCACCTTGCGGACGATCCGGTCCGGCCCGAGCGTCGCGAGCAGATCGAGCTGGCCCTTTCGGGAGGCTTCGGCACGGTGGTCGGCGAGATTGACGATCTCGCCCTGCCCGCGGCCTTCGATGGCCGCATGCGGAGAATCGACGAAGCTCTTCAAACCCTCCGAGATCCAGTGGTAACGCCGCGCCTGGCGCTTGTCGCCGTTCATGCCCTGCTGCACCACTACCCATTTGCCGTCGTCGGTGACGATGAAACCATGAAGATAGAGATCAAAACCGTCCTGCACCGCGGCGCTGTCGACCTTGGCGACCAGTCGGCTGGTCGTCGCAAGGCCACTGCCATCGATGCCGACGCGGTTGCCGACGGCGATCAATTCGTCCGGCGTCTTGCGGGAGCTCTGGCCGCGGCCGCCGCAGACATGGACGCCGAGCTCGCCGGCCATCGGCGTCAGCCCGCGCTTGAGTGCGCCGAGAACGCTGGTGGTAATGCCGGAAGAATGCCAGTCCATGCCCATAACGCAACCGAAGGACTGGAACCAGAAGGGATGCGCCAGCCGCCGAAGCAGTTCGTCGCGGCCATATTCGATGACGATCGCCTGAGTGATCACGGCACCGAGCTTGGTCATGCGCTCACCGAGCCACCGGGGAACCCGGCCGCCATGAAGCGGGAGATCGGCGCTGCCTGCTCTTTGAACCATGATCCGCTTATATACGGACGCCCGGGCTCACGATAGGGAAAAGTTCTGCAAACGTTCTCGCAATAGCCCGATCGTCGGCACATCCGCATTGGCGAAGGCGAAGCGCAGGTAATCCTGCTGACTCTCGCCGAAATAGGCGCCAGGAATGCAGATAATGCCGGCCTGCTTCGCAAGCTTTTCCGCCACTTCCGCGGAGCTCCTGCCCGGAAAGGGATGCCGCACGAAGGCGAAATAGGCGCCGATCGCGTCGAGCTTCCAGTCGTTGACGGAGCGCATCACCGCCTTCAAGGCATCGGCGCGGCGGCCGATCTCCTGGCGGTTATCCTCGCGCCAGTCGGCAAGCAGCGGCAGCGCCTTGGCGACGGCAGCCTGGGCCGCCCGCGGCGCGCAGATCTGCAGATTGTCCATGATCTTGGCGATCTGTTCGACCGCGACCGGACCCGCGGTGATCGCCCCGAGCCGGTGGCCGGGGATGCAGAAGGATTTCGAAAAACTGTAGAGGCTGATCAGCGTGTCCTGCCAACTTTCGAGGCTGAAGAGAACATGCGGCGCCTGGTCGGCGGCAGGCAGAAAGTCGCGATAGGTCTCGTCGAGGATCAGCCAGATGCCCTTGTTCCGGCAGAGCCTGAAGATCGCTTCGAGCAACGATGGCGGATAGATCGCGCCGGTGGGGTTGTTGGGCGATACAAGCGCCAGTGCCTTGACGTCGCCGGTGATCGCCGCTTCGAGCCCGACGAGATCCGGCAGGAAACCGTTCGCTGCATCGCAGGCGACGAAAGCGGTCTTGATGCCCATCATCGCCAACGTCGTTTCGTGGTTAAAATAGAAGGGCTCGGTCATCAGCACAGTATTGCCCGGACCGGCGACGGTCATCGCCGCGCAGACGAAGGCCTGGTTGCAGCCCGACGTGATGTGGATGTTCCTGAGCCCGATACTCGCGCCATAAACTTCCGAGACATGCGCGGCATAGGCTGTCCGAAGTTCCGCCTCGCCTTCGATCGGCCCATATCCGGTAAAGGCTTTTGAAGAGCCGGTCTCGCCGAGCAGTTTCAGCATGTCCGGATGGGCCGGATAACCCGGTACGGCCTGAGAGAGATCGATCAGCGGACCCCGGGACCCGTCATAGGCACGCCCCCAGGCGGCGACGGAGGGAACGGGTGGAGGGCTGAGCTTTTCGATAAGCGGATTGAAGGCAGGCATGATCTTCCGAGAACAGGATTTTCCGAACAGGCAATTGCCAAGATGGGCAATTGATTGCCTTTCTTGTTTATCAGATTATCGGGCGACGCAAGGAGAACCGGATATGGCCGACGAGATTGAGCCCAAGGATTCGAAGCTCACCATCACCAAGCGGAAATGGGCGGAGCAAGGCAAGTTCCTGACCGGCCGGATCGCCAGGCCGGAAACCGACCGCCTACCGCCCGGCCAGCACCTGGTCAAGAACTGGCCGGTCCTCGATCTCGGCCAGCAGCCGCAGGTCTCGCCCGAGCGCTGGAAACTCGACGTGCGCGGCCTCGTCAACAACCGCAGGACCTTGGACTGGGCGGCCTTCCAGGCTCTGCCGCAGACAGAGATGCGCTCCGACATCCATTGCGTGACCACCTGGTCGCGCTACGACAACAACTGGAAAGGCGTTTCGACACACGACTTTCTCGATCTCGTCGATCCGCAAGAGGAGGCGGTTGCCGTCATGCTGACCAGCTATGACGGCTATACCACCAACCTGCTTCTCTCGGATTTCGCCTCGCCGGACGCGATCATCGTCACTGAGTGGGAAGGCAAGCCGCTCACCGAGGAACATGGCGGGCCGGTGCGGCTGGTGGTGCCGCACCTCTATTTCTGGAAGAGCGCCAAATGGCTCAACCGCATCGAGTTCCTCGACCGCGACCAAGCCGGCTTCTGGGAAAAGAACGGCTACCATATGCGCGGCGACCCCTGGTCCGAGGAGCGTTATTCGGACGACTAACCGAACTGGACGAGGTTGAGCGCCGGCAGCGGGCCACCGGGGAACTGCGCCAGCTTGGCGCCTACCGCAAGCGGCCCGAGATCGATGCCGAAGAAACCGAGCTTGTCGATCAGCCCGCCGACCTCCGACTTCGAGGCCGCATCGTCACCGGAATAAAACAGCACACGCTTGCCGCCTTCGGAAGAAGGATCAGCCTCGAGCAGTTTTGCCAGCAGATGGTTGAAGGCCTTAACAACTCGGGCGCCCGGCACGAGGTCCGCGACGATCTCGCTGGAAAGGCGGCCATTGAGTTCAGCCGGCTTGAACAGCGGCGCTTCGATCGGGTTGTTTGCATCGATGACGATCCGGCCGTTCCAGGCCGGCAGGCCGGCAAGGGCAGCCGGCAGCTTCGACCAGGGAACCGCGATCAGCACCATGTCCGCACTTGCTGCCTCTTCGATCGTGCCCGCGGAAATCCAGCGAGACAGCTCGGCCGTCAGTGTTTCGAGCGAGGCCGGGCCGCGGCTGTTGGCGATGGTGGCGCGCACGCCGTTTCTTGCAAGAGTGCGGGCGAAGGCTGCGCCGATATTGCCGGCGCCGATGATACCGATGGTCATGATTGCGATACTCCAGTGGTTTCGATGGCTGGAATATCACCTCTGGATTGGCGGTTGATTAGCCGGTAATATAGCCAATCATCTTCAAGCAATCATTGAGAATAGGCCGCGTGGAAAGTCTCGCCAATCTCGAATCCTTCGTGCGCAGCGCCGAACTTGGCGGTTTCTCGGCTGCGGCCAGGCGGTTGGCACTGACACCCGCGGCCGTGAGCCGCAACGTGGCGATGCTCGAAAGGAACCTCGGCACCCGCCTCTTCCAGCGCAGCACGCGAAGGCTGACGCTGACGGAAGCGGGCGAACGTTTTCTGTCGGAGATCCGCGACCACGTCGAGGCGCTGCAGACCGCGATCGCCGGCGCCTCGTCGGAAAGCGCAGAACCGGCCGGTGTGCTGAAAGTCAGCATGAGCCCGCATTTCGGAACAGGGTATATCCTGCCGCTGCTGCCGGAGTTCATGGCGCGTTACCCGCTGATCCGCCCGGACTGGACGTTCGAAAACCGGCAGGTCGATCTGATCGCCGAGGGATATGACGCGGCGATCGGCGGCGGGTTTGAGCTGACGCCCGGCGCGGTCGCCCGGGTGCTGGCGCCGGCCCACATCGTTCTGGTCGCTTCACCGGCCTACATAAAGGACAGGTTCATGCCGGCCCATCCGGCGGACCTTTCGAACCTCGACGGCATCCATATGCGCTCTTCCAATACCGGCCGTATCCGACAATGGGTGATGCGAAATGCCGGCGGCGAAGAGGTGCCGGTGGCACTGAGGGAAAAGATGGTGCTCAACGACCCAGCCGCCATTGCCCACGCAGCAAACCTCGGCCTTGGCGTTGCGATGATCGCGATGCCGGATGCCTTATCGTATATGGAGAGCGGTACGCTCGTCCGCCTGCTGCCCGACTGGTATGCGGATATCGGGCCGATCTCGATCTATTACGCCAGCAAGACGCTGCTGCCGGCAAAAACCCGCGTCTTTATCGACTTCGTGGTCGAGCATTTCCGGAAGGAACGTCTGGCCGAACGTTTTGCCGGCAGCCTCGGGGCATCCAACACGCCGAAGCGAAAATAGGCGCACCCGACTGACGCCGGATGCGCGGGATCGATCAGATCAGCTTTTCGAGCGTGATCGGCAGGTCCCGGACGCGTTTGCCGGTCGCGTGGAAGACCGCGTTGGCGATTGCCGGCGCGACGCCGACGATGCCGACTTCGCCGACGCCCTTGCCGCCCAGCGCCGAGGCGCCGTAGTCGGGAATGCCGACCGAGATTACCTCGATATGCGGCACGTCCGCATTGGTCGGCACCAGATAGTCGCCCATGTTGCTGTTGACGGTGCGGCCGTTGCGCTGGTCGACGAGACCTTCCTCGAGGAGCGCCTGGCCGATGCCCATGATGATGCCGCCCCGCCACTGGCTTTCGACCAGCCGCGGATTGTAGAGCCGGCCGCAATCGAAGGCCGAGACGATGCGGGACACCCGCACCGTTCCAAAATCCTCATCCACCCTCACTTCGGCGAAATGGGCGCACCAGCTATGCATGGAATATTCGCCCATGGTCGGCCCCTGAACCTTTACCATGCTCGTCCAGGCCTGATGCTGCTCCTGGGCGGTAGCACCTTCCGGCAGCGTATTCCTCAGGATCTCGATCTCGTCGCGACCGAGCGCCGCCATCAGTTCCGAAAGCGTGAGCGACGGGCCTTGGTCGCGGGGAGCGGCAACGCGGCCGCCGCTGAAAGTCAGCGTATTGGCGCCGGTATCGCGCAGCGGCGATTTCTCGTCGTTGAGCGCCAGTCCGATCAGTTCGTCGCGGGCCGCTGTCGCCGCCTTGTGCACGGCGCCGAGAATGGAGCCCGCCAGCATCGAGCCGCCGGCGATCGCCGAGCCCGGCAACCGGGAATCGCCAAGATGGACCTCGACCTGGTCGGCGGGAATGCCGAACACTTCGGCCACCGTCTGGGCAAGAATCGTATAGGTCCCCTGCCCCATGTCGATCGCACCGCTGACGACCTCGACACGGCCGTTGCGCAGGATGCGGATCATCGCCTCGCTGGGCGCCTGAAGGACCGGGAACGTGCCGCAGCCGATGCCCCAGCCGATCAGGGTTTTGCCGTCGCGCATCGAACGTGGCTCATGGCTGCGCCTCGACCAGCCGAAGGCTTCGGCCCCTTCGGTCAGCGCTTCGCGCAGCCGGCGGGTCGACCAGGGTTTTCCCGACTGGTAGTCGTGGTCGGCGTAGTTTTTCAGCCGCAGTTCGAGCGGGTCCATGCCGAGTTTGTAGGCGAGCTCCTCCATCGCACTTTCGATGCCGAACGCGCTGGGGTTCTTGCCCGGTCCGCGTAACGCACCCGGTGTGACGGCGTTGACCGGCACGACCCGATGCTGCGACGAGAAATTCTCTATCCTGTAGAGGATCGGCGTTGCGGCACCGGTCTGCTCAGGCCAATCCGCATAGGTGGAGGTCTCGCTGGCGCCGCGATGGACGATAGCCTGCAAGATGCCGTCTTCTGTCGCGCCGATCTTGATCCGCTGGCGTGTCGCGGCGCGACCGCCATAGTTGGTGAAATTCTGCGGTCGCGTGAGCGCAAGCTTTACCGGCCGGCCGAGCTTCCTGGACGCGAAAGCTGCCACCGCGCCATGGGCGAGCGCCGCCCCCTTGGAGCCGAACCCGCCGCCGATGAACGGCGAGATCAGGCGGACATTTTCGTAAGGAATGCCGAACCATTCGGAATAGCTGCGCGCCATGCCGTGAGACCACTGGCTCGGCTCCCAGACCGTGATTTGGTCGCCATCCCACTTCACGGTCAGCCCATGCGGCTCCATGGCGACGTGATATTCACGCGGCGTCGAATATTCGCCTTCGATCTGAACTGGCGCGGCCGCAAGTGCGGCCTCGGCATCACCCCATCCGGCGGTAAGATTGTCCATCACCTTGCCTTCGCCGGCCGCCGTATCGTTGAAGCTCGCGACATGCGGCGCCTTCTCATAGGTGATGCAGATCAGCCTTGCCGCCTCGACCGCCTGTTCGCGGCTTTCCGCGACGACTGCGGCGATCGACTGGCCATTGTACTGCACCTGCCGCGGCAGCGGATAATACGGCTGGTTATCGGGGCGATTGCCACCCCAGTCGGAGGCAACCAGAAGACCCATGTCGTCATCCGGCGTCAGCACCATCAGCACGCCCGGGGCCGCAAGCGCCTTTTCCGCATCGACCGAAATGACGCGGCCGGCCGGAATCGTGCTCTGGACGAGAATGGCGTAGGCAAGGTCTTCGAGCGGATATTCCAGTGCATAGGTCGCACCGCCGGTGACCTTCAGATTGCCTTCGAAGCGTGTTTGACGACCGCCGACAGTCCCGTCTGAGGCATCGCCGTGTTTGCGGGGTTCCATGATGGTCATACGAGACCTCCAACTTTCAGGATGGCGCGGGCGACAACGCGCGGCGCAAGCTCGATCTTGTAGTGATTGGCGCCATGCGAAACGGCACCTTCCATGGCGAGCCGGCTCGCCGCCTCGACGGTTTCCGCGCTGAGCACCTTGCCGACCAGCGCCTGTTCGACGTTGCGAGCCCGCCACGGCTTGGTGGCGACGCCGCCGAGAACGACGCGGATATCGCGAACCGTCTTGCCGTCCGCTTCGAATTCCAGCCCGACTGCGGCACTCGCCGCCGCAAACTCGTAGGACTGGCGGTCGCGAACCTTGAGATAGGTAGAGTTCTTCGCCGCCGCCGAGGCCGGAATGGTGATCGCGGTGATCATCTCGCCGCGCTGCAACGCGGTTTCCCGCTCCGGCGTATTGCCCGGCGTCAGGAAAAAGTCGTCGACCGACACCGTCCGGCCCCCGAGATCGACCACGGCGTCGAAGGCGGCGAGCGCGACTGCGAGGTCACCCGGATAGGTGGCGATGCAGGCATCGCTGGTGCCGAGGACAGCGTGGTTGCGGGTGACGCCGCCAAGCGCCGAACAGCCGGAGCCGGGATTGCGCTTGTGGCAGGCCGGAAACACGTCCGGCTCGCGGAAATACGAACAGCGTGTCCGCTGCAACAGGTTGCCGCCGATCGTCGCCATGTTGCGGAGTTGGGCGGAGGCCGCCAGCGACAGCGATTCCGAAACCGCCGGGAAAGCGGCGCGGATGCCTGCGTGATCGGCAACCGCGCCCATCTTGGCAAGCGCACCGATCGTGGCGCCGCCGGCATCGAGGGTGATCCCGCCGAGCCCGGAAAGGTGGGTGATGTCGATGACGGTTTCCGGCTCCATCACGCCGCATTTGGCGAGATCGAGAAGCGTCGTGCCACCGGCAAGCAGCGTTGAACCGGCCTGGAGCGCCGCCTGCCGGGCTTCACCGGCGGACGAGGCGCGGAGATAGGAAAAGTCTCTCATCACGCCATCTCCGCCGCTTCGCGCACCGCCGCGACGATGCTGTTATAGGCTCCGCACCGACAGAGATTGCCGGACATGTATTCGCGGATTTCGTCGTCGGATCCCGCATGGCCTTCGCGGATGCAGGCGACTGCCGACATGATCTGGCCGGGCGTGCAATAGCCGCATTGGAACGCATCATGCTCCACGAAAGCCGCCTGGACAGGGTGCAGCTCGCCGTTTTCCGCGGCAATCCCCTCAATCGTGGTGATCTGTCGGCCTTCGACCTGGGCTGCGAGCGTCAGACAGGAGAGCACACGGCTGCCGTCGACATGACAGGTGCAGGCGCCGCACTGGCCCTGGTCGCAGCCCTTCTTGGTACCGGTCAGCGCCAGATGTTCGCGCAGAGCATCGAGCAGCGTGACACGCGGTTCGACATCGAGTTCGTGCCGCCTCCCGTTGATATCGAGCGAAAGATGGATGGTTCGTGTCATGGATCAAGCTCCTGCCATTGTCACGAGAATGAGAATTTAAAGCCTGGGACGGACTGGCCAACTGGCTGCGATGCCCTAGATGATGTTCGGCGAGAGAAGCACCGGCACATTTCGGCATGACATCCGTCCCCCTCTGGACTAAGAAGTGGAGGGCACTCCAGATAAACGGAGGCGCCTCCGTTTAAACTAGTGGCTTACTGATTTTCGTCAAGCCCTCATTTGCCTGGAGCAATATTTTGGCCTCGGCCGAGCCGAAGACGACATCGCCCGCATCGACCAAGCTTCGCGCCGATGCCCGCCGTAACCGCGACAGGCTGATCGAGGTGGCGGCCGCAGCCTTTGCGGAAAATGGCGTCGAGACCTCGCTGGAAGATATAGCACGCCAGGCTTGTGTCGGCATCGGCACCCTTTACCGGCATTTCCCGAGCCGCGAGCATCTCGTGGAAGTGGTCTATCGGCGCGAACTCGAAAGCCTCGCCACGGCTGCCACAGAACTTGCCCAAAAACATTCGCCGGATGTTGCGCTCGAGGAATGGATGCGTCGTTTCGTGGGCTACATCGCCACCAAGCGCGGCATGGCCAACAGCCTTCGCATTCTCATGACATCGAACTCCTCCCTTTTTTCCGAGGGCTCGGGCCTGATCCGCGGCGCTTTGGAAAGCCTGTTGAAGACCGCCGGCGACAAGGGATGTATCCGCAGCGACATCGAGACAAGCGATCTCCTGCACGCGCTGTCGAGTATCTATTCGATTCCGGAATCGCCCGAATGGCGTGAGCGGTCGCATCGCCTGATCGGCCTCTTGATGGACGGCCTTCGGACCCGCCGATAACACCCGCTCAATGCCTCGGATCTGCTCGGAAACGGCCCGTCGGATAGGCTAGATTTCGCATCTCGTTTGAACGGAAAATCAAGCAATCCTCGATTGACAGGTATCCTGTTACTACGCCGGCCTGATTCCAATATTATCGTTATAAAATAAACGGATAGCACAGGTATATTTTCGAACTTTTAGCGCCGAAAATCATCAAAAATCGTTGTACAATATCAAAATTCAATCTGTCGTTAAAGAGTTTGACCTTAATCTTCCGGCAACCGCGTGACCGCCATCCGGTGTAGCGCAAGAGCCGGTATGAGACCGGTTCTCTTCCCACACTGCCAGATATCAGATCTGCGCGTGAAAACGCGTTGCCTCATTCGAGGCTTCACCAATCCGGAGCCGAACCTCATGTCCCGTCTCTCCATTCGCAGCTCGCTCATCGCCGTCTTCGGCGCGATTGCAGCTCTCGTCGCCGTTCTCGCCTGGGCGGCCATATCCTCGCTCTCCAACGTCGCCGGCAATCTCAATACGATTTCCGAGAACTCGATGCCGAGCGTTCAGGCTTCGAAGAATATCGAGACGGCCATTCTCGGAATGACGGTCGCCTATATGGGCCATCTCACCACCACCTCGGACTTCGGCATGGAATCGGCGGAAAAGCTGATCGCCCAGCAATCCGATGCGCTGAAGGTCGCTCTCAACGCCTACAGGCCGCTGATTTCCAGCGATCAGGAAAAGCAGATCATCGACCAGATCCAGGCCGGCATCGACAAATACATCCTGAACGGCCAGAAGATGCTGGACTTCTCCCGCAAGGCTTCGGACGCCCGCGCCCGTGTCGAGATGGAAAAGATGCGCATCACCATCCAGCCAGCGATGGAAGCCGTTACCAAGCTGGTCAAGTCGAACACGGATGAGGCGGCCGTCGAAACCGCAAAGGCGAAGACGACCTACTCCACCGCGCTCACCACGATGGAAATCATCCTCGGCGTCGTTTTCTTGCTGATCGTCGGTGCCGCCGTCTACGTGTTGTCCGGTATTGCCCGCCCCATCCAGCGCATCACGGCGTCGATGAGCGGCCTTGCCGCAGGTGACACCGCCACCGAAATCCCCTTCGCCGGCCGCAAGGACGAAGTCGGCGCCATGGCCGGCGCCGTCGAAGTGTTCCGCCAGGCCGCGATCTCCAACAGGCAGCTTCAGGAAGAGGCCGAGGAAGCCCGCGCCCACGCCGAAGCCGACCGGATTCGCCTGCAGGAAGAGGCGGAAGCCTCGGCCCAGGCCCGCCTGCACGAAGCGACCTCCGGCCTTGCCGCCGGCCTGCGTCGCCTTGCCTCCGGTGACCTCGCCTTCCAGCTCAACGAGCCTTTTGCTCCGGATTTCGAAGCGCTGCGCGAAGACCTGAACTCCGCCGTGTCCCGTCTCGGCGCCGCACTTTCCGAAGTCGCCGGCTCGGCCCAGTCGATCGACAGCGGCTCGCGTGAAGTCAGCCAGAGCGCCGACGACCTTTCCAAGCGGACTGAACAGCAGGCAGCCTCGCTTGAAGAGACCGCCGCAGCCCTCGACGAAATCACCGTCAACGTCTCGAACTCTTCCAAACGCGCGGACGAGGCGAAGTCCATCGCGCTGCAGGCAAATTCGAGCGCCGCCCAGTCGGGCGCCGTGGTTGCCAACGCCGTCGACGCGATGCAGCGCATCGAGCAGTCGTCCAGCCAGATCTCCAACATCATCGGCGTCATCGACGAGATCGCCTTCCAGACTAATCTGTTGGCGCTGAATGCCGGCGTCGAAGCGGCTCGTGCGGGTGATGCCGGCAAGGGTTTTGCGGTTGTCGCCCAGGAAGTCCGCGAACTCGCCCAGCGTTCCGCGAGCGCCGCCAAGGAGATCAAGGACCTCATCCGCAAGTCGGGCGCCGAGGTTCAGAACGGCGTTAAGCTGGTGCGCGAGACCGGCGACGCGCTGAAAACGATCGAATCCCACGTCGTCACCATCAACGAGCACATCAGCGCGATCGCCACCGCCGCCCGCGAACAGTCGGTCGGACTTGCCGAAGTCAATTCGGCCGTCAACCAGATGGACCAGGTGACACAGCAAAACGCTGCAATGGTCGAGGAAACCAATGCCGCCGGCGCCAATCTCGCCTCGGAAAGCACGAAGCTGCGCGATCTCCTCACCCGCTTCAAGCTCTCCGAGGGCGGTCAGCGTTCCGGAATACAGCAGCGGCCGGCCTACGGCTCCGCTCCGGTTGCTGCCGGCCGCAACGCCGTTCCGCAGGAATCGCCGGCCCGTCGCCTTGCGCAGCGCGTCAGCAAGTCCTTTGGCGGCGCCGCGGCTGCGGCAAGCACGGAATCGCAGTGGACCGAATTCTGATCCGCTGATCGAAGCTCAGCTTTAACTGTCGCTCTTCGACGGCCCGGCCTCTGCCATCTGGCGCAGAAGCCGGGCCGTTTCGTCATTGGCGGGAAAGAAGGATTCGACCGCCAGTTCCGACAGCGTCACATCGACCGGGGTTCCGAAAACTGTCGTCGTCGAGATGAAGGATAGCAGTCCCGCCTCGGTCCGCAGGTCCATCGGCATGGCGATGCCCGCATAGTCATGTTTCGCCGCCGCTTTCGGCGTATCTTCCGGCACCGGATAGCCGGAAAGCTCTTCCAGCAATGCCCTGAGAACGCGGTCACCGGTCGCGGCGATCTGCTGGCGGAGCCGTTCGAGCAGGTGACTGCGCCACTCGAAAAGATTGGCAATGTGAGGCGCAAGGCCCTGCGGATGCAGGCTGAGCCGCAGCACGTTGACCGGACCCTCGATCAGCGACCGGTCGCCGACATCCGCAAGTAGCGGCGCCATCGCGGCATTGGCGGCCACCAGGGTCCAGTGCCGGTCGACCGCCAGTGCCGGGAACGGCTCGTGGCCCTTCAGCACCATATCGATCGCCCGCCGCGCCGGCTGGAGTGCCGGATCGTCCAGCTTGCGCTCGGCAAAGACCGGCGCAAAACCGGCGGCGAGCAGCATCGGATTGCGCTCGCGGAGCGGCACCTCAAGCCGCTCCGCGAGATGCAGCAGCATGTCGCGGCTGGGGGCCGCCCGCCCGCTTTCGATGAAGCTCAGATGACGCTGCGAGATTTCAGCCTCCAGCGCCAGATCGAGCTGGCTCATGCGCCGGCGGCGGCGCCATTCGCGCAGGAGGTCACCGAGGGGGCGGGCGGGTGCGAGAGTCGTCATGCGGCAGCGGGAACCTGATCGAGGAAACCGCAGACCGACTTCAGCCGGCCGTTTTCCAGGACGGCAAAATCCGTGCCCTTGATCAGCGCCTCGCCGTCCACGGGGCCAAGCTCCCAGGAAAAGCGCAGATTGTCGTCGTAGCCGTCGGGCGTACCGAGCAGCGTGAAGCGGAAACCCGGAAACCGCGCCTGGACGCCTTCAACCAGGCGATCGACACCCTCATGGCCTTCGCCGCGCATCAGCGGATCGACGTAAAGCCCGTCTTCCGCCCAGGTCTCGGCGATCATCGCCTTGCGGCGAACGGCATCCGTCTCGTTCCAGATGGCGAGATAACGTTCGGCATTGGTGTTCGCATCGGTCATGTCTTTTCTCCTTGAGATCGTCCTGCTCGTTGCAGGCAGGGCGAACATGCCGGAGCGGCTGCATCGTCTCAATTACGCGGCAGGTAATAACTATCGCGCCGAAAGCGCAAGTCTCGCGCCGAGCACCACGAAGGCGCCAGCGAAGATACGGCGCATCCAGGCAAGAATATTCGGCCGCGAGATGACGTGGTTCCGCACCGAGGCGGCAAACAGGCCGTAGAGGACGAACATGCCGAACGTCATCAGCATGAAGACGAGGCTGAGCTCGGTCATGCGCAGAACAGGTGCGGCTTCGTCATGGGCGACGAACTGCGGCAGGAAGGCAAAGAAGAAGATCGACAGTTTCGGGTTGAGCAGATTGGCAAGGATAGCCGAGACGATGACTTGGCCAACCGATTTCGGCGTCTTGTCCGCCTCCACGGTCAGCGCCCCCTTTTCCTTCAGGACCTGCCAGGCCATGAACAGCAGATAGGCGACGCCGAGATATTTGATGATCTCGAAGGCCAAGGCGCTGGTATGCAGCAGCGCGGCAAGGCCCGAGACCGCCGCAATCATGTGCGGCAGGATGCCGAGCGTACAGCCGAGCGCGGCAACGAGGCTTGCTCGCGCACCTCGCGACAGGCCGGCGGCGAGCGTGATCAGCACGCCGGTACCGGGTGAAGCGACGACGATGAAGGAGGTGATCAGGAATTCCGGGCTCATGGGCGATCCTTTCGAGGTGTTTTCCCACAGCTATCGCAGAGCGTCTCATCGATCTTGAACGAAATTGCAGGCGAACGATTGCCTGGATGCGGCGGCGAACCTATCGTCGCGCCATCTGATTGCGGACCCGACCTCATGACCTCCTCTCCCAACGACATCGACATCGGCTACGACGTGCCGGCCGCCATCGGCGATAAGATCGCCGACATCCAGACGCCGGCGCTGATCATCGATCTCGATGCCTTCGAGCGGAATGTCGCGCGGATGAAGGATCATGCCGAGGCGATGGGCGTGCGGCTTCGCCCGCATGCCAAGACCCACAAGTCGGCGGATGTCGCCCTCTACCAGATCGCGAACGGCGGAGCAGTCGGCATCTGCTGCCAGAAAGTATCCGAAGCGGAAGCGCTGGTCCGCGGTGGCGTCACCGACCTGCTCGTCGCCAACGAGGTGGCCGACCCGAAGAAGATTGACCGGCTGGCGCGGCTCGCAAGGAGCGCCCACGTCTCCGTCTGCGTCGACGATCCCGCAGTCGTCGCCACGCTCTCCGAAGCGGCCGTCCGGCATGGCGTGACGCTTGACGTGCTGGTGGAGATCGATTGCGGCGCCCGCCGCTGCGGCGTACTACCCGGCCCGCCGGCGGTCGAACTCGCAAAGACGGTCGCCGCCGCGCCGAACCTCGCCTTCGCCGGCATTCAGGCCTATCACGGCAGCGCCCAGCATATCTACGATCCGGTCGACCGTCGGGCCGCGATCGACAAGGCGATCGGCATGGCGCGAGAGACGTCGGACCTGCTGCGCGAGGCAGGACTGGAACCGAAGATCATCACCGGGGCGGGAACAGGCACCCACAACCTCGAGGGGTCATCCGGCGTCTATAACGAGATCCAGCCCGGTTCCTACGTCTTCATGGATGTGGATTACGCCCGTGTCCGCTCGATCGAAGGCAACGGCACGGTCGGCGGTTTCGAACATGCGCTGTTCGTGCTGACCTCGATCATGAGCAAGCCTGCCTCCGGCCGCGCCATCTGCGACGCGGGCCTCAAGGCACACTCGATCGACAGCGGCCTGCCGACGGTGTTCGAACGACCCGATCTCAAGTTCGTCAGCGCTTCGGACGAACACGGCAAGATCGAAGACCCGCAGGATATGTTGAAGCTCAACGACCGGCTGCGTCTCGTGCCCGGCCATTGCGACCCGACCTGCAATCTCTACGACTGGTATGTCTGCGTCCGCAACGGCCGTGTCGAGGCGCTCTGGCCGGTCACCGCCCGCGGCAAGCTTTATTGACCGCCTAAAAGCGGTGGATGCGCAGGCCCAACACCTTTTCCGAGATGACCACCACCGCCATCGTCAGCACGATCGAGCAGGTCGAGACGGCCGCCGCTTCCGGCGTGAAATTGGTGCGCAAGTAGTCGAACAGCTGGATCGGCAGCGTCGACATGCCAACCCCTTTCAGCATGAAGGAAATGGTAAAGACGTCGAACGAGATGATGAAGGCGAACAGGCAGCCGCCGATGACGCCCGGCTTGATCAGCGGCAGCATGATCCGCCGGAAGCGGGTGAACCGCCCTGCCCCGAGGCTCTGCGCCGCAAGGCTCCAGGCCGGGTCGTAGCTTTCCATCGAGGCCGAGACGTTGATGAACACGAAGGGCAGCGTGATCAGCACATGGCCGACGATCATGCCGACCAGGTTCTGCGTGCCGAGGCCGACCGAATAGACGAAGAACAGCAGAGAGATCGCGGTCAGCACTTCCGGCAGCAAGAGCGGCGCCAGCATGGCTACCCGCACCGTTTCCTTGAGCTTTCCCGCATGGGTCACGTAGAACATCGCCGCCATCGTGCCGATGATGCCGGAGATCACCATGGTCAGCGTCGCGATCCACAGCGAGGTGCGGATCGCCCGCATGAACACCTCGTTGTTGAAGAAGACGAGATACCAGCGGAAGGAGAGCCCCTGCGGCGGGAAGGTGAGGAAAGCCCCGGCATTGAAGGAGGCGATCACCACGACCGCGATCGGCGCCAGCAGGAAGGCGTAGATGATCAGGCAATAGACGGTGAAGAACGGTTTCGACATGTCTCTATGCCTTCCATTTCATGACGGTCAGCCGCCCGAAGATGACGACGAAGATCGCACCGGTGACCGACAGCATCAGCGCCAGCGCCGAACCGAACGGCCACTGGAACGTATCGATCAGCGCATCCACCACCGTCACCGCCATGGTTTTCACGCGCAGGCCGCCGATCAGCGACGGCGTCACATAGGCGCTGAGCGACAGAACGAAGACGAGGATGCAGCCGGCCTGGATGCCCGGCAGCGACAGCGGCAGGGTGATGCGCCGGAAGGAGGTGACCTTCGACGCCCCGAGCGAACGGGCCGCCGCTTCGAGCGACGGATCGATGCCCTGGATGGCGCTCATGATCGGCAGGATCATGAAGGGCAGGAAGACATGCACCAGCGCGATGATGATGCCGAGCGCATTGTACATCAACGGCAGCGGCCCATCGATCAGCCCCCAGCCGGTCAGGGTGCGGTTGATGATGCCGTTATTGCCGAGCAGGATCGTCCAGCCGTAGCTGCGGATGACGATGCCGACGAGCAGAGGTGAGAGCACCAGCGCATAACCCAGCGCGCGGAAGGTCGAGGCCCCGCGAGCCAGCTGCCAGGCGACGGGATAACCGAGAACCAGGCAGATGAAGGTCGTCAGGAAGCCGATCCACAGCGTGTTGATCACCTGTTGGATGTAGAAGAAGTCCGAGAAGAACTTGCCGTAATTGCCAAGCGTGAAGCCCGGCCCATAGGGCGTGCCCTGCCCCGGCATACGGAAGCTCATGACGACGATATTGAGATAGGGCAGCACGAGGAACACGCCGAGCAGGATCGCGGCAGGCGCGATCAGCAGCAGCGGTCCGAACCTTTTCCTGGGCGGGACAATCATGCCACGGTCCCTAACGGCCAGAAGCGATCGGATGGCGCATGCACCAGCACTTGTTCGCCATCGGCAAACCGGGTGCGTGGAAACGTCTGGACGTTGACGACAGCGCCGGTCGCAAGCTCCAGCCGGTAGTCGACGAGACTGCCGGAATAATAGCTCGACAGAACCTTGGCCGGCGCCCCTGTGGAGCCTGAATTGATCGGCAGCAGCTCGACCGCTTCCGGGCGCAGAGCCAGCATCAGCTCCGCACCATCGGCGAAATCTCCGCTGACCGGCACGTCGCCGAAGGCAGTCGATACGACGCGGTTGCCGACTTTGCCGCGAATGATGTTCACCTGTCCGACGAACTCGGCGACTTCCAGATTGGCGGGCCGCTCGTAGATATCCGATGGCGTGCCGATCTGGGCGATGCGGCCGCCGAACATCACGACGACCCGGTCGGACATGGTCATCGCCTCGGCCTGGTCGTGGGTGACGTAGACCGTTGTGATACCGACGCGGCGCTGCAGATCGCGGATGAAGACACGCATCTCCTCGCGCAGCTTGGCGTCGAGATTGGCGAGCGGTTCGTCGAGCAGCAGGATCTTCGGCTCGATGACCAAAGCGCGCGCAAGCGCCACGCGCTGCTGCTGGCCGCCGGAAAGCTGGCGCGGATAACGCTCCGAATAACCGGTAAGCTGCACCATATCCAGCACCTTGGCGATGCGGGTACGGATCTCGCCCTTTGGAAGCTTCCGCATCTCAAGCCCGAAGGCGAGGTTCTTTTCGACCGTCATATGCGGAAACAGCGCATAGTTCTGGAAGACCATGCCGATATCGCGCTTTTCGACCGGCACATGCACCACGTCGCGGCCGTCGAAGCGGATCGCCCCTTCGGTCGCATCCTCGAAACCGGCGATCATCTTCAGCGTCGTCGTCTTGCCGCAACCGGAGGGTCCGAGCAGCGAGATGAACTCGCCCTCCGCGATCCTGATCGAAATGCTGTTGACTGCGGGACCCTGCCCATAGTCCTTGGTCAGCTTTTCGATGCTAACCTCTGTCATGAAATTCCACTTTCCATTTGAAGAGCCGGACCCCGAAAAAGCCGATCATGGCCTGCCCTCATGGCAGGCCATGATCGCAGTTGGGGAAATCACTTGATGGTCTTCGCCCACCGTTCGGCGAGCTCGCCCTGCTTTTCGTTGACGAAGTTCCAGTCCCAGGTGAGGATCTTGTCCATGTCCGCGCCGGAAACCGGCACGTCGACCTTGAGATCGGCCGGCACAACCACCTTGGAATTGGTCGGCGAGATGAAGAACTCCTTCATCATCATCCCCTGCACTTCCGGCGACAGCAGGAAATTGGCGTACTGGTAGGCCAGTTCCTTTTCCGGAGCATTGGCAAGGATGTTGATGGTCTGGTCGAACATGAACATCCCTTCCTCCGGGATGATGCAGTCGACCGGCAGGCCCTGGCGGCGCAGGCGAGCGATCTCGCCGAAGTCGAAGGGTGCGACGACAATTTCGCCGGAGGCAAGGCCCGTCGACATGTTGAAGTCCACCTGGATCACCGAGCCGAGCTTCTGGAGAGCCGCGAAACCGGCATCTACGTCATACTGGTCCTTGCCGAAGATCTTCGAAAACAGCAGCAATTCCATCTTGCCGGCGCTGTTGGCGAAGTTGTAGAGGCCGATTTTGCCCTTGAACTCCGGATTGTTCCAGAGATCCTTCCAGGACTTCGGCTTGGTCCTCACTAGGTCCGTGCGGTAGCCGATGCCGATCGGCGAAACGGCGCCGATCGCACCCCAGCCATCGGTCTTCTTGGCGAGCGGATAGAGGTCGGCGTAGTTCGGCAGCTTGGTGAGGTCGAGCTTTTCGAAAAAGCCTTCCTTGCGCAGGCCGGAGGCAAAAACCTCGTTGGTCATCACCATTGAATAGGGAGGTTTGGCGGCGCCCGCCGCACGCAGGTTGGCGCCCCAGACGCGGCCGTTGCCGACGTCGAGCGTCACGGCGGCGCCGGTCTGCTTGGTGAAGGCGGGACCGACGGTCGAACGCCAGTACTGTTCCCACACCCCGCCGAGCGTCGGCACGACCAGCGCCTTCCCTTGAGCCCGCGCCGGAAGACCGAAAAGGCCGGCCGCGGCGAGTGCACCCATTCCGGCAAGCGTTTGCCGCTTTGTCAAATCCATCATGTTAGTTCCCCTTGTTGCGGTCTTTCGAGACCTTGCTGTGCCGGCGGTTCTCCGCTTCTGCGCACGAATTCGGTCGGTGATCAGCCTTTCGAAAAAGCCTGTTTCGTCTTCAGGTCGATATATTCGCCATAGGTGATCGGTTCATATTTGGCACCACCCTTTACGAACGGGGCCAGGCACTCGATCACCGTATCCTTGGACGGGTTGAGGAAGAACGGGATCGACTGACGGCGGGCAGTGCCCTTGAAACCGGTCGGTGGATTGGCGACGCGGTGCGGTGTCGAGACCCATTCGTCATTCGTCCAGCGCATGAAGGCATCGGCGATGTTGATCACATAGGCGCCCTCGATCGACGGCGCGTCCAGCCAGTCGCCGTTGCGGTTGCGCACCTGCAGTCCGCCGGCCGAAGCCTCCGAGCGCAGGATCGTCATGAAGCCGTAGTCGGTATGCACGCCGGCACGCATCTGGCCCGGCAGCGGAGATTCTTCCTGTTCCGGATAGTTGATGACGCGCAGCGCCGAGAGATGGTTTTCGAAAGAGGGCTCAAAATAATCCTGATCGAGCCCGATCGCCTGGCAGAAGATGCGGCGCATGTGCCTGGCGAGGGTTTCCATTTCCTTGAAATAATCGCGAAACGCCTGCTCCAGGCCATCCGGCCTGTCCGGCCAGGCGTCGCCGGGCAGGTTCTCGCCGAAGTTCAGGCTTTCCTTGTAGTCGCCCGGCGTCTTGATGCCGAGCGTGGCGGCAAGCGCCTCTTCGGCGATCGGCGAAAAAGCGACGCCGCCCATAACGCCGGCGCCGCGGCCCTGGGTCTTCTTCCAGTCCTGCGGGTAATCAAAGAAGGCGCGGGCGAGATTGTAGAGCCTCGACGTCACCTCGGGCGAAACACCATGGCCGGTCACGAGAAAGAAGCCCGTGTCGCGGCAGGCCGTTTCGATCGTCTTCACGACGGCGGCAGCGCCTGCCTCGTTGCGGATGAAGGGGCCGACATCCACCACCGGAATGCCGGGAGCGGCATCATGGGATGACGCAGGATTGGCGCTCGTTAAGGACATGCCTTCCTCCAATTCACATCTGACAAACAGATGTTGACAAAAACATCTGTTGTTGTCCATATCAAAATGAACGAAGTTGCAATGCGGTTCTCGACCCAAGGACGATCGACGAAACATGGATGACCTTGCGCCACAGGAAGCGGCCGTCCTGGCAATCATCAAGGACAACCCGTTCGCGGGCCAGCAGGAGATCGCCACCATGCTTGGGCTGGCGCGATCGACGGTCGCTGCCCACATCGTCCAGTTGATGCAGAAGGGTTACATCCTCGGCCGCGGGTATGTGATGCCCGCCGAAACCCGCGCAGTCTGCATCGGCGGCGCCGTGCTCGACCGCAAATACCGCGCCAAGCAGGAATTCGTCTTCGAGACTTCGAACCCGGTCGACGGCGTCCGCAGCCTCGGCGGCGTTGCCCGCAACGTCGCTGAAAACCTCGCCCTTCTCGGCACCACAACCAGTTTCGTCTCGATCGTCGGCGACGACGAAGGCGGCCGGGCGGTGGTGAAGCACATGCGCGATCGCGGCATCGATGTCAGCCAGATCATCACCACCACCGAGCGCCCGACGGCGGAATATGCCGCTATCCTCGACACCAAGGGCGATCTTGTGCTCGGCATTGCCGACATGAGCATTTTCGACTTGCTGCTGCCGAGCCATATCGAGCGCATCTGGCCACATCTCGCCGCTGCAAGCTGGGTGTTTTCCGACTGCAACCTGCCGGCTGAGACGCTGGCCGCCCTCATCGCCAAGCGCCAAGGCGCCCGTTTCCGGCTGGCGATCGACGCGGTCTCGACACCCAAGGCAGCCCGCCTGCCAAAAGATCTCACCGGCGTCGATCTGCTGTTCATGAACATCGATGAGGCCAACGCGATCCTCGGTCGCAAGGCGCATGAAACGATCGACGACGCTAAAGAGGCGGCGCTTGCCCTGCAGGCGGCCGGTGCGCGCGAAGCGGTCGTTACCATGGGTCCGCGCGGCATTGCGATCGCCGGCACCGAGGGCGCCCGCACCTTCCCGGCAGTCCATGCCCGGCCGGTCGATATCACCGGCGCAGGGGATGCGATGATCGCCGGCACGCTGCACCGGATCCTGCACGGCGAGGACACCTACAATGCGGCCCGCACCGGCGCACTGCTCGGCACGCTGACCACCGAAAGCACCGCAAGCGTCCATACGGACCTGTCCGAACGCTTCCTGGAAGCCAATATGCACCGATTGGCCGGCTGACCTTCGGCTGGCCGAAAACGATTTAAGGAATACCGAAAATGGCCCTCATCAAACCGAAGCTGAGCCGCGAAGTGGCCGAAACGATCGCAGCCGGCGGCCCGGTCGTGGCGCTGGAATCGACGATCATCACCCATGGCATGCCCTACCCGGCCAATCTCGAAACCGCACTCGGCGTCGAGGCGGTGATCCG
Organism: Neorhizobium sp. SHOUNA12A; assembly: GCF_023006505.1. Taxonomy (GTDB): domain Bacteria; phylum Pseudomonadota; class Alphaproteobacteria; order Rhizobiales; family Rhizobiaceae; genus Neorhizobium. The sequence continues at coordinate 182,374 of NZ_JALBGV010000001.1, forward strand.
CGAGAACGGCGCGATCCCCGCCACCATCGCCGTCGTCAACGGCGAGCTACGCGTCGGCCTCGAACACAGCGAACTGGAAGAACTGGCTAAGGCCAAGAGTGTGGTAAAAGCCTCCGGCCGCGACCTCGCCGTCGCCATGGTCCGCGGCCAGTCTGCCGGCACCACGGTTTCCGCGACCATGCTGATGGCCGATCTTGCCGGCATCGACATCTTTGCGACCGGCGGCGTCGGCGGTGTACACCGCGGCGCCGAGCAGACGTTCGACATTTCCGCCGACCTGACGGAGCTCGGCCGCACCAAAACCGCGGTCGTCTGCGCCGGCGTCAAGTCGATCCTCGATATTGCCAAGACGCTGGAATATCTCGAAACCCAGCGCGTTCCGGTCATCGCTTACGGCACCGACGATTTCCCGGCCTTTTTCACCCGCAAGAGCGGTTTCAAGGCCGACCATCGGCTCGATACGGCCGAAGAGATCGCCAAGGCCATGTATCTGCACCACCAGCTCGGCACCGGCACCGGTCTGTTGATCGCCAACCCGATCCCGGAAGCGGCGGCGCTGAACCCAGACTTCATCGACGGCACGATCTCGGACGCAGTGCGCGAGGCGGAAGAGCGCGGCATCGGCCGCAAGGAACTGACGCCTTTCCTGCTCGCCCGTATCAACGAGCTTTCCAAGGGCGAGAGCCTCAAGGCCAATATCGAGCTAGTGAAGAACAACGCGCGTCTCGCCGCGAAGATGGCCGTCGCCTACGCGGCGCTGAAGAAGGCCGGCAAATAGTTCAAGAACAAGGGGAACTGCCCATGAACCAGCAAATGAACGGCTACGAGACGATCCTTTACGAGAAGGATTTGACCGACAAGTTCGCGACGATCACCATCAATCGCCCCGACAAGATGAACGCGATGAACAAGACGGTGATCCGCGAGATCGACGCGGCGGTTGCCGCGGCCGTCGCCGATCCGGACGTCAATGCGCTCGTCATCACCGGCACCGGGCGCGCCTTCTCCTCCGGCTACGACCTCCAGGGAGGCGATTTCGATGTCGATATCGATTTCTGGCGCGAGGACATGTCGGAAAATGCCGAAGCCCTGCTCAACATCTGGCGCGCCCCGATCCCGGTCATTGCGTCAGTCAACGGTTACGCTCTTGCCGGCGCACTCGAGCTGATGATGTGCTGCGATCTGGCGATTGCCGCCGACAATGCCAAGTTCGGCGAACCGGAAGTGCGCCACAATTCCGGCCCGCCGGCGCTGATGATGCCTTGGCTGCTCGCCACCCGCGACGTGCGCTGGCTGATGTTCACCGGCGACATGGTGGATGCGCAAGAAGCGCTACGCATGCACCTGATCAACAAGGTGGTGCCGGCCGATCAGCTCAAGGAGAAGACCGAGAACCTCGCTCGCAAGCTTGCCCGCATGCCGGTGCCGGCGCTGAGATACACGAAGGCCTCGATCAACAACCAGCAGATGGTCGCCGGGCTGATGCCGTCGTTCCAGTACAATATCGAAGCGATTGCCGCCCTCCACGTCACCCGGCAGGGCCGCGAGTGGATGGCGAACCTCGCCAAGATGTCGCTCAAGGAATATCTCGCCTTCCGCGACGACCCCTTCAAGGGCCTCGACTGAGGTTTTGGTCATGAGGGCCAATACTGCGGAAGCGATGCGAGCCCTGATGGCACCGCGCTCCGTCGCGGTCGTCGGCGCCACCGAGCGCGCCGACGCCTCCTCCAGCTACGTGATGAAGAACCTGATGCGCTTCGGCTACCAGGGACAGATCATTCCGGTGCATCCGAAGGCCGAGACAATCTTCGGGCTTCCCGCCTCACCCTCCCTCTCGGCGCGGACCAATCCACCCGATGTCGCGGTGATCGGGATCGCCGCCGACAAGGTGATTGCGGCCCTTGAAGAGGCCGGCAGCACCGGCGTCAAGGCGGCGGTGGTGCTGGCCTCCGGTTTCGCCGAGCTGGACGAAGCCGGGAGCAAGCGGCAGCAGCAACTGATCGAGATCGCCGAACGCTACGGCATGGCGATCTGCGGCCCGAACTGCCTCGGCCTCTTCAACCTGAGCTCCGGTGCCGCACTCTATTCCTCCAGCCTCTCGACCAATCTCGAAAAAGGCCGCTTCGCTATCCTCTCCCATTCCGGCGCCAGTGCGATTGCGCTCGGCAATACAGGAAGATTCGGCCTCAGCCACATCGTCTCCTCCGGCAACAGTGCCGCGACCGATATTCCCGACTACCTCGAATTCCTCGCAACGGATGATGAGACCCGCGCCGTCGGCATCGTCATCGAAGCCATCCGCGAACCGGAAAAACTGGCGGCCGCGATGGAGAAGATGCACGCCGCCAACAAGTCGGTGATCGCCCTTCGTGCCGGCCGCTCGGAACGCGGTGCCCAGGCGACCGCCGCCCACACGGGTTCGCTCGCCGGCAGCAACGACGCCTACCACGCCTTCTTCCGCCGTGTCGGTATCATCGAAGTGCCTGATATGGACGGCTTCATGGAAACGGCAACGCTCTGCCTGGGCCTGAAGGACCGCCCAACCAGGCCGGGCGTCGCGATCATCGGCGTTTCCGGCGGCGGCGTGGCACATGTCTCCGATATCGCCGATGAGGTCGGTCTCTCGCTGCCTGACCTGCAGCCCGAAACGGTCGCCCGGTTAGAGGCGCTGCTGCCGCCTTTTGCCACACCCCAGAACCCGCTCGACACGACAGGCGTCGTCTTCGCGGACGGCAAAATTTATCGCGATGTCCTGCATGCACTTGCCGACGATGCCTCGATCGGCCTGATCGTCGCAACCCAGGACGCACCCGTTGGCCTCGACGATTTCTGCGCTTCCGAATATCTCGGCATCGCCGAAGCGGTTTCCGATTATGCCGGGACGGGCAAGGTGCCGGTCGTATTCATGAACAACCTCTCCTCCGGCCATCACCCGGATGTCGAGGCCAAGCTTTCGAATGTGCCGGTGCTGCGCGGTACGAAAAGCGCGCTGACAGCCGTCCGCAGCCTGATCACTCAAAGCCGCCTCGTCTCCTGGCCCGACAAGACAACCGCGACAAAGAAAACCCTCCCCGCCGGTGCTTTGACCGAACGCGAGGCCAAGCAACTGCTCGCCGCCGAAGGGTTGCCGGTTCCGAGCGAATATCTGGTCACCGATGCCGATGCCGCCGCCGAAGTAGCCGGGCAGCTCGGCTTCCCGGTGGTCATGAAGATCGAGTCGCCGGATATCCAGCACAAGACCGAAGCGGGCGGCGTGAAGCTCGGCATCGCTTCGGAAGCCGAAGCCCGCGCCGCCTTCGACGCCATCATCGCAAGCGCCCGCGCCTACGCCCCGAATGCGGATCTGCGCGGCGTGTCGGTACAGGAAATGGTGACGGGCGGCGTCGAGGCACTGGTCGGCCTCGTGCGTCACGAACCCTTCGGTTTCGGCCTCGTCGTCGGCATCGGCGGGGTGCTGGTGGAACTGGTGAAGGACAGTGCCTTCGACCTCCTCCCGATCGACCTTACCCGTGCCGACGCGATGATCGGCGAGACCAAACTGGCATCGCTGCTGGAAGGCTATCGCGGCGCGCCGAAGGCGGATCGCAGGGCGCTCGCCGATCTGCTGGTCAGGCTCTCCGAGTTCGCTGCGCAATACGGGGACGATATCGAAGCTATCGATCTCAATCCGGTAGCGGTCTTGCCCGAGGGCAAAGGCGTGCGCATCCTCGACGCACTGATCATCCCGCGGAAGCGCGACTGATCAGACCAGCCGCAGCTTCGGCGGAGCCGCATTCTCCGCGCGGCCGAACCATGAGAGCCGCTCAGTCAGCAGCGCATAAAAACCGTCGGCATCGACGTCGCGCATGAACATCGCGTTCTTCGGCCGGCCGGAAACGCCCCACCAGTCGGCGACCGTCATGCCCTTGGTGAGTTCCGACTCCGTCTCGATCTCCACATTGCAGAGCCGGCCGGAATAAAGCTCCGGCTTTACGAGATAGGCAATCACGTTCGGATCGTGCAGCGGCCCGCCGTCGCTGCCATATTTCGCCACGTCGAAGCGCTCGAAATAATCGAGCCACCCGACCACGGCGTCAGAAAGCGGTGTGCCGATCGCCTGGATCGCGGCAACGCGGGCGCGGCTTGTCAGCGTCTTGTGGGTGACGTCGAGCGGCATCATCACGATCGGCGCGCCTGAGCCGAATACGACGGCAGCTGCCGGCGGGTCGACATAGATGTTGAATTCCGCGGCCGGCGTGATGTTGCCGCCTTCGAACAATCCGCCGCCCATCAGCACGATTTGCCTGATACGGCCGGCGATCTCAGGCGCCCGGGTCAGCGCCTTGCCGAGGTCGGTGAGCGGGCCGAGTGTGCAGACGGTCACGGTGCCTTCCGGTTCGCTCAACAGCGTCTCGATGATGAAATCGACACCATGCTGTTCCTGAAGCGGCATGGTCGGCTCGGGCAGGTCGGCGCCATCGAGCCCGGTCGCACCATGCACGTGCTCGGCGGTGACGAGCGGCCCGGTCATCGGCTGGTTGCAGCCGGCGAATACCTTGATGTCGGGACGGCCTGCCAGTTCGCAGATCTTGCGGATGTTCTTCGTCGTCAGCGACAACGGCACGTTGCCGGCGGCTGCGACGATCCCCAGCACTTCGATTTCCGGACTGGCGAGCGCCAGCAGAATGGCCAGCGCGTCGTCCTGGCCGGGATCGGTGTCGATGATGATCTTTTCTGCCATTGCGGAAAACTCTCAGGAACGATGACTGTTACGCGACATGGACGAGCGGCTCCCTCGCCCGCCATTTCGCAAGGAGATCGGCTTTGCGCTTCTCGAACTTGGTGATCGAGGCAAGCTTTACATGGCCGAAACCACGGACCATGTCCGGCAGGCCGGCAAGCTCGACGGCAAGCGCATGATTGGCGGTATCGAGCCCGGCGGAAAGCTCGGTCACCAGTGCAAAATAGTCTGCGATCAGCTGCCGTTCCATCCGCCGCTCGGCCGTGCGGCAGAACGGATCGAAGGACGTGCCGCGCAGGAATTTCAGTTTTTCGAGCACCGCGAAGGCGGGGCGGATCCAAGCGCCAAAGGCGATCTTGGCGGGATGTCCGGTGCGCCGGTCGATCCTGGCGATCATCGGCGGCGCAAGATGATGCTTGATCTTGAAATCGCCTTCGAACTGCTCGGAGAGCTTCTTCTCAAAGCTCCGGTCCCGATGCAGCCGGGCGACCTCGTATTCGTCCTTGTAGGCCATCAGCTTGAAGGCGTTTTTCGCCACCGCTTCCGCAAACCCGCTTATGCCGCGCAGCTGCGTTTCGGCGGATTTCGCGACATCCACGAGACTGGCATAACGCGCCGCATAGGCCGCATTCTGATAATCCGCGAGAAAGGCGGTGCGACGTGCGACGATTTCTTCCAGCGTCTCGATCCTCGGCTCCGCCTTCACGAGGCCAGCCTCGCGGGCGACGGCTTCCGGATCGACGGCGGCACGGCGTCCCCAGCCAAAGGCAGCGCGGTTCATGGCGATGCCGGTGCCGTTGAGCTCGATCGCCTTGTCGATGGCGGTAAGGCTGATCGGCACCAGACCGCGCTGCCAGGCATGGCCGAGCAGGAACATGTTCGCAGCAATCGCATCACCCAGCAGCGCGGTTGCCATGTCGGTCGCGGCAACCGTCTCGATGGCATCTTCACCTGCGGCGCGGCGCAGCGATTTCAGTGTCGCCTCCTGCCTGAAATCGATCGTCGTATCCTTCACGAAGGAAGCCGTCGGCGCGAAATGGTCGTCGATGACGGCGCGCGTCTTGTTCTTCGCAAACGAGGCAAGCGAATTCTTCTGCGCGGCGACGACGATATCGAAGCCGAGCACGAGGTCGCTTTCACCGGGGCCAACCCGCACGGCATTGATCTGCGCCGGGTCCTTCGCCAGCCGGATATGCGAGACGACCGAACCGTTCTTCTGGGCAAGGCCGGTCTGGTCGAGCGTTACCAGAGCCAGACCATCAAGAAGCGCCGCTTGAGCTAGAATGGCGCTGACCGTGATGACGCCGGTGCCGCCGATGCCGGCGAGCAGCATGCTGTAGGGCGTCTCGAAAGTCGCTGTGAAAGTGGGCAGCGGTAGGTCTTCGGTCTTCACCACCTTCGACTTCGCCGCCGGTTTGCGAATGCTGCCGCCCTCGACGGTAACGAAGCTCGGACAGAAGCCTTTGATGCAGGATAGATCGGTATTGCAGCTCGACTGATTGATGCGGCGCTTGCGGCCGAATTCGGTCTCCTGCGGCTCGATCGAGATGCAGTTGGAGACGGCGGAACAGTCGCCGCAGCCTTCGCAGACCAGTTCGTTGATGAAGGCGCGCTTGTCCGAGACTGGATAGGCGCCGCGCTTGCGGCGGCGGCGTTTTTCGGCGGCGCAGACCTGGTCGTAGACCAGGACGGTGACGCCGGGGATGTCGCGCAGCTCTCGCTGCACCGCGTCGAGTTCGTCGCGGTGATGGATGGAGACTTCGCGCGGCAGATTGCCCTGCCAGACTTCCGGCCGCTCGGCGACCACCACGACGCGAGCCGCACCTTCCGCCAACATCTGCCCGACAATGCCCGGCACGGTGACGTCGCCGTCATGTTTCTGGCCGCCGGTCATGGCGACCGCGTCATTGTAGAGGATCTTGTAGGTAGCATTGACTCGTGCCGCGATCCCGGCGCGGATGGCGAGCAGGCCGGAATGGAAATAGGTGCCGTCGCCCATGTTGACGAAGATATGCTTCTCGTTGGTGAAGGGCGACAGGCCGATCCAAGAACCGCCCTCGCCGCCCATCTGGGTAAAGGTCGAGGTATTGCGGTCCTCGTTGCCGATAATCATCATGTGGCAGCCGATGCCGGTGGAGGCGCGGCTTCCCTCCGGCAGGCGGGTCGAGACGCTGTGCGGACAGCCGGAGCAGAAATAGGCTTCGCGCTTGAGCGCCGTCGCCTCGACGCCCATGGCGATCGACATTTCCTCCACGAAACGCGCCTTGGCCTGCAGCGCCTCGTCGAGATAATTGAGCCGGGAAAGGATGGCCTTGGCGACCGACAGCGTGCCGATCTCGCCGATCGCCTGCAGCAGCGCCGCGCCGTTCTCGCCGGCCTTGCCAAAGACGCGTGGGCGCCGCTCCGTGGACAGGTTGAAAAGCTGTGCCTTTATCTGGTCCTCGAGGATCGAGCGTTTTTCCTCGACCACGAGCAGTTCGTCGACACGGGAAGCGAACTCCGCGATCCCCTGCGGCTCAAGCGGCCAGACCATCCCGACCTTGTAGAGCGCGATGCCGAGTTCGGCGGCGCGCGCCTCGTTTATGCCAAGCAGCGCCAGCGCACCAAGAAGATCGAGCCAGGATTTGCCGGTCGAGACTATGCCGAGACGGGCGCGGCCGGTAGCTCCCCAAATAGTGCGGTCCAGCCGATTGGCGCGGGCAAAGGCCTGCACCGCGAGCATCTTGCGCTCGAGCCGCAGTTCCATTGCATGCGGCCCGTCTGGCCAGCGCAGCGACAGGCCATCCGGCGCAAATGTCTCGTCGGGGATGACGATCTGCGGCCTGTCCGGATCGAGATCGACGGTCGCCGAACATTCGACAATCTCGGTCTGACACTTGAAGCCCACCCAGGCGCCGGAATAGCGGCTCATCGCAATGCCGAGCAGGCCGTATTCGATATATTCGCCGACGCCTGCCGGCGACAGCAGCGGCACCATGGCCGAAATCAGGTTGTGCTCGCTCTGGTGTGGCAGGGTAGAGGAAACCGCGCCGTGGTCGTCACCGACCAGCAGCAGCACCCCGCCGTTCGGGTTGGTGCCGATCGCGTTGGCATGGCGGATCACATCCATGCTGCGGTCGACGCCTGGCCCCTTGCCGTACCACATGCCGAACACGCCGTCATAACGCGAGCCCTGAAACATGCCGGTCTGCTGGGTGCCCCAGACGGCAGTCGCCGCCATGTCCTCGTTGAGACCCGGATGGAATTTTACATGCGCAGCATCGAGAAACTTTTTCGCGCGCGCCATCTCGCGGTCGAAACCGGCGAGCGGCGAGCCACGGTAACCGGAAACATAACCGGCCGTATTCAGCCCTCGAGCCAAATCCCGCTGGCGCTGGATCATCGGCAGGCGCACCAATGCCTGCGTGCCCGACACCAGGATGCGGCCCTTCTCCAGCGTATAGCGGTCGTCGAGGCTGACCTTGCTATCCTTGGGGTTGGTATCCGGCGCGGCATGGATCGACATCTACGCCCGCTCCGCCTGCTGCACGAACACCGGCGCCTCGAAGACGCGGCCGCGATTGAGAATGTAGTTCGGATCGAATGCGGCTTTCAGCCGGCGCATCGTGGCGATCTCGGCTTCGCTGCGCGCATATTTCAGGTATTTCACCTTGTCGGTGCCGATGCCGTGTTCGGCGGAAACCCCGCCGCCGACCGCCTCGATGCCCGAGAATATCGCCTCGGCGACCTTTTTCTCGTGATGGCTGAACATGCAGTAATGCAGGTTGCCGTCGCCCAGGTGGCCGAAGATATAGGTCCGCGCATCCGGATCGATCTCGTCGACGGCGAGAGCGGCCCTGTCGAGAAATTCCTGCATGCGGGACAGCGGCACGGAAATGTCGAAGCCGATCGTCACCCCATTGCCGAACAGATAGTCGTTGATGCCGTCGCGGATGCCCCACAGCCCGTTGAACTCGCGCAGCGAATTGGAGAGCACCACGTCGGTGGCAAGCCCGTCTTCCAAAGCCGCGGCAAGCGCCGCCTCGAACCGCTCGTTGTCCTGATCCGGCGCCTGGCCGTGGATTTCGACCATCGCATACATGCCCACCCCTTTTTCGACGGGAGGACGGATCCCCATGTAGTCGACGGTGCCTTCGTAGACGTTCGGAAAGATCGCCTCGAAGGCTGAGATGAGGCCGGAGAGTTCGACCCGCAGCCGCGCCAGCAGATCCTGCGCCGCCTTCAGCGACGGCAGGGCGATGAAGGCGTTGCGCTCGATCTGCGGTTTCGGATGCAGTTTCAGGCAGGCGCGCGTGACGACGCCGATCGTGCCTTCGGTTCCGATGAACAGCGGATTGAGGTCGTAGCCGGAATTGTCCTTGGGCAGGCCTTTCAGCGATGAGAGAATAGTGCCGTCCGGCAGCACCGCCTCAAGCCCCATGACCTGCGCCCGATACATGCCGTAACGCAGAACCCGGATGCCGCCGGCATTGGTGCCGATATTGCCCCCGACCGTGGCCGTGCCGCGCGCACCGATATCGACGCCGAAGAACAGGCCCACGTCGCTTGCCGCCTGCTGCACGACCTGCAGCGGCGTGCCCGCCTTGACGATCATCGTCTGAGCCGCGACGTCGATCGACTCAATGCCAGTCATACGTTCGAGCGAGATGGAGACTTCACCTTCGACGGGCCGGGAAGAACCGGAAAGCCCGGTGCGACCACCCTGCACGACGATCGGCTGGCGGAGTTCGTTGGCGGCAGAGAGAATGGCGGAAACGTCTTCGGTGTTGCGCGGACGCAAAACGACCGCAGGTCGTGCACCTCGAGCGGTCGCATCGGCGGCATAACCATCCGAAATCGCATCGCCAGCGAGGATCGCAGCGGCGTCAAGCCGGCTTTCGAGGTTGGAGAGAAGATGGGCCACGCGGTCGGAGGATAAGGTGCTCTCCTCCGCAATGCCTGCTTCGCTGCCCTGCGCTCCAGCATCGCCGAATGCGATTGCGCCCATTCTCTCATTCCCCTTGTTTCTTGGGGGCGAGGTTATTCCCATTCCCATATTTGTCAAACCTATATTTAAAAAGCAGTAGCCTTTTTGCCCCTCCCGTGGCATCACTATGGCAGGAACCATGGGAAGGGTGACATGATCCTCAAATACGACGAGGTCGTCCGCACGGGCATCGCGAGACAGGTATCGGACAATATCCGTTCCGCGATCATGGACGGCCGGCTGAAGATCGACGAGCGCCTGCCGACCGAGGAAGAACTTGCCCGAAGTTTCGGCATTTCCCGCCCGACAGTGCGCGAGGCCCTGAAGCGCCTCGCAGCCCAGAACCTCATCCATTCCAAACGCGGACCGACCGGCGGCAATTTCGTCAAGCGGCCGGATCCGGAAGGTCTTTCCAAGGCAATCACCGGCGCGGCCACCCTGCTGGTCGGCATCGGCGCCTTCGACATCGAAGAGATCATCACCGCCAGGCTGGAAACGGAAGCCGTCTGCTGCCGGCTGGCCGCGGCAAATCGCAGCGAAGCCGACCTCGCTGCGATGGAAGCGGAGATCGCGGTACAGCTCGACGAGGCTGTTAGCGACGAGGATTTCTGCGCTTCGGACGTGCGTTTCCATAGAGCACTGGTGGAATCGACCGGCAACGGCCCGCTGAAACTGATGATGTACACCGTCATCGAGGCCTTCATTCCGATCACCAACATGATCGTCTTCCGGGTCCGCGAACGCCGCCACGTCGCCTCGCTGCACCAGGAAATCGTCGACGCGGTGCGCAGTCGCGAGGATGCCAGGGCCGCCGATGTGCTGGCGCGGCTGCTCGCCTATGTGCGCGAAAGTTATTCCGCCGTGCTCGACGCGCGTGCCAGGCGGGACGCCACTGCACAGGCCTCCGCTTAAAAACCAACATCGCCACGATATCGGGAGAGAGACATGACCGAGACCTTCACCGCCATGGTGATCGATGCCGTCGACGGCAAGCCGAAAGGCGCCTTCAGAGAGATCTCGATCGCCGATCTTCCCGACAATGACGTGCTGGTCGAAATCGCCTACTCAACGCTGAACTACAAGGACGGCCTGGCGATATCAGGCAAGGGCCGCATCGCCAGGCGAATGCCGATGGTCGGCGGCATCGACCTCTCCGGCACCGTGATCGAATCCCGCTCGCCGGAATGGAAAGCGGGCGACAAGGTCGTGCTGAACGGCTGGGGCCTTTCCGAAACCGAATGGGGCGCCTTTGGCCGCTACCAGCGCGTCAAGCCGGAATGGCTGATCCCTCTGCCCGACGCTTTTTCGATGGAACAGGCGATGGCAATCGGCACCGCAGGTTATACCGCAGCGCTCTGCGTCGATGCGCTGGAAAAATGGGGCTCGATCAAGCCTGGCGAAGGCGAAGTGCTGGTCACCGGTGCGGCCGGAGGCGTTGGCTCGGTGGCAATCGCGCTGCTGGCCGCCTGCGGCTACAACGTCACCGCCTCCACCGGCCGTCCGGAAACCCATGACTATCTCGCTTCGCTCGGCGCCACCAATTTCATCGATCGCGCCGTGCTTGCTGAAAAAGGCGGCCCGCTGCAGAAGGAGCGCTGGACCGGCGGCGTCGACAGCGTTGGTTCGACCACCCTCGTCAACGCGCTTTCCCAGACGATGCGCGGTTGCGCCATCGCCGCCTGCGGCCTTGCCGGCGGCGCCGACCTTCCGGGAACCGTCCTGCCCCATATCCTGCGCGCCGTGACGCTGATCGGCGTCGACAGCGTCATCGCCACCCGCGAACAGCGGCTCTCCGCCTGGGCCCGGCTGGCCCGCGATCTCGATCCCGCCAAGCTTTCGGAAATCACCACGACGGAACCGATGTCCAACCTGCCACAGCTTGCCGAGGATATTATTGCGGGGAAAATCCGCGGGCGTGTGGTGATCGATGTGACAAAGTAGAAAAGGTATACCTGAGGCGGCTTTCCATTCGCGGCTCACAGACGATAGAGATATCTCCGGCAGAAAATTGCATGGCGTGGGAGAGTGGTTTTGAGCAGCGATCACGAGGTCTTCACCGGTCGCCGGGAAGACATAAGACTTGTTACCGGCCAAGGCGCATATACCGCAGACAAGGTGCTGGATAACCAGCTCTACGCCGCATTCCTGAGAGCCGACCAGCCGCATGCGCGCATCGTTTCGATCGATGTCGAGGCGGCGCTCGCCGCACCGGGCGTCCATATCGTGCTGACCGGCAAGGATGCGCTCGAAGCGAACCTGATCGCCCCCGGCCCGCTGGTCTCCTTCCCCGGCGTCGATGGCATGAAGATCAAGGCGCCGCACCGCTATGCTCTGTCGACCGACCGCGTCCGTTTCGTCGGCGAACCCGTTGCCGTTGTGGTCGCCGACAGTGCCGAAGCGGCTGCCGATGCGGTCGAACTGATCGCGGTCGATTACGAGGACCTGCCGGCAATCATCGATCCGGAGGCCGCGCTGGAAGACGGCGCGCCGCAGCTTTTCGACGACGTGCCGGGCAATCTGGTTTTCCTGCACAGCTTCGGCGACAGGGCGGCAGCCGATGACGCCTTCGCCAAGGCCGCGCATATCTCGACGCTGACGGTCGAGTCGCAGCGCGTTGCCGCCAACCCTCTCGAACTCAAATCCTTCATGGCGGCATACGACGCCGAAACGGAGGTCTTCGACGTCTATTCCGCCAGCCAGGGCACAGGCCTTGCCGATGGGCTTGCGCGCTTCACCGGCCATGCGCCGGAAAAGGTGCGGCACCACATGGGCGATGTCGGCGGCAGCTTCGGCATCCGTGGCGCCCCCTATCCGGAATATGCGGCGATCATGCTTGCCGCCAAGAAGCTCTGTCGGCCGGTGCGCTGGACCGCCAGCCGCACCGAAAGCTTCCTCGCCGATTATCACGGCCGCGCGGTCCGCTTCACCGGTGAGATGGCGCTCAGCGAAGCCGGAGAATTCCTCGGCATCCGTATGAACGTCGTCTGCGATCTCGGCGCCTACCATTCGCCGGCCGGTGCGCTGATCAACGTCCTGAACCCGATGCTGACCGGCACGGGCTGCTACCGTATTCCCGCCGTCTTCGGGCTCAACCGCCTCGCCTTCACCAACACATCGCCGATCGCCGCATATCGCGGTGCCGGCCGTCCGGACATCAATTATTTCGTCGAGCGGTTGGTGGATCAGGCCGCCAGCGATCTCGGCATGGACCGGATAGAGATCCGCCGGAAAAACCTGATCCCCGACGATGCCTACCCCTACAAGACACCGACCACCGTCTACGACAGCGGCAATTATGTCGCGATGCTTGAGGAAGCCGTCTCGGTCTCCGGCTGGAAAGGTTTCGAAGCCCGCCGCAAGGAGTCGGAAAAACGCGGCAATCTGCGCGGCATCGGCATGGGCGTCTTCGTCGAGCCGTCCGGCGGCGGCCATATGCCGGAAGAAACCGAGATCCGCTTCGAGGCGGATGGTACGCTGACGCTCTACACGCTGTCCGGCTCTGCCGGCCAGGGGCACGAGACGGTGCTGCCGCGGCTGGTCGCCAAGGAACTCGGCGTCGACGAGAACCTGATCAACCTGCGCGCCAACAGCGTCCATGCGCCCCACAAGCTCAAGGGCGCCGGCACGATGGGATCGCGGACCATGGCCTCCCACGGTGCCTCGCTGACGATCACCTCCCGTGAGGTGGTGAAGAAGGGCCTGAAGTTGGCCGCTGAGACTCTAGAAGCGTCCGAAACCGATATCGAATTCGACCATGGCCATTACAAAGTGGCCGGCACGAACATGTCGGTCTCGCTTCTGGAACTCGCCGCCCGCAACGTCACGCCAGATGGCAACGCACTGGATACGCTCGCCTCGATCCAGCCGGAGCGAAATTTCCCCGGCGGCGTGCATGTGGCCGAAGTGGAGATCGACCCGAATACCGGCGAGACCAAGGTCACCTCCTATATCGGCGTCGACGATGCCGGCCACGTCATCAATCACACGCTTCTCGAAGGCCAGATGCATGGCGGTCTTGCCCAGGGCGCGGGCCAGGTCTTCGGCGAGCATATCGTTTATGACCGCGACAGTGGCCAGATGCTGACTGCCAGCTTCATGGATTATTTCATGCCGCGCGCCGACTTCATGCCGACGCCACGCTTCTTCGACCTGCCGACGCCCTCGCCCACCAATGTGCTCAGCGTCAAGGGCGGCGGTGAGGCCGGCACGACCGGGGCGCTGCCGACGCTGATGAACGCCATCCTGGATGCGCTTCGCTCGGCCGGCGTCGAGGATTTCGATATGCCCGCGACACCTTACAGGGTTTGGGACGCCCTGAAGGCTGCCAGGGAGAGCGCTCGATAAGACCTCATCCGCGCGCCGCATCCATGCCTTCGTGGATTGCCTGAACGCATTGCGGGGCGCTAGAAGTTCATTTCGACAAGATGAAATGCAAGGCGTCGACGCAATGACACTGGACGACATCACCAACACCGTCATCGACCGGGCGAGCGACAGGCGACGTTTCATCGTTGCGGTCGCCGGCCCGCCGGGCGGCGGAAAATCCACGCTGGCCGACGCCCTGCACGAAGCCCTGCTGGCGCGCGGCGAGCTGGCCGAAATCCTGCCGATGGACGGCTTCCACATGGATAACGGTATCCTGGAAACCCGCGGCCTGTTGCCCCGCAAGGGAGCACCGCAGACTTTCGACGTGCGCGGTTTTGCCGACATCCTCAAGGCGGTGCGGCACGGAGACGAGGAGGTGCTGGTGCCGGTCTTCGACCGATCGCGTGAGATCGCCATCGCCTCGGCCCGCCCGATCTCGCCCGAGACTCATATCGTTCTGGCGGAAGGCAATTACCTGCTGATCGACGAAGCGCCCTGGTCGCGGCTTGCGGAGATGTTCGACTTCACGATCTTCGTAGGCCCTTCGGAAGAGGTGCTCCGCGAGCGGCTCAAGGCACGCTGGGTCCATTATGGGCTCGACGAAGCCGCGATTGCCTGGAAACTCGACGGCAATGACTTGCCGAACGGCCGCTATATCCTCGCCCACTCACGGCCGGCCGACATCAGGCTCGAAAGTTTCTGAGGCCTGTTGCGGACAATGCCGGCCTAGAGGGCCACTCCCGTTTCACGGTCGAAGACATGCACCTGTTCGGCCGGGATGTTGGCTTCGAACCGCGCGCCGTAGCGGGCCGGATATTCGCCGTCGACGATGGCGACGACCGGGTGGCCGGCGAGGTCGAAGATGATATGGGTCTGTGCGCCGGTCGGCTCGACCAGCAGCGTCTGCCCGGCAAGCGCAGTACCCCCGACGCCGGGGCTCAGATGCTCCGGACGCAAGCCGACCTTGATCGCCTGGCCACGCTTCACCTTGCGATCCGGCGCGATGCGGATCGCGGTTCCGTCGCCAAGGCGCGCGGACGGTTCGCCGCCATCGCCGTCCACGGTGCCATCGAGAAGGTTCATCGCCGGAGAACCGATGAAGGCGGCAACGAAGAGGTTGGCCGGCTTCTTGTAAAGTTCCATCGGCGTGCCTTCCTGCTCCACCTTTCCCTGATTGAGGACGACGATGCGGTCGGCAAGCGTCATCGCCTCGATCTGGTCGTGGGTGACGTAGATCGATGTCGTCCCGACCTTCTGGTGCAGCTGCTTGATCTCGGCGCGCATCTGCACACGCAGTTTGGCGTCGAGATTGGAAAGCGGCTCGTCGAACAGGAAGACGGCCGGGTTGCGGACGATCGCCCGGCCCATGGCGACGCGCTGACGCTGGCCGCCGGAAAGTTGCGC
Organism: Neorhizobium sp. SHOUNA12A; assembly: GCF_023006505.1. Taxonomy (GTDB): domain Bacteria; phylum Pseudomonadota; class Alphaproteobacteria; order Rhizobiales; family Rhizobiaceae; genus Neorhizobium. The sequence continues at coordinate 197,829 of NZ_JALBGV010000001.1, forward strand.
CGGCTTGCGGTCGAGAAGCGGCATCAGGTCGAGCATGCGGGCGGCTTCGGCGACGCGTTCGGCAATCACCGGCTTCGGGGTGCCGGAAAGGCGCAGGTTGAAGCCCATGTTCTCGGCGACCGTCATATGCGGATAAAGCGCATAGGACTGGAACACCATGGCGATGTTGCGCTCGCGCGGGGTCAGCTCGTTGACCACCGCGTTGTCGATAATGACCTCACCGGCAGTGATTTCCTCAAGCCCGGCAATCATCCGAAGCAGCGTCGATTTTCCGCAGCCCGACGGACCGACCAGCGCGACGAACTCGCCGTCTTCGATCGCCAGCGACACGCCATGGATGACCGGGAGTGCCCCATAGGCCTTGCGGACTTGTCTGAGTTCGACGGATGCCATGCGAGTTACTCCGGGTCGGGGCTCAGGACTTCACCGCACCGGCGGTCAGACCGGCGATGATGTGCTTCTGGGCCAGGAAGAAGGCGATGATGGTTGGCAGGATGGTGAGCGTGATGAAGGCCAGCACCAGCTGCCATTCGGTGCTGAATTCGCCCCGATAGATCATGATGCCGAGCGGCCAGGGGTAACGGCTCTCGGAATTCAGCATGATCAGCGGCACGATATAACTGTTCCAACTGCTGACGAAGGAGATGATGCCGACGGTGGCGATGATCGGCCGCGACAGCGGCAGCGTGATGTGCCAGAAGAAGCGCATATAGCCGCAGCCGTCGACGAAGGCCGCGTCGAAGAGTTCGGACGGCAAATTGCGGAAGTAGTTTCGGAACAGCATGATGCTCATGCCCATGCCGAACGCCACCTGCGGCAGCACCACGCCCCAATACGTATCGATGAGCCCCAGATCACGGATGCGGATGTAGAGCGGCAGGATGGCCGTCGCTGCCGGGAACATCAGCCCGATCAGGAAATAGTTGACCAGATAATCGGTGCCGAAGAAGCGGATATGTGCGAAGCAGAAGGCTGCCATGGCACCGAAGGTCAATGTCAGGAACACCGTCAACAGGGCGATGATCAGCGAATTGCTCATCTGCAGCCAATAGCGCTTGCTGATGATGATGTCCGTGTAGTTCGACCACTGCCATTCCGTCGGCAGGCCGAAAGGATTGCCGCGCAGTTCGCCGAGGGTCTTGAAGCCGCCGAGCGCAGTGCTGATGAGCGGCACCACCACGATTGCCGCCACGATGATCAGCGATATGTACATATAGACCTGCGTACCGGCGCGGATCCGCTGGCCGGACGTCGGCGCGCTGGCGGCATCGATAGGCTGTGCTGTCGAGATATCAGTCATTGCGCATGAACACCCGCTTGTAGCTGAAGGCGAGCGTCACGCAGATCACGAACAGCACCACCCCGACGGCGCTGCCGAACCCGACCTGCATACGGGTCACCCCGAAATTGTACAGGAACGTCACCATCGTCTGCGTCGAGTTCGACGGACCGCCGCCGGTGAGCGGCATGATCATGTCGAAAAGCTGCAGCGAACCGACGACCGCAAAGAAGACCGAGAGACGCACGGTGGAGCCAAGCAGCGGCAGCGTCACAAGCCGAAACTTCTGGAAGCCGGTCGCACCGTCGATGTCAGCCGCCTCCAGCACGCTCTTGTCGATTGCCTGCAGGCCGGCGATGAAGAGCATCATGTGAAAGCCGAAATACTTCCAGACGATGACGCCCAATATCGCGTACATCGCCAGATCGCGGTCGGCCAGCCAGAAGGGTGGTTCGACGCCAATGAAATGCGAGATACCGGCGACGAGACCGAAATCCCCGTCATAAACGAAACGCCAGATCATCCCTGCTGCAACATCCGCAAGCACGTAGGGCAGGAAGAAGATCAGCCGGAAGAACAGCGCACCCCTGATCCGGCTGGAGATCATCGTCGCCAGCCAGAGCGCCAGAGGCACCTGCACGCAGAGCGAGGCGAGAACGATCAGGCCGTTATTGATCAGGGCCTGGGTGAAGGCGCTGTTGCGGAAAATGAGCTGGTAGTTGCGCCAGCCGACCCATTGCGTCGGGCTGCCATAGCCGTTCCAGTTGTAGAAGGAATACCAGGCGGCCTCGCCCATGGGCAGGATGACCAGCACGGTGAAAAGAAGAAGAGCCGGTGGCAGGAACAGGATCAGCACCGGCCACTTGCTGTTGGCAAGAGAACGCTTGCGGCGCCGCGCTACCACAAGTGTATTCCCGGAAGGGATGGCATTGGCAGACATCAGCATATCGCTCATCGATTTTCGAGCCTTTCGGGCTGCGAGACGCCGTCAGGCGAGGACGGGAACCGGCGCTCCCAGGGTTGCTGGAACCTTAGGGGAGCGGGAGCGCCGGCGCTGCGCTTACTTTCGTTCGAGGGAGTAGGCGTCCTCGATCTGCTGCGCCGCGGCAGCCGGTTTCATGCTGCCTGAGACCACTTCGACGCTGACGTCGTTGACGATCGCGCCGACATTGGGACCGAGATCCTGATCGAGGAAGTTCTGGTGCCAGGTTTCCTTGCCAAGAGCTTCGGCAACTTCCTTCACCAGCGGTTTGGAGATCGCTTCGCTCGCACCCTTGGCAACGGGCATGATCAGCGTATCCCTGGCGAGAAGCTTCTGTACATCGGCGCTTGCCATGTAACGGAGGAATTCCTCGGTTTCAGGCGGCGCATTCTTGGTGACCGCCCATCCGTTGAGACCTCCGAAACTGTCGGTGGTCACACCGGCCCCTCCGCTGACGACGGGGAACGGGAAGCGACCGATATTGTCGTCGGCAAGGCCTTTGCGGCTCGTCGAATTCGACGCCTGGGTCGAGGGCGTATTTTCGAAGCTCAGAATGATCGCGGCACGGCCATCGCCGAACGTCGCAAGCGCATCGTTCCAGGTCGCACCCAGATAGCCATTCTGGAATGGCTCAAGCTTGCCGAGCTCGGCCATGCGTTCGCCGGCCTTAACGAAAGGCTTGCCGGCGAAGCCGTCGTTCTTGCCGGCCTTCGCATCGGCAAAGCCCTTTTGCCCCGCTTCGCGCATAGCGAGATAGCTCCAGTAGAAATGCAGGGGCCACTTGTCCCGCCCGCCGCCAGCGATCGGCGTCACGCCGGCCTGTTTCAGCGTTTTGACAGCGCTAAGGAAATCGTCCCAGGTCGCGATCTTCGAGGCGTCGACGCCGGCCTTCTTGAACAATTCCTTGTTGTAATAGAAGGAAACGAGGCCGGTCCTGACGGGCGAAGCCCAGACCTTGCCGTCAAAGGTCAGGCCATCGACGGCGGAGGCATTGATCGACTTGCGCCATTCCCCCCCGTTCGCGTCGATCGCCGCATTGATTGGCCGCAGCGTGCCGGTCTCGGACTGCGCCTTGAGGACGCCGCCGCCCCAGGTATAAAAGATGCTTGGCGCGTCTTTCGATTGCAGAAGCGTCGGCAGCTTCGCCTTGAAGGCCTGGTTTTCCAGAAATTGCATCTCGACCTTGACGCCGGGATGCTTGGCCTCGAAATCCCTGGCGATCTGGTTCCAGACCGTGATGTTCGCCGGCACCTGCTCGACATGCATCCAGCGAATGACGCTGTCCGCTGCAGCGACGCTGGCCGTAAACAGCCCACCCGCGAGAGCAACAGCGGTCGCGGAAATCAGACGCATCCTGTAGTATCTGTTGGACATTGAAGGCGCTCCTCCCAAAGCTTTATTCCTGTATCCGAATTAAATAATCGGCAAGCCCGACGCATCTGTCAATAGCCCTGCACGAGATTGGCCGATTTTGGCAAAAAATGCGCCATTCTCTGCTTTTACCTATTGCATGCCGCACAAAATCGGCTCTAGAACAAAGCGAATTTAATTTGCACCTCGAATTAAATAGCAGTTCGGTGCAGAAGCCGACGAGTGCGCAGAACAGATGAAAACCGCCGATCCGGAACTCATGCGTGCGATGAATCGCCTCAGCGTGCTGGATACGATCCGGCGGCGCGGTCCCATCTCCCGTGTCGAAATTTCCGAGCGCACGGAACTCTCCACGACCACCGTTTCCGCCATCACCGCTTCTCTGCTCGATGATGGGCTGATCCTGACCCGCCACGAAGGTGATATCCGCAACGAGGCGGTGCGCGGCCGGCCGCGCGTCATGCTGGAGGTCAATCCGGATGCCGCCCGCGTCGTCGGCGCCAAGATCGCCGCAAGCCGCATGGTCTTCGTCGTCACGAATTTCCGCGGCGACGTGCTCTCCAAGCTCACCCTGCCGATCCGGATCGACCGCCAGCCGATCGCCGTCATCGCCGACCTCGTGGAAGACGGTGTGCGCCGCTGTGTCGTCGATGCCGGCCTGTCGCTGGAGGATGTCGACAGCGTCTGCCTCGGGCTTCCGGGCGTCATCGAACACCGTACCGGGCATGTCCGCTCAAGCCCGATTTTTCGCGAGATCAACATCGATTTTGCGACCGAAATGTCGACGCGCCTCTCGACGCCGACCATCGTCGAGAGTGACGCACATGCCATCACGCTCGGCCATCACTGGTTCGGCAAGGCCCGCGATCTGCAGGATATGGTCCTGATCTCGCTCGAACAGACGCTTGGTCTCGGCGTGCTGCATGGCAACCGGCTTTTCCGCGGTGCCGGCGGCCTCAGCCACAATCTCGGCGATCTCGTGCTCGGCACCGGTCCGCAAGGCATCGTGCGGCTTTCGAGCCAGGCGGGCGAGAGCGCCATCCTCGGCGAGCAGCAGGCGGACGGACGTTTTGCCGAAGCAGTGAGGCTCGGCCGCGGCATGACCCATGTCCAGGCGCTCATCCAGGCCGACGACGACCGGCTGATCGCCGCGGCCGTTCGCGCCGGCGAGGCCGTCGGGCTGACGATAGCCAATATCGTGACGCTGTTTGCGCCACCACGGGTCATCCTCGTCGGCTCGTCGCTGGCGCTCGGCGAACCATTCCTGAACAGCCTGCGCGATGCCTATGCGCTCGCCATTCCGCCGTCGCTGAAAGGCGTCAGCGAACTCGTCTTTGACGATTCTACGGATGATTTCTGGGCGCAGGGAGCGGCGGCCGTAGCACTTTACGAACTTTACGAATCGCCCTGGAGCACTACCGGGCCGGCGCTCTGACGCGCCAAGCATCAGCATTCATCGGGAGGAAACAATGGACAAAGTCGGTATCGGCATCATCGGATGCGGCAATATTTCGGGCGCCTACCTGAAGGCGATGACATCCGCTTTTCCGATCCTCGATATCCGCGGGCTGGGCGATCTCAACCGCGATCTGGCCGAGGCGAAAGCCTCCGAATTCAACCTTCAGGCCCGTACGGTCGACGAATTGCTCGCCGATCCGAAGGTCGAGATCATCGTCAACCTGACGATCCCCAAGGCGCATGTCGCCGTCGGGCTGCAGGCGCTCGATGCGGGCAAGCACACCTATTCTGAAAAGCCCCTCGGGATTAATTTCGCGGAAGGGAAAAAATTAGCGGAGGCCGCCAAGGCCAAGGGCCTGCGCATCGGCGCTGCCCCGGACACCTTCCTCGGTGGCGGCCACCAGACCGCCCGAGAACTGATCGACCAGGGTGTCATCGGCCTGCCCGTCGGCGGCACCGCGACTTTCATGTGCCCCGGCCACGAGCGCTGGCACCCGAACCCGGCCTTCTATTACGAGGTCGGCGGCGGTCCGATGCTCGACATGGGTCCCTATTACATCACCGACCTCGTCAACCTGCTCGGCCCCGTGTCGCAGGTGGCGGGTTTCGCGGTGACGCCCCGCAAAGAGCGCATCATCACCAGCGAGCCGCGCAACGGCGAGCGCATTCCGGTGCATGTTCCGACCCATGTGGCCGGTGTCATGGCCTTTGCGAACGGCGCGGTCGTCCAGATCGGCATGAGCTTCGACGTCGCCGGCCACAAACATGTGCCGCTCGAAGTCTACGGCACCGAGGGTACACTGATCGTACCGGACCCGAACCGCTTCGCCGGGCCGGTCGATTACCTGAAGAAGGGCGGCCAGTTCGAGGATCAGCCCGTGACCCTGCCCTATGCGGACGGCAACTATCGCTCGATCGGCGTTGCGGACCTGGCTTACGCGATCCGCTCCAACCGCCCGCACCGGGCGAACGGCGACCTGGCGCTGCACGTGCTGGAGGTCATGGAGGCTTTCCATACGGCCTCCGCCGAAGGGCGCACGATCAAGATCACCACGGCCACGGAGCGCCCTGCTCCGCTGTCGGAATCGCTTGTTGACGGCCAGCTAGCGAAATAATTCTGGAGGAAGACTAAAATGCGTGAAGCACTCATCGTTTGGGGCGGCTGGAGCGGCCACGAACCGCAGGAATGTGCCGAAATCATCAAGGACATGCTGGAGGAAGACGGTTTCAAGGTCTATCTCGAGCATTCGACGGAGGCTTTCGCCGATCCCTCGATCCATGACCTCAGCCTTATCGTGCCGATCATGACGATGTCGAAAATCGAGAAGGAAGAAGTGAAGAACCTCGCTGCGGCCGTCCAGAACGGCGTCGGCATCGCCGGTTATCACGGCGGCGCCGGCGACGCGTTCCGCGAGTCGGTCGACTACCAATTCATCATCGGCGGCCAGTGGGTCGCCCATCCCGGCAATATCATCGATTATACGGTCAACATCACGAGGCCCGACGACCCGCTGATGGAGGGTATCGCCGATTTCCCCTACACGTCCGAGCAATATTACATGCATGTCGACCCCTCGAACGAGGTGCTGGCGACGACGACGTTTACCGGCGACCATGCCTATTGGATCGACGGCGTCGTCATGCCGGTCGTCTGGAAGCGGAAATACGGCGAGGGCCGCGTCTTCTATTCCTCCCTCGGCCACCAGGCGAAGGAATTCGACGTGCCGCAAATGAAGACGATCTTCCGCCGCGGTGCCAACTGGGCGGCGCGGTGAGGCGGAATTGACGACCGTGCGGCACACCAATCTCCCCCCTTGAGGGGGAGATGCCCGGCAGGGCAGAGCGACTGTCTTGTGCGTCAAGCGCTTTGCCATGGTTTATTGTCCCGGATGATGGCGTTGAGGATTGTGAGGAGCTTTCGCATGGTGGCGACGATGGCGACGATCCTG
>NZ_JALBGV010000200.1 GCF_023006505.1 Neorhizobium sp. SHOUNA12A
CCAACCCCAAGCCGCTGGTTCCCGATCGCGCCCGCGCTGCCCAGGCGGTCAGGGAGGCTATGAACACCACCCGCCCCGGCACGCTCGCCATCCTTTCCGATGGCATGGCGGCCGCCAGCGACAACGAGGCCATGTCGACATTCGCCGCCCTGTCGCCCGCCGAAATGCGCCTGATCGAAGGCGACGGCCATAGCGCCGTGGCGCTGACCGACGCGGTCAACAACGCCGCCGCCATGTCGGTGACCGCAACACGCCTTCCGACCGCATCGGCACAGCAGATGAACGTCAACGCGCTCGACGCGCAGGGCCGCGCGCTCGCCTCAGGCACGCTGCAGTTTGCGGCCGGTGCTGCGACCGCCACGGCCGAGATCACCTCGCCGTTCGAGCTTCGCAACGATTTCGCGCGCCTTAGCATCGACGGGCTGGCCACCGCCGGCGCAGCACACCTGCTCGATGATGGTTTCAAGCGCCGCCGCATCGCGCTTCTCGCTGGCGAAAGCGGCAGCGATTTCCAGCCGCTGTTGCAGCCGCTCTATTACATCAGCCGCGCGCTCCTGCCTTATGCGGATGTCATCCAGCCGAATACCGCCGATCTTTCGGTCGCCATCCCGCAGATCCTCCAGGGAAACCCTTCCGCCATCATCCTTGCCGATGTCGGCCGCCTGCCGTCAGAAACCTACGCGCCACTGCAGCGATGGATCGCTCAGGGTGGTACGTTGATCCGCTTCGCCGGCCCGCGCCTTGCCGCCGCCCCCGCCGACGATCCGCTGGTGCCGGTGATCCTGCGCCAGGGTGAACGCGC
>NZ_JALBGV010000201.1 GCF_023006505.1 Neorhizobium sp. SHOUNA12A
CTGGCCCGCGTTGTTCTGGGCCGCGTTCGCGGCTCCATTCTGCGCATTTCCCTGTGCTGCGCCCTGGCCTTGCTGGCGCGCCGCCGCATTGCCGTTGGCACCGCCGGCTGCCGCCGTTGCGGGCTGGGGGGCATGTTTCGGGCTTATGGCGGCAATCACTCCACCGGGAACGCCGATCTTTGCAAGCGTGGCTCCTGCACTCGGCACCAGGTAAACCCACAGAGCCAGCGCTCCCGCCAGGACGGCGAGACAGAGCAGAAGCTGTTTCCAAATCCGCATTCAATTCTCCGAACGAGGCACGAAAAGGCCATATTGCCCGCGAGTATCCTTTTTTGCGGGTGCTCACGCAATGGGTCTTCGGCAACCTTACAAAAATGTAACCTCGCGAAATCTCACGGGTATGTTAGACGGCAAGCATACTTATACTCCTAAAATTGCCGCTTTCGCAGAGCGCAACCGCAGGCCTCTTCACACTTTAGCCTTGCCTTGTGTGGAGACTGGGAATGAAAGCAGAACATTTTCTGGTCTTTCAGGTCCGAATCACTACATTGGCCGCATGACGAACAGTTTCGACGACATTCCGTTCTTCGATGAAGAACCGCAGCAGCCGCAGGCGCCGCGTAACACGGCCCCCGCTCCGGCTCAGGCTGCGGGCAATGGCGGCCTCGGCATCGCCGCGCGCGCCATGGCG
>NZ_JALBGV010000202.1 GCF_023006505.1 Neorhizobium sp. SHOUNA12A
CTGGGCGGTCGCCGTCGGCGCGTGGCTTGCGGTCAGCAAACGGGCGGTCGCCTCTCGGCTTGTCGCCGAACGGGCGGTCACCGCGAGGCGGGCGGTTACCAAAGGCGCGCTCGCCGCGCGGACGTTCCGAACGGGCGTCGCCCGAGAAGGATTTGGTGCGCGGACGGTCACCGCCTTCGCGCGGTTTGCGGTCGCCACGGGGTTTGTCGCCGAAGGAACGTTCGCCACGATCCGGACGATCGCCAAAGGACTTCTTGCGGCCGAAATCGGCCTTTTCCTGTTTGTCGGGACCGTCGGCACGGATCCAGTCGCTGTCCTCTTCGGCGCGGTTGACGACGACCGGCCTGTCGTTCTGCGGCGTGGGCTTCTTGAAAAGCTGCTCGGCCTCGGCACGGGCGGAGGATCTGCGCGTCTTGCTTTCGGTGGTCGGGCGGGCACCCGGCGCCATCCAGACGTTGGCGGTGCGGCTGGTGCCCATCGGCGGACGCTTCTTCGGACGGTCGTCCTCGTCTTCAGTGCGATTGCCGAACGGCTTTGCACCGCGCGGCTTGTCGGCGAACTTGCGGTCGTCGCGCTGGGTGTCGGGGCGGCCAGGCGGCTTTTCGCGCCGGTCCT
>NZ_JALBGV010000203.1 GCF_023006505.1 Neorhizobium sp. SHOUNA12A
TGATCCCGCAACCAACGCCAAAACCGGCGTGACGGGAAATACATCTCGGCATGTCGCTACAACGGAAGCGTTCTAGCAAGATCAGCACGCGACTTTTTCAACGGTATCGGCCAAAAGCGGTCGCTGGTGGCCCTCGCCGTAATAAACAAGAACATTCCGGAGATTGAGAGCGACGGCGCCCCCTACAGCGCGCCGATCGACTTCAGCTTCTTCAGCACCAGCTCGTCGGGCTCGCCGGTCTCGGGCAGGCGGTAGTGGCGCTGGAAGCGGCGGATAGCGGCCTTGGTCTGGGCGCCGGCAACGCCGTCGACTCCGACATCCGCATAAGCGATGTTCGACAGGCCGCGCTGGATCTGCAGCACCAGGTCCGTGGGCTGAACGGGGGCGTTCGGCTTCTGGGAGACCGGGGTGGCCGCAGGCCTGACGGAATTCGACGCTGCGTTCGGAATATTGGCGGGCGGCGTCATCGTCGGTTTGCGCTCGGAGGCGCGGATCGCCGCGGCAACTGGATCTTCGCCGTGCGCATTGGCGCTCTCGACCGGACGGGCCGGCGAAACGGGCCGTGGCGGCT
>NZ_JALBGV010000204.1 GCF_023006505.1 Neorhizobium sp. SHOUNA12A
CTCTTCGAGATAGAGCCGGAAGCCCGGCATGTGTTTGATCACCACCTGACGGCCGTTGCGCGCCTCTGCGAACTCCTTGATCTCCCCAATCAGCACCATCAGCTTTTTCGCACCGGCCGCCGCCTGGAAGAGGCCCGCAAGCTTTTGGGCCCGGCGCTGTTCGATCGCCGCCTTGTCCCCGGCACGGAACGGTTCGGGAATGAGCAGCCGGTCGGCCAGTGCCTGCCCACGAACCTCCATCAGTCGAGCGGCCTCGCTCAGATGCTGATAGACCTGCGACCAGTGCCGCTTGCCTGTCCAATGCGACGTCCATTCCGTCAGGCCGCTCTCATGCCAGAGGAAATGCAGCAGCCCACGCAGGGACAATTTTTTGGTCGCGTTCCTCACACTGTCGGCTGACGCGACGCTCCCGTCTGATCTTGCGACCGCGCCGCGCTTCGACAGCGAGAAGTCCAGCATCAGCGATGCGGTACCGGCGGTCGGATCGAACTTGATCGCGCGCCCCATCAAGGGTCCAAGGCCTGACAGTTCGTAGGGCGGTTCGTATGAAGGGCAGGCCGGATCG
>NZ_JALBGV010000205.1 GCF_023006505.1 Neorhizobium sp. SHOUNA12A
CGCTGGCCTGTATGGGTGCCTCAAGCGCTCGTCAGGTCCGGAAAGGTTCAAAGACGTGTTCAAAGACTAAAAAATGAGGTTCGCCTCAACCAGCTTCTCACAATGTTGCGCTTCGCTGACCTGGTGGTCATTGCGGGGCGGCCGCACCCGTTCCCATTCCGAACACGGCCGTGAAACGCCCCTGCGCCAATGGTACTCCGTCTCAAGACGCGGGAGAGTAGGTCGCTGCCAGGTCTGCCAAACGCAACATATCTTCTCAATTCACGAAACCTAACGGCCCTTGAAGCCGACCTCAAGGGCCGCCCACAAGCGGCCTTTCGTCGTTTGAAAACCTGAAATACGAGGAAATCGCACCCCATATCTTCCAGTGCGACCCTCACAGGAGACAAATCGCCTTCGGCAATTTGCTCCGGCAGAAGGCATAACCGCTCGAAGCGGTTACGCCATCGCGATAAATCCCAAAGGGATTTACGCCTTACGCGGGGTGGAGCAGCCCGGTAGCTCGTCAGGCTCATAACCTGAAGGCCGCAGGTTCAAATCCTGCCCCCGCAACCA
>NZ_JALBGV010000206.1 GCF_023006505.1 Neorhizobium sp. SHOUNA12A
CGGCCGGCCCGCCGTGGTCGGGTCGAAGCGGGCGATGACGGTCTTTGGCGCCAGCAGGTTGACGGCGGTGAAACCGTCCTCGGTGCCGTAAAGACCCGGCGGATGGTCGAAACTCGCGACCGGCACCTGGTTTGCGGCGATCGCGATCGGACGGGCCGTGCCGGTTTCGGTGGTGAGGACGCCGTCGGCGGTGAGCAGCCGATAGGGCGCGAGTGTCGCAGCGGCTCCCTCTGCTGCCGCGCCGGACGCGGCACCACCGGCGCGGGCGAGTTGGACCAGGCGGCGGAGCATCTCGACGAAATTGCCTGACAGCGGCAGGTTCGACCAGGTCGCCTCGGCGCTCGTATGGAACAGCACGATGCGGCCGGCTTCGACTTCCTTTTCGGTGACGAGAGGTGTGCCGTCGGAAAGGCTTGCCCAGGTGCGTTCGGCAAGGTCCGGCGTCGGTTCGGCGAGAACCTGGCGGGTGACGGTGATGTCCGCGGCGCGCGGCATGCCGGCGAAGGGGCCGAAACTCGGGAAATCGGCGAGCGACTGCGGCT
>NZ_JALBGV010000207.1 GCF_023006505.1 Neorhizobium sp. SHOUNA12A
CAGGCCGATCGCCTGCGGGCGCCATGGGCGGCACTGCATCTCGAAACGCCGCAATCGGCCAACCGGTCGGAGCAGGACAAGGACCGGCTGGCGGCCAACATGCGGCTTGCCGATCAGCTTGGCGCCGAGACCGTGACTTTGCCGGCGCTGCAGCCGTCGCGCGAGATCATTGCTTATGCGAATGCCAACAACTTTACCCATATCGTCGTCGGACGCCCGGCCAGACCGCGCTGGCGGCAGATCTTGCAGGGGTCGGTCACCTATGACCTGATCCGCTACGCGGGCGATATCAGCGTCCATGTCATCTCCGGCGACGTGAAGGAGGGCGAACCGCAGCGCGGCCTGAAGGCGGCGCAGCTGCCCAGGGCCTTCCGCTTCAAGCCCTATGTCAAAAGTGCGATCTTCGTGGCTCTCGCGATCATCGCCGGTGCTGCGCTCGACCAGACGCTCGACGTCCGCAACCTTGCCCTCGTTTTCCTGATGGCGGTGCTGGCGGCCGCGGTGCGCGGCGGGCTGGGGCCGGGCCTGTTCGCCTCGGT
>NZ_JALBGV010000208.1 GCF_023006505.1 Neorhizobium sp. SHOUNA12A
TACCGCGAGTTTTTGACCTTCATCCATAACTTGGTGTCCACCTCTTTTAAGTGGACACCACATGCCAAAGCTCACTCAAATACAGAAGGTGCGGAGAAATTCGCGCTTACGCTCATTTGACTCGTCTTCCTTCCCCCGCAGCCATCATCGACCATGCGTCAGAAAGCCCTTCTGCAAACGGAGTGAACGATAAGATGCGCGAAGCCACTCGCCGTCATTGCCTCCAGATGTCAGGTGAGGAATTAGTCTCACCTAGAACGCTGCGCTGCAACACGCTCGACAGTTCCACCAAAATCGAAAACTACGGGATCAAAGCTCCGATTTGTCCTCTGTGGCGGAAAGACAATTTTCGTCGCGAACTGCTCCGAGATTGTGATATCCATCGCATCGTATCGTAGTTTTGGTGCTTATCGCGTGCCGTAGCGTGGTTGCGGGGGCAGGATTTGAACCTGCGGCCTTCAGGTTATGAGCCTGACGAGCTACCGGGCTGCTCCACCCCGCGTAAGGCGTAAATCCCTTTGGGATTTATCGCGATG
>NZ_JALBGV010000209.1 GCF_023006505.1 Neorhizobium sp. SHOUNA12A
GGCTGTGCGGCTTGCGGGGCGTTCGGAAGACGAAGCCGGGCTGCGCGATGCCTGGCTGTTGCGCAGGCCGGGGGATGATCCCGGTCCGGCCGGGCAGATCCTTTCGGCCTGGAAGCGGCTTGCCTCGCGTTCGTCCGCGCTCGATACGGACATGCTGCAGACGGTAGCTGGCATGCTCGGCATCAAATGGGACGAGCCGCTGGCAACGCTCGCGCAGACTTTTGACGACCTCGGCCTCGCCGGATCAGCCGCGCCGTTCGCGGCCGCCGCGATCATCCGCGAAACGCACACGATTCGCCCGGATGCCGAAGCGCTGGGCTGGTGGCTGGCCGATCTCCTTCTGGCGCAGAAGCTGCGTTGGCCCGTGCCGGTGCCGCTGCTGATGAGCCAGCGCTTTTCTTCGGTGTTCCGCGCCGAAGGCGGGCGCGGCCGCCTTCGGCCCGGCGAAGAGGGGTTCGACCGGGCGATCTGCCTTGCCCT
>NZ_JALBGV010000020.1 GCF_023006505.1 Neorhizobium sp. SHOUNA12A
GGTGCGGCGGCCGTCTGCGCAAAAGCGACGGCGGGCGCAAGAAGCGCCGCGGCGGCGGCACCCACGCGTCCCAGAGTGGAAATCCTATTAAATTGCATAGCTAAAAAACTCCCCTGTCAACCGTGCTTCAAAGCGCTTCAGTGTTGGTTTCGCCGGTACGGATGCGCACGGCCTGCTCGATCGAATAGACGAAGATCTTGCCATCGCCGATCTGGCCGGTCTTGGCGGCCGAAGCGATCGCATCCACGGCCTTTTCGACGAGGTCGGAGGGGACTGCGATTTCGATCTTCAGTTTTGGCAGAAAACTTACGGCATATTCGGTACCGCGATAGATTTCGGTATGTCCCTTTTGGCGTCCGTAACCTTTGACTTCGGTTACGGTCAGGCCCTGGATACCGACAGCCGTGAGGGCTTCGCGCACCTCATCCAGCTTGAACGGCTTGATAATGGCCATCACGATTTTCATCTGGCTTTCCCATCCTTTGTTTGTCCTCGGCCAAGGCCGACTCTCCTCATCGACGTCAGATCATGACAGCGACTGGCCAGATACATTCAAGGGGCGTGCCAGTTTCGAGACACCCTACAAGTTATTGAAATGTAAAGAACTAAACAGCCGGTCTCAAAAAACGGGCATTTGGATGGCGCAATCACGTCCAAAACTTGTGCAAATTTGAAAAATTGCACAACTATTAATCATTTGCCTTTTTCCGAATCAATCCTTCCTGGGCCACCGAGGCGATCAGTGTGCCAGAACGGGTGTAAATGCTGCCGCGGGTCATTCCGCGGGCGCCGGAGGCGCTGGGACTGTCCTGCGTGTAGAGGAGCCAGTCGTCAAATGTGACGGGCCGATGAAACCACATCGCATGGTCGAGGCTCGCCGCCTGAAGTGTCGGATCGAAGATCGACGTGCCGTGCGGATAGAGCGATGCGTCGAGCAGCGTCATGTCGGAGAGATAGGCGAGCACGGCCGCCTGATAGTGACGGTCGGACGGCACCTGCCCGACGGTACGAACCCAGATGTCCTGCCGCGGTTCGAGCTTGTCCCTGGTGAGATAGTGCACGAGCGAGGTCGGGCGCACCTCTATCGGCCGCTCCCGGCTCCAGTAGCGACGCACATTCTCCGGCGCTTTCTTGAGGAAGAGTTCCTTGAACTCCTTTTCCCCCATCAGATCTTCCGCCTGCGTCACCGAAGGCATATCGATCTGGTGATCATAACCGCCCTCCTCCACCTGGAACGAGGCCGACATGGCGAAGATCGCCTTGCCGTGCTGCACCGCCACCGCCCGCCGAGTGGTGAAGCTTGACCCGTCGCGGATGCGCTCCACCTGATAGAGGATCGGAACGGAAGGATCGCCGGGACGCATGAAATAGGCATGCAGCGAATGCACGAAACGATCGGCCGCGACGGTCCGCTGGGTGGCCATCAGGGCCTGGGCGATCACTTGTCCGCCGAACACCCGCTGCCACCCGACATCGGGACTGGTGCCGCGATAGATGTTCTCCTCGAGCTTTTCGAGGTCGAGAGTCGCGATCAGCTGTTCCATGGCGGAGGGGGATTCGGTCTGGCGCGACATTATGACGAACTCCGGCGATAGGAAGCGGCTGTCGGATGATCTATATCCACCACATGATATTCTCAAGTCTCACGGGAGTTTAGGCAAATGCTGGACATGCTGGTTGTAGGAGGCGGTTATGTGGGTCTCGCCGCCGCTGTCGCGGTCAAGCAGGCAGCGCCGCATCTGCAGGTCGAGGTGATCGAGGCGGCTCCTGCCGGCGTCTGGGAAAAGGACGAGCGAGCCTCCGCCATCATCGCCGCCGCAACCCGCATGCTGGACGTCATCGGCGTCTGGAACGAGATTGCCGTGGACGCTCAGCCGATCAACCGGATGGTTGTCACCGACAGCCGCACGTCCGATCCGGTGCGCCCGGTCTTCCTCACCTTCGACGGCGAAATCGAGGAAGGCAGGCCGTTCGCCCATATGGTGCCGAACGTCGCCATGGTGCGGGCACTGCGCGGCGCCGCCGAACGCCTCGGGATTGCCATCCGCCACGGACTTTCCGCCACCGGCTTCCAGTCCGGCAGCACCCGCTGCACCGTGTCGCTCTCCGACGGTTCGGCCGTCGAAACCCGCCTTCTGGTCGCCTGCGACGGCGTGCGCTCCAAACTGCGCGACATGGCCGGCATCAAGACCGTCACCTGGGATTACGGCCAGTCGGGCATCGTCGCGACGGTTGCTCACGAGCGGCCGCATGAAGGTGTGGCGGAAGAACATTTCCTGCCGTCCGGCCCGTTTGCCATCCTGCCGCTCACCAACAACCGCTCCTCGCTCGTCTGGACGGAGCGCACGGACGAGGCCAACCGGCTGGTTGCCTCCGACGACCTGGTGTTCGAGGAGGAGCTGCAGCGCCGCTTCGGCCACAAGCTCGGCGAACTGACGGTGGTCGGCGACAAACGCGCCTTCCCGCTCGGCCTGACGCTTGCCCGCGCTTTCGTGGCGCCGCGCATTGCCCTTGCCGGCGATGCGGCGCACGGCATCCACCCGATTTCCGGCCAAGGCCTCAATCTCGGCTTCAAGGACGTCGCGGCGCTTGCCGAAACGGTGGTCGAAGCCGATCGTCTCGGCCTCGATATCGGCGCACTCAACGTGCTGGAGCGTTACCAGTCCTGGCGGCGTTTCGACACGTTCCGCATGGGTGTGACGACTGACGTGCTGAACCGGCTGTTCTCCAACGACATCACGCCCATCCGCATCGCCCGCGACTTCGGGTTGGGCATTGTCGAACGAATGCCGAAGCTGAAAAGCTTCTTCATCGACCAAGCGGCGGGAAAGAGCGGCGAAGACGGCCCGAAGCTGCTGGCGGGCGAGGCGATTTAAGCACGCGCCCACAGCCCCTCATCCCGCTGCCGCGACCTTCTCCCCGCAAGCGGGGCGAAGGGGTTATGCCGCGCCGGCCTCCTCAAGGAACGATCTTAAGCGGCTTGTGGCGACGTCGGAAACAGAGCGGGAAGTTCGCCGCGTTCCTCCTTCGCCCCGCAAGCGGGGAGAAGGTGCCGGCAGGCGGATGAGGGGCAACAGCCAGCCTGTTAGTCCTCGATCTTGCGCGCCTCGGAAATCAGCATGATCGGAATACCGTCACGGATCGGGTAGGCGAGCTGCGCCTTCTGGGAGATGAGCTCGTTGGTCTCTCGGTTGAAGGACAGCCGGCTCTTGGAGAGCGGGCAGACGAGCAGGTCGAGCAGTTTGGGATCGACCTTGCTGAGTTTCTCGTCCATGGACTTGGGCCTTACTGCAGGACAGTGTCGGAATCGCCAAAATCGCGCGCCAGCAGGATTTCCGTGATCGCGATCAGCGTTTCGGCGCGGGTCCGCAGGTCCGGCGCTTCGAGGAGAGCCTGTTTCTCCGCAGGTCCGAAGGGCGACATCATCGACAGGGAGTTGACGAGCGTGCGGTTGCCGGCGCGCTCGACGCTTTCCCAATCCGCCTCCAGCTTGTTGGCGTCGAGATAAGCGCGGAAGACGCGCAACAGTTCGGCGCGGTCGACCGTGCTCTCATCGTCCTCGGTGGAGAGGTCCGTCATCATCGGGGCGATCTTGAAGGTGCGATAGGGATGGCCGTGGCCCACCTCTTCGATGAGCCGGAACCGGCAGATGCCGCTGATGGAGGTGATGTACCGGCCATCGCCGGTTTCGGCAAACGATGTGATGCGGCCGATGCAGCCGACCGTCGAGAGCGGAGCATGCGGGCCTTCGGCCGACTCGCCGGATTCGAGCAGCGACGGCTGTACGATACCGATCAGCCGGTTACCTGCAAGCGCCGCGTCGAACATCGCAAGATAACGCGGCTCGAAGATGTTGAGCGGCAGCTGTCCGCCCGGCAGAAGCAATGCGCCGGTAAGAGGAAAGACAGGGACCGTTTCCGGCAGATCCTCGCGCTTCAGATATCTCGCATTTCCCACATGCATGGGTCCGATACCTCCCAGACAACCACCGGCTCAGACCAAAGATTCGCTGATTAAAGTAATGTGGGGCACCCACCGGAGAACGCAAGGCCAATCCTTGAGGATCGGCCTTGCTTGCGAACACAGGCCCGTGTTCACGAAAACGGGCTCTGTCTACGAAAACAGGATGGAGGACAGGCGGCGGCGGGCGGCGATCGTCGCCGGATCCTTCGGTCCCCAGACATCAAAGAACGCCAGGAGCTGACGGCGGGCACCGTCGTCGTCGAACGTGCGGTCCTTTCGCATGATCGTCAGCAGGTGCTCGGCGGCCTTGTCCCGTTCGCCCTGAACGTTGAGGATCTTGGCGAGCTTCAGGCGGGCGTCGTGGTCGTCCGGGTTGTCGTCGAGCTGGCGCTCGAGAGCCACCGGATCGCCGAGCTTACGGGCTTCCTCGATCTGCTCGATCTTCTTGGCGACCGCCTGGATCGCCGGATCCTTGGCAAGCTCTTCGGGGAGGGAGGCGAGCATCTGGCTGGCACGCGCCGTCTCGCCCGTGGCGATCAGGCACTGCATCATGCCGGCGGCAGCCTTGGCATTCTCCGGATCGGCCTGCAGGACGGCGCTGTAAAGCTGGGCCGCGTCCTGGATATCGCCAGCGACCATGAAGGCCTCCGCTTCGGCGAGCGCCCCTTCAATCTCGGCCGCATCTTCTGCGCCGGGAGGTCCGGCAAGCTTATCGATGAACTGGCGCACCTGGCTTTCCGGCACCGCGCCCATGAAACCGTCGACCGGGCGGCCGTCGACAAAGGCGATGACCGCCGGGATCGACTGGATACCGAGCTGGCCCGGGATCGACGGATGATCGTCGATATTCATCTTGACGAGCTTGACCCGGCCCTGGCCTTCGTTGACGACCTTTTCGAGAACCGGCGTCAGCTGCTTGCAGGGACCGCACCACGGCGCCCAGAAATCGACGAGAACCGGCTGGCGGCGCGATTCTTCGAGGACGTCTTTAGTGAAACCGGCCGTGCTCGTATCGGACACGTAACTCCCTGCAGGCGCCGACGTGGCGGGTGCCGCGCCAAAACTCGCCGAGGCGGTCATCTGTCCGCCGTAAGAACCGCCATAGGGGTTATTGCTGCCGCTCATGAATGTTCTCCCGGGAACGCTTTCGCATCTTTGCCATATAGGCTGCAAAGATCGTATGTCAGTCTGTCACTTTCAAGACAAGCGGCGGATGGCCGGTCGCTTCCAGAAAACGGATGAGATCGTCGCGCCCGATCGACGTGGTGGCATCGTTCGACAGCGGATGGCCGTTGATGATGTCGTGCTTCATCAGGTCTTCGTCGAGCACGAAGGTGACATTGCGTCCCGTATCGTTGAAGGCACCGAATACCGTCACCGAGCCAGGAACCACGCCGAGATAGTCCAGGAGCATTTCGGGCCGCCCGAACGAGACGCGGCTCGACGCTCCGATCACCTTGTGCACGGTCTTCAGGTCGACCGTCGCGCGTTCCTCGACCGTCAGGACGAAATACTGGTCCTTCTTGTCCTTCACGAACAGGTTCTTGGTGTGGCCGCCGGGGATCTCGTCACGCAGGCTTTCAGACTCGGCAACCGTGAAGACCGGCGGGTGCGTCTTGGTCGAATGCGCAATGTTCAGGCTGTCGAGGAAACGGAAAAGATCCTCGGCGGTTTTCGGCTCTGTCTCGGTCATGCTAATGGATTGGCTCTGTTGGCGGGCGGTTGAGACGCAACCATAACCACAATGTTGCCCTCGGCCAAGGGAAGCGCACACGATCTCGTGAAGCGCTTGACCCAGAATGATGGGCGACCATTTAAACAGACATGGAGAACCGGCCTCCGACTATTCGGTCGGCGGCCTGTAGCCAATTGATAAATAATAACTACTCCAGTTAACTCAAGTTTATTCCGCGCGGCTTTTCGCGCCTCTCGATACCGGCCCCGGCCAATAACTGCCGCTCAATCTCCAGTGCCGGCGCAGCGCCCGGCTTCTTAACGGAAAGGTCTGCCTCATGGTCACCTTCACGCTCAACGGACAGGAAAGAACGTTCGACGGCGACCCCGACACTCCGCTTCTCTGGGTCATCCGCGATTTCGAGAAGCTCACCGGCACCAAATACGGCTGCGGCGTCGCCCAGTGCGGCGCCTGCACGGTGCATCTCGATGGCACGCCGCGACGCTCCTGCGTAACCCCGATCTCGACGATCGAGGGTTCGGAGGTCGTCACGATCGAAGGCGTTTCCGGCACGGAAGCCGATGCGGTCAAGACCGCCTGGACCGGCCTCGACGTGCCGCAATGCGGCTACTGTCAGTCCGGACAGATCATGTCGGCGGTCGCCCTGCTGCAGATGGTGCCGAAGCCGACGGATGCCGATATCGACGGCGCTATGGCCGGAAATATCTGTCGATGCGCCACCTACCATCGCATCCGTGCGGCGATCCACAATGCCGCCAGTTCGATGGAGGGCTGAGCCATGACCATCCAGGACATCAACGCCACCCGCCGCGGTTTCCTTGCCGGCTCGGGCCTCGTCATCGGCGTCGCCATCGCGCCGAAGATGCTTTCCGCTGCACCGACCGGCGTGCATGCCGGCGGCGATCCGGCGCTGGCCCCGATGAATGCCTTCGTCAAGGTCGGCACCGACGACACGGTAACCGTGCTCGCCAAGCACATCGAATTCGGCCAGGGCCCGTTCACCGGCCTCGCGACGCTGGTCGCCGAAGAACTCGACGCCGACTGGAGCCAGATGCGCGCGGTCCACTCGCCGACCGACAACAAGGTCTATGCCAACCTGATGTTCGGCCTGCAGGGAACCGGCGGTTCGAGCTCCATCGCCAACTCCTATGAGCAGATGCGCAAGGCCGGCGCCACCGCACGGGCAATGCTGGTTGCGGCAGCCGCCGAGGACTGGAAGGTGCCTGCCTCCGAGATCACCGTCCAGAAAGGCCGAATCAAGCACACCGCTTCCGGCAGGGAGAGCGGTTTTGGCGCATTTGCCGAAAAGGCGGCCCGCCAGACGCCGCCCGCGGAGCCGAAACTCAAGGACCCTAGGGATTTCGTGCTGATCGGCACCGAACTGCCGAAACTCGACACCCATGGCAAGACCAACGGCACCGCGATCTTCACGCTCGACATCACGCCTGACAACCTGCTGATCGCCGTCGTTGCCCATCCGGAACATTTCGGTGCGACGGTGAAGAGCTTCAACGATACAGAAGCCCGCAAGGTGCAGGGTGTGGTCGACGTGAAACAGGTGCCGTCGGGCGTCGCCGTTTATGCGGACAACACGTTCGCCGCGCTCAAGGGCCGCGATGCGCTGAGCATCGAATGGGATCTCTCCAAGGCCGAGACCCGCTCGTCGGAGGAGCTCGCAGCCGACTACCGAAAGCTCTTCGGCGAAAAGGGGCTGGACGCGGCCAACAACGGCAATGTCGACGACGCCTTCAAGGCCTCCGGCCTGCAGACAGTGGAAGCCGAGATCGTCTTCCCATTCCTCGCGCATGCGCCGATGGAACCGCTCGACGCGGTTTTCATCAAGGCGGACGACGGATCGGTCGATATCTATAACGGCGCGCAGTTCCCGGGCATGGACCAGTCGGTCGCCGCCAAGATCCTCGGGCTCGACGAAACGAAGGTCAGGGTGAACACCCAGCTCGCCGGCGGCAGCTTCGGCCGCAAAGCGCAGTTCGGCTCGCCCTACATACAGGAAGCGGCAGCCGTCTATGCCGCAACGGATCGCAGCCGTCCCTTGAAGCACATGTGGACCCGCGAGGACGACATCCGCGGCGGTTATTACCGCCCGATGTATGCCCACAGGATGCGCGGCGCCATCAATGCGCAGGGCCAGATCACGGCCTGGGAACAGGTGATCGTCGGACAATCGATCATGGGCAAGGCCGATCTCGACGAGACCTCGGTCGAAGGCGCCTCCAACCTGCCCTACACGATCCCGAACCTGAAGGTCAGCGCCCACAACGTCCAGCTCTCCATCCCGCCGCTCTGGTGGCGGTCGGTCGGCCACACCCATACCGGCTTTGCAGTCGAGACCTTCGTGGATGAGCTGTTCCAGAAGATCGGCAAGGATCCGGTCGAGGGGCGTCTTGCGCTGCTCGGCGAAAAGCCACGCCATGCGGGCGTGCTGAAGAAGGCTGCCGAAATGGCGAACTGGGGCTCGCCTCTGCCGGAAGGCCGCGCCCGCGGCGTTGCGGTGGTCGAAAGCTTCAACACTTTCGTTGGCCAGATCGTCGAAATTTCGGTCGGGCCGGAAGGCGCACCGCGTGTCCACAAGGTCTGGTGTGCGGTCGATTGCGGCGTTGCCGTCAATCCGAACGTCATCAAGGCGCAGATGGAAGGCGGCATCGGCTACGGCCTCGGCGCAGTCCTCTTCGATGCGGTGACGCTCGCCAAGGGCGGCAAGATCGTGCAGTCGAACTTCCACGACTACCGGTCGATCCGCATCAACGAGATGCCGGATGTGGCGGTGGAGATCATCAAGTCGAGCGAAAAGCCGAGCGGCGTCGGCGAACCCGGCGTACCGCCCGTCGGCCCGGCGGTTGCCAATGCCTGGCGGCGCCTGACCGGCGCGCCGGTCCGGCAGCTGCCTATCGTCAACATCGTTTCGGCCTGAGGATCAAACCCCGATGAATTGGAAACTCGCTATCACCGGCGTCGCGACACTCTGTCTTTTCGTGGGCGCCGGCACGCTTCTGTCGCCCGCCTCTGTCGCCCAGGACGCCAAGATCGACGCCAAGACGCTGAAGCCCGCCGCTTCCTTCCAGTCGATCGCCAACGAGCGGGAACGCTCCGTGGCGCTCTTCCAGGAGGCGGGCAAGGTCATCCAGCACCCGCGCTGCGTCAACTGTCACCCGGCGACCGACCGGCCGCTGCAGGGCGTCAACATGCACCCGCACCAGCCGCCGGTCTTCCGCGGCGATGGCGGCATGGGCCTGCCCGGCATGCAGTGCACCACCTGCCACAGCGCGGAAAACACCCCGGTTGTCGGCCAGGCCGATACGATCAAGAGCATACCGGGCAATCCCGCCTGGCATCTGGCGCCGATCGAGATGGCCTGGGTCGGCAAGTCGCTCGCCCAGATCTGCCAGCAGATCAAGGACCCGGCCCGCAACGGCGGCAAGACCATGGATCAGATCGTCGAGCACATGGCGCATGACGAACTGGTCGGCTGGGGCTGGAAGCCGGGTGCAGGGCGCGAACCGGTGCCGGGCACGCAGGCCCAGTTCGGCGAGCTGATCAGCGCCTGGGTGAAGTCCGGAGCGGCCTGCCCGGCCTCCTGAGAATGAAGCGGCCGCCGGTTCCGGCCGGAACCGGCGGTTTGCAAGGGCTTTGACGGGATCGCAATTTTTCTTGGCGCCAATCGTCATTTCCCTGTTGCATTTGAAAAAGGACTGGGCCATATAGCGCCCGTCGCCGGCAACGAGCCACGACGCCACGGTCAAGCTTTACTACCACGGACCGATGGATTGATGAGCGGGTGTAGCTCAGTGGTAGAGCACAACCTTGCCAAGGTTGGGGTCGAGGGTTCGAATCCCTTCGCCCGCTCCAAATTCCCCTTTTTTGAGACTATACTCTACCAGCCCGGCCACAGGGTCGAGACGCTCGACAGCGTCGCCCCGTTCGCAAATGCAAAGCGGGCGCTTCCCCTCCATTACCCTTTCCCCATGAATTTAATGATTCTCGCATGTTCACCGAATGCGCGAGATGGCATATTGGCTGCAACCGCCCATGCGATATCGCACCAGCGATTCGGCGGTTGAATGGAGATGTGCCGTCATGGAATCTCGCCCACACCACCAGAAACTGAGCCAGAAAACCGCCGTTGAAACCATGCAACGGCTCGAGGGCATCGTCGCCTCTGCCATGGACGGGATCATCACCATCGATGACGAGCAACGGGTCATCCTGTTCAATCCGGCCGCCGAGCGCATGTTCGGCCTGCCGGCCAACGAGGCACTTGGTCAGCACATCTCCCGTTTCATGCCGGAACGCCATCGCCCGACCCATGCGGCACATATTCATCGTTTCACCGAAACCGGCGTGACCACCCGCCAGATGGGATCGCTCGGTGCGATCAGCGGTCTGCGCGCCGACGGCGAGGAATTTCCGATCGAGGCGTCGATCTCGCAGGTCGAGATCGGCGGCGAGCGCCTGGCCACCGTTATCCTGCGCGACATCACCGAGCGAAAGGCCGCCGAGGATGCTCTGCTGGAAAGCCGGCGGCGCATGGAGGGGATTGTGGAATCGGCGATGGACGCGCTGATCACCGTCGACGGGGGTCAGCGGATCGTGCTGTTCAACCCGGCCGCCGAGCGCATGTTCGGCGTCGCCGGCAAAGATGCGATCGGCTCACCGATCGAACGTTTCATCCCCGAACGGTTTCGGCATGGACATGGCGAACATATCCGCCTCTTCAAGGAGACCGGCGTTACCAACCGCCGGATGGGCGCATTGGGGGCGATCAGCGGCCTGCGCGCCAATGGCGAGGAATTCCCCGTCGAGGCGTCGATTTCGCAGGTCCAGATTGGCGATGGAAAGCTGGCAACGGTCATCTTGCGCGACATTACCGAACGCAAGGCCAACGAGGATTCCCGCCAGCTATTGGCCCGCGAGGTCGATCACCGGGCCAAGAACGCCCTGGCTGTGGTGCAGGCCCTGGTCTCCCTGACCCGTGCCGAAACCAAGGAGGCTTTCATCGTTGCAGTTCGGGGCCGCGTTTCCGCGCTGAGCCGCGCCCATTCGTTGCTCGCCCAGAACCGGTGGGAGGGCGGAGATCTCGCAGCGGTCCTCACCGAGGAAACCCGGGCCTATCAAAGCGTCAGCCAGTTGATGATCGGCGGGCCTTCAGTCACACTCACCCCCAATACCGTGCAGCCGGTCAGCCTCCTCATTCACGAGCTTGCCACCAACGCCGTCAAATACGGGGCATTGTCGGTCGCAGAAGGCCGGGTCGATGTCTCCTGGCGCATCCTGCCGTCTTTCGAACTGGAGCTTCGCTGGACCGAGACCGGCGGCCCGGCGGTGCAGAAGCCGGAATCCAGGGGCTTCGGCTCGACCTTGGTAATGGAAGTCGCCACCCGTCAATTAGCGGGCGAACTCGACATCAGCTGGCCGCCAACCGGTATGTGCCTGGTCGCGACGCTGCCCCGATCCGTCTATCGGCCCGACATTTCGGCCGGCTCGGTTCCCGGCGAGGGGGTCGCGCTCAAGGCGTCGGAGGCCGGCTCGGCGGGGCGGATACTTGTCGTGGAGGACGAGACCCTTATCGCCATGGAGCTCTGCAGCGAACTTGAGTCGCGCGGCTGGGAAGTCGTCGGGCCGGCCACAACTACCGATGAAGCCATGCGCCTGATCGGTGGCTCGCAACTTCCCGACGTCGCCGTCCTCGATGTCAACCTCGGGGGAAACCCCGTCTATCCGTTCGCGGAATGGCTGCAGACCCATGGCGTGCCCTTCCTGTTCTGCACCGGATACGAGCAGCTCGACGATCACCACGGCTTCAAAAACCGGACGACCATCCGAAAACCAGTGAACATGACGCTGCTGGAAGGTGAACTGCGCCGCATCCGTCAACCGACGTGACCGGAAAACGCCGCCGGCTTTTGGGTCAGCGGCGGCGTCAACTCGGAAAGCCCGATCAGGCCGCACGCGAGCGATAACCGCCGGAAGCATAGGTCTGGGAGGGTGCGCCGCCATTCGTCTTGAAGCGCGCCATCATGTCGGCGAGGCTGTCGGTTTCCTGCGTCAGGCTCTGGGCAGCGGCGGTGGTTTCTTCCACCATCGCGGCGTTCTGCTGGGTCACCTTGTCCATCTGGTCGGCGGAGGCCGCCACTTCGCGCAGGCTCATCGCCTGTTCGCTGGTGCTCGAGCTGATCGTGTTGACGAAGGTGCTCATCTGCGCGACTTCGCCGACGATGTCGTCGAGCGATTTGCCGGAAGCGGTGACGAGCTCGACGCCCTGCTTGACCTGCGCGGACGATGTCGAGATCAGCGTCTTGATCTCCTTGGCGGCATCGGCCGAACGCTGGGCGAGCCCGCGGACTTCCTGGGCGACGACTGCGAACCCGCGACCGGCCTCGCCGGCGCGGGCGGCTTCGACCCCTGCGTTGAGGGCGAGAAGGTTGGTCTGGAAGGCGATGTCGTCGATCACGCCGATGATCCGGCTGATCTGCTCGGCCGAGCCTTCGATGGCAGCCATGGCGGCGACCGCACTGGCGACGATCTCGCCGCCGCGCTGGGCCTTCTGCTGCGCAAGCGATGCGACACCCTGGGCGCGGCTTGCGCCGCTGGCGCTGTCGTTGACAGCCGAGGTCACCTGGCCGAGAGCGGC
The DNA here is from genome assembly GCF_023006505.1 of Neorhizobium sp. SHOUNA12A. Classification (GTDB taxonomy): domain Bacteria; phylum Pseudomonadota; class Alphaproteobacteria; order Rhizobiales; family Rhizobiaceae; genus Neorhizobium. The sequence continues at coordinate 12,309 of NZ_JALBGV010000020.1, forward strand.
AACCGTCTCTTCAAGGCTTGCGGCCTGCTGTTCCGTGCGCTTGGCGAGGTCGTTGGAGGCGATCGAGATTTCCTGCAGACCCGCGCGGATCGTGCCGACGGCTCCGACGACCGAGCCGATCGCCTCCTCGAGATTGCCGACCGAACTGTTGAACTTGGCGCGGATCGGCTCGAATTCTTCGGCGACGGCACCGTCCATGCGGACCGTCAGATCGCCGCCGGCAAGCCGGTTGAAGCCCTCCTCGATCGCATGGACGAAAGCGCGCAGATCCTCGCCCTTGGCACTGTCGATCGCCGACTGGCGCTGGCGCTGATGTTCCTGCGCCTCGCGGGCCTCAGATGCCTGCTGCTCCAGCCGGACATTCTCCTCGGCGGATGCCTTGAAGACCTGGACGGCACGCGCCATGGCGCCGATCTCGTCCTGGCGCTCCTGGCCTTCCACCTTGGCGCCGAGATCGCCGCCGGCAAGCTTCGTCATTGTCACGGTCAAGCGACGGACCGTGCCTCCGAGCGAGCGGGCAAAGATCAGGAAGCCGATTAGCGACAGGATCGAAACGATGACGGTGCCGAGTGCGGTCATCCACAGCGCCGTCTCGCTGGCCGTGACCAGCGGCGTGATATCAGAGGCGATTTCGAGAACGCCGACCTTCGTTCCCGAGAAGTCGAGGAGCGGCACGGCCTCGACGGCATAATGCTTGCCGCCGATATCCGCATAACGCCGCACGGAACCCTTATCATAGGCCTCCTGAAGCTCGGCGCCGCTCAGGATCGGATTGCCGCCATAGGTGGACGCCTGCTTGTCGAACTTGTCGGCGCCCTTGGTGTAGAGCGTGACATAAGCGTTCGCTTTCTTGGTCAGACGGGAGAAATAGGCATCGACGAGCTTCAGCCCGACATCCACCACGCCGACGACCTTGCCGTCCGTGACGACCGGGGCGGTTGCAAACAGGCTGACGGCGGTGCGGCCGGTCTCGATGCCAACCACCAGTTTCTTGTCGCTCAGCGAAGTCGCCACCATCTTGCGGCGCGCCTTGATATTGTCGCCGAAGACATCCGGATCATGCACGCGGGCAATCGCATCGGCCGCTGCGGAGCTGAAGGTGATCATTTCAAGCCCGCTCGCGTCCTTGATGCTCTTCAGACTGGCGAAGCGGGAGAGCAGGCTCTGCCGATCGTTGGCGAGAATGAGCGGGGAGGTTTCCGGCAGGGAAGCGATCGTCAGCGCCAGCGCGGAGGCGGCACGCCCCTGGGCGGCCATATCGTCCTGGATGACCGCGAGATCGCTATCAAGCTCCGTCTGCAGCGCCTGCTCGGTCATGCTCGACTGGCGCTCCCATGCAAGCCAGCCGATTACCACGCTCGCGAAAAGCACCGCTGCAAAACCGAAGAAGGTAAGCCGTCTCGACAATGGCTTCCTGATGCTGATCTCGTTCATATGTCCCTCGAAATTGCGCCCTGCAAAAGCAGAGGGCAGCCGCCCGGCGGGCGGCAATGCCAATCCTGAAGAAAACTATGTCGAAATCGGTTGAAATTTAACTAATGTCAAAATCCCATTGCGTTCCACAATGTAAAACGAGAAGCAATAACTTTGCTTCGGCGTGCGCCGCGGTAGAGTTACAACTGGACTCACCGATTTTACATGGAGACCGAAGCAAGCCCGTCTGAACGCCGGGAATTATTTTGACATGGAGGCGCGAGCTGGGCTCCGGCGCCGCCCACTGTCGTCATTGCTTTGAAAAAACATAGTCCGTTTCCTGCAGCAGGACCTCGCCCGGCCGCAGCACCGCATTCGGGAAGTTGGCGTGGTTGATGGCATCCGGCCAGACCTGGGTTTCCAGGCAGAACCCGGCAAAAGCCCCATAGCGGCGGCCATCGAGGCCCGGCACCGGGATCTGCGACAGCTTGAAAGCGGCATAAAGCTGCACGCCGGGCTCGGTGGTGCGAACTTCCAGCGACACGCCGGAATGGATGCTGCGCGCCAAAGCCACCGCACGCTTGGCCGTTCGCTCCGGCGACAGGCAGAAGTTATGATCGAACAGGACCTGAGCCTCGCCGTCGAACCGCTTCATCGGCCCCATATCGCGCAGGTCAAAAGGCGTGCCCGCGACGGGCATCAATTCGCCGGTCGGCACCTGATTGTCGTCAAAGACGAGCACATGGTCGGCTGCGATCATGATGTCATGGCCGAGCGCATCCTCGTGGCCGTCGAGGTTGAAATAGGTATGCTGGCAGATATTGGCGAGCGTCGGCTGATCCGTGGTGGATTGGTAGACGACGGAAAGAACGCCGTCATTCTTGAGTTGGTAGGTTGCCGTGATCGTGCAGTTTCCCGGATAACCGGCACGGCCGTCGGGATCGGTGATCCGCAGCACCACCTTGTCGGCAGTATGCTCGACGATCGTCCAATTGCTGCGGCCGATGCCGTCCGAGCCGCCATGGAGGTGGGTGACGCCCCGTTCGTTCAGTTCCAGCTGATATTGCTTCCCATCCAGCGTGAAACGGCCACCGCCGATACGGTTGGACGAACGGCCGGGCGTCGCGCCGAAATATGGGGAATGGTTCAGGTAATCCTCAAACCGCTCGAAACCGAGCACGAGCGGCGGCTGATGACCGTCGAGCCTGAGGTCCTGGATCACCGCACCCCAGGTGATGACGTTAGCGGTGAGTCCGCCGCCGGAGATCCGGACACGATAGACGGTTTCGCCCTTTTCCGTGGTGCCGAAAACTTCGAAATTCTGGTCCGCCATGAGATTGCTCCTCCACCGATATGTTTGCGGCAACCTGCGCGATTTGGCGGCGGCCCGCAACGTCGCGGAGAAGAAAAAAGGCTCTATCGCGTGAGCGCGCGCGTCGCCTGTTCCAATCCACCGAGCGTCAGCGGGAACATGCGCTCGGTCATCAGTTGCCGCATGACGCCGATCGAGGTCGTATGGCTCCAATGATCCTGCGGCACCGGATTGAGCCAGACGCAGCGGCGGAAATGCTCGGTGACGCGCCTCATCCAGGACTCGCCGGGCTCCTGGTTCCAGTGCTCCACCGAACCGCCCGCATGGGTGATCTCGTAGGGGCTCATCGACGCATCGCCGACGAAGATCACCTTGTAGTCGGCGCCATAGCTGCGGATCAGATCGAGCGTCGGCGTCCGCTCCGACCGGCCGTTTTCCTTCCACACGCCTTCATAGAGGCAGTTGTGGAAGTAGAAATGCTCCATATGCTTGAACTCGGCGCGGGCGGCCGAGAACAGTTCTTCGACCACCCGGATATGGTCGTCCATCGAGCCTCCGACATCGAAGAACATCAGCAGCTTCACCGCGTTGCGCCGTTCCGGCCGGGTCTGGACGTCGAGATAACCGTGCTCGGCAGTAGAGCGGATCGTGCCCGGCAGATCGAACTCCTCGACCGCCCCTTCCCGCACCCAGCGGCGCAGCCGCTTCAGAGCCAGCTTGATGTTGCGGGTGCCGAGCTCAACCTTGTCGTCGAAATCGGCAAACTCCCGCTTGTCCCACACTTTTACCGCCCGGCGGTGGCGGGACTGGTCCTGGCCGATCCGCACGCCTTCCGGATTATAGCCATAAGCGCCGAAAGGTGACGTGCCGCCGGTGCCGATCCATTTCGAGCCGCCCTGATGCCGACCCTTCTGCTCCTCGAGCCGCTGGCGCAGGGTCTCCATCAGCTTCTCGAACCCGCCGAGCGACTCGACGAGCTTCTTCTCTTCGTCGGTCAGATGCTTTTCGGTGAGCTTGCGCAGCCATTCTTCAGGGATGCTGGCGACATCCACGCCAGGCTCTCCGGAGACCATTTCCAGCCCGCGGAAATAGGACGAAAAGACCCGGTCGAACTTGTCGATATGCCGCTCGTCCTTCACCAGCGCCGTGCGGGCGAGGAAATAGAAGGCCTCCACATCGAAATCCGCGATCCCTTCTTCCACCCCTTCCAGAAGGTCGAGGAATTCCCGGAGTGTTACCGGGATCTTCGCTTCTTTGAGGTGAAGGAAGAAGGGAATGAACATCGCGTCGAAAACCTACTCAGTACCGATCTTCTCCGGATCATAGGGGGTGGTCTGGTAGATCTCGTTGATCCAGTTGCCGAACAGAAGATGTGCATGGCTGCGCCAACGGTTCAAGGGCGTCAGCGTGTCGTCGTTATGCGGGAAGTAGTTATGCGGCATCCTGATCGGTACGCCGGCATTGACGTCCCGGAAATACTCGTCAGCCAGCGAGGTGGAGTCGTATTCCACATGGTTGAACATATAGAGCCGCTTGCCGGCCTTCTCGTGCACCAGGCAGATACCCATTTCCTCGGATTCCATCAGGATTTCGAGGTTGGAGTTCTTCTCGATGTCGGCGCGGCGGACTTCCGTCCAGCGCGACACGGGAACTTGAAAATCGTCCGAAAATCCGTTGAGATAGATCGAGGACGGCACGAGATTGCGGTGGCGATAGACGCCGAACGCCTTTTCCTTGAGCTCGTATTTCGGCACGCCATGGAAATGATAGATCGCCGCCATCGCGCCCCAGCACACATTCATGGTCGAATGCACGTTGGTCGCGGTCCAGTCGAGGATTTGCCTCATCTCGTCCCAATAGGTGACGTCCTCGAAAGGAAGCGTCTCGATCGGCGCACCGGTGATGATGAAACCGTCGAACTTGCGGTGCTTCACCTCTTCCCAGGTCTCGTAGAAGGAAAGAAGATGATCCTCCGACGTGTTCTTTGCCTTGTGGCCGCCGACGCGGATCAGCGAGAATTCGACCTGCAGCGGCGAGGCGCCGACGAGGCGCGCCATCTGCAGCTCGGTTTTGATCTTGTTCGGCATGAGGTTGAGCAGCCCGATCTGCAGCGGACGAATGTCCTGCCGCACCGCCATGGTTTCGGTCATCACCCGGACGCCCTCGGAAACGAGGGTGCTATATGCGGGCAGCGTATCGGGAATCTTGATCGGCATGTCTCAACCCAGCAAAAATAAAACCGGCGGCAAAATAAATCGCGACCGGTCCGTGGGAAGACATCTTCTCGCGGCCCTTTAGCGACTTTTTTAACGTGGCTGCAAGCCGGCCGGCCAAATCACCACGAATTCTCGAGAGTTCAAATACGCCTTGCTACGACCGTCGTCAATGGGAGCATAATCTTCCGCTCATCTCTCCCGCCGCGCCAGGAAGGCCATCCGCTCGAAGAGATGCACGTCCTGCTCGTTCTTGAGGAGAGCGCCATGCAGCTTCGGCAGCGCGGTCTTGACGTCGCCGCGCAGGTCCGACGGATCGACATCGTCGGAGACCAGTAGCCGGATCCAGTCGAGCGCTTCGGAGGTCGAAGGCTTTTTCTTCAGACCCGGCATCTCGCGGATCTCGTAGAATTGGGTGAGCGCGTTGCGCACCAGCGTCTGCTTGATGCCGGGATAATGGACCTCGACGATGCGGGCGAGCGTATCCACGTCCGGGAAGCGGATATAGTGGAAGAAACAGCGGCGCAGGAAGGCGTCCGGCAGTTCCTTTTCGTTGTTGGAGGTGATGATCACGATCGGCCGGACCTTGGCGCGCACCATTTCATCGGTCTCGTAGACATGGAATTCCATGCGGTCGAGTTCCTGCAGCAGGTCGTTCGGGAACTCGATATCGGCCTTGTCGATCTCGTCAATCAACAGGACGAGCTTCGTGTCGGCGGCAAAGGCCTGCCACAGCTTGCCGCGGCGGATATAGTTGGCCACGTCGTGGACGCGCTCATCGCCGAGCTGGCTGTCGCGCAGCCGCGAGACGGCATCGTATTCGTAGAGCCCCTGCTGCGCCTTGGTGGTGGACTTGATGTTCCACTCGATCAGATCGAGCCCGAGGGCGGCAGCCACCTGCCGCGCAAGCTCGGTCTTGCCGGTGCCGGGCTCGCCTTTCACCAGCAGCGGACGTTCGAGCCGGATCGCAGCGTTGACGGCCACCATCAGATCCTTGTCGGCAATATAGTCCGCTGTACCCTGAAACTGCATCTCGTGATCCTGATCGGTAAACGCGCCGCAAACTAAAAGCTCACCCGTGGCGGTGCAACAGCTTTCCCTTTCCACCGGCTTTGCGCTATGGGCAATGCACATGACCCATTCGACCTTTACCATTCTGCTCGGCGGCAATTTGCGCGTCACCGACCGCCTGCGGGACACGATCGCCGGCAGCCGCTTCATCGCGGCAGATAGCGGCATGCGCCATGCGGCAGCACTCGGCGTGAAGCCGGAACTCTGGGTCGGTGATTTCGACTCCTCCGACGCCGCGCTGATCGCGCAGTTCCCGCAGGTCGAGCGGCAGGCCTTTCCGCCGGCCAAGAACGAGACGGACGGCGAGATCGCGACGGCGGAAGCGATCGAACGCGGCGCGACGAGGCTGATCCTTGCCGGCGCGCTCGGTGGCGAGCGCAGCGACCATGCGCTTCAGCATCTCTTTCACGCCATGAGCCTGGCCGAACGCGACCTCGACATCCTGCTGACGTCGGGTGACGAGGAGGCCGTGCCGCTGCTGCCGGGCACAAGGACACTGGACCTGCCGAAGGGTTCGCTGTTTTCGGTCATCGGTTTTTCCGACCTGGAAGGACTCGATATCATCGGCGCGCGTTATCCGCTCGACAACTTCTCACTCCCCTTCGGCTCCTCGCGCACCGTCTCGAACGTTGCAGAAGGCCGGGTGGAATTCCATTTGAGGAAGGGCAAGGCCATGATCCTTGCCCGCCCCCACGACTTTACAGGAGCCTGACTGTTGGCGCCCCCAATTCTGAAACTTGACGATATTTTCCTGAGCTTCGGCGGCGCGCCGCTTCTCGCCGGCGCCGGCATGCAGGTGGAGCCGGGCGACCGCATCTGCCTCGTCGGCCGCAACGGTTCCGGCAAATCGACGCTGATGAAGATCGCCGCGGGCATGGTCGAGCCCCAGTCGGGCGAGGTGTTCCGCCATCCCTCCTCGACCATCCGCTATCTCGAACAGGCGCCGGATTTCGCCGATTATTCGACGGTGCAGGCCTATGCCGAAGCGGGCCTCGGCCCGGGCGACGATCCCTATCGCGTCACCTATCTGCTCGAACATCTGGGCCTCACCGGCCAGGAACACCCGAACACGCTTTCCGGCGGCGAAGCCCGCCGCGCAGCACTTGCCCGCGTCATGGCGCCCGAGCCGGACATCCTGATGCTCGACGAGCCGACCAACCATCTCGACCTGCCGACCATCGAATGGCTGGAAGACGAGTTGCGCAAGACGAGAAGCGCGCTCGTGGTGATCTCGCACGATAGGCGCTTCCTCGAAAAAGTCTCGAATGCCACCGTCTGGCTCGATCGCGGTACATCACGACGCCTCAACCGCGGTTTCGGCGAATTCGAAGCCTGGCGCGACGAGGTATTGGAGGCGGAAGAGCTGGAGCAGCACAAGCTCGGCAAGGCGATCGAGCGCGAGGAACACTGGCTGCGCTACGGCGTGACCGCCCGCCGCAAGCGCAACATGCGCCGCCTCGGCGAGTTGCAGACGATGCGCGGCAATTACCGCGGCCACAAGGGACCGCAGGGCACGGTGCAGGCGAGCGTCAGCGAAGGCCGTGAATCCGGCAAGCTGGTCATCGAGGCCGAAAACATCACCAAGAGCTACGACGAGCGGATCATCGTCGCGCCGTTCTCGATCCGCGTGCATCGCGGCGACTGCATCGGTCTCGTCGGCCCGAACGGCGCCGGCAAGACGACGCTTCTGAAGATGCTGACCGGCCAGCTGGCGCCCGACACCGGCACCGTCAAGCTCGGCACCAACTTGGAAATCGCCACGCTCGACCAGAAGCGCGAAGACCTGGACCCCGAGGACACCCTGTCCCACTATCTGACGGATGGCCGCGGCGAGACGCTGCTTGTCAACGGCGAGCAGCGGCATGTCGCAGGTTACATGAAGGACTTCCTGTTCCAGCCGGAGCAGATCAGGACGCCGATCAAGAACCTGTCGGGCGGCGAGCGCGCCCGGCTGATGCTCGCCCGCATCATGGCGCGGCCTTCCAACCTACTGATACTGGACGAACCGACCAACGACCTCGACATCGAGACGCTGGACCTGCTGCAGGAAATCGTCGCCGGCTATTCCGGCACCGTCATCCTCGTCAGCCACGACCGCGACTTCCTCGACCGCACCGTGACCTCAACCATCGCCCCCGCAAATCCGGACGCACCGGACGGCCGCTGGATCGAATATGCCGGCGGCTACACGGATATGCTGGCGCAGCGGAAGGGTGCGTTGGAGGAAAGGCGCCGCACGGAAAAAGCTGACAGGGCAAAAGCCGATACCGCGGCATCGGTTCCCGGCACCCCCAAGGGCAAAGGCAAGCTTTCCTTCAAGCAGAAATTCGCGCTCGAGAACCTGCCTAAGGAAATGGCGAAGGCCGAGGCCGAGATCGCCGCCCGCGAGAAGAAAATGGCCGATCCCAACCTCTTCACCAAGGATCCAGCCGCCTTCAACACGCTGGCTGCGGAGATGGAAAAGCTGCGCCAAAGCATCAGCAAAATGGAAGAAGAATGGCTGGAACTCGAAATGCTGCGTGAGGAAATTGAAGGCTGATTTGCGATTTATTAAGCTTAACAGATAGTTAGCTAAAAAAATATTTGTCGCGGAGCGGAACATATGATGTCCCGAGACGTTCTGGGTGTGAACATCGGTCGAAATGTCCCGGGGACGGATCGGCCTGCCCGGAACCGATCAACCGAATGGGGACATCCAATGCTGACAAATGTTACGCGTCGTCGGCTGGCCACTGAGGCGATGAATCAAAGAGTTATGATTGTCGAAGACGAGTTTCTGATCGCGCTCGATGTTGCCGAGACGATCGAAGCCATGGGCCTGAAAGTCGCTGGTTTTGCCAATGCCCGCAAACACGCCCTGGCGCTCGCCGCCTATGCCGATATCGCCCTGGTCGATGTCAATCTTTCGGACGGCCGGACTGGCCCGGAGATCGGCCGGGAGCTTGCCGAGCAATATGGCATCACCGTCGTCTTCATGACCGGTAATCCGGAGGATGTGGAGGACGGTGTCAAAGGCTCGCTCGGCGTTCTCACCAAACCGGTCATGCCCGATGTGGTCGAGAAGACGATCGACTACGCCGTCGCCAACCGGCTCGGCGGCATGGCGATCGTTCCGCGTGAACTGAAAGTGTTTCCGCAAAACCACTGAGAATGAAACACTGAGCCATGTTGCTCCCGCCGAATGCGCTTGAGCCGGCCGCAGTCCGCCTCTTGCCAGCCATTCGCCTCGCCGCTAAATCTGATCCTGCTCTAACGGGGTGCCGCGCGTTTGCGTGCGGCTGAGAGGCCTCTGGCCAACCCGCGGAACCTGATCCGGTTAACACCGGCGGAGGGATTAGACGGCTCTTCATCAGCGCCTATCCCCTTTGTCACCAAAACGAGGAGACGCTGATGCGCAGCACCATTCTTTCCATATTCGCGGCCGCTGCCGCCCTTTCCCTTTCTGCGCCGGCCGAAGCACAGCAAAAGACGCTGACCGTCTACACCTATGAGAGCTTCATCTCCGATTGGGGTCCAGGGCCCAAGGTCAAGGAAACCTTCGAGAAGACCTGCGCCTGCAAGCTCAATTTCGTCGGCGTCGCCGATGGCGTGGCGCTTCTGACCCGCCTGAAACTGGAAGGCAAAGGCACCGACGCCGATATCGCGCTCGGCCTCGATACCAACCTGATCTCCGAGGCGAAGGCGACCGGTCTGTTCGAGCCGCACGGGCTCGACGTCTCGGCCGCCAAGGTCCCCGGCAATTACAGCGACGACACGTTCATCCCCTACGATTACGGCCATTTCGCCGTTGTCTACGATACGCAGGCGATGAAGAACCCGCCGAAAAGCCTCAAGGAACTGGTGGACGGCGATCCGGCGCAGAAGATCGCCATCGAGGACCCGCGCACCTCGACCCCCGGTCTCGGCCTGCTGCTGTGGGTGAAATCGGTCTATGGTGACCAGGCGCCAGAGGCTTGGGCGAAGCTCAGGAAACGCGTGCTCACCGTCACGCCCGGCTGGTCGGAGGCCTATGGCCTGTTCACCAAGGGCGAAGTGCCGATGGTATTTTCCTACACGACCTCGCCCGCCTATCACATGGTCGAGGAGAAGACGGACCGCTATCAGGCCACCTCCTTCTCCGAAGGCCACTATATCCAGATCGAGGTCGCCGGCATGCTGAAGGGGGCGAATGAAAAGGACCTGGCGAAACAGTTCCTGAAGTTCATGGTTTCGCCGGCCTTCCAGGACATCATCCCGACCACCAACTGGATGATGCCGGCCGTCAAGACCTCCCAGCCGCTCCCCGACGCGTTCAACAAGCTGGTGCAGCCGACGAAAACTTTCCTGATGGGGTCGGACGAGGTGGCCAAGAACCGGCAGGCCTGGATCGACGAATGGCTGACCGCCATGAGCCTGAACTGATCCCATGCTGACGAGGGCCGAGCGAAGACGCGGGATAGGCTGGGGGCTGCTGAGCATCGCCGGCATCGCCCTCTTCGTCGGCATCGCGGTTGCCGCCCTTCTCTCCTGGGACACCGGCAACACCCAAAGCCGGCTGTTCACCGCCTATACCTGGCGGATCCTGCGTTTCACCCTGCTGCAGGCGGTTCTTTCGACGCTGCTGTCGGTCGTCTTCGCCCTTCCCGTCGCACTCGCGCTTGCCCGCCGCCCGCGCTTTCCGGGCCGTGTATGGTTCATCCGGCTGATGGCATTGCCGATGGGCCTGCCGGTGCTGATCGGCGCGCTCGGCCTGATCGGTATCTGGGGGCGGCAGGGGGTAATGAACAGCCTGCTATTGAAGCTTGGCCTCGAACAGCCGGTCAGCATTTATGGGCTTTCCGGCATCCTGCTGGCCCATGTGTTCTTCAACCTGCCGCTCGCCGCGAGACTGCTGCTTGCGGCGCTGGAGCGCCTGCCGGCGGAATATTGGCTGCTCTCCTCCAGCCTCGGGATGAAGCCATTATCCGTCTTCCGCTTCATTGAATGGCCCGTAGCCCGCCGCGTCATCCCCGGCATTGCCGGCCTGATCTTCATGTTGTGCGCCACGAGTTTCACGCTCGTCCTGGTGCTCGGCGGCGGGCCGGCTGCGACCACGCTCGAAGTGGCGATCTACCAGTCGCTGCGTTTCGATTTCGATCCGCCGCGCGCCATAGCGCTGTCGCTGCTGCAGATCGGCATGACGGCGCTGATCCTGATTGCGATTTCGCTTTTTCCAACCCCTGACGACGCTGGCATCACGGCCGGTCGGGCGACACGCCGGTTCGATGGCCGGACGTTGCCCGCACGGCTTTGGGATGTGCTGGCTATCCTGCTTGCCACGACATTCCTGATCCTGCCGCTCACCTCGATCGTCGTTGCCGGCGCCCAGGCTAATCTCTGGAACCTCGCCACCAGCCCCGCTTTCCTGCGCGCCGCCTGGACCAGTTTTACGATCGCGCTTTCCGCCGGCTTGCTGGCCGTGCTGACCTCCCTGGCTATCATTGCCGGGCGCGGCGCAATTGTAGACATGAAGAGGCCCGGCGGAACCGCCAGGGCGTTTTCCGTTTCCTTGGGCGGAATGTCCTCGCTGGTGCTGCTCATTCCGCCGGTCGTGCTCGGGACCGGTTGGTTCCTGATGCTGCGCCCGTTCGGCGATGTGGCGCGCTTCGCCCCGGCGCTGGTGGCGATCATCAACATGCTGATGGCGCTTCCCTTCGTGATGCGCGTTTTGGCCCCGGCCGTCGAAACGCACCGCAAGCGGACAGGCAGGCTGTCGGCAAGCCTCGGCGTCTCCGGCTTTTCACGCGTATGGAGGATCGATCTGCCGGTTCTGGCAAGGCCGCTGCTGACGGCACTGTCCTTCGCCATGGCGCTGTCGCTCGGCGACCTCGGCGCGGTAGCGCTGTTCGGCTCCAATGACCTCACCACCCTGCCATGGCTTGTCTATAGCCGGCTATCCAGCTACCGCACCAACGATGCGGATGGGTTGGCGCTTATCCTCGGCATCATCTGCCTGGCGCTGACGGTGATCGGCACGGCTGGCCGCAAGGAAACGAGCCATGACTGACGGCATCACGCTCAACAAGGTTGAACTGAAGCTCGGCACCAAGGAATTCCGCTTCGACTGCGCTTTGCCGGCCGGCGCCGTGACGGCGATTACCGGCCCATCCGGCTCCGGCAAATCGACCTTCCTCAACCTCGTTGCCGGCTTCGAGACGCCCGATCGCGGCCGTATCCTGATCGCCGGCGAGGACGTGACGGAAAAACATCCCTCCGAGCGTCCCGTATCGCTGGTCTTTCAGGATAATAACCTCTTCGCCCATCTGAACCTCGCCACCAATATCGGCCTCGGTATCAGCCCGTCGCTGAAGCTTTCCGGCAGTGACCGGGCCGCGATATCGCAGGCGCTGGAACGCGTGGGCTTGAGCGGCTTTGAAAAACGGACGCCGGGGACGCTTTCCGGCGGCGAAAGGCAGCGTGCCGCGTTCGCCCGGGCTCTGGTGCGCAAAAAGCCGGTTCTGCTGATGGATGAGCCGTTCGCGGCCCTCGATCCCGGGCTCAGGCTTTCGATGGCCAGCCTGCTCATCGAGCTGCATCGCGAGACGGGCAATACGGTGCTGGTCGTGACCCACGATCCGGATGAGGTCGGCCGGTTGGCCAACCATGCGATCTTCATCGACCACGGCCAGATCCTGCTGCAGGCGCCGGCCGAGGAATTCCTCGCCCGACGCGATATTCCGACACTCGCCGAATTTCTTTCCGGCTGATCAGGCAGCCTTTCCGCGGAACCAGACGCCGGAGCGGATGGCGAGGAACAGGATCCCGCCATAGGCGACCAGACCAACTGCCAGCGCGAAGAACAAACCGTTGAGCGATCCGGTAAATTCCAGCGCCAGCCAGCCCCCGAGACCTGCAATGGCGAGTCTCAGAAAACCGCAGGCAAGCGGCCAGAGTAGCTGGCCCGCGCCTTGAGAGGCGAAATAGAGCGCCAGCCCGCCGCCGAAGAAACCATAAACCGGCCCGACGATCTGCAAATAGGCAACGCCCGCATCGATCGCTCCATGCTCCTCGCTGAACAGCGAAATCCACGCGACCGGGAAGATCGCCGCGATCAGGCCGATCACCTCGGTGATGACGAAAGCGATCGCAGCACCGGTGAACGCGATGCGCATCGCCCGGTCTTTCTGGCCGGCGCCCATGTTGGTGCCAACAAGCGCCACCATCGGCGCACCGATGCCGAAGATCACCGGGATCAGCAGATATTCGAGCCTCGCGCCGGTACCGAACCCAGCCACTGCCGAAACACCCGCCTTGGTCGCGACCAGAGCCGTGGCGATGCCGATGGTCACATTGGTGAGAACGGAATTGATCGCCGCGGCAGCGCCGAGGCGGACGATATCCCGGAACATCGTCCAGCGGAGCGGACCGACGCCGAAGCGCACGAGATTGCGGCCGGAGAGGATGTACCAGGCAAGCACCGCGGTGCTGCCGAAACTGTAGAGCACCAGGGCCAGACCGCCGCCGGCGATGCCGAGCCCCTGGAACGGACCGAAGCCGAAAATGAGAAGCGGCGATACGGGCACGAGGAGTGCGGCACCGACACAGGTAACCAGCGCCGGGAACAGCATATTGCCCGTGCCGCGCACCACGCTCGCCAGGCCGTTCATCAGCCAGACGAAGATCATGCCGCCGAATACCACGTTGGAATAGATGAGGGCCGCCTCGAGTTCCGGCCCCTCGCCGCCGAGCGCCCGATAGATCGGCCGGCCATAGGCGAGCATGATCGCCGAAAACAGCAGTCCGAGCAGGACATTGACGACGACGGCATGCCAGGCAAGCAGGTCGGCATCCCCGCGCCGGCCGCTGCCGAGCGCACGGGCGATGGCAGACGAGATCGCCCCGCCGAAACCGCCGGCAGACATCATCTGCATCAGCATCACGGCCGGAAAGACGAGGGCCATGCCCGCCAGCGCCGCGGTGCCCATATGCGAAACCCACCAGGTTTCGATGAGGCCGGTCGAGGCCTGGGCGAGCATGATCAGGATGTTCGGCCATGCGAGCCGGATCAGCATCGGCAGGATCGGATCCTGCAGCAGCTGCCGGGTCCGCGGATTGATCGGCGCCGCGGTGGCGTCGTCAAAGGTAGGCGCCGCCTCGACGGCTTCGGTGGTCACGGCACTCATCGATCAGCCTCTCTATGTGGCAATAACTGGTTCACGGATGGATAACGGCGGCGGATGCGTTCGCTCGCAGCCGGACCGGCCGCGCTGGTGAAGACCGGATCGCTCAGCGGCCGGCCGCTGCGGCGGTCGATCATCACCGGTTCGGCCTGCTCGCCGGTCTCCCTGTTGACGATCACCACGCTTTCGCCCTCCGGCGCGAAATGCTGGTTTCCGAAGGCAAGCAGCGCCTGCACCACAGGCTTGAAGTCGCGGCCGCGCTGCGTGAGGTGGTATTCGTCCCGCGGCGGCCGTTCGGAATAGCGCCGGCGTTCCATCAGCCCGGATTCGACGAGCGACTTCAGCCGGCTGGTCAGGATGTTCGGGGCAATATCGAGGTTGCGCTGGAATTCGTCGAAACGTGTTGCACCTGCCAGTGCATCGCGCAGGATCAGGAAGCTCCAGACCTCGCCGACGTGTTTGAGACTGCGCAACACCGGGCATCCGGTATCGATAGGACCTGTTCGTTTCATGGGTTTCTTCCCCGGCGAGACGCAGCCTTGTGGCATATGTAACTTGCAATTTGCAAGTCACTATTTTCGTGATCACGTTTGGCGACGAGCGCTGCCGGACCGTTATAGAACTCGCCACAATTTGGACGTGCCACGATGGCATCGCGGAAAGGCAGCGGGGATTTTCATTGCAAACGCACCAGCAAGGCATATTTCAATAAGAGCATCTGTGCATTCAACGCGAAAATCGCTAAGCGACATAGAGAAGGAGCCAGCTTGGATCGAGAGGACCTCAGCCAAGCTGGATGGCGGACCTTGGGAATGATGGTGCGGAAGACGAGGACGATGAGGCGCGACACGGCGATCCCGGCTGTCTGGACGATTGTTCGTGCGCTGCCCGGTTGGCGGACCGTGGGTGCCCTGCTGTTCAGCGGTGCGGTCCTTTCCGGTTGCCAGTCGCTCTTCGATCAGGCCTATACCCCGAATGTTTCTCCCTCCGACTCGCCGCAGATCGTCGACGAGGTGCAGAAGAACGATCCGCGGGCACAGATGGGCGCGCGCGAGCATCCGCGCATCGTCGCAAGCTACGGCGGCGAATATCGCGACGCAAAGACCGAGCGGCTGGTCGCCCGCATTGCCGGCGCGCTGACGGCAGTTTCGGAAAACCCCAACCAGTCCTTCCGCATCACCATCCTGAATTCGCCGGCGATCAACGCTTTCGCGCTGCCGGGCGGTTATCTCTACGTGACGCGCGGCCTTCTGGCGCTTGCCAATGATGCATCGGAAGTCGCAGCCGTGCTTTCCCATGAGATGGGCCACGTCACTGCAAACCATGGCATCGAACGCCAGCGCCGCGAAGAGGCGGAAGTGATTGCGAGCCGCGTCGTCGCCGAAGTCCTCTCCAGCGATCTTGCCGGGAAACAGGCGCTTGCCCGCGGCAAGCTCAGGCTCGCAGCCTTCTCGCGCCAGCAGGAACTGCAGGCCGACGTGATCGGCGTGCGGATGCTCGGCGAAGCCGGTTACGACCCCTATGCCGCGGCACGCTTCCTCGATTCGATGGCGGCCTATGCCCGCTATTCAGCGGTCGACCCGGACAACGACCAGAGCCTCGACTTCCTGTCGAGCCATCCGAACTCCGCCCAGCGCGTTGATCTTGCCCGCCGCCATGCCCGTAATTTCGGCCAGGAAGGCACAGTCGGCGACAAGGGCCGGGATTATTACATCGCCGGCATCGATGGCCTGCTCTACGGCGACAGCCCGCAGGAAGGCTATGTCCGCGGCCAGACTTTTATGCACGGTAACCTTGGCATCCGTTTCGACGTGCCGCCGGACTTCCGCATCGACAACAAGGTGGAAGCAGTGCTCGCGACCGGCCCTGGCGAGACGGCGATCCGTTTCGACGGCGTCGCCGCCGGCGATAACGATAACCTGTCGAATTATCTGACGAGCGGCTGGGTCGCCGGCCTGCAGCCGGAAACGGTGCGCGAGATCCAGGTGAATGGCATGCCCGCGGCGACCGCGCGGGCTTCCGCCGAACGCTGGGATTTCGACGTGACCGTTATCCGCGTCGACACACAGATTTTCCGTTTCCTGACGGCAGTACCGAAAGGAAGCCCGGCACTCGCGACGGCCGCCGAAACGTTGCGCTCGACCTTCCGCAAAATGACACCTCAGGAAATAGCAGCATTGAAGCCGCTGAGGATACGGATCGTCACAGCGACCAAGGACGATACTGTCGCTTCGCTTTCGGCCCGCATGATGGGTACGGATCGCAAGCTCGATCTTTTCAAGCTGATTAATGCATTGCCGGTCGGCGCGACGATCTCGCCCGGCCAGAAGTTCAAGATCATCGCGGAATGAGGGTGAGAGGTCGCCTTAGCAGGCGGCCGCAGCCATCTGCGGATTGGCTGAAACCAGCGCCGACTTGAGTTTTTCGATCGCCCGGCTTTCGATCTGCCGCACGCGCTCCTTGGAGATGCCGAGCTCCGCCCCTAACGCTTCGAGCGTCGCGCCATCGTCGGTCAGGCGCCGGGCGCGGATAATCTTCTTCTCCCTGTCGTTGAGCTTGGTGAGCGCGCCCTGCAACCATTTCAGGCGGCGCTCGCCGTCGATCATCCCGGAGACCTGTTCGTCCGGCAGCGGCTCGGCGCTAGCAAGCATGTCGAGCCGTTCGCCGCTATCCGCATCGCCGGCGATCGACGGCGCCTGCAGCGAAGAATCATTGCCGGAAAGCCGGGCATCCATGGTCTGGACATCGGCGACGCTGACGCCGAGCGCCACTGCGATCTCTTCATGAATGGCACGGGCAGTGAGATTGGAATCGCCGCGGGCGAGCTTGGCGCGCAGCCGGCGAAGATTGAAGAACAGCGCTTTCTGCGCCGAACTGGTGCCGCCCCGAACAATCGACCAGTTCCGGAGAATATAATCCTGCATCGAAGCGCGGATCCACCAGCTGGCATAAGTGGAAAAACGCACATCGCGAGCCGGTTCAAACCTTGCCGCCGCTTCGAGCAGCCCTACATAGCCTTCCTGTACGAGGTCGCTCATCGGCAAACCGAAGCCACGAAACTTCGAAGCCATGGCGATGACCAGACGCATATGCGCAAGGGCAATCTGGTTTCGGGCATCCTGGTCCTGATCGTCCTTCCAGCGGACCGCCAGATCGCGCTCCTCCTCCCGGGCGAGATATGGAGCGGACATTGCTATCTTGATCATCGTGCGGTCTGCGGACATGGCTGTCATGGTGTTCTCCGTGAACGGTCTGATCCGACAAAGACAGCGAGGCACAAACCGAAAACACCGTGCACGCGACAAGCCCGAACGATGATGGGTGAGATTCCTGCCGCCTTTGCTCCCCTCGTCTTGAGTTCTGCCGGGGATTCACATCGGCTCGATAGACCGATCTTCCGCCCCGCACTTAGCTGTCCGAACGCAAACCGACGCACATCAGTTCGCCGTTCCGGCGGGTTAACGCGGAGGCAGGCAAAAAGTTCCAATAAAAAACCCGGCTCGAAGGCCGGGTTTTTGAGAGAATTATGGTGGGATGATCAGGCCGCTTCTTCCTGCGCCTCATCTTCCTCGACGTTCTTGCCGCGCTTGGGGCCCTTGGCGAGATTGACCTCGATAAGGCGGACGGCTTCAGTTTCGGACATCTTGTTCACGGCAGCGATTTCACGAGCCATGCGGTCGAGGGCAGCTTCGTAAAGCTGGCGCTCGGAATAGGATTGTTCCGGCTGGTTTTCGGCGCGATAGAGGTCGCGAACCACTTCCGCGATCGAAATCAGATCGCCGGAATTGATCTTTGCATCATATTCCTGGGCGCGGCGCGACCACATGGTGCGCTTCACGCGGGCCTTGCCTTGAACAACCTTGAGAGCGCGTTCGACAAAATCCGTTTCGGACAGCTTGCGCATGCCGATGCTGACGGCCTTTGCGACCGGCACCTTGAGGCGCATCTTGTCCTTTTCGAAATCGATTACGAAAAGCTCGAGCTTCATGCCGGCAACTTCCTGCTCTTCAATCGCAGAGATAGTGCCTACGCCATGAGCGGGGTATACAATCGATTCACCAGTCTTGAAGCCCTGGCGTGCGGGAGAAGTCTTTTTCTGCTGAGTCGTCATTCGTTTCACAAACTCCCTGTTACTCACCCGTTGTCGGGTCGGGGGAACCGGGTCTGTCAGGCCCGGATGAGACGGGGGAAACCGTCGGGTCACTCCATACTGGTCCGACCAACGCGAGCGAAAAAACACCCCTTCGCGAACTGCGACCGACAACATTCAAGCGTTGCAATGTCACGGAAACCGCGCTTTGGGTGGTCTGTTGCTTTCGTGATGTTTTTTGGGCACACACGTGCCGCCTTGTGGAACAGTTCTTGTTGTCTACCACAAAAAAGTGCGGAAATCAATAATTTGCTTTTGCACGTGCACAGAGCGCTTCATCCACGCTCTGCCCAACAAAAAGGCAAAGCGATTCGAAACGGCTCCGAGCCATGCCGTCACGGCAAATCTCAATCGCCCTTGCCGGGTTCGGCTGAGAAATACTGCTCGTATTTGTTGGCAACCCCATCCATCTCTTTGGCCTCGGGCAGCGCGTCGCGCTTGACCGTAATGTTGGGCCACATCTGAGCGAATTCGGTATTGATCTTGAGCCATTTGTCGAGACCCGGTTCCGTATCCGGCTTGATCGCCTCGGCAGGACATTCCGGTTCGCAGACGCCGCAGTCGATGCACTCGTCGGGATGGATGACGAGGAAGTTTTCACCTTCATAAAAACAGTCGACCGGGCAGACCTCGACGCAGTCGGTATATTTGCAGCGGATACAATTGTCGGTCACGACATACGTCATGCGGCACTCCAGGAACCATCGCGGATCAGCGGCACGTCGACGGATGAGGAGCGCCGGCACACCGGAAAGCCGGGAGAGGCGAAAACCCAACTGCGAAAATGACAGGAGGTAGGCGATCCGGCTTTTCGACAGTCAGGTAAAGCCTTTGGCTTTGCTTAGCAAGGATATCCGTGCTGAAAACCCAAACGTAGCGGGTCGTTTTTTCTAATCTAGGTCCGCGTCGATCCCCGGAAACAGCCGATCGGTCTCCCGGCGCTCCTTCTTGGTCGGTCGCCCGCTTCCCTGCGCGCGCTGCGCCTGTTCGAACAGCGTCAGCCTTTTGGTCTCTTCGGGAGGAGGACTGAGATCTTCATAGAGCAGCCGAGCCTCCTCGAAAGGCCCTCGCCTCTCCCCGCCGGTCTTCACCACCAGCACGAGATCGCGACGCTCAAGCTTGAGATCGATGCGGTCACCCGGCTTCACCTGGGAGCTCGGCTGGGACACCAGATCGCCGTTCACCCGCACGTGGTTGGAGCGGATGAGATCCTGGGCGATCGACCGGGACTTCGCCATGCGGGCAAAAAACAGCCACTTGTCGATGCGCTGGCGCGAACCGGATTGTGGCTGTTTTTCCGTCATGGGCCTTACTTCTTCATCTGCTCCTTGAGAGCTGCAAGCTTTGCAAAGGGCGAATCCGGATCGAGCGGCTTTTCCTTGCGTGGCGGCTTTGCCTCGAAGCGAGCCGGCTGCGGCCCTTTGCCGCGGTCGTTGCGGTCCGGGCGAGGACCGCCTTCGTGGCGCTCCCCACGGTTCGGGCGATCGCCCCCGCGGTTATTGTTATTGCTGCTGTTGTTATTGTTGTCCGGCCGGCGATTGTTGTCGCGGTTCGGCTTGCTGCCGTCCCTGCGGTCACCCCCGCTGCGTTCGCCGTTCGGACGTGCCTCACGCCGCTCGCCGCCGTTGTCGCGACGGTCATCGCGACGACCCTGGGCCGGCTGACCTGCCTCGCCAGGGGCGTTATTGCGTTGGCCGCCGTGACCACGACGATCGCCGTGTTGCGGACGTCCGCCACGCTGGTTGTTTTCACGGCCGCCGCCCGGGCGCCACAACAGGACCGGCTTCGGCTCTCCAGCCTCGGCAGACTTTGTCTCGTCGGTCACGTCGCCAGCCGGAGCCTGCTCCGCGGGAGCTTCTTCCGAAGCAACCGGTTCTGCAGTAGCCGTCTCAGCCGGCCCAGCCTCGGCCACGGCCTCGATGGGAGCTGTTTCCGTCGCATTTTCGGCCGGAGCGGCTTCCGTTGCAGTCTCAACCGGAGCGTCACTCGCATCGGCGTCATCTGTTTCGGAGACTTCCGGTGCATCTCCTGCCGAAGCCGGAGCAGCCGCGGCGTTCACGGAACTTGCATCGTGGCCTGCGAGGAATGCCTGCGCCTCTTCCGCCTTCACGGCGTCGGCCCGATACCCGAGACCCTTGAGGATTTCTTCCATATCGTCCGGCGTAGCGCCGAGAATGGAGAGCATGGCGGTCGTGGCCGTGAAGCGGCGCCCGTCATACGCGCCTTCCGGACGCGGCGTCGAGCCAGGTTTCCACTGCAGGAGCGGACGGATGAGATCGGCAAGGCGCTCCAGGATGTCGATACGCACGGCGCGCTTGCCGAGGAAACGGAAACCCGCGAGTTTGTAGAACATCCTCTCGAATGTCGGATCGGCGACGACCGACGTGCGCCCCGCGGCCAGAGCCGGAATGAGATCGCCATAGCCGGGCTTGTCGAGACCGTCGTTCCCCAGCGCCCAGAGCAGCGTGATGAGCTCGGCCGGTGCCGGCTTCAGAAGCAGGGGCATGAACACGTGATAGGCGCCGAAACGGATGCCGTAGCGACGCATCGAAGCGCGCGCATCCTGATCGAGCGACTTCACGTCGTCGGCCACGTCGCGCCTGAACAGCACGCCGAGGTTTTCGACGAGCTGGAAGGCGAGCCCCTTGGCGAGGCCCTGAAGGTCTTCGGCACGGGACAGATCGTCGAGCGGCTTCAAAACCGTCGCGATGTGATGATTGACGAAGCGCTCGAGACGGGCGAGCACATGTTCGCGGGCATGACCGGTCAGCTGCTCGTCGGCAAGCAGGATGACGCGCGGACGCATGACATGATCGCTCGCCGCAAGACGGGCGATAGGCTCGCCGAGCCAGCGCACGAAACCATCGGATCCGACCGCCAGGTCGTTATTGCCCGATGCATAAAGCCTTGCCGCCCGCGCCTCGAATTCGAGCGCCAGCGCTTTCTGGGCGGCACCTTGCACCGCCTTGGCGTCGGGCCCCTCGGTTCCCGAAACGGGCGTGAACCGGAAACCGGCCAATTGCCCGACGTGATGTCCCTCTACAAAGACATCGCCATTCACACTGATTTCAGCTTCCAGCATCGCATTCTCTCTCAGGCGCTTCATGAGCACAGATGTCCTGCGATCAACAAAGCGTTTCGTCAACCTTTCATGTAGCGCGTCCGATAACCTATCCTCTATTTCCCGTGTCTTTTCTTGCCAGTGTGTCGGATCGGCAAGCCAACCAGGGCGATTAGAGACGTAGGTCCAGGTCCGGATCTGCGCTATGCGGGCCGACAATGTGTCGATTTCACCATCGGTGCGGTCGGCGCGGCGGACCTGTTCCGCCATGAATTCTTCGTTCACCGTCCCGAAGCGCACAAGATCGGAAAAAAGAGTCGAAATAAGGTCGGCGTGCTGCGCCGGCGCAATTCGTCGGTAGTCTGGCAGGGCACAGGCCTCCCAGAGTTTTTCGACCCGCTGCGGGGTGGTCGCTATGTCCTTGATTTCGGGATAACGCGAAAGATAATCAAAGGCTTGGCTGTCGGTCGCAGGAAGCGCCCGCGTCAAGCCCAGAAGGGTCGGCGCGGCATCCAGGCTTTCCCGCAGGGCTTTGAGCGACGAAAAATCGAGGTTTTTCGACCGCCACTGCAGCACTTTGACCGGATCGAAGTGGTGGCTTTCGATTCGCTCGACCAACTCGTCTTCGAAAGGCGCGACCTGGCCGGTCACGCCGAATGTCCCATCCCGCACATGCCGCCCGGCGCGTCCGGCGATCTGCGCAAGCTCGGCCGGATTGAGGCTGCGGAACTGGTAACCGTCGAATTTGCGATCCTGGGCGAACGCCACGTGATCGACATCGAGGTTGAGACCCATGCCGATCGCATCCGTCGCGACGAGATATTCCACGTCGCCGGACTGGTAGAGGCCGACCTGCGCATTGCGGGTGCGGGGGCTGAGTGCCCCGAGCACCACCGCCGCGCCGCCGCGCTGACGGCGAATGAGCTCGGCGATCGCATAAACCTCGTCGGCCGAAAACGCCACGATCGCAGAACGCTGCGGCAGGCGGGTGATCTTTTTCTGGCCCGCATAAAAAAGCTGCGAGAGGCGCGGCCGCTCGACGATGGTTATTCCCGGCAGAAGCCTCTCGAGGATCGGCCGCATGGTCGCAGCCCCCAGGAGCAGCGTTTCATCGCGCCCGCGCAGGTGCAGGATTCGGTCGGTGAAGATATGACCGCGCTCGAGATCGCCGGCGAGCTGCACTTCGTCGATCGCCACGAAAGAGGCTTTCGTCTCGCGCGGCATGGCCTCGACGGTGCAGACGGAGAAGCGTGCATTCGGCGGAGTGATCTTTTCCTCGCCGGTGACCAGCGCCACCTGGGAGACGCCAACCTTCTCGACAAGACGCGTGTAGACCTCGCGCGCCAGCAGCCGGAGCGGCAAGCCGATCACGCCGGTACCATGCGCCACCATTCGCTCAATGGCATAATGGGTCTTGCCGGTATTGGTGGGTCCGAGGACGGCGGTGACGCCGCGCCCGCTGAGGATCATGGGCTGGAAATTCAAAGCCTGGTTCCATGCATCACATAAGGCTCGGAGTTTGGCGTCTTCACCCAAAACTCCGAGCCACGCAACACATGGCGATCTCGGCGTGCAAACGCAAGCCTCAAGAATGGCTTTTGCGGCCGAAGGACGATCGCTGAAGGCGGCAAATCGAGGCTCGGCGATTCGAATTTTAAATGCAAAGGAACAGACGCGAACGAATCGGAGACGAATCGCAGACTCAAGAAGATTCAGCTTTTGTTCACCGCTATATGTTGATGCGACTCTCGCCTTCCCCACGACATCCTGAATCTGCATCAGGATTGGGTGCATGCAACCGAAGGATTCATCCCGAAGCTGCGCTTTCACGAAGAATCGGAAGAGTCAATCCATTGATATGGTTAACGTTTTATCAATCGATTCAGGCCGTCCCACGCTCCTTCGAGCACGGAATTAAGATTCAGGCCAAAGGCGGAACGAATCACCGACGAATCACAGACATCCATGTCTTCGCCATTTGTTCTCACAAGATATGGTAGGTGTCACCGCGAGAGACCCGCAAGAAAATCGTCGTGGTAGAAACCTCAAAAGCGAATCGTTCAGGTGCCATTAACATTGGCTAACGCACTTTAACCACATGTGAGAGCACACGTTTGCAAGCCATGGAACAAAAATCGCGGCGCTACGTTTCCTCGCCAAATCCATCTCGGATTGTCTAGCGGAGTAGAAGATCATGCTCGGAACCGTATTGCTCGTTATCCTCATTCTGCTGCTCATTGGCGCCTTGCCGAATTGGGGGTATAGCCGGGGCTGGGGCTATGGTCCGTCGGGCGGATTGGGCCTTGTAGTCCTTATCATCATTATCCTGCTGCTGATGGGCAGGATTTAAAAGCGGCGTAGCCGTGTGTACCAAGGGAAGGGAAAACTAACATGATGAAGAAGATCTTGATTGCGGGCTGCATGATCGGCACGCTCGCCTCCTGCACCGCGACTGAACGCGGCACGGCGATCGGTGCCGGCACCGGCGCCGTCATCGGTGGCGCAGTGTCGAACAGCTGGGGTGGCGCAGCAGTCGGCGCAGTCGCCGGCGGCCTTGTCGGCGCTGCAATCGGTCACTCCTCGGAGCGCCGCGGATACTGCATCTATCGCGATCGTTACGGCCGCCGCTACGAGGCTCGTTGCCGCTAATCGCTGGCAACAATCCAGTCCCTCAGGACCGGCGCCCGAGTGATCGGCGCCGGTTTTGTTTTGCCTCCAGGAGACTGTCGGCGTTAACCTTTGGCCAAAGGCGGAACGAATCGCCGACGAATCGGCGACATCGCCTGTTTCCCGCTTTGTTCACCGCAACATCTCGTGGAAAAACAACTCGTTAACCATATGGATAAGCTGTTTCGGCGCAGCATTAGGCGCCGAAACCCGCTCAAAAGTTAATGCCGCCGGTCAGCTGGCGAAGAACTGGCCGCCATTCGCTGTCAGCGTCGAGCCGGTGATGAAACCGGCATCATCGGAGGCAAGGAAGACGACGCAGCGGGCAATCTCTTCCGGTTCGCCGAGGCGCCCGACCGGGATCAGTGGAATGATCCGCTCGTTCAGCACCTTTTCCGGCACCGCCCGCACCATTTCGGTGGCGATATAGCCGGGGCAGATGGCGTTGACGGTGATGTTCTTCGCAGCACCTTCCTGGGCCAGTGCCTTGGTAAAGCCGAGATCGCCGGCCTTGGCCGCCGAATAGTTCACCTGGCCCATCTGGCCCTTCTGGCCGTTGATGGACGAAATGTTGACCACCCGGCCGAACCCGCGGTCTCGCATGCCATTCCAGATGGGATGGGTCATGTTGAACAGGCCGGTCAGGTTGGTCCCGATCACTTCGTTCCACTGTTCGGGCGTCATCTTATGGAACATACCGTCACGGGTGATGCCCGCATTGTTGACGAGCACCTCGATGGGACCGATCTCGGCCTCCACTTTTGCGATGCCATCGACGCAGGCCTGATAGCTGGAGACATCCCATTTGAACACCGGAATCCCGGTCTCGTCGTGGAAGGCTTTCGCCTTTTCCTCATTGCCAGCAAAATTTGCGGCGACACGATAACCTGCCGCCTTCAACGCGATGGAGATGGCTGCCCCGATCCCACGCGTTCCTCCCGAAACCAATGCAACCCTGCTCATGCGGCCGTCCCCTTTGCGTTGTGATCCGATCCTTCTGTGTGACCGGATACTTACCTATTTTGACATGCTTTCATCGGGGAGATAGTCCCGCCACGAAGTTTTGCAACGCCGGCGGGATTATCCACAATCTTCTAAAATATCACATGGCCTCAAGGCACATGGCGACGCCCATGCCGCCGCCGATGCACAGAGTAGCAAGACCCTTCTTGGCGCCGCGGCGCTTCATCTCGAAGAGGAGCGTGTTGAGGATGCGGGCACCCGACGCGCCGATCGGATGGCCGATCGCGATTGCGCCGCCATTGACGTTGACGATCGACGAATCGAAACCCAGATCCTTGACGACGGCGCAGGATTGCGCAGCAAAGGCTTCATTGGCCTCGATGAGATCGAGATCGCCGACCTTCCAGCCTGCCTTTTCGAGCGCCTTGCGGGAAGCCGGGATCGGGCCGGTGCCCATGATCTGCGGATCGACGCCGGCGGTCGCCCAGGAAACGATGCGAACCATCGGCGTGATGCCGCGGCGGGCGGCTTCGGCTTCCGTCATCAGCACGGCAGCCGCCGCGCCGTCGTTGAGGCCGGACGCATTGCCGGCGGTCACGGTGCCTTCCTTGTCAAAGGCGGGACGCAGCTTGGCCATCGAATCGAGCGTCGCGCCGGCACGGATGTATTCGTCGTTCTCGACGGTCACGTCACCCTTTCGTGTCTGGATGATGTAGGGGATGATCTCGTCCTTGAACCGACCTGCGTTCTGCGCAGCTTCCGCCTTGTTCTGGGAAGAGACCGCGAACTGGTCCTGCTCCTCGCGGGAGAGCTGCCACTGGCGGGCGATGTTTTCCGCCGTGATGCCCATGTGGTAGCCGTAGAACGCGTCGGTCAGGCCGTCCTTGATCATCGTGTCGATCATCTTGAAGTCGCCCATCTTCACGCCGCCGCGAAGATGCGCGCAATGCGGCGCCATGGACATCGATTCCTGGCCGCCGGCAACGATGATCTTGGCGTCGCCAAGCGCGATCTGCTGCATGCCGAGCGCAACGGCGCGCAGGCCCGATCCGCAGAGCTGGTTGACGCCCCAGGCGGTCGCTTCCTTCGGCACACCGGCCTTCATGGCCGCCTGGCGGGCCGGGTTCTGGCCCTCGCCGGCCGGCAGGACCTGGCCGAGGATCACCTCGTCCACTTCCGCCGCCTCGACGCCGGCGCGCGCGAGCGCACCCTTGATCGCCGCCGCACCCAGCTCATGCGCCGGCACATTGGCAAAGCCGCCGTTGAAGGAGCCAACCGCGGTACGGCCGGCGGCTGCGATCACGATAGATGGATTGGTCATGGACGTTTCCTCTTATCCGTTATTTGTCTGCGAGACTGGCAAAGCTTGAGCCGAGAGTCAAACGGCAGCCGAACGCCGCTGCCAACCCGTCGGGCGTTTCGAAAATGCCCGTTAGATTTCACGGGTTTGCTGCGCAACAAAGCAATCATCGCGCCGCACAAATCGTTTGTAAGTCCTCGTCATTTAGGCTTACATTCCTGTCGGGAGAAGCATGCCAATCGATAATGACCAAACCATATTGACGGGAGCAGGAGGCAATCATGGCGAAGACCGAAGGCGAAATCATAATCAAGAAATATGCCAACAGGCGCCTCTACAACACGGGCACCAGCACCTACGTGACGCTGGAAGACCTGGCGAAGATGGTGAAGAAGGGCGAGGAATTCACCGTTCAGGACGCCAAGAGCGGCGATGACATCACCCATTCGGTTCTGACGCAGATCATTTTCGAGCAGGAGTCCAAGACCGGCAACACGCTGCTGCCGATTTCCTTCCTGCGACAGCTGATTTCCTACTACGGCGACCAGATGCAGATGGTGGTGCCGACCTTCCTCGAACACTCGATGAAGGCCTTTACCGACCAGCAGGTTCAGATGCGCGAACAGATGACCCGCGCCTTCGGCGATACGCCGCTCAGCAAGAACCTGCAGATGCCGATCCAGATGATGGAAGAACAAGTGCGCCGCAACACGGACATGTTCCGTCAGGCCATGCAGATGTTCTCGCCGTTTGCGGGCCAGCCCCAGGCACCTGCCGCCAAGAAGACCGACGCCAAGGACATCGACGAGTTGAAGGAACAGCTCCGCAACCTGCAGAGCCGCCTCGACAATCTTTAAAATCTGGATGGGCCGTCAGAGCCCGATCGACACGTCGCGGCCGGCCGAACGGATTGCTACCGCAAAGCCGCCGATGACGTCGACGAAGGTGATCGTCATCAGGATGAAGAAGATCTGCGTCGCGGCATCCCGCACCAGCAGAAATTCGACCAGATAAGCGATGAAAACCAGCATCGACAGCATGTGGTTGATCAGCGAGCCGCGGCCATTGCGGCTGGCTTTCAGGATTTCCACGAACAGGAAGACCAGCGAGACGACGATGATCACGTCGCCGAGCGTCATGGTCCAGACGGCACCCGACAGCATCTGAAGCGAGCTGATGACGGTGCCGAGCGACGCAACCCCGCCGCCGCCCAGAATGCCGAGCATGGCGAGATTGTAGAGAATGAACGGGATGATCATCAGCGGCAATGCGGCAAGCATGGTCCAGAACTCCAGTCAACGTGGCCGGACTGTACGTGCTTGCCCTGCTTTCGCAAGTCTTCGCGCAACAAAACAAGTTTTTGCGCAACAAAAAAGGCCGGCAGAGCCGGCCTTCGATGCAATAGAACCTAGCAACGCTTATGCGCTTTCCTTCGGCGTCAGAACCTGACGACCGCGATACATGCCAGTCTTCAGATCGACATGGTGCGGACGGCGCAGTTCGCCGGAGTTCTTGTCTTCGATATAGGTCGGAGCCTTGAGTGCGTCTGCGGAGCGGCGCATACCGCGCTTCGACGGGCTCGTTTTTCTCTTCGGTACAGCCATTTTCGTTACTCCACTTGCGTGCAAAACATAATCCCCGGCCGGAACTGAGGCCGATTGGACATGTCTCGATCTCGGAAATTTGGGCGGCTTATACATGCCCCCCAGGGCTTTGACCAGTCCCCAAGCCTATTTTTTCGGAATTCCCGCTCAAACTTCGTCTTCCGGCACGATCCAGGTTTCGGCAAGGGCTGCGTCCTGCCACTTGAGCCAAGCCGGATGGGATTTCATTGCCGCGACATAGGCGAGCGTTTCCGGATCCGTCGTGAGATCGTAGACGTCAAAACGGCTGACGACCGGCGCGAACATCGCATCCGCTCCGGAGAATACACCGAACAGGAAGGGGCCGCCGGATTTTGCCCGGAGCTCGCGCCAGATCGTCTCGATGCGAGCGACATCGTCCATCACACCGTCGGCGATAGCGAGCCTCGCCTTCGGACGGCGCATGTTCATCGGGCAGGCGTTGCGCAGCGCGCCGAAGCCGGAAATCATCTCCGTCGAAACGGAACGCGCCACCGCGCGGTCGGCGGCAGCTTTCGGCCAGATGCCCCTGTCCGGAAAAAGCTCAGCAGCGTATTCGATGATCGAAAGCGATTCCCAAACGCGAATATCGCCCTGGTGCAGCACCGGCACCTTGCCGGTCGGCGAGATCGTCTTGAATTTCGGATTGCCGGCCGGGAAGTCGAAGGGGATCAGCACTTCCTCGAAAGGAATGCCGGCCGCCGTCAGCGCAATCCAGGGGCGGAAGGACCAGGAAGAATAATTCTTGTTGCCGATATAAAGGGTAAGCTTTTCCATGGGCCACTCTCCGGTTGGTTTATGAGCCTCATAATGGCCTTGCCAGGAGACGACCAATGAAATCGATAGACCTCAATCATAAATGCATTTGATGTAATCGCCGGATCCCCGCGCCCGGCGCTCGACGAGCACGGCCAGTTGCTGAACGCCGCGGCTCGGTTTGCTGGCGACCCGCGTGATCGGATTGGGAAGTGCTACGGCCAGAAGTGCCGCCTGCCGGGCGCTCAGTTTCGAGGCCGGCACCTTGAAATGATATTGCGCCGCCGCTTCCGCACCATAGATGCCCGGCCCCCATTCGGCGATATTGAGATAAATCTCCATCATCCGGCGTTTCGACCAGACTAGGTCTGCGCCGAGCGCCAGCGGCAGCTCCAGCCCCTTTCGGATGAACGAGCGGCCGTTCCAGAGGAACAGGTTCTTGGCGGTCTGCATCGGAATGGTGCTTGCGCCCCGTGTCGCCTCGCCGTCGAGTGCATCCTCGACCACGCCGCGCATCTGGTTCCAGTCCACGCCACCATGAAAACAGAACTGGCCGTCTTCCGACATCATCACCGAACGGACGAGATTGGGCGAAATCTGGTCGAGGCTCACCCAGCGCCGGTCGTATCCACGAAACAGCGCCAGTTCCGATAGCATCAGTGTCGAAACGGGGCGGGTGAACGGAAGCGCGTAGACGAAGATCAACAGATAGGGCAACACCACCAGCGCGATCGCGATCAGCACGATCCGGCGGATCAGATTGCCCGAAACCGGGCGCCGTCTCCAGCCGGCCCTCACGGGCTCCTCCTCCTGCACCTGCTGTTCGGGTGTGAAGTCCAATATCCCACTCGTCCCTCGTTTTGAGTTTCATAACCGCTCAACGTGGCCAAGGCGAGTCCGGCGCCGAAAACTTCGCATGTCTGGGTGAATCGCCGTTGCCAGCCAACCATCGGCATGCCAAACAGCGGCCATGACGGACGCGAAAACGGCATTCGAAATACGCCTGCGGCAGAGCGCCGCCGAGACGGGAGCACTGCTTTCGTCTCTCCTGTCCGATACCCCTCTTTCCGACGAGACGACCCGCCCGGCGCATCTGATGGCCGCCATGCGGCACGGATCGCTGAACGGCGGGAAACGGCTGAGGCCCTTTCTCGTCCGCGAGAGTGCGGCCCTGCTTGGTGGCCCGGCCGATGTGGCACTTCGGGTCGGCGTTGCGCTCGAGTGCCTGCATTGTTATTCGCTGATCCACGACGACCTGCCCGCCATGGACGACGACGACCTGCGCCGTGGCCAGCCGACCGTCCACAAGGCTTTCGACGAAGCGACCGCCATCCTCGCCGGCGACAGCCTGCTGACCTACGCCTTCGACATCATCGCCGCACCGGAGACGGTGCTCGCCGACGGGCTGAAAACGGAACTCGTCCTGTCGCTTGCCCGCGCCGCAGGTCCCGGCGGCATGGCGGGTGGCCAGGCGCTCGATCTCGCCGCGGAAAAATCGCCGCCCGACGAGGCCGGGATCACCACATTGCAGGCGATGAAAACAGGTGCGCTGCTGCGGTTTGCCTGCGAGGCGGGCGCGATCATCGCCGGCTCTGAACCACAGCATCGCCAACGGCTGCGGCTCTTCGGCCAGAAGATCGGTCTTGCCTTCCAGCTCGCCGACGATCTGCTCGACCTGACTTCGGATGCCGAAACCATGGGCAAGGCGACCGGCAAGGATGCCGGCCGCGGCAAGGGCACACTCGTGGCCCTGCGTGGCATAACCTGGGCGGAGGACCGGCTGGATGCTTTGACGGCCGAAGCCGTGGAACTGCTTGCGCCCTACGGTGAGAAGGCATTCATTCTGCAGGAGACGGCGCGCTTCATCGCCAGCCGGGAAAACTAAACAGGGATAGGAAACGAGAATGCCGGACGCCCTCAGCTATCTGCCCTACATGTGGCCGGCCTATGTCGCCTATGTCATCAACGTCGCGAGCCCCGGCCCGGCCAATTTCGCGATCATCGGCACCTCGATCTCCCAAGGCCGCCGCGCCGGCCTGATCACCGCGCTCGGCATCGCCAGCGGCTCGCTGACCTGGGCGACGGCGGCAGCTCTCGGTCTCGCGGCCTTGCTGCGCAACTATGCGATCGCGCTGGAGATCATGAAGGTGCTCGGCGGCCTCTACCTGATCTACCTGGCCTGGAAGGCTTACAAGTCCGCACGCCTGCCGGATTCCAAGGTCGCTCTCGGCAATGCGAAAACCAACTACACCGCCCGCCAGCTCTGGCTGCGCGGCTACGCGGTCCACGTTACCAATCCGAAGGCGATCTTTGCCTGGCTGGCGATCATTTCGCTCGGCCTGCCGGAAAATGCACCGACCTCTGCGATCCTTTTGATCATCGCCGTCTGCATGAGTTCGAGTCTGCTGATCTTCACCACCTACGCGATGGTGTTTTCCACATCCCACGCGCTGCGCGGCTACAAGGCCGCACGACGCTGGGTCGAAGGCACGATGGCGGTGTTCTACAGCGTCGCCGGCCTGAAGCTGCTAACGAGCCGCATCTGAGCGGCTCGCTTTCGTCAGATTTTTATGATCAGCCCTGGGTGATCGGCGCGATTGCCACTTCGACGCGGCGGTTCTGGGCGCGGCCGTCCGGGCTCGCGTTCGTGGCGACCGGCTGCGACGGTCCAAAACCCATCGTTGACATGCGGCGCTGGTCCACGCCACGGCTGCCGAGATAGTTGGCAACGGAAGCGGCGCGACGCTCGGAAAGAGCCTGGTTATGCTGCAAGCTGCCGGTCGAGTCCGTATGGCCGTTGACGTCGATCAGAGTGCGGTTGAACTTGTTCAGCACGATCGCGACGGAATCCAGCGTCCGGTAGAAGGGCGGGATCACCTGGTCCTGGTCGGTGGCGAACGTGATGTTCGACGGCATGTTGAGGATGATGCGGTCGCCGACGCGGGTCACGGAAACACCGGTGCCCTGCAGCTGGGCGCGCAGTTCCGCTTCCTGATTGTCCATGTAGGCGCCGATGCCGCCACCGGCGAGCGCGCCGATACCGGCACCGATGAGCGCATTGCGGCCCGCATGGCGTCCGCCGGTCAAGCCGCCGGCAAGCGCGCCAAGGCCGGCACCTATGGCGGCGCCGCCGGTGGTGTTGGAAATCTTCTGTTCCCCGGTATAGGGGTCGGTCGTGGTGCAGGCGGAAAGATAGGTCGCGCAAAGTGCGACGATTGCAATTTTCTTGAGCATGTAAATCGATGTCCCCGTCGTCAGTGGTGCAACCTCATTTACCATGAATTGCGGCAATAGCGAGGAGGCCGGCATATCTTCGTCATTGACCACAAGGACGGCCGGAACCGGGCCGATCAAGACACCCCGCAAAGAGATCCGATGCAGCGAAAGAAGAGCCGCGATCAGCCGGCGGCGGGCAGGGTCTTCAAGACGTCCAGCAGCCGGTCACATTCGGCATCCGTGCCGATCGAGATGCGCAGATAGTCGTTTATGCGCGGCTTGTTCCAGTGGCGCACCAGCACGCCCTCGGCCCGCAAGGCCGAATAGACTGCGGCGCCCGATAGAGCCGGATGCCTGGCGAAGACGAAGTTCGCCTGCGACGGCAGTACATCGAAACCCATCGCCTGCAATTCGCCGCTGACGCGGTCGCGCGTCGCGATGATCTTCTGCCGGCAGGTCTCGAACCATGCGACATCCTTGATCGCAGCCGTCGCGGCAACCTGAGCCAGCCGGTCGAGTGGGTAGGAATTGAAACTGTCCTTCACCCGTTCCAGGGCATCGATCAGATGCCGCTGGCCGAGCGCGAAACCGATGCGCATCCCCGCCAGCGAACGGGATTTCGACAGCGTCTGGATGACCAGGAGATTTGGATAGCGGGCAATCAGGCTGGCAGCCGTCTCACCGCCGAAATCGATATAGGCCTCGTCCACCACGACCGGCACGTCGGGATGCGCGGCAACCAGGGCCTCGATATCCGGGAGGGCCAGGCCTATACCCGTAGGCGCATTCGGGTTCGGAATGATGATCGCGCCGCAGGGCCGGTCGTAGTCGGAAAGCTTGATCCGGAAGCCTTCATCGAGCGGGATTTCGACGACGTCGATATCGTAGAGCCGGCTATAGGTCGGATAGAAGCTGTAGGTGATGTCCGGATAGAGCAGCGGCTTGTCATGCTTCAAGAGCGCCTGGAACGTGTGCGCCAGCACCTCGTCCGAACCGTTGCCGACGAAAACCTGATCCGCCTGCACGCCGAAACGTGCAGCGATCGCTTCGCGCAATGCGGTCGCCGACGGATCCGGATAAAGCCGCAACGCAACGTCCGCCGCCGCCTGGACTGCGGCGATCGCCTTTGGAGATGGTCCGTAAGGGTTCTCGTTGGTGTTGAGCTTGACGAGGTTCTGGATACGAGGCTGCTCGCCCGCGACATAGGGTGAAAGCCGGCTGACGATCGGCGACCAGTATCGGCTCATGATTTATTCAGCGGCCGTGCGCTGGCCGAAACGCTGCTCGATATAGTCGATGACCAGCTTCTCGAAATCGGCGGCGATGTTCACGCCGCGCAGGGTGAGCGCCTTCTTGCCGTCGATGAACACAGGGGCAGCCGGCGTTTCCCCGGTACCCGGCAACGAAATGCCGATATCGGCATGTTTGCTCTCGCCCGGACCGTTGACGATGCAGCCCATCACCGCGACGTTGAGCGCTTCGACGCCCGGATATTTCTCGCGCCAGACCGGCATGTTCTTGCGCAGGTCGTTCTGGATGTTCTGGGCAAGCTCCTGGAACACTGTCGAGGTCGTCCGCCCGCAGCCCGGACAGGCGGCGACGACGGGAACGAACTGGCGGAAACCCATGACCTGCAGCAGTTCCTGCGCCACCTGCACTTCGCGGGTACGGTCTCCGTTCGGCTCCGGCGTCAGCGAAACGCGGATCGTGTCGCCGATCCCGTGCTGAAGCACATAACCCATGGCCGCCGAGGAGGCGACAATGCCCTTGGAGCCCATGCCGGCTTCAGTGAGGCCGAGATGCAGCGCATGGTTGGAGCGCTCTGTGAGCATCGAATAGACGGCGATCAGGTCCTGCACCTGGCTGACCTTGGCCGACAGGATGATGCGGTTGCGCGGCAGGCCGATCTGCTCGGCAAGCTCGGCGGAAATCAACGCAGACTGGACGATCGCCTCATGCATGACCTGGCGGGCCGACAGCGGTGAACCGTCAGCCGCGTTACGGTCCATCAGTGTGGTCAGCAGGTCCTGGTCGAGCGAACCCCAGTTGACGCCGATACGGACAGGCTTGTCGTAGCGGATCGCCATCTCGATGATGTCGGCGAACTGCTTGTCCTTCTTGTCCTTGAAACCGACATTGCCGGGATTGATGCGATATTTCGCCAGCGCCTCGGCGCAGGCCGGATGGTCGGCGAGCAGCTTATGGCCGATATAATGGAAGTCGCCGATCAGCGGCACGTCCATGCCGAGACGCAGCAGCCGCTCGCGGATTTTTGGCACCGCGGCGGCACTCTCGTCGCGGTCGACGGTGATGCGCACCAGCTCGGAGCCTGCCTTGTGGAGCGCCGCGACCTGGGCGACCGTTGCGTCGATATCGGCCGTGTCCGTATTGGTCATCGACTGCACGACGACAGGCGCACCTCCGCCGACGATGACCCCGCCGACATCGACGGCGACTGTGGCGCGGCGCGGTTTCGGATCGTAATCGATGGGTGCGGTCATCGGAAGTCTCGTCGCCTTGGGAATGAAGCGTCTTTCAGGTGGCGTATGGCTTGCGGCTTGTCAACCGCAGCGACACTCACTTTATCGCACCGGCCTTTCCCGTTCCAGCCCGGCAGGCTGACGCACCTAATGATGCGCCGTGTCGGCATGTCTGGCCAAGGGCGAGAGAACCAGCACCACGATGATGAGCGCCGAAAGGCCGGCAAAGATCGCCGCCAGCCCCGTGTGTTCGGCGATGAAGCCGATCGCCGATGGAGCGACCAGGATGCCGGAATAGCCCATGGTCGTGACCACCGAGAGGCCGACGCCGGCCGCCATTCCCGGCAGGTTGCCAGCTGCCGAAAACGCGATCGGCACGATATTGGAAATGCCGATGCCCGTCAGCGCAAAACCGGCGATCGCCATCGGCGCATTCTGGGCAAAGCCGATCAGCAGCAGCCCGAAGATCGAGATGACGGCGCAGACGCGCAGCGTCATCACCGCGCCGAAACGGTCGCGGATCAGGTCGCCGGCAAAACGCATCGCCGCCATGGTGAGCGAGAACGCAGCGAACGCGAAGCCGGAGAGGGTGACGGAAGCCGCCAACTCATTGCGGAGGTAAAGCGCACCCCAATCGAGGATCGCGCCTTCCGGGATCATGCAGAACAGCGCCATGATGCCGATCAGCCAGGGCAGCGGCGAAAGCGGCAGGCGGCTTCCGCCGTGCTTGGCTTCGTCCGGATGCGGAGCATCGTGCAAAACGGTCCGCCAGGCGGCAATGATCATCACCGCGGCCAGCACCGTGACCAGGATGGCATGCGCGGAAACGCCGATATGTTCGATCAGGAAACCGCCCGTCGACGAGCCGATCAAACCGCCGAGGCTCCAGAAGGCGTGGCAGGACGACATGATCGCCCGGCGCATGCTTTTCTCGACCGACACGGCATTGGCATTCATCGCCACGTCCATGGCCCCGATCAGGCCGCCGAACAGGAAGATTGCCACAGCGCCGGACCAGATGCTGCCGACCCAGGTGAGAAGCAGCAATGTCGGCGTCAAAAGCACCGAGGTGTATTTGGCGACCTGGCTCGATCCGAAGCGGGCGATCTGACTGCCGGCAAGCGGCATCATCAGCAGCGATCCGAGACCGAACGTCAGGATCATCAATCCGAGCGAGCTTTCGCTCAAGCCCAGGCGGCTCGCAAATTCCGGGATTTTCGGTGCCCAGGCGCCGATCATGAAGCCGTTCATCAGGAAGAGCAGCGACACGCCCGCTCTTTCGCGAGTGAAGAAAGCGCGGGAGGTGGAGGAGGCGTTTGAGGGTGCGCGACTGTCCATGGATAGGTCCTTTCGATCGCCGCGAACATATTTAAATCGATTGAATTTGCAACGTCGCGAAGAGACCCTCCCTCTCACAAATTGTATCGAGGCGAAACCTGCAACGTGAAAAATGTTCGCGGCCGTGCCACTCACCGCACGTCGGCACAGGCTCCGGCGCAATCCCGAACGATTGCGCCGGCCTAATGATCATTTTTGGGGAGGGCCGGAAGTCCGGGCCCTTAGGTATGGCAGCTGTACTCAGCCGCCATAAACGATCAGCAGATCCTTGGCGTCGATCTGGTCGCCGGCCTTGACGAGGACTTCGGCCACGGTGCCGTCTTTTTCCGCATGCAGCGCGGTTTCCATCTTCATCGCCTCGATGGAGAGCAGCACGTCGCCGGCTTTCACGGCCTGGCCGGTTGTCGCGAAGACGCGGGAAATGACGCCAGGCATCGGCGCGCCGAGATGAGCGGCATTGCCGATGTCCGCCTTGCGGCGCACCGCACTGCCGGAAGCGCCATGCGCCCTGTCCGGCACCTTGATGCGGCGCGGCTGGCCATTGAGTTCGAAGAACACGGTGACCATGCCTTGGGCATCCGTGCCGCTCATCGCCTGGTTGACGACAACCAGCGTCTTGCCGCGCTCGATGTCGGCAAACAGTTCCTCGCCGTCGTTGAGACCGTAGAAATAGGCGTGTGTCGGCAGAACGGAGACCGGGCCGTAAGTGTCCGAAGCCAGCGCAAAATCGGTAAAGACCTTCGGATACATCAGGTAGGAAGCGAACTCGAAATCGTCGATCTTGCGTTCCAGCTTGTCCTCGATGACCTTGCGCTCCGCAGCGAGATCAGCAGGCGGCAAAAGCGAGCCGGGCACGGCCGTGTAGGGCGTCTCGCCCTTCAGCGCCTTTTTCTGCAGCGCCTGCGGCCAGCCGCCGGGGGGCTGGCCGAGATCGCCCTTCAGCATCGACACGACCGAATCCGGGAAGGCGATATCCTTCGCCGGGTTTTCGACGTCGGCGACAGTGAGGTCCTGGGAGACCATCATTAGCGCCATGTCGCCGACCACCTTGGACGACGGCGTCACCTTGACGATGTCGCCGAACATCTGGTTGACGTCCGCATAGGTCTGGGCGACCTTGTGCCAGCGGGTTTCAAGCCCGAGCGAGCGGGCCTGTTCCTTGAGGTTGGTGAACTGGCCGCCCGGCATTTCATGCAGATAGACTTCCGAGGCCGGCCCCTTGAGGTCGCTTTCGAAGGCCGCATACTGGCCGCGCACCGCTTCCCAATAGAAGGAGATACGGCGGATCCACTCCGGATCAAGGCCCGGGTCGCGCTCGGAGCCGGACAGCGCTTCGACGATCGAGCCGAGGCAGGGCTGGGACGTATTGCCGGACACCGCATCCATTGCCGCATCGACCGCGTCGACGCCCGCGTCCACCGCGGCAAGCACGGTCGCGGCCGAGATGCCGGACGTATCATGGGTATGGAAATGGATCGGCAACGAGGTTGCCTCGCGCAGCGCCTTGAACAGCACCCGTGCGGCAGCCGGCTTCAGCAGGCCGGCCATGTCCTTCAGCGCGATGATATGGGCGCCCGCCTTCTCCAGCTCTTCGGCCAGGGAAACGTAATATTTGAGGTCGTATTTGGGGCGCGCCGAATTCAGGAGATCGCCCGTATAGCAGATCGCCGCCTCGCAGAGCCTGTTCTCTTCGTTGATCGCATCCATCGAGACGCGCATGTTCTCGACCCAGTTGAGGCAGTCGAAGACACGGAAGAGGTCGATACCGCCCTTGGCGGCCTGGGCAACGAAAAATTTGACGACGTTGTCGGGATAGTTCTTGTAGCCAACGCCGTTGGCGCCGCGCAGCAGCATCTGCAGAAGCAGGTTCGGCGCACCCTCGCGGATCATCGCCAGGCGTTCCCACGGATCTTCGGTGAGGAAGCGCATGGAGACGTCGAAGGTCGCGCCGCCCCAGCATTCCAGCGAGAACAGGTTCGGCAGCGCCCGCGCATAGACGCCGGCGACCCGCGCGATGTCATAGGTGCGCATGCGGGTGGCCAGCAGCGACTGATGACCGTCGCGCATCGTGGTGTCGGTCATCAGCACGCGCTTTTCGTTGCGCATCCATTCGCCGAACTTTTTCGGGCCGAGCGTGTCGAGAAGCTGCTTGGTCCCGTCCGGGACCGGGCCGTTGATATAAGGCAGCACCGGTTTGGCGCTATGTTCGGATGGCACCGGCCGGCCTTTGGTTTCCGGATGGCCGTTGACGGTGACGTCGGCGAGGTAGGTCAAGAGCTTGGTGGCACGGTCCTGCCGCTTCACCTGCTCGAACAGTTCCGGCGTCGTATCGATGAACCGCGTCGTATAGGTGTTGTCGCGGAATTTCGGGTGGCCGATGATCGCTTCGAGGAAGGTGAGATTGGTCGCCACGCCGCGGATGCGGAACTCGCGCAGCGCACGGTCCATCCGGCTGATAGCTTCCTGCGGCGTCGAGCCGGCGGCCGTCACCTTGACCAGCAGCGGATCGTAATAGCGGGTGATCACCGCGCCCGAATAGGCCGTGCCGCCGTCGAGACGGATGCCGAAACCGGCCGCCGAGCGGTAGGCGGTGATGCGGCCGTAATCCGGGATGAAATTGTGTTCCGGATCCTCGGTGGTGATCCGGCATTGCAGCGCGTGGCCATGGAGACGGATGTCAGCTTGAGCCGGCACACCGGATTCGGGCGTGCCGATCGCAAAACCTTCGAGGATATGGATCTGCGCCTTGACGATATCGATGCCGGTGACGACTTCGGTCACCGTGTGTTCGACCTGGATGCGCGGGTTCACCTCGATGAAGTAGAATTTGCCCGTATCGGCATCCATCAGGTACTCGACCGTGCCGGCACCGACATAATTGGTCGCCGCAGCGATCTTCAGCGAATAGGCGGCAAGCTCCGCCCGCTGCTCTTCCGAAAGATAGGGTGCGGGCGCGCGTTCGACGACCTTCTGGTTGCGGCGCTGGATCGAACAATCGCGCTCGAAGAGGTGCACGACATTTCCGTGCGTATCGCCGAGCACCTGGCTCTCCACGTGGCGGGCACGCTCGACCAGCTTTTCGAGATAGACTTCGTCCTTGCCGAAAGCGGCCATCGCCTCGCGTTTGGCTTCCACAACTTCCTTGGCCAGATCCTTCGGATCGCGGATGGCGCGCATGCCGCGCCCACCGCCGCCCCAGGACGCTTTCAGCATCACCGGATAACCGATTTCCTCGGCCATCTTCGCAACGACCGCCATATCGTCCGGCAGCGGCTCCGTTGCCGGCACCACCGGCACGCCGACCGAGATGGCGAGATTGCGGGCCGCAACCTTGTTGCCGAGCTGACGCATCGTATCCGGCCGCGGGCCGATGAAGATGATGCCTGCCTCGTTGCACGCCTCGACGAATTCCGGGCTTTCCGACAAAAGGCCGTATCCCGGATGGATGGCATCGGCGCCGGAAAGCTTGGCGACGCGGATGACTTCCGGAATGGACAGATAGCTCTCGATCGGCCCCATATCCTTGGAAAGATGCGGGCCGCGACCGACCTGATAACTCTCGTCGGCCTTGAACCGATGCAGCGAGAGCTTGTCCTCCTCCGCCCAGATCGCAACGGTTTTGATGCCAAGCTCGTTGGCGGCACGGAAGACGCGGATGGCGATCTCCGAGCGATTGGCAACCAGTATCTTCGAAATCGACAAGACGGATCTCCCCACGCGCCATCGAGAAAAATGCTGCACCGCAAAGAAATCAGTATCGTCTTAATCAAGCAAGTGCAATTTATCGGAAGGCCGGATGACAAATTTATGTCGGACGAATGGGGGCTGGTTTCTAGGTGACGAGACCGAGGCGGAACGTCGAAGCGACGACATGCTGGCGGTTCTTGGCGCGCAGCTTCTCCTGAAGCCCGTTGATGTACCAGTCGACCGTGTGGCTGGAGATATCGAGCGACTTTGCAATCTCGTTGGAGGTCAGGCCCTCGGCCAGCAGCACGATGACTTCCATCTCGCGGCGGGTAAGCTGGGTGTCGACTTTTGCGACAGCTTCCAGTTCTTCTGCCTGGCCGCGCAGCTCCAGAAAGCGCCAGAACGTCCTCTTGGCGGCGGCATCGAACAGCGCCGTTTCAGCAGGCGAAAGATCCACGGGCCGTCCGCCGATGGTCATGTTGCCGAGCAACCCGTTGCGGCCATGGATCGGAAACATATAGCCGTCCTGGAGACCGTAACGCATCCCCTCCTGCATCATCCGCTGCATGCGCTGCCGATGCGGATCGTTGCGGAGCCTGAGGACAGCGTCCCGCCAGCGGAAGTGTCTTTGCGCGATGCTGAGCATCCGGATGGTCGGATCGACCAGCACGTATTTGCGGCTCTCGTAGATTTCCTGCCAGCCTTCCGGCCAGCGTTCGGCGAGGGACAAGCCTGCCGGCCCCTGGTGAGAGCGTGGCCGGATAACCAGTCCGTAATATTCGAAACCATAGGCTTTCAGCAGGGATTCGAGCTGAGCCGTCAGCTCCGCCTCGGTCTTGACTTCCCCGACGAGTACCAAGAGTTGCACGACCAGCTGAATGTTCACGACTTGCTCCCGCCGCGCTCTTTCCGGGCGCTTCTTTTCTTTGTATTAAATTTCAGTGACTTCCCTTATTCACAATCGATTAGCATAGTTATCATTCGTTGAAGGTATACCGCGAAATCTAGCCCTTGACGGCTTTCTGTGAGAAGCTGTGAACTGGTTCGAGACACCGAATACGGGAAGTCTTGCTCTCCATGAAACATTTCTGGCAGAAGGGTATTATCTCCGGCATCCGTCGCGGAATTGCCGTTTACGATCATTAGATTACCGATGCCGCTGCCATGGCGGCTCCACATGAAAAAGGTTGCGCCAGTTGACGCTGTTCCAGGTTTACGCACGAGCCCTCAGATATCTGGCCAAGAACAAATGGCGCGTCGGTGCCGTCGTCGTCGCCAATATCGTGCTGGCCGTCATCACCATTGCCGAACCGATCCTGTTCGGCCGCATCATCGACGCCATTTCATCCGGCGGTACTGTTACTCCGGTCTTGATTTTATGGGCCGGTTTCGGCGTCTTCAATACCGTCGCCTACGTGCTTGTCTCCCGCGAGGCCGACAGGCTCGCCCATGGTCGACGCGCGTCGCTGCTGACCGAGGCTTTCGGACGCATCATCTCCATGCCGCTTGCCTGGCACCACACCCGCGGCACCTCCAATGCGCTGCATACCCTGCTGCGTGCCGCAGAGAGCCTGTTCGGCCTGTGGCTCGAATTCATGCGCACCCACCTCGCCACCGCAGTGGCGCTTGTTCTGCTGATCCCGACCGCAATCTCCATGGATTGGCGACTGAGCCTCGTCCTTTTGGTGCTGAGCATCCTCTACTGGATCATCGGCGTTACGGTAATGAACCGCACCAAGGAGGGCCAGGCCTCGGTCGAGAACCATTACCACACTGTCTTCTCGCATGTGAGCGACGCGATCAGCAACGTGTCGGTGCTGCACAGCTATAACCGCATCGAAGCCGAGACCCTGGCGCTCAAGGACTATACTAAAGATCTGCTCGCAGCCCAATATCCGGTGCTCGACTGGTGGGCCTTGGCGGGCGCGCTCAACCGTACTGCCTCGACGGTGTCCATGGGCGTCATCCTCGTCATCGGTACGCTTCTGGTCCAGCGGGGCGAAATCCGGGTCGGCGATGTCGTGGCCTTCATCGGCTTCGCCAACCTGCTGATCGGCCGTCTCGATCTGCTGCGCCAGTTCGCGACCCAGATTTTCGAAGCGCGCGCCAAGCTCGAAGACTTCTTCACCCTTGAGGATTCCGTCGAAGAGCGTGCCGAGCCGGCCGATGCCGCCGACCTCGGCGAGGTTCGCGGCGAGGTGGAATTCCGCGACGTCTCCTTCGGCTTCGCCAGTACGAGCCAGGGCGTCCACAACGTTTCCTTCACCGCAAAAGCCGGGGAGACGGTTGCCATCGTGGGCCCTACCGGTGCCGGCAAGACGACGCTTATCAACCTCCTGCAGCGTGTCTACGATCCCCAGGAAGGCAAGATCCTGATCGATGGCGTCGATATCGGCAAGGTGACGCGGAAATCACTGCGCCATTCCATCGCCACCGTCTTCCAGGATGCCGGTCTCCTGAACCGGTCGATCAGCGAAAACATCCGCCTCGGCCGCGAAGGGGCGAGCGAGGAGGAAATCGCCAAGGCGGCGGAAGCCGCCGCCGCCGCCGAGTTCATCGAAACCCGGTTGAACGGCTATGAGACGCCTGTCGGCGAGCGCGGCAACCGCTTGTCCGGCGGCGAGCGCCAGCGCATCGCCATTGCCCGCGCCATCCTCAAGAATGCACCGATCCTTGTCCTCGACGAGGCGACCAGTGCGCTGGACGTCGAGACCGAGGCTCGCGTCAAGACGGCCATCGACCGCCTTCGCGAGAACCGCACCACCTTCATCATCGCCCACCGGCTTTCGACCGTTCGCGATGCGAACAAGGTGATCTTCCTCGAGAACGGCCGCGTCGCCGAGATGGGCAGCTATGACGAACTCAGCGAGAGCGGCGGACGTTTTGCCTCGCTGCTGAAGGCAAGCGGCATCCTGACCGACGACGAAGCGAAGGATCACACGACACCGGAGGCGCAGCCCGCCTGACCAGGCGATCCCGAAGTCGGTCGATCCCGAAGCCCAACGAAAAAACCCGCCGCCATTCGCATGGCGGCGGGTTTTCTTTTGTCGGTTTCCGATGATCGGAGGTCTCAGCTATCGGCCGGTTCCGGCAGTCGCTTCGCAGCGGCTCCATCGAGGAGGAAACCTTCCGTCTCATTGACCGCCTGACCGTCGATCGTGACCTTGTCGCCTTCGACAGTGATCTTGTGCACCGTGTCGTCGATGGTCAGTTCGGCGGTGAAGCCATTCCAGTCGGTCGGCAGTGCCGGGTTGACGAACAGCCGGTCGCCTTGGCGGCGGATGCCGAGGATGCCCTCGGTGGCCGCACGATAGAGCCAGCCAGCAGAACCCGTATACCAAGTCCAGCCGCCGCGGCCGGTATGGGAACCGTGACCATAGACATCGGCCGCGACCACATAGGGTTCGACCCGATAGGTCTCGGCCGC
Organism: Neorhizobium sp. SHOUNA12A; assembly: GCF_023006505.1. Taxonomy (GTDB): domain Bacteria; phylum Pseudomonadota; class Alphaproteobacteria; order Rhizobiales; family Rhizobiaceae; genus Neorhizobium. Next base: position 55,123 of record NZ_JALBGV010000020.1, read on the forward strand.
GTCCTGGTCGAGCGCGTGGTTGATCGGGTTCAGCATCTGGAAGCACTTCCAGGCGTCGTCGCCCCGCTTCAGCGCTGCCAGCGCCAGCACGACCCAGATCGCCGCATGGGTATATTGGCCGCCGTTTTCACGAACACCCGGCGGATAGGCCTTGATATAGCCCGGGTCCTTGCGGGTATCCTGGAACGGCGGCGTGAAGAGGCGGATGATGCCGGCTTGGCCGTCGACCAGTTTTTCAAGCACCGCATCCATCGCCTGGGCGGCGCGTTCCGGATCACCTTCGCCCGAGAGCACGCTCCAGGACTGGGCAAGCGAGTCGATGCGGCATTCGTCGCTGGTGCTCGAGCCGAGCGCAGAACCATCGTCGAAATAACCGCGCCGGTAGTAGGTGCCGTCCCAGCCGGCCTTTTCGAGCGCCTGCTTCAGCGTTTCGATATGGTCGGTCCAGCGCTGGATGCGCTTCTTGTCCTTGCGTGCTTCCGCATAGGGCAGGAAGTTGCGCAGTGCCGCGGCCAGGAACCAGCCGAGCCAGACGCTCATGCCGCGGCCGCCGATGCCGACGCGGTTCATGCCGTCGTTCCAGTCGCCGCCGAGGATGAGCGGCAGGCCCTTGTCGCCGGTGCGCGTGATCGCCAGGTCCAGCGCCCTTGCCGCATGCTCGTAGACAGTTGCGGTATCGGTCGACACCGTCGGCTGGAAAAAGGAGTCGTGCTTGTTCTTTTCGAGCACTGGGCCGTCGATGAACGCCAGTTCCTCGTCGAGCAGCGATGCATCGCCGGTCACCGAGACATATTGGTGGATACCGTAGGCGAGCCAGACGACGTCGTCGGAGATCATCGTCCGGACACCGGCGCCGGAGCCGGGCAGCCACCAGTGCAGCACGTCGCCTTCCTTGAATTGCCGCGAGGCCGCGTTGACGATCTGGCGGCGGGCAAGCGACGGCTCGTGCACCAGGAAAGCCAAGGTGTCCTGCAGCTGGTCGCGGAAACCGAAGGCGCCGGATGCCTGGTAGAAGGCGGTGCGGGCCATGATGCGGCAGCCGAGCGCCTGGTAGGGCAGCCAGTGGTTGACCATGTTGTCGAGCGACTTGTCCGGCGTCGAGATCTTCAGGCGGCCGGTGAAGCCGGTCCAGAAGTCACGATTCGCCGCAAGAATCGGAGCGAACTCCTCGCCGCGCAGCTGGGCGACCAGCGCCTGAGCCTCTTCCTTGGTATCGGCGTCGCCGAGATAGAAGGTAACCGTCTTCTCTTCGCCCGGGGCAAGCTCGATGTCATAGGCAAGTGCCGCGCAGGGATCGCCATCGAGATCGAGGGCGTTGCTCAGCGCCGAAGCGGACATCACCGCCGCCGGCATCTGGACCGAACCGAAGCGCCCGATGAATTCGCGGCGGCTTGCCGTGAAGCCGACCGGCGTCTCCTTCATGCCCATGAAGGCAAAACGGCGGTAGTCGATGCTGTAGGAGTTGGTGGCGAAAAGTGTTCCCGTCTCCTCGTCCCGGCTGGAGAGGATGAACGGGATGGACCGGGCCGGATTGGCGCCGAGCAGCCATTCCACATAACCGTAGACGCGCAGCCTGCGTGTTTCCGAGCCGCCGTTATGGACGAGGATGGACGAGAGCTTTGCGGCCCGTGTCCGGTCGACCGTCTGGGTCAACTTGATCTTCAGGCCTTCCTCTTCGCTCGAGAAGACGGAGTAGCCAAGGCCGTGGCGGGTTTCAAACTTGACTTCCGGCTTGCGCGACAGAACCGCAAACGGGGTCATGACCGCACCACTGTCCCGGTCGGCGACGTAGAACGCCTCGCCGGGACGGTTGATGACCATGTCGTTGGTCCAGGTCGTCAGCTGATAGTCGCGGGAGTTCTTGGCCCAGGTGAAGCCTGAGCCTTCCGCCGAAATGTGGAAGCCGAACTTGTCGTTGGAGATGATGTTGATCCACGGCTGCGGCGTCGACTGGCCGCCGTGCAGGCGCACCACATATTCGCTGCCGTCCTTGGTGAAACCGCCGAAACCGTTCCAGAAGTCGAGATCCGCCGGTGCCTCGATCGGAGCCGGAGGCTGGAAGATCTCGCCGTTCAGCAGCGGACGACGATCGACTTCGATCTGCTGGTCCTTCGGCGGCGCGAAGATCGTCGCCGTGCGGTTGAGCTGGTCGCTGATCTTGCCGTTGCGGGCATGCAGAACCACGCGGGATGCGGCGATCAGGCCTTCCGAACCCTCGTCGTCCATGATGTCGCGGCGCAGCGAGAAGACGTGCTGGCGCTGGCCCTCCTGCTGGCTGAGGCGGCGGGAACTCTCTGAGAGATGTTCCAGCGCCTGCTGCATTTCCTGCGCATAGGAAGCCGCCCGCTCGTTGAAGATCACGAGGTCGGTGACGACGCCGCGCGAGCGCAGATATTCCTGGGCGCTCATCGCCTCCTTGGCGACCGGCATGTCGTTGTCGTCGTTGATGCGCAGCGTGAAGATCGGGAAGTCGCCGGAAACCGACGACGGCCAGAGCGACGACTGCGGCTGCATGCCCGCGTGTATGGTCGCCTGGTCGGCGCGAAGCTGCATGTCCGGATAGATGAGGTAGCGCGCCAGGTGCTGGAACGCCGCCGCATCCTGTGAGGAGACGCCGAGGTGGCGCATCTGCACCTGGGTGCGCGTCCAGGCCTGCGTGAGCTCGGTCTGGAAGGCGTCCGGATGACGATAACGTTCGATCGCCTGGTCGAGTTCTTCGCGCCTGGGTGCCGCGATCGTCCAGAAGATCACGCTCACCTTCTTGCCGGCCGGCACGCGCACGACGCGGCGCAGCGACAGGATGGGATCGAGCGTGAAGCCGTCGGTGCCCGACAGCGTCGCGCCGGGATCGAAGGCTGCAGCTTCCGAAAGCGTGCGGCCGCGGCCGAGGAACTTGCGGCGGTCCGTCTCGAATTCGGTCGGCCGGGCCGAACCGGCATTGTCGGCCGCCAGATGGGCGATGATCATGTCCGGTTCGTTCGGCGCGCGCTTGTTGCGCCACGCGCGGATGACGTCGCCGCGGCGGCCGATTTCGGTGCGAACGAACATCCGCTGGAAGACCGGGTGGGCGTTGTCGTCGTCCTCGGTGGTCAGCACGGGCTCCATATAGGACGTCACTTCGATGAAGCGATCCTCCGTACCCATGTTGAGCAGCGTCAGACGCCGGCCTTCGGCATCGTGTTCGCTCGCTACGATGCATTCGACCGTGCTCGTGAGGTCGCCGATCGTCTTGTGGAATTCCGCCCGTTCGTCGGAAAAGATCGCCCTGGTCTTTTCACCTTCGATACGACGCGGCTCGGCGGTGGCAGACCACCATTCGCCGTTCGTGGTGTCGCGCAGGAACAGGAACTGGCCCCAGCGATCTTCGGTCGGATCGGGCTTCCAGCGGGCGACAGACAGTCCGTTCCAGCGGGAATATCCCGAGCCGGTCGCGGTGAGCATGACCGAGTAATGACCGTTGGAGAGCAGCGCCAGCTCCCGGTCCTTGGTGGCCGGGTTGGTGATGGTGCGGATTTCCGAACGCAACAGTTCGCCCTGGCCCTTGCCGGGGGTTTCTTCGTGCTTGGCGCTCATCACCGGAATATCGCGCGGCGCCTTTTCCTGCAGCAGCAGTTCGGCGGCCTCGATGGTCGGGTCGGAATGGAAGAGTTCGCGCAGCAGGCCGTTCATCACCACGTTGGCGATCGCGGCGATCGACATGCCGTGATGGTGGGCATAATAGTTGAACACCACCGCGCAGCGCTTGCCTTCCGGCACGCGGGTCGGCGTGAAATCCACCGCATCGTAGAAACCGAACACCCCGAGCGCTCCGAGCGAGCGCAGTTCGGTCAGGTTTTCAGAGGCAGCGATCGGATCGTACTGGCTGGCCAGGATCGACGCATAGGGAGCGATGACGGCGTTTTGTCCGAGGCCGCGCTTGAGGCCGAGCGTCGGCACCCCGAAGTTCGAATACTGATAGTACATCTGATGGTCGAGAGCGTTGAATGCCGCTTCCGAGATGCCCCATGGCGTGCCGAGGCGGCGGCCGTGGTTCATCTGTTCCTTGACGATCAGATTGTTGGTCTGGTTGAGGATGCCCCCCTGGCGCTCCTGCATGACGAGCGGCGGCATGAGGTATTCGAACATCGAGCCGGACCAGGAGACCAGCGCGCCGCGCGCACCGATCGGCACCACCTGGCGGCCGAGCTTGTACCAGTGCTCGGTCGGCAGGTCGCCCTTGGCGATCCCGAACAGGCTGGTCAGACGCGCTTCGGATGCGAGGAGGTCATAGCAGGCTTCGTCGATCTCGTTGGTTTCGACACGATAGCCGATCGACAGAAGACGACGCTCCTTGCGGAACAGGAAGCTGAAATCCATCGCGAAAGCGAGGCGGCGGGTTCGGTCGCGCAACACGCCGAGCCGCTCCCGCAGCGATTCGATATTGGCATTGTCGAAGACGCTATCGGCGATATGCGCCTCGCAGGCGGCGACGAGAGATGCCGACCAGCGGGTAACTTCGTCGCTCTGGGTCGAACGGACTTCCTGATCGAGGTTGACCGCGAGCTTCTGGATGTCGCGGGCAAGCACAGCGAGGTTGATGATCCGGATCGACGCGAATTCATGCTCGCGCTTGACCGCGGCAAGCGCATTGCCGAAGCCGGCGATACGCTCCTCCAGACGGCGACGCAGCGGGCGCACGGTCTTGCGGTCGTCCGGCAGAGCCTTCAGCGTTTCCGCCAGAATGCCGCAGACGTCGCCGATGCCGTCAAGATTGCCCTGAAGATGGGCGGAAGGGGCCTCGGCCCAGATGCGCAACGCCGACGAGATGGCGATCAGATGGCCGGCGAAGTTGCCGCTGTCGACCGACGAGACGTAGCGCGGCATCAGCGGCTGCAGGGTATCGGTATGATACCAGTTGTACATGTGGCCGCGGAACTTGTCGGCTCTTTCAACCGCAGAGATCGTCTGCTCGATGCGCTCGATCGTGTCGGTGAAGCTGATCCAGCCGAAATGCCGCGCCGAGATCGTCGACAGCAGGTAGACGCCGATATTGGTCGGCGACGTGCGCTTGGCGATGACCGGGTTCGGCCTCTCCTGGAAATTGTCCGGCGGCAGGTAGTTCTGCTCCGCGGTCACGAAGGTCTCGAAATACCGCCAGGTGCGGCGGGCGATCTTGCGCAGTTCGATAGACACGGGTTCCGGCACGAACAGCCGGTCTTCGGTCTCGGCCGACTGGCTGACATACCAGGCAACGAGCGGCGAGAAGATCCACAGCACGGCGAACGGAATACCGACCAGGAATGCATTGTCGCCCGGCATGGCCGACAGGATGATGCTGAGCACGGCGATTGCCGGCGCATGCCACATCGTCTTGTAATAATCCTGCGGGCTCCCTTGCGCGCTCGACTGGATCGAGGCGGCGGTGCGCCATTCCAGCATCAGCTTGCGGCTGAAGAACAGGCGGTAGAGAGACCGGGCGATCGCATCGGTCATGATGCAGGCGGAATCCGCGATGAAGACGACGCGGAGGGCGACCTGCGCATTGGCGGAACGCATGTCCGACCAGACGGAATAGAAATGCGCGCCGGGAACGATATCGGTGGAGCTCGGCAGCAGGCCGGTGACCAGGCTGAGGGTCGGAGCGACGAACAGCGAGAAGATCAGCAGGATCTGCCAGATCAGCGCGCCGAGCGGATCCATGAAGTACCAGCCGAGCACGGAAGCGAAGAACCAGGCGATCGGGGTCAGCGACCGGCGCAGGTTGTCGATCATCTTCCAGCGGCCAAGCGCAGTCACGCCCCGCTTCGGATCAAGGATGTAGGGCAGGAGCTGCCAGTCGCCACGAGCCCAGCGATGCTGACGCGAAACCTCGACCTCGTAGCGGACCGGAAAGTCTTCGACCAGTTCCACGTCGGTCACGAGAGCGCAGCGTGCGAACGAACCTTCGAGAAGGTCATGCGAGAGAACCGAATTCTCGTCGATCCGGCCCTTGAGCGAGGCCTCGAAGGCATCGACGTGATAGAGGCCCTTGCCGGTGAAGCTGCCTTCGCCGGTCAGGTCCTGGTAGACGTCGGAGACGGTGAAGACGTAAGGGTCGAGGCCGCGGCCGACGGAGAAGACGCGCTGGAAGACCGAGGCTTCCTTGCCGGTCGTCAGCGACGGCGTCACGCGCGGCTGCATCAGACCATAACCATGGATGACGCGATTGGTTTTCGGATCGAGCACCGGCTGGTTGATCGGATGGTGCATCTTGCCGACGAGCTTGGTCACCGCATCGCGCATCAGGCGCGTATCGGCATCGAGCGTCATGACGTATTGGACGTCCGGCGGAACGATATTGGCACCCGGAAGATAGCTGGTGTCGCGATCACCGCGCAGCAACATGTTGAGCTCATGCAGCTTGCCGCGCTTGCGCTCCCAGCCCATCCATGCGCCTTCGGCGGGATTGAATAGGCGGCGGCGATGCAGCAGATAGAAGCGCGCCTTGTCATCCTCCCCATACTTGGCGTTGAGCGCTGCGATCTCGCGCTTCGCATAGTCGAGGATTTCGAGGTCGGTATCGGTCTCTTCGAACTTGCTGTCGCGCCAGTCGCTGAGCAGAGAGAAGTAGATTTCACCGTGGTGATTGGCGAGATAATGGACCTCGAGGTTGCGGACGAGTTCGTCCACGGTATCGCGATCGGTGATCAGGCAGGGTACGGCAACCAGCGTTCTTGCCGCTTCCGGAATGCCCTCCTTGAACTCGTAGCCGACCAGCCGGGCTGGCCTCACCACATAGGTCACCAGCGTATTGAACAGGCCGGTCGCGCCTTCGGAAGCCGGCAGTGCAAACATCAGCAGGAAGCAGAAGACGACCGGCAGCGGAATATCCGCCTGCACCAGGAACCAGCCGGCAATCGCCATGGCGAGAACGGTGATCAGGATGACCGGGCCGGCGATCGCAAACCAGTTGAGGCGGCGGACGAGGCGGACAAATTTCTGGACGAACAGCAGATCGTAGCCGACTGCCGCTTCCAGTTCCCGGCGGCGGCGGCCGACGACGAAAGCGCCGACATTGGTCTCGCGCGGATCGGCATTTTCTTCCGCCGCCGCTTTTTCGGCGAGCTGGATGGCGGCTTCCGCCACCTCGGCCTCGCTCTTGCGGGAGCGGCGGGCGATCTGTTCGATACGGTTGCGATAGGCGTTGCGCGAACCGAAATCGAGCGCCTGATAGTCGGTGCGCTCGCGGAAGATCTTGTCGATCTGCGAAACGTCTTCGAACCAGACGCTCCACTCCGTGTCGTCGATCTCGCGCAGGCTCTTGATGATGTTACCCATCGTCACGTTGCCGGACGACAGACGGTTCTGTTCGGCGAGCATCACCTCTTCGACGCCGGTGCCCGCCTGTTCGAGACGCTGCTCCAGCCAGGCGACGGCAAAACCCGAGGTCTGTGAGGCATTGCGAAGGCGATAGAGGAATTGCGCCGTGAACGTGTTGTCGTTCGTCAGGTTCTCGATGCCCTTCAGGACATCGGCGCTCGCCTCCTCGTTGTTGAGGCGGATGATCTCGTCGGCGGTCTCGTTGGCGCGACGACGCATGTTGCGCGAGCGGTCGACACGGGTGGCGATGCGGCGCAGGTTCTCGATCAGCACGAAACGGATGAACGAGGGCAGCGCCCAGAGTTCGCCGATCTCGAGCGGTTCCTTGACCTGGAAACCCTGGACCATGGAGGCCAGCGCTTCGCGGGAAATGCTGCTGTGGGTATGGGCGACATAGAGCCAGGCGAGCGCCAGGACGCGCGGCAATTCCTGGCCGCCGACCGTCATCGTCGGCAACTGGCGGAAGAATTTCTTCGGGAAGTCGCGGCGGACTTCCTGGATCGCCTCTTCGACGATGTAGTAATTGTCGAGCAGCCATTCGGCGGCGGGCGTAATCGACGCGCCGGCATCGACATCGGTAGCCGTCGCCCGGTAGACCCGAAGGATTTCCTTCTCGTTCTCCTCATGCCGCTTGAAGAACTCGAACGCCATCAAGCCCGGCAGGCTGGGCGTGCCCTCCTTGCCGAGTTTCTCGCCGCATTCCCGCAATGCATCGATGTTGAAATAGGTCGAGCGGATCGAGTCGTTATGATCGATCTGCTTGGCTTCGGTTTCGCGCGAGGAAGCTGACGGCGGAGTGTGAAATGACATGGATACGGGCTTCTGCTGAAAACTTTAAGGGTTTGTCGGCCTCGCCTTACTCGGCCTGCATCGGAAGCGCCAGTCATCATTTGGATTATGGTGACCAGCCGGATGCAAACCCGCGAGGATGGGAAATAGAGAGCAGTCCGGATATTGCAAACGACTGACTGGAATCTATTGCTCACTTCCTGCGGATTGACACATATTCCGGCTCTACCGAGGCTCGCCTGAATGGAACCTGAACGGAAGCAACCCATTGATAATGCGATGAATTTCGAGGCGGCGCGGCAGGCCTGTCCGAGCACCTTGCGGTAGCGGGGACGGCTAAATTTAATCGGGAAGGGTTTACCTTCCGGAGGCCCGGCTGATATTCATCGTGGACGCAAGGGCGATCTCGTCGTGCCCGCGACCGGTCCAATCGAACCTTCGGTGTTTTGAACGATGACGATCCAGTTTTCCAACTATATGGCCGAAGTGGTGGCCACTCGCCGTTACCTTCATCAACATCCGGAACTCGGCCTATCGGAGTTCAACACATCCGACTTCGTCGCCGCTCAACTCATCGGCCTCGGATATGAAGTCACCCGCGGCCTCGGCAAGACGGGCGTTGTCGCCACCTTGAAGAACGGCACCAGCGGCCGGTCGATCGGCATCCGTGCCGATATGGATGCGCTGCCGATCGAAGAGGAAACCGGCGCCGAATATGCCAGCAGGAACAAAGGCCTGATGCACGCCTGCGGCCATGACGGCCACACCGCGATGTTGCTGGGCGCGGCCAGGATCCTTGCCGAGAGGAGGAATTTCGATGGCACGATCCACCTGATCTTCCAGCCGGCGGAGGAAAATTTCGGGGGTGCCCGGTTGATGATCGAGGACGGTCTCTTCGAGCGTTTCCCGTGCGATGCCGTGTTCGGGCTGCACAACGACCCCAGCCTGCCCTTCGGTCAGATCGGCGTCAAGGAAGGCCCGATGATGGCGGCGGTCGACGAATGCCGCATCACGGTCAATGGCCGCGGCGGCCATGGCGCCGAGCCGCAGGATACGTCGGATCCGATCGTCTGCGGCGCGAGCATCATCATGGCGCTGCAGACGATCGCCTCGCGCAACATCCACCCGCTCGACCAGATGGTGATCACCGTCGGCGCTTTCCATGCCGGCATGGCGAGCAACGTCATTCCGGAGCGGGCGGAAATGCTGCTCACCATCCGCTCCTTCGATCCGGACGTCCGCAACGAGCTGGAAAGGCGCATCCGGATGGTCGCCGAAGGCCAGGCCGCCAGTTACGGCATGAGCGTCACGCTCGATTACAAGCGGGGTTACGAGGCGACCATCAATCACAAGGCGGAAACGGATTTCGTCCGCGACCTCGCCCGCCGCGTCGTCGGCGAGGACAAGGTCATCGATCTGCCCCGCCCGTCCATGGGTGCCGAGGACTTCGCCTATATGCTGGCGGAGCGGCCGGGCACCTATTTCCTGCTCGGCACCAGGCGCACCGACAGCGATCCGCCGCTGCACCACCCCCGTTTCGACTTCAACGACGACGCGCTGCCGATCGGAACCAGCTTCTGGGTAGAGCTTGCCGAAGCCTATCTTCCGACGAGATAAGCCCGAAACGAAAACACCTCCCGAGCGGCAAGCGCGGGAGGTGTTTCGGTCTTGGGAGAACCAAGCCCGATTTGAAAAGGCGAAACCTGAAAGGCTCAGGGGAAAAGGCCGAGCGTGACAGCGCCGACAAAGATGAACGCTGCCGTGACCAGGGCGGTATGCGCCGCCCACTGCCATTTGCCCGCGGCGCTGCGGACTGGGAAAGACCGTGTCTGATGCTCTATATGACGCATTGGATGTCTCCCGGGTTCTGCTTTCGCCCTTTTCGGACGTTTAACCTATCCTAGCTTATCTCTACCAAGCCGATAGAGATAATGTTCCAACCTGCCACCAGTTCCGTAGAAAATCCTTTTTTCTTAACGGCCCTTCCGGGTGTTTAACGGTTTATTATACCCGGGGCCCTCGCGAGCCCTTCAGGCGCCAAAACGATCCAGCGCCAGACGGAAGATATCCGGGTCGATATTGCCGCCCGAGCAGACGGCAATCACCGTATCGCCCAGCGTCTCGCCATGGAAAAGAACGGCCGCCAATGCCACCGCCCCGCCGGGTTCGACAACGATCTTCAGCCGGCTGAAGGCAAGCGCCACCGCATGCAACGCTTCGTCGTCGGTCACCACGAGACCTGCGCCGCAGAGCTTCGACATGATCGGAAAGGTGATGTTGCCGGGCTGCGGCGTGACGATCGCATCGCAAAGCGAACCGCCCTGGGTCGCGTTGCGCTCGATCTTTCCGGAAGCCAGCGAGCGCGTCACGTCGTCAAAGCCTTGCGGCTCGCAAGGGTGCACGAGAAACCCAGGGGCCTTGGCGTTCAAGGCCAGCGCAACGCCGGAAATGAAGCCGCCGCCGCCGGTCGGCACCAGCACATCGGCCTTCTCTATTCTTTCCTCCTTGGCCTGTTCGGCGATTTCGAGCCCGGTCGTGCCCTGGCCGGCGATCACCAGCGGCTCGTCGAACGGCCTGATCAGCGTCAGGCCGCGCTCCTGCGACAGCCGCGCGCCGATCACATCGCGATCCTCGTTGAGGCGGTCATAGAGCACGACGTCTGCGCCATAAGCGCGAGTATTTTCGATCTTGATGCGCGGCGCATCGGACGGCATGATGATCACGCTCGGGATGCCGTGCATCCTCGCCGCCAGCGCCACGCCCTGGGCATGGTTGCCCGAAGAGAAAGCGATCACGCCCTTGGCCCGGACGTCGGGCGACAGTGCCGAAATCGCCGACCAGGCGCCGCGAAACTTGAACGAACCCGTGTGCTGCAGGCATTCCGGCTTCACGAAGATGCGCCGCCCGGCGATGTCGTCGAGAAAGGGCGAAGACAGCAGCGGGGTGCGGCGCACGTGGCCATCGAGACGGACACGGGCGGCTTCGATCATGGCGATATCGGTCATGCGGGAAATTCCATTCGGAGGGCGAGGCGGTGAGGCCACAAACCTATCGGCGGTTTCCGTTTCGGTAAAGGCCGGAAAAGGATCGGTTCAGCGGGCTTCCATCCCTTGAGACAACGGCAGGGAACCGAGCTTCACCACCGCCTTGATGGGCAGGTGATCGGATGCAAGCCGTGCAAGCGGGCTGTCATGGGTTTCGACGGCATCGATCAGCCCGGGCTGGTTCGCCATGATGCGGTCGAGCGCCAGGACAGGCAGGCGCGACGGAAAGCTCGGCACCGCAGCCGGGAGACCGAACACGGTCGCGAGCGTATTCAGGGAGGAGCGGTCACCAAGCCGCCATTCGTTGAGATCGCCCATGAGCACGGTCGGCTGCTCGTCACGCGAGCGCAGGATATCGAGGATCATGCGGGCCTGCTGCTGCCGCGAACGGTTGAGCAGGCCGAGATGGGCGGCGATGATCCGAAACGCGCTGCCGTCCTTGAGTTCCAGTTCGGTGATCAGAGCGCCCCGCGGCTCGAGCCCCGGCAGCTTGACCTGGTGGACATCGCGCACGAGGCCTTCGCGGAAGAAAACAACGTTGCCATGCCAGCCATGCGCCTTGGCGACACCCGAGACGGGCACCGGGAAAAGACCCGTCTCCCGCTCCATCCAGGCAAGATCGAGCAGGCCACGCCGCTCGCCAAATCGGGAATCCGCCTCCTGCAGCGCGATCACATCGGCACCGATTTCACGGATCACGTGGCTGGTGCGCGCGGGATCGAACTTTCCGTCGATGCCGACGCATTTGTGCACGTTGTAGGAGGCGATCAGCATGCCGTGCCCGCGTTCACGCTCCTCATGCGTTCCGGCACCGCGGTTCCTTCGAGCCCGGATGGAAGCCAGAATGCTTTTCGGAAGATTGGGACGTTTTTCCCGCATGGTTCTTTTGACTATTCGCCGATCAATGAAATCTATAAGGCAAGCTCCCTATCTATCCAGCAACTAGAGATAGGGGGACCCCAGCCAGAACACCCGTTCGATGAGGCGCACGAGGAAGGGCCTTGCCATCAACCCATCGAGCGTCACTTCGGTTGCGGAAGAAATGGCCAGATCTATCCTTCGTTCCAAAGCTTCCGCGAAAGGGCAGTCCAGCACTTCCAGATCGACCTCGAAATTGAGCCGGAGTGATCGCGGATCGAGGTTCGATGAGCCGACATAGGCCCAGCGCCCGTCGATCACCAGAAGCTTGGAATGGTTGAACGGCCCGGATGCCCGCCAGATCCGGCAGTAATTCTTCAGCATCTGGTCGAACTGCGCGGTCATCGCCCGGTCGACCAGGACGAGATTGTTGGCGGTCGGCACGACGATATCGACCTCAACCCCGCGCCGGGCGGCAGTGACGAGCGCGGTGATCAGTTCGCGGTCCGGCAGGAAATAGGGCGATACGATGCGGATCGAGGAACGCGCCACGGAAAACGCGCCCATCAGCATCTTGTGGTTGGTCTCGACGCTGCGGTCGGGGCCGGAGGAAACGGCGCGCATGACGACCGGCGAACCGGGGTTCGTCTCCGGCGCCTGCAGCGCCCAGGCCTCGCCCTCCAATGCCTCGTCGGCCGCATATCGCCAATCGGCGGCGGCGATCGCAAACAGGTCGGCGACGACCGGCCCGGTTACCTTGAAATGCGTGTCGAACGAACAGTTGTTGCCGCTGAATTCGCTCGAAAAACCTTCGCGGATATTCATGCCGCCGGTAAACGCCACCCGCCCGTCGATGACCAGGATCTTCCGATGGGTGCGCAGGTTCGCATAAGGCAGCCGCAGCCCCATGATGACGTTGCCATTGAAGACATCGGCCGTGATCCCGCCCTCTCTGAGCGTGCCGAGCACGCTCGGCACCGAATATCGGGCGCCGACCGCATCGATCAGCACACGCACTTCGACGCCGCGCTTGACCGCGGCAGTCAGCGCATCCGCAAACCGGGTACCGATCCTGTCCCGGTCGAAGATATAGGTCTCGAGGATGAGGCTGCGTTTCGCCTTGGCGATCGCCTTCAGCATCGCCCCATAGGCTTCGTCACCGGTATCGAGTGCGACGATCGTATTGCCGGTCGTCAGCCGGTGGCGCGTCACCCGGTCGCCGAGCGTCTTCATCGCCCGGAAGCGATGCCCGAATTCCTCGATGATCAGGTCGTTGGTCGCATCATAGGAAACCACATGCGCCCGGATTTCCCCCTGCAGCAGCGCCCGGCGATCGCTGATCACCGAACGGCGGATGCGATTTATCCCGGCGACAAGATAAAGCAGCGCGCCGACGATCGGGGACAGAACGATGACGCCGACCCAGCCGATCGCGGAGCGGACCTCTTCCTTGGTCATCGCCGCGTGGATCGCAGCTGCGGCCCCCATCAGGACCGACAAAACGAAGAGGATATGCGGCCAATAGGGTTCGATGACATCCAGCATGGCGAGCAATATAGGCGCGCATGGCCCAAGCGCAATCGGAGCCGCACCAATAGGTTAGCGCGGCTCCGGGAGGATATCAGGCAGCGAACTGCTTCGCGAAGACTTCGAGCGAGGCTTCGAACGTGTCGAAGATCGTATCGATCTGTTGCTCGTTGATGATCATTGGCGGGCAGAGCGCCAGCGAGTCGCCGATCGCCCGCGAGATCAGGCCCTTTTCGAGCATGATCGCCAGCAGCTTGGGGCCGAGCTGGCCGGCCGCGAAACCATCCCGCGGCTTCAGCTCCAGGGCACCGATCAGGCCGACGCCGCGGGCTTCGATCGCCAGCGGATGGCCTTCCAGCGCCTTCAGCCGGCTCTGGAACTTCGGCGCCAGCGCCCGAACATTGCCGACAAGATCGCGCTCTTCGATGATCGCCAGGTTTTCGAGCGCAACCGCTGCGGCAACCGGATGGCCGGCCGCGGTCACCCCATGGCCGAACGTGCCGATCTTCGCCGATTCGTCGGCAAGCGGGCCGTAGACGTTCTCGTTGATCAGCAGCGCCGAGATTGGCTGGTAGGACGACGAAATCTGCTTCGATAGCGTCATGATATCCGGCTGCAGCGCGTAGGTCGTGGTGCCGAACATCTCTCCGGTGCGCCCGAAGCCGCAGATTACCTCGTCGGCGATCAGCAGGATATCGTATTTCCTGAGCACCTTCTGGATCGCATCCCAGTAACCGGCCGGCGGAACGATGACGCCGCCAGCGCCCATGACCGGCTCGCCGATGAAGGCGGCGACGGTTTCCGGACCTTCCTTGAGGATCAGGTCTTCGAGGTCCTTGGCGCAGCGTTCGACGAAGGCGACCTCCGTCTCGTTTTCCTGTTTGAAGGCGCGGTAATGCGGGCAGGTCGTGTGGAAGACACCGGCCAGCGGAAGGTCGAAAGAGCGGTGGTTGTTCGGCAGGCCGGTGAGGCTGGCGCTGGCGATCGTCACGCCGTGATAGCCCTTGATGCGTGAAATGATCTTCTTCTTTTCCGGCTTGCCGAGCGCGTTCGAACGATACCAGACCATCTTCATGGCCGTATCATTGGCTTCGGAACCGGAATTGGTGAAATAGGCCTTCGACATCGGCACCGGCGCCATCTGGATCAGCTTTTCGGCCAGATCGATCGACGGGCCGTGACTGCGCAGCGTGAAGGTATGGTAATAGGGGAGCTTCGCCATCTGCCTGGCGGCCGCTTCCACAAGCCGGCTCTCGCCGAAACCGACGCCGACGCTCCAGAGCCCGGCCATGCCTTCGATATATTTATTGCCGTTCACGTCGTAGACATAGATGCCCTCGCCGCGGTCGATCACCAGCGATCCGTCACGCTCCAGCGCGCGGGCATTGGTGTAGGAGTGGAGCTGGTAAGCCTTGTCCCGGGCTTCGATGGAATTGGGCTGAATAGTCACGACTGACCTCCTGTGATACACGCAACGGCGCATAAATTCCATAGGCGGAAACGGCGATATTGGACAGCCCAAATCGCCGTTTTCAGGGAGGCGGACCGTTCAAAATAGTTGACGCGTCGATCAGTTAATTTGTCATTTCAGCGTCATTGCCGCGACCGGAGGTTCGGCGCCGGCCGGAATGGGGCTCTTGTAGTCCTGTCCCTTGCGCCGCTTCTTGAGATCGGCCCAGGCCGCCTCGCGGAGCTGATCGCTGGTCATGGCGGCGAGCCCCGTCGCGGCCATCGCCTTGGCAACCGAGACCATGCCCTTGTGGGCAAGCGGGCTCTTGCCCTGCGCCACCACCTGCCAGGTGTGAAGCTGGGTGCCGACGGCAAGCGTCGCGCCATAGGCCTGCACGGTCGGCACGACCCAGCTGACATCGCCGACATCCGTCGATCCGCCCATCTGGCGGTTTTCGGTGTGGGGCGGCAGGATGAAATCGGCAAGCGGAATATCCCGCTGCTCCAGGCGCTCCTGGTTCCAGCTTGCCGCAATGTCTTCCGGCGTCAGCGTGGCACGGATCTGTTCGGCAAACTCGATATCCGCGGCGTCGAACGGCGGCGGACCCATGCTGTCCCAGACGTCCTGCATGACGTCCATCAGCGGGGTGTTGACGACGAGGTTGGAGACGCCGGCCAGGATCGTGCTCTCGACCTTGGTCTCAGTCATCAGCGCCGCGCCTTCGGCAACCTTCTTGACCCGCTCGATCAGCGTGAAAAGCCCCGGCAGGTCCGCCGAGCGGACGACGTAGCGCACCTTGGCATGCGCCTGGACCACATTCGGCGAGATGCCGCCGCTGTCCAGAACCGCATAATGGATGCGGCTTTCGGACGGCATGTGCTCGCGCATATAATTGACACCAACGCTCATCAGTTCGACGGCATCGAGCGCGCTGCGGCCAAGTTCCGGCACCGCGGACGCATGGGCGGCGCGGCCCGTGAACGTGAAGTCGATCCGGCAGTTGGCAAGCGAGGTCTCCCGCTGCACGCCGGCGAAATTGCTCGGATGCCAGCTGATCGCGATGTCGACATCCTCGAAGGCGCCGGCACGCACCATGAACGCCTTGGCGGCACCGCCTTCTTCCGCCGGGCAGCCGTAATAACGCACCCGGCCGGGCGTGCCGGTCGTCTCGAGCCAATCCTTGAGCGCGGTCGCCGCCAGCAGCGATGCGGAACCGAGAAGATTGTGGCCGCAGCCATGACCGTTCGCGCCTGATGTCGTCGGGTCGTGCCGGGTGACGCCGGCCTTCTGGCTGAGGCCGGCCAGTGCATCGTATTCGCCGAGAAAGGCGATCACCGGACCGCCCTCGCCCGCCTCGCCGATCAGCGCGGTCGGAATCCCGGCGACATTCTCGGTAATCTTGAAGCCCTGCGCCTCCAGCATTTCGCGATGCGCGGCAGCCGAAAGCGTCTCCATGTAGCAGGTTTCCGGCGTCTCCCAGACGCGGTCCGCGAGTTCCGTGAAGACCTCTTTTTTGCGGTCGATGAAATCCCAAACGAGCGGGAGATTGGAATTGCCTGTCGTCATGAAACCGTTGCCTCGATAGATCTATGCTGGTCGGAGGGCCCGAACCGTACCCAATTCCCGGCCGATGGCAATGCGGCATTGCAGCAAAAGTAGGCTGTGCTGAGGGATTGGGCGAAAGGAATGCGGATGTGAATGGCACGCGAATGTTAGCATCTCGACAACCCGATCATAATCGGTATGCTCCCGCGCCATGGCCCGCAGGCAAATCTATGAAACGAGCCTAAAAGAATAAAAATGCACGGGAATTTTGCCGATTTTGTGGAAAATTTTCTAAAAAATAAAGCGGACGCGAAATTCGATGCGGCGACAGCCGTTGATCGGAATCAAAGAACAAGGGCGTGCCCGGCCTGAAGGCCGGAGCAGACCCGCCAGGAGAAACGCATTTTGAGGCCGGCCGCAGCGAAATATCGCCGGCCAGGAGGTGAACACGGGAATACCAGTCGTTGGGCGCTATATACGCGCCATTCCAGCTGAAGACATCCACCGGGCACGGCACATAAGCCGGCCACAGGTCATCGGGAGATCCATATGAAATACAAACTCACCCTTGCCGCAGCGCTGCTGTCGGCAACATTCTTCGCAAGCGCCGCCAGCGCCAAGACCTTCGTATATTGCTCGGAAGGTTCTCCGGAAGGCTTCGACCCCGGCATCTATACCGCCGGTACGACCTTCGACGCTTCGGCGCATCCGATCTACAACCGCCTGCTCGAGTTCAAGCCGGGCACGACCCAGCCGGAAGCAGCTCTTGCCCAGAGCTGGGAAATTTCCGCTGACGGCACTGTCTACACCTTCAAGCTGCGTCCGAACGTCAAGTTCCAGACGACCGACTTCTTCAAGCCGACCCGCAATCTGAACGCCGACGACGTCGTCTTCTCGCTCGGCCGCCAGATCGACGAGAAGAACGCCTGGAACAAGTACATTTCCGGCGCGACCTGGGAATATGCCGATGGCATGGGCTTTCCGAAGCTGATCAAGTCGATCGAGAAGGTCGACGACCTGACCGTCAAGGTCACCCTCAACCGTCCGGAAGCACCGTTCCTCGCCAACGTCGCAATGCCGTTCGCTTCGATCCTGTCGAAGGAATATGCCGACAGCCTCGAGAAGGCCGGCAAGAAGGAACAGCTGAACCAGATGCCGGTCGGCACCGGCCCGTTCACCTTCGTCGGCTACCAGCAGGACGCGGTCATCCGCTACAAGAAGAACGCCGATTTCTGGGGAACCGCTCCAAAGATCGACGACCTCGTGTTCGCCATCACCACCGACGCCGCCGTTCGTTACCAGAAGCTGAAAGCCGGCGAATGCCACCTGATGCCCTATCCGAACGCCGCCGACGTGAAGGCCATGAAGGCTGATCCCAATCTCCAGGTTCTGGAGCAGGAAGGCCTGAACGTCGCCTACCTCGCCTATAACACGACCAAGGCTCCGTTCGACAAGGTCGAAGTCCGCAGGGCGCTGAACAAGGCGATCAACAAGAAGGCAATCGTCGATGCCGTCTTCCAGGGCATGGCGACACCTGCCGTCAACCCGATCCCGCCGACCATGTGGTCCTACAGCAAGTCCACCCAGGACGATACGTACGACCTCGACGCGGCCAAGAAGATGCTCGCCGATGCAGGCGTCAAGGACCTTTCCATGAAGGTCTGGGCGATGCCGGTTTCGCGTCCCTACATGCTGAACGCCCGCCGCGCGGCCGAAATCATCCAGGACGATTTCGCCAAGATC
The DNA here is from genome assembly GCF_023006505.1 of Neorhizobium sp. SHOUNA12A. Classification (GTDB taxonomy): domain Bacteria; phylum Pseudomonadota; class Alphaproteobacteria; order Rhizobiales; family Rhizobiaceae; genus Neorhizobium. Next base: position 73,417 of record NZ_JALBGV010000020.1, read on the forward strand.
GGCGTCAAGGTCGAGATCGTTTCTTTCGAATGGGCTGAATACCTGCAGCGTTCGAAGGACAAGAACCGCGATGGCGCCGCCATCATGGGCTGGACCGGCGACAACGGCGATCCGGACAACTTCCTTGACACGCTGCTCGGCTGCGACGCCGTCGGCGGCAACAACCGCGCCCAGTGGTGCAACAAGGAATTCGACGAACTGGTGAAGAAGGCCAAGGTCGTTTCCGACCTGGCCGAGCGCACCAAGCTCTACGAACAGGCTCAGGCGGTCTTCAAGAAGGACGCTCCCTGGGCAACCATCGACCACTCCCTCGCCGTCGTTCCGATGCGCAAGGGCGTGACCGGCTTTACCCAGAGCCCGCTCGGCGACTTCACCTTCGAAGCGGTCGATATCGCGCAGTAATTTCTGCTTCACGACGATTTTGCCGCGGGACGCGTTGCGTTTCCCGCGGCATTTTCTTATGAGACGCCAAAATTTGGCGCAGACGCCACGATTGCCGCCTTCATGGCTTGACAAAACCGTGAATCGGCCACGAACCAAAAACCACGAAGGTTTCGAATGTTTGGCTTCCTGTTGCGGCGTATCGCCGTGTTGATCCCGACTTTCATCGGGGTCTCGATCATTGCATTTTCATTTATCCGACTACTGCCGGGTGATCCGGTTGCGCTTCTTTCCGGCGAACGCGTCATGTCGCCGGAGCGGCATGCCCAGATCAGTGCCCAGCTCGGTTTGGACCGACCGCTGGTCGTCCAGTATTTCGATTATCTCGGCGGCGTGCTGACCGGCGATTTCGGATCGTCGATCGTGTCCAAGAAGCCGATCCTCGACCAGTTCTGGGCGCTGTTTCCGGCGACCGTCGAACTTTCCTTCTGTGCCATCGTCATCGCCATCGCGCTCGGCATTCCGGCCGGCGTGATCGCGGCGATCAAGCGCGGCTCGATCTTCGACCAGGGGCTGATGGGCATCGCGCTTGTCGGTTATTCGATGCCGATCTTCTGGTGGGGCCTGCTGCTGATCATCCTCTTCTCCGGCACCCTGCAATGGTTCCCGGTTTCCGGCCGCATCTCACTGATGTTCTTCTTCCCGCCGGTCACCGGTTTTATGCTGATCGACTCGCTGCTGTCGGGACAGAAGGGCGCCTTCGCCTCGGCGATCAGCCATCTTGCGCTGCCGTCGATCGTGCTTGCGACCATTCCGCTCGCCGTTATCGCCCGCCAGACGCGTTCCGCCATGCTGGAAGTGCTCTCGGAAGACTACGTCCGCACCGCCCGCGCCAAGGGCCTCTCGCCCTTCCGCGTCGTCGGCATCCATGCGCTGCGCAACGCCATGATCCCGGTCATCACCACGATCGGCCTGCAGATCGGCGTCATGCTCGCCGGCGCCATCCTGACCGAGACGATCTTCTCCTGGCCGGGCATCGGCAAGTGGATGGTCGACAGCGTCTTCCGCCGCGACTACGCCGTCATCCAGGGCGGCCTGCTCCTGATCGCGGCCATCATCATGTTCGTCAATCTCGTCGTTGATCTGCTCTACGGCCTGATCAATCCCAGAATCCGACACTGATCCGGCACCAAGAAGGAGAAAATCCCGTGGCCGATACCACTGTTACCAAGATCGCCGAACCGGTTTCCAGCGCCGCGATGCGCCGCCAGATGCTCCGCGAGTTCTGGTTCTACTTTTCCGAAAATCGCGGCGCCGTTCTGGGCCTCATCGTTTTCGTGTGCCTCGTCATCGTGGCGATCTTCGCGTCGTTCATCGCCCCGCATTCGCCGTTCGAACAGTATCGCGATTTCGCGCTGCTTCCGCCGGCCTGGGCCGAGGGCGGCAACCCGTCCTATCTGCTCGGCACCGATCCTGTCGGCCGCGATATCCTGTCCCGCCTGGTCTATGGCGCGCAGTATTCGCTGTTCATCGGCGTCTTCGTGACGACGCTGTCTCTCACCGGCGGCATCATCGTCGGCCTGATCGCCGGTTATTACCGCGGCTGGATCGATACCGTCATCATGCGCCTGATGGATATCATCCTCGCCTTCCCGTCGCTGCTGCTCGCCCTCGTGCTTGTCGCGATCCTCGGGCCGAGCCTCACCAACGGCATGATCGCCATCGCGCTCACCCTGCAGCCGCATTTCGTGCGCCTCACCCGCGCCGCCGTGATGGCCGAAAAGACCCGCGACTACGTGACCGCCGCAAGGCTTGCTGGCGCCGGCCCCATTCGCCTGATGTTCCGCACAATCCTGCCGAACTGCACCGCGCCGCTGATCGTCCAGGCGACGCTCTCCTTCTCGAATGCCATTCTCGACGCGGCCGCCCTCGGCTTCCTCGGCATGGGCGCCCAGCCGCCGGCACCGGAATGGGGCACGATGCTTGCCGAAGCGCGTGAATTCATCCTGCGCGCCTGGTGGGTCGTCACCTTCCCCGGCGTCGCCATTCTCGTCACCGTTCTCGCCATCAACCTGATGGGCGACGGCCTGCGCGATGCGCTCGACCCGAAACTGAAGAGGTCCTGATCATGGCGCTCTTGCAAATCGACAACCTCACCGTCGAATTCGAAACAGCAACCGGCTGGTTCCGTGCCGTCGACGGCGTCTCCGTCTCGGTCGAAAAGGGCGAGGTCCTGGCGATCGTCGGCGAATCCGGCTCCGGCAAGTCCGTCGCCATGCTCGCCGTCATGGGATTGCTCCCGTGGACGGCCAAGATCACCGCCGACCGCATGCTCTTCGAAGGCCGCGACATCCAGAACATCAGCCCGGCCGAGCGCCGCAAGCTGATCGGCAAGGATATCGCGATGATCTTCCAGGAGCCGGTCGCCAGCCTCAACCCGTGTTTCACGGTCGGCTTCCAGATCGAGGAAGTGCTGCGCATCCATCTCGGCCTCGACGCCAAGGCCCGCCGCGCCCGCGCCGTCGAACTGTTCAGCCAGGTCGGCCTGCCCAACCCGGAAGAGCGGCTGAACCACTTTCCGCACCAGATGTCCGGCGGCCAGTGCCAGCGCGTGATGATCGCGATCGCGATCGCCTGCAATCCGAAACTGCTGATCGCCGACGAGCCGACCACCGCGCTCGACGTGACGATCCAGAAGCAGATCCTCGACCTGATCATGGCGCTGCAGGCCAAGAACGGCATGGGCCTGATCATGATCACCCATGACATGGGCGTGGTCGCCGAGACCGCCGACCGCGTCATCGTGCAGTACAAGGGCCGCAAGATGGAGGAAGCCGACGTGCTCTCCCTCTTCGAAAACCCGAAGAGCAACTATACCAAGGCGCTGCTGGCGGCCCTGCCGGAAAACGCCACCGGCGACCGCCTGACCACCGTTTCCGCCTTCTTCGACGGCAATCCGGAACCCGCGCCGGAGGCACGCGCATGAGCGAGACCATGACCAACAACACCATGCTCGAAGTGCGCGACATCAAGCGCGATTACGAACTGCCGGGCGGCCTCTTCAAGCCGAAGAAGATCATCCATGCGGTGAAGGGCGTCTCCTTCAAGCTGGAACGCGGCAAGACGCTGGCGATCGTCGGCGAAAGCGGCTGCGGCAAATCCACCCTTGCCCGCATGCTGACCTTCATCGACGAACCGACCGCCGGCGACCTGCTGATCGACAACAAGAAGGTCGACACCCGCCCCGGTCACCTGACCCCGGAAATGCGCCAGAAGGTGCAGATCGTCTTCCAGAACCCCTATGGTTCGCTCAACCCGCGCCAGAAAATCGGCGATGTGCTCGGCGAACCATTGGCGATCAACACCGACATGTCGGCCGGCGAACGCCGCGACCGCGCCAGCGAAATGCTCAAGAAGGTCGGCCTTGGCCCGGAACACTATAACCGCTACCCGCACATGTTCTCGGGCGGCCAGCGCCAGCGCATCGCGATTGCCCGCGCGCTGATGATGAACCCGAAACTTCTCGTGCTCGACGAACCGGTTTCGGCGCTCGACCTTTCGGTGCAGGCCCAGGTGCTGAACCTGCTCGCCGATCTCCAGGACGAGTTCAACCTCACCTACGTCTTCATCAGCCACGACCTCTCGGTGGTGCGCTACATCGCCGACGAGGTGATGGTGATGTATTTCGGCGAGGCCGTGGAATACGGCACCCGCGAAGAAGTCTTCTCGGATCCGAAACACGACTACACCCGCACGCTTTTCAAGGCGACACCGCGGGCGGATATCGAGTCCATCCGGGCTCGTGTGGCGAAGAAGAAGGCGGCGGCCGCAGCCTAGGACGTCCTCCGAAGCGACCGCATCATGCTTCCGAAAAGCCGATTTTCGGGAATATTGAGCGGTCCGGTCGCTGGGCGGTTTGAGAGAGGTTATTCCGTGAGGCACCCCCCTCTGCCCTGCCGGGCATCTCCCCCGCAAGGGGGGAGATCGAAGGAGGCATGCTCACCGGTCCCTCTCCCAATTTGTGCGGCGGCAGGAAGCTGGCAGAGAGTGGAGTTCGGCAATCTCGAGGCTTTTGGCTGAGTAAGACCTTGCATCCGGCCGATCTCCCCCCTTGAGGGGGAGATGTCCGGCAGGACAGAGGGGGGTATGGCGGAGGTGCGCCCGCCAATACTGTCTTTCCATGTTTACCCGTGGATAATTGATCGCCGCCCTCCAGCATCTCCAACGACTTAACCGCCTCATCATCCCCGCCCTCCCAACCCACGCCTACAATCCTCCCGCTTCCGTCGCCGGAGTGTTTCGCGAGACGTTCGCGGGCAGGCGGGAGCCGGCGCTTTCATCGGAACCGTAACGTGCGGGAAAGGTGGAAGAGGTGAAAGCCATGGAGGGTGCGCTGAAAGGCAAGCCTTCCTATCAAGCCTCCCCCGGACAGCCATGTCCGGTTCGGTTGAGCCGTGCAAGTGGCAAGGTTTCCCGAAAGGAAGCCGTGAACACAGCCACGCAGCGAGGCGAGATAATCACCTGTAGAGGCCGGAAGCCCCGAAAAGACGCCGAAGGCCACGCGAATGCGGAGCCATACTATTATTTTACTATGAGGTTCCGCATTCGTGTGGGCTCTCCGATCTTTGAAAACCACGGCAGGAGACTGCGCGGGGCTTCCGAGTGTTGGCCGAAAGCGAGCGAACGCTTGAACGCCTTCTCTCGCGGAAGCTCCGACATTTCTATTCCACGAAAACCCGGACGCTCGCGGCCCGGCCGGCGGCGTCGATCACTGTCAGCGTCGAATAACCGGCGCCATCCGGCGTCCATTCACTGGTCCGGCGACGGGATAGCTCGCTGAGCGGCTTGCCGTTGGCGAGCCAGCGGAACGGCGCGCGGCCGCCCTGCAGCTTCAGGACCAGCGGCGAGATATCGCCCGATTGCGCCCCGAGATCGACCCGTGCGCCTTCCGGCGGATAGACGATCTGCGGTGCCGGCTCCCGCGTCGAGGCAGAAAACAGCCCGCTCGCGGTCATCGAGAAACGCCGCTGGCTGATCGGCAGCTCGGCCTGCGCAATGCGCACGGCACCCGAAGGCGCCGAGGGCAGCGGCGTGATCGGCACGCCGGATTTCGAAAACGCCTCGAACAGGATCGGCGCCGCGGTCTGATAACCGGCAATGCCCGGTACCGCGCCATTGTCCGGCCGCCCGACCCAGACGCCCAGCACATGACGCCCGTCGAACCCGACCGACCAGGCATCGCGATAACCGTAGCTCGTGCCGGTCTTGTAGGCGATTCCGAGCCTTCGGCTGCCCTGCGGCGGGAGAACATCGGACAGAATGTCCGCGACGTTCCACACCGCCTGCGGATCGAGAAGCGGCTCGCCGTCGATCATGCCCGGTTGGTCCTCGATGCCATTGCCGATCCGCATCGGATTGCCGCGATTGGCGAGCGCCGCATAGGCCTGCACCAGATCCTTGAGCGTGATGCCGACGCCGCCGAGGCCGATCGCCAGACCCGGCGCCTCGTTGGCCGGCAGGACCGGCCGCACGTCGGCACGGCGGAAACGGATCATCAGCCGCGACGGGCCGACGGCATCCAGCAGCCGCACCGCCGGCACGTTGAGCGACAGCTGCAGCGCCTGGCGGACGCTGACATCGCCCTGGTAGGTCATGTCGAAATTTTTTGGCCGATAACCGAAGAAATCCGCCGGCCGGTCCTCGATGATCGTTTCCTGGGACACCAGCCCCTGCTCGAAGGCGAGGCCATAGATGAACGGCTTCAGCGTCGAGCCGGGCGAGCGGTTGACCCGCGTCATATCCACCCAGCCGGAGCGGCTCGCATCGAAATAATCGGCCGAACCGACCTCGCCGACGATCGCGCCAGTGGTGATGTCCGCCATCACCATGGCGACCGAGACCTTCGGGCTGAGCTTCACCGAAGCTTCCCGGGCGACCTGCTCAAGCCCCTGCTGGATGCTGCGCTTCAAAGTCGTCTTGTGCTGCTCGGTCTTCGGCTGCTTGCGGATCGCCGCCTCGGCGAGATGCGCCGCATAAGCCGGCAATTGCAGCCGGCGCCTCGGGATACCGTCGCCCGCCGCCCGCTCCGCTTCGCCGTCGCCAGTGATCGCCGCCACGGCCGAACGCATCAGCACCCGCTCG
>NZ_JALBGV010000210.1 GCF_023006505.1 Neorhizobium sp. SHOUNA12A
CCGTTGGAACCCGACGAATAGACGCCGTTGGTATCGCCCTTCATGAAGACGCCGCCGCCGATGTCCTTCCAGACAGCGTTGGTTGCGTAGTAGGAAGACGTGTTGATCTTGCCGAAATATTCCTTGTGGTTGGTCGTGCCGTCATCGAAGTTGATGGCACGGAAACCGTTGAGGGCGTTGGCGTCGAGAAGACCGCCATGGCCACCGCTCAGGTCGAACAGGACGTTCTGCTCGTCGAGAACAACGTTGACGGTCTTGACCGAGACGTTGCCGTCGCCGTCACGAACGAACGAGCCAACCAGCTGCTTGGTGATTTCGCTCGAGGCGTAGAGGACGCCCGTGGTGGCGCTCTGCGAACCGCCGATTTCGGCCTGCAGCCAGTTTTCACCGGAGAACGAAGCGGAGGAAGCGATGCTCTTCAGCTGGCTCTGCAGCTGGGTGATTTCTTCCTGGACCTTGGACTTGTCGACG
>NZ_JALBGV010000211.1 GCF_023006505.1 Neorhizobium sp. SHOUNA12A
TCATGCTGCGCGATGACCGCGTCCTGTTCATCGACTACGTCACGCTGAATGAACAGGCGCATACCCCGTTCTGGCGGCGTGTTGCCGAGCGGAAACGCCATTTCGAGGGAGAACTGGGTTGCGCTTATGCCGTCCATGACAAACGTTCCATCCGGATCGAGCCTCGTCTGTCGAACCTTCGCCTGATGTGGACCCACAAGGCACGTTGCCGATGTCGCTCGCGCATGCCCGTGAGACCATTCGCATTCTAAGCTTCCGACCACCATCCGTACGATCTCCGACCAGACCACATTCGCACGTCAGGCCGTACGCTGGTCGGATGATGACGATCCGGTGCTGCTTGAGGAAACGAACCTGATCTTCACGGCGGTCATGCAGTTGGCGATGCGCGGCGAGGTTCGCCTCGATCTCGGCATGCCTCTGACGCTGGACGCGATGGTCTATGAGGGGATGGCATGAC
>NZ_JALBGV010000212.1 GCF_023006505.1 Neorhizobium sp. SHOUNA12A
GGTTGTTGCGCTGGGCAGCGGGTTCATGGGCGCCGTGTGCAGCATGCGGGTTCGGAGCCCCGTTGCCGCCCTTGCGGTGTTCCTTGCGGGGCTCGGTGCGCGCCGGACGGCCTTCGCCGTTCTTCATCCCATCCTGGGGACCGAACTGCTTTTTGGCCGGGCGGAAATCCGACGTGGTCGAGAGGTCGTTGTCGACGTCCGGGCGCGGAGTGTTCTCGCCGCGACGCTGGCCGCGGAAATCGTCGTTGCGACGATTGTCGCGCTGTGGGCGGTCACCATGGGGACGATCGCCATTGGCGCGGGCCGGACGCTGGGGACGATCACCGCCCTCGGCGCCTTCCGCTGCGAAGAACGGCTTGCGGGCCGGACGTTCGCGGCGCTCGGGACGGCCTTCGCCGTTGCCGCGTGCCTGG
>NZ_JALBGV010000213.1 GCF_023006505.1 Neorhizobium sp. SHOUNA12A
CCGGACGGTTCGACCGTGATCGCCGGCCGCGCCGCGCCGCATTCCAAGCTCGAGGTCACCGATGGCACCACGGTCGTCGCCAAGGTCGATGTCGGCCCGAGCGGCGATTTTGCCGCCATCCTCGACAAGCCGCTGCCGCCCGGCGACCACCAGCTGGTGCTGAAGGCCACCGGCAAGGACGGCAAGGCCACCGTTTCCGAAGAAACAGCGACGGTTTCCGTGCCTGCCGACAAGAACGGCAAACTACTTGCCATGGTCACCAAGCCCGGCAAGGCAAGCCGCCTGATCGCCACACCGACCCCGGATGCCGCAGGTCTTCCTTCCATGGCTGGTGCGCAGCCGGCCGTTCCGGCTCCCCAGGGCGCGACTTCGGCCGCGGCCAACCCGCCCCCTGCCGGCT
>NZ_JALBGV010000214.1 GCF_023006505.1 Neorhizobium sp. SHOUNA12A
GGCTCAAGACGCTAAAGGGCCTCACGCCCTACGAGTTCATATGCAAACGGTGGACTTTGGAGCCGGATCGATTCATCATCGATCCAATCCATCAAATGCCGGGACTAAACATCTAGTGTCTCGCTCAGGAGTGAGTTGGGAGTCAGCCTCTGGCCGATCTCCCCCCTTGAGGGGGAGATGCCCGGCAGGGCAGAGCGACTGTCTTGTGCGTCAAGCGCTTTGCCATGGTTTATTGTCCCGGATGATGGCGTTGAGGATTGTGAGGAG
>NZ_JALBGV010000215.1 GCF_023006505.1 Neorhizobium sp. SHOUNA12A
CTTCAGCCATTCCGTCAGTGCAACATCCTGCTCTGCCATCCTTCGCACCCCTGTTGAAGTGCTAAAGATCGCCGATCATCGTTAACCGAGGATTAATCTGCCAAAGTAGTGCTAGGCCGCGGACTCGTTAACTCAAAGCCAGAAGATGACGGCTGCTGCGATGCATATGGTTGAAAAGAAGGTGTGAGCGCAGCGATCGTATCGGGTGTGAATTCTGCGCCAGTCCTTGAGCCTGCCGAACATGTTTTCGATCTTGTGGCGCT
>NZ_JALBGV010000216.1 GCF_023006505.1 Neorhizobium sp. SHOUNA12A
TGACGAAATGGACGAGATATCGGGCGACGGGCATGCCGAATTGCTCGACGATGGCTCGATTGAGATTGCCTTCGCATACCAAAACGGCGACGAAGCTGTTCTAAAAGCCCAGCCTGAGACGTCTTCAACAGCCTGCTAGAGCAGATCCTGTGATCGATGAATCGATTGTGAGGTGACGCGGCGAGCCGAAGCTGATTCAGCATCCACAGCGATGAGGTGGGTGATGGCGCAAGCATTAAGCGATGA
>NZ_JALBGV010000217.1 GCF_023006505.1 Neorhizobium sp. SHOUNA12A
GTACCGCGAGTTTTTGACCTTCATCCATAACTTGGTGTCCACCTCTTTTAAGTGGACACCACATGCCAAAGCTCACTCAAATACAGAAGGTGCGGAGAAATTCGCGCTTACTATGAACTCGTAGGGCGTGAGGCCCTTTAGCGTCTTGAGCCTGCGCCCGAAATTGTACGCGTCGATGAAGTCGGCCAGATGCTTTTTCAGTTGCGCATGATCGTCGTAGTG
>NZ_JALBGV010000021.1 GCF_023006505.1 Neorhizobium sp. SHOUNA12A
CGCCCGGCCGACATCAAGGGTGCGGCGACCGCCGCCCCTGCCCGCGCCTCGGCCGGCACCAACGTCACCGCCTTTGCCGGTGCAGCCGCCCGCAAGCTGGAACCGACGGTTGCCATCTCCACCTCCGAAATCGTCTCCTTCAAGCGGGACTACGAAGAGCGCGCCAAGGAACTCGCCGAAGAGATCGTCGAGGAACTGACCGAAGAACAGGCCGCCACCACGGCCCTCTTCTCCGACAAGGCCGCCGACGAGGCAGCGACCGCGAAGACGGAAGCCAAGAAGGTCGAAAACGAACGTCGCATGCGCTCGATCGCCCAAGGCTACACCGGCAACATGTGCGGCGAGTGCCAGAACTTCACGATGGTGCGCAACGGCACGTGCGAGAAGTGCGACACTTGCGGTGCGACGAGCGGCTGCAGCTGATGAATGTAAATGGCTGATCGAATCGTAGAAACGATCGGTTTGTCCAGAATCAGCCTCATCGAGAATTTTTCAGGCACTCCGGTGCCTGAAAAACTATATGCCTTTTGCAAGACCCGGTGCGGGAGATTGCGCAGCAGGCGGACGTGAGGCCGATCAACTTCGGCATCTACGTCGAAGATGGGATTGAAACGATCCCCGGCCGTCCGACGTGGACGAAGCCAGCTTTGCCCGGCGTGCCCGCACACCCGAGCCAGATAATTCCGACACTTGAGATCAAAACCCATTAAGCCGTGTAGCGCTATGGCAATTTTGCGCCGTAAGCGACCATCGCCCGCGCAGTTCCGCGTGCCGGCAAAAGCGCGCATCCCGTTACGGCATGTATTTGATTGCAAGCTGGTTCAGAGCGCTCATAGTGAGTCACCCGGCCGACCGGGAGGTCTATCATGGAAGGAGCGGGGCATGCCTGGAAACCTCGATGATATCCGCGACCAGCAGCGCGACACATGGGATCGTTTTTCCGCGGGCTGGAAAAAATGGGACGAGCCGGTTCTCCGCTGGCTGGCCCCGTTTGGTGATGCGATGCTGCGGCTCGCGAACTTGCACGAGCACTCGCACGTCCTTGACGTTGCCGCCGGCACCGGCGAACCTGGCCTTACCGCGGCCGCGATGGTGCCGCGTGGAAGAGTGACGGTAACCGATCTCTCCGAGCGCATGCTGGCGGTAGCCGCCGAGAATGCGGCGCGCCGGGGCCTGTCGAATTTCGAAACCAAAGCCTGCGATGCGGGAGCGCTGCCATTTCCCGATGCACATTTCGACAGCGTTCTGTGCCGCTTCGGGTTCATGTTCTTTCCCGATATCTCGCTTGCGGCTCGAGAATTTGCCCGGGTGGCGAAGCCAGGGGCGCGTATCTGCGCGGCCGTCTGGAGTGGGCCGGACAGCAACCCCTGGGCAACGACGATCATGTCAACGATCGCTCGTCATGTGGAGATGCCTGCGCCACCGCCCGGATCGCCGGGGCTCTTTCGTTGCGCCCCGTCTGGTTTGATGCGCAGCGCCTTCGAGGGGGCCGGCCTGAAGGACATAAACGAGGAGGAAGTGTCGTCCATCATGACCCACGAGTCGCCGGAGAGGTACTGGGACTTCATGACAGACATCGCCGCCCCCGTAGTGGCGGGACTTGCGAAAGCCGACCCGGAGACGAAAACGCGGATCCGCGACGAGGTCCTGGCTCTGGCACGACAATCCGTTCGGGACGGACAGGTGCAGCTTCGTTCGACCGCGTCTGTAATTGTCGGTACACGGTAGATTGCCGTCCCGCGGAAGCGGAGGTGGAGATCGGGGAGGCTTGGCCGACGATTGGCTCGGTTGAAATGCGCCCATACAGGGGGGCACGCGGACCTGCTAATCGGTTCGCTATGCGCCGCCCCATGACGAGATCTCAACGCACCAAAAGCAGCCATCGCCCTTTCGCGCGATTTCCGAGCCAAGCGGACCGCCTCTCGCGGTACGCTTGGCTCGGAACGTTGTGCGCTCAGTTCGGGACGGCCGCTCCGATCAGCCCAGTCCTTCCTCGGCGAGAGCCTGGATCACGGAGGGCAGCGCCCGCATGCGGTCGAAGGCCCTGCGGAGGTTTTCCGGCAGGTCGACGCCGCTCTTGGGCGCGACCATCAGGATCCAGAACAGGTAGCAATCTGCAATCGTCATCTCGTCGCTGACGAGGAATTTCTTGTCGCCCATCTGGTCGGCGAGAATAGCGAAGGCTTTCGCAAGCTTTTCGCGGGCGCGCACTTTCTCCGGCTCGGGGAAATCCCTGAAGAAGGGCTGGTAACTTGCATGGATTTCGGACGCCATGAAAGCGAGAGACTCGAGCGCCCGCCACCGAATCATGCCCTCCTTCGGAAGAAGCTTGCCACTCTTTTCGGCGATGTAGTTCAGAATGACCGGGTTCTCCGTGAGAAACACTCCGTCCTCCAGCTCAAGGGTTGGGATATAGCCCTTTGGGTTGATGGACAGGAAATCCCGGCCGTCCTCTGTCTTTCTCTCATGGTTGATGCTCAGGAGCTTATAGGCAAGCCCTGTCTCGATGAGCGCTATGTGATCGGCCAGACTGCAGGCGGCGGGATAATAGAAGAGGTTCATGGTGGTCTCCTTGTGGTGGACCCGTCTCGGCTTTTCTTTCCGGAGACAAAGTCTACAATGTTGACCACGACCACTTATGTGACCTAAAAATGCCCGTCAAAAGCATATCTTTGGGAGTTGGTCAGATGGATGTGACTGTTTCGCACGCGGAAGCCGATTGCAGAGGGGTGAGTGAAATCCTGAGCCGCGTCGGCGACAAATGGACGATCCAGGTCGTCGTGTCGCTTCGGCTGGGTGCCCGACGGTTCAACGAGCTGAAGCGGCAGGTGGGCGGTATTTCGCAGCAGATGCTGACACGGACGCTCAAGACGCTGGAACGCGACGGCCTGGTCGATCGAACCGTCCATCACAGCACACCGCCTCAGGTCCAATATACCTTGACCCCGCTTGGGCATTCCCTATCGGAAACCGTGCGGCAGCTCGCCGAGTGGGCCGTCATGCACCGGGGAACGATCGAAGATAACCGCCTTCAGTATGACGCCAGCGGAAAGCTGCAAGCTTTTCCGACTTAACGATTTCTCCGCACCCCCGGACACCGCGCAGGACTAGCTCGGCACCCCAATGCCGCGGAGGATGAGGTCGATCCCGGCGACGAAGTCGGCACGGTCGTCATGCTGCGGCAGATAGAGGGCGATGCTTCGCGCGAATGGGAACTCGTCCGGATCCAGCCTGGACCACTCGTCGGCGACCTCCTCCAGGAATTTCGATCTGTCGAGACCGTGCTGCCCCGCAAACTGAGCATTGGCCGCGTTCTGTCCGCCGACGCCGAGGATGTAGCTGAGAATAGCCGAGACGGTCGTCCATTCGGCGTCCTGTGGCACCCCGAGGGCGCGCACCTGCTGGCCCAGACGCTCCAGGATGCGCAATATCGGCATCTTCCCGCCGGCCCGTGCCAGCGCCGAGCCTATCCAGGGATGTTCGTCCATCGCATCGAACAATCCGACGGCCAGGGCGCGGATTGTCGCCCCGGGCATGGCACCGCCCTCAGCCGCGTCCAAGGTTCGAGCGACGACGGCGTCGCAAGCCGCCGTCAGCAGATCGTTCTTGTTCTCGACGTGCCAGTAGATTGCCCCGGCGCCGGTCGCGAGCGTCTTCGCGAGCGCCTGGAATGTCAGCCCCGTCTCGCCGTCGCTATCCAGGATCCTGATCGCCGCGTCGATGATGCGATCCCTCGAGAGAGAATCCTGCCGTCTTGTTCCAACTGCTTTCTTCATGCCGTCACCTTGACATATATGGAACGTCATTCCAAATGTGGAATGTCATTCCATTGTCGTTCTGAACTGCGAAAGGCTCGTCATGAGTACACATGTCGCCATCATCGGCGCCGGCCTCGGCGGCCTGACGCTTGCCCGCGTCCTCCACGTTCACGGCATCTCCGCCACTGTCTACGAGGCGGATCCTTCAGCGAACGCGCGTCCTCAAGGCGGCATGCTCGACATCCACGAGTTCACCGGCCAGCTCGCGCCGAAGGACGCTGGGCTCCATGAGGAGTTCGTAAAGCTCATCCATCCCGGAGGTCAGCAGTCACGCGTCCTCGACAAGCACGGCAACGTCCTCATGGACAATTCCGACGACGGCACGGGCGGGCGCCCGGAGGTGCCGCGCGGGGAGATGCGCGGGCTCCTGCTGGAGTCGCTTCCCGGCGGCACGGTCCGCTGGGCAAGCAGGCTTGTGGCTGCGTACCCACTTGGCGGCGGACGTCACGAATTGGAGTTCGCGGATGGCTTCAAGGTCACCACCGACATCCTCGTCGGGGCAGACGGCGCCTGGTCGAAGGTGCGCGCCCTCGTCTCCGATGCGAAGCCGACCTATGTCGGAACGACGTTTGTGGAAACCTGGCTGTTCGACGCCGACCTGCGCCACAAGGCGAGCGCCGAGGCGGTCGGCGGCGGCTCGCTGTTCGCGCTGTCGCCGGGCCAGGGCATCATGGCGCATCGCGAGCCCAATGCGACGCTTCATGCATATGTGGCGCTGAACAAACCGAAGGCGTGGATCGACGGCCTCGACTTCTCCGACTCAGCGTCTGCCACGGCCCGGATCGCGGCCGAGTTCCACGACTGGGATCCGGCACTGACGGCTCTCATCACCGATAGCGAGACAGCCCCCGTGGCTCGTGTCCTCCATCAGCTTCCACAAGACCATCGATGGGATCGGGTCCCGGGAGTGACGCTGCTCGGCGACGCCGCGCACCTGATGATACCGTCCGGCGAAGGGGCGAACCTCGCGATGTATGATGGGGCGCAGCTCGCCAAGGTGCTTGCCGCCAACGGCGCAGATGTCGAGGCTGCACTGCTGGCCTACGAGACGGATCTCTTTCCTCGTAGTGCCGTGGCCGCTGCCGAAGCCACCCAACTCGTCGGGACACTGTTCGGCGGCAACTCGCCTCACGGGCTGGTCGAGGCGTTTCTCGATAATGGACTAGGTTCTTAGATAAGTCAGCTGGACGGACCTCGCCATTTGCCGCAGACACAGGACAGAACACCGCGTCCGCCGCCGCTCGGGAACGGCCCCTTGAGACCAAGGTCCCGCCCCCACCCGACCTTGGTCCCGAAGGCGGGATCATTGGTCCTAATCCCATGGATTTATATTCGCCGCTGCTCCAGAATGCCCGGCATCTGAAGGCCCTGAAGCGCGGAACGTCTCCCGGCTTGGGCAGGGCATATCGAGGAGATCGGTGATTATGAACAAGGTCCTCAAAAACGGCATCGTTGTCCTGGCGCTTGCTGCAGTCTCCGTCGGCGGCGGCGTAGCCGGATTTTCAGACCTCGCTTTCGCCAAAGACGGAAATGGTGGCGGCCATGGCGGTGGAAACGGCGGCGGCGGTGGCACCGATCGCGACAATCTCTCGAACCATGGCCATTCCGGCAAGAGCCGGTCGACCTCGGCCAATCTCGGCTCCGGCAAGGAGCGGGCGAAGAAGGATGCCGGCCGACAGGTCTCGAAGGTGACGCCCGCCGAGAAAGCCAAGCCGCAAGCCTCTAAACTGACTGGTCTCAACTCGCTGCGGCGCAACTTCCACGCCTATCTCAACACCAGCGATCCGCGGATGACCTCGCTTTCGGCCTATATGACGGCCTATGCGCAATACGAGAAGACGAACGGCATGGCCCCGGCAGCCACGGATCCCGAACTCGGCGAAGCTGCGCTGCGCGATGCACTGAAGGATTTCGCAGGTGCCCCCGTGAGCGACGAAGCTTTCGGATGGGCGCAGGACGAGCTTGGCGTCGGTCCGGCGGTCGGTAAGATCGATCAGCTCCGTGACCATCTCGACACCCAGGCGGCTCGCTGAGAACTGCCGCTATAAACCGGCAGCGCCGCGCGCCTTTTCGGCGCACGGCGCTTTGAGTTTCTCTAGCGATAAAATCCCGCCACCGTATCCGACCGATCCGGCGGGCTTGCGTCCTAGAACTTGTAGTTTACGCCAGCCTTGAGCGTCTGGTCGCGCACGTCGGTCCTGGAGGAGACGCCGCCGGAGGTGCTGCGGACGTCGTTGGTCATGGTGTAGTTGTATTCGACCCGGGCCGACAGGTTGTCGGTGAGCTTCTGCTCGACGCCGGCGCCCAGGACCCAACCCGGCTTCCAGCCGTCCGGACCGGACGTACCGTTCTTGCCACCGAAGCTGGTGAGCGCGGCGCCTGCGGTGCCGTAGACAAGCGTCTGATTGAAGCCGACGCCGGCCTTGGCCTTGGCCGCGACCCGGCCCTTTTCGGTGATCTTGCCGCCGGGCACGCGGCTTTCGACGTTGCCGAGATGCGAAGCTTCGATTTCCGCGCCAACGACGCCGGAATCGAGGTCGATATTGTAGCCGCCGTGACCGCCGAGAACGAGGCCCTTGTCGCCATCGAATGGGTTCAGCTTGCGGGATGCCATGCCGAGATCGGCACCAACATAGGCACCACCCCAGCCCGCCTTCGGCGCGCCGGCAGGTTCGTTATAGGTCGGCGGCTCGGAATAAGGCGCCAGGTCGGCAGCCCAGAGAGGCGTGGCAGCGAATGCGGCGAGGATCGCCAGGGCGAATGGCCTGTTGTTCATGGTCTTGGTCTACTCCGTACAGCGCCTGCATCTCAAACATCAGCAGGCGGTTACTCAAAGGTTACACACTGCGCGACGGTCACGTTCATCCCACCCAAGCCCTTGAGGCCCGGACCGCCGGCAAGTTTCCATTCATTTTTCATGAATTCATAAACACTTCCTTAATCCGCAGGCCACGAGGGCTCGACAGCCGATCAACAAGTGTAACAGTCTCGAGAACAGGCCTCGGTGCCGGCGAGATATGAAGCGGCATCGCACGGAACCGCTCGATCCGGATGGGGGCAGACATCAATAGACTTCACCCTCCGCGCCTCATCAATCCGTCGCAGCCGCGAGAATTTGCCCACCATTGCGTTCCTGAACGAGCAGAGCACGTTTCTGGTTGGACTTTGCCGCCGGCATCGTCAGACTTTGCGCCTTGCCGTTCCACAGCCCGAGATGCGTCAGTTCGCGCACCACATGCGCATGGGGCAATGTCTCGCCGGCATTTTCGCCGCGCGCGACGGGAACTTCGACAAGGCCCGCATCATAACGGACCAGCCAGATATCGGCAGGCGAAGCCGGTTTGCCGCCGCCCTCGATCGCGGCCGTATCGCCTTTCAGGCTGACCGCAGGTCCGGCAAGCGGCTTTTCCGCTGAAATCAGGCTGCGGACCTCACCGAGATCCTGGCCGACCGTCGAAGTTCGGCCATTGATGACCATCTGAGGCGTGAACGGGCTCGACTGACCCAGCGCCGGTTCGTAGGTCGCCTGGCGCCGCGTGAACTCCTCCCTGCCGAAAATGTCCTTCCAGCCGAGGTAGTCCCAATAGGTCACGGCGAAGCTGAGCGCCAGGATGTCGGGCTCGCGGCTCAGCTTGACCAGATTGGCATTGGCGGGCGGGCAGGATGAGCAGCCCTGGCTGGTGAACAGCTCGACCACGACCGGATTTCGCGCGCCGGCCAGGGCGGGTGCTGCACCTAGGAGGCTCAGGGACACTGCGGCGAATGCGAGACGAAAGGAATTCTGGTTGTTCACGGGGGTGCTCCTTGCAGCATGGCCATTGCAGCCTCATTCGCGGCAGGCAGCACCCCGGTTACAGGCTCACGCTTTAGTGACCATTCGGACTGCGTGGCCGCTCTTTTCGCGTCTAGGGTTTACCGGCGCGGATATGCAGGAAGATCGGCGCCACGCGGGTATCGGCGACGACCGGTTCGGCCTTCGCCACCTCTTCGGATGCCATCGGCTCGCCGAAAGCCTCGATCACCAGTTCGGCGTCGACGATCATCGACACCCAGGTGGTCAGCGTGCGGTGGAAACGCGGCACCGAAAACGGCGTCAGCTTCGCCCGCTCCTCGTCCGGAATTTCAGAAAACAGCCAGCGTTCGATCCGCCCGTCCGTCTCGTCGAAATAATCAGCGATCTGCACAGCCACCGCCTCTCCGCTCTCATCGCGGATATTCTTGCGCGTCGGCGGCACGAAACAGGGATGCAGGATCGAGAACTGCAGGAAACCGCCCGGCTTCAGGATGCGGTAAATGCCCTTCAGCACTTGGCGCTGATCGGCCATGTCCATCATCGACATGAAGGCCGTGACGAAATCAAAACTCTCGTCCGGAAAGCCGATCCCCTGCCCGTCGCCGAGCGCATAGGCGATGCCGAGCGGATCGGCAGCCTCGGTCTCGCGAGCGTAGCGGATGAAGGTCGGGGCGATGTCGAGGCCGGTCATCTCGGCGCCGAGCCGGGCGACTGAGCGGGTATTGGTGCCCTCGCCGCAGCCGAGATCGAGGCCTTTCAACCCGGCAACCGGCGGCAGCATGTCGAGAAAGGCCGGGGTGTTCAGCGCGTCCCGGTATTTGTCGTAACCCGCCCGCGAATAGATCGTCCAGGTCTCGGCATTGCTCTCCCAATGGGAGCCGACATCAGTCGCATCCATGCTCTTCCTCCTCTCAATCGTCGAATGGGCGGCGAGCTATATCCGCGACGGATGACAATGAAAAGACGTCGGAACCCGGAAAGCAGAAGCCTTCCGGCAGCAAAAACCGCCGGAAGGCTCCTGTTGGAACGAATCTCCTGGCCCGGAGGCCGGGGCGGTTACTGCAGCGTGCGCTGGAACGTCTGCATGTCCGCCGGGGACCCCGGAGCAATGCCCGCATCGCCGCCGTCGAGGCCGGTCGCGACGACGGAGACACGGAACTTGCCGTCGAGGCTGCGGTCGAAGATTGCGCCGACGACGATATCGGCATCGTCCATGACCTCGTCGCGGATGCGGCTTGCGGCCTCGTCCACTTCGAACAGGGTCATGTCGGAACCGCCGGAGATCGAGATCAGCACGCCCTTGGCGCCCTTCATCGAGATGTCGTCGAGCAGCGGATTGGCGATCGCAGCTTCCGCGGCGAGTAGCGCACGACCGTCGCCGGAGGCTTCGCCCGTGCCCATCATCGCCCTGCCCATGCCCTTCATCACCGATTTCACGTCGGCGAAATCGAGGTTGATGAGGCCTTCCTTGACGATCAGGTCGGTGATGCAGCCGACGCCAGCAAACAGCACCTTGTCGGCGGTCATGAACGCGTCGGCAAACGTGGTCTTGGCGTCGGCGATGCGGAAGAGATTCTGGTTCGGAATGACGATGACCGTATCGGCGGCGCGACGCAGTTCCTCGATGCCGGCATCGGCCGTCTTCATGCGGCGATTGCCTTCGAAGGTGAAGGGCTTGGTAACGACACCGACGGTCAGGATGCCGGCATTGCGGGCAGCCTGGGCGATGATCGGCGCCGCACCGGTACCGGTGCCGCCGCCCATGCCGGCCGTCACGAAGCACATATGCGAGCCGGACAGATGATCCATGATCTCGTCGATCGATTCTTCTGCTGCAGCGCGGCCGATCTCCGGCAGCGAGCCGGCGCCGAGACCTTCGGTCACGTGGGCGCCGAGCTGGATGCGGCGGGATGCCTTGGAAGTCGCCAGGACCTGTGCGTCGGTATTGGCGGCGATGAAATCGACGCCTTCCAGCTCCTCGGCAATCATGTTGTTGATGGCGTTGCCACCGCCGCCGCCGACGCCGATCACGGTGATCTTCGGCCGCATTTCGGTAATCTGGTGTTTTTTGGCGTCCGTCATCGCAATCTCCTTGGCATCGGCACCCGCCGGCCGGGCGGCCTCGTGGCACCCGAATCACATGTATTTTAGCTGGGCAACAAGGCAGAGGCTTGGCGAAAGAACAAGCTTTGAGCCGCAGAAACCGTCCGAATGAAATTTTCCACAAGTTGCGTGGAACTTTTCCCGCTCACAGCAATTGTGAGGATTCGATCACAAAAGAGAGAGGAGCCGAGCGTATCATGCCTACGTCCGCTGCACGTACGTCTATTGCCCCGCCGGATGAACATATCCTCACCGTTCAGGAGGCCCTTGAACCGCTCTTTCTTGCGCTCGAAGAGGAAGCGGAGATCAAGATGATCGCCGCCGCCGTCAAGGCCGGCTGGTCTGTCGAAGACGCCGTCACCGCGATCGACGAGCTTCGCCGGACAGAGCTCGTATCCGCCAGCTGGGCCCATTGACCCATCACAAAAACTCGTTCGCCTGAATTCCGAAGATGTCCTAAACCTACCGCACTGCATATAAGCGTTGCGAGGATATCATGACCATCAGGAATATCTGCATCTATGGTGCGGGCGCTCTCGGGGGCACGTTTGCGACGAAGATTGCCAACGGGCTTGGCCCTGAGGCGGACGTCTCCGTCGTGGCGCGCGGCGCACATCTCGCCGCCATCCGCGACAAGGGCCTGACCGTCGAGCCGGGGGGCGATGCCGCGCCGCTCCGTGCGCGTGTCACCGCCACCAGCGATCCGTCGGATCTGCCGAGCCAAGACCTGATCATCACCGGTCTCAAGGGACACCAGCTTGCCGATGCCGCCGAGGGCCTCGCCGGCCTTCTCAAGGAAGGCACTCGGATCATCATGATCCTGAACGGCATCCCGTGGTGGTATTTCCATCGGGACGCGGAAAGCGGGCATGCGGAACGCCAGCTTTCGGAGCTAGATCCCGATGGAAAGCTATGGCGGCTCGTCGGGCCGGAACGGGTGATCGGGTGCGTCGCCTATCAGGGTGCTGAGGTAGTCGAGCCCGGCACTATCCGTCTCAACGGCGATGGCCGCTTCTTCCTCGGCGAACCCTCCGGCGAACTCTCGCAGGACCTCCAGTCGATCTCGGCGCTTCTCGGCCGCGCCGGCCTCAACATCCTGCCGACAGAGCGGATCCGGGACGCGATCTGGACCAAGCTGATGGGTAATGCCGCCTACAACCCGATCAGCGCGCTCACCCGCGGCCGAATGAACAGCATCATGGAAAACGCGGCGCTGGTCGAACAGGTCGGCAAGGTGATGACGGAGACCAGGGCTGTCGGCGAGGCGCTTGGCGCGGTCTTCAGCGGCAGCGTCGAAGAGCAGCTCAGCCGGTCGGGCGGTTTCGGCCCCGTCAGGACCTCGATGCTGCAGGACCTGCTTGCCGGCAAGGCGCTGGAGATCATGCCCCTGACCGGTATGGTGGTGGCGCTCGGAAAGCTCGCCGGCGTGCCGACGCCGACCTGCGAAACGGTGTTGGCGCTGACCCTCCAGCTCGACCGCGAAAACCTCAGAAACTGATTCAAGGTTTTATGAACCAGAATCCGCAAACCCACACAAGCGCCTGAAAAGATGAGGCGATGCCGACTTTCGACCGGCATCGCGTTTAGCGATTTCACTTCTTGACCTGTTCCGCCCAGTTCGGCGCATTGCTCTTGCCATCCAGGAAGGGCAGCACGGTCGGCACCAGGGCCGGCGACGCGAAGGCCTCGTAATGGGTAAGATCGGGCAGGATCGCCAGCCGGTTCTTCGGCATGTTCTCGCGCATCCAGCCGGCATCCTTCAGGCCGCCGCCGAGCTTGTGATAGAATTCGACGATGTGCTCCGGGCGGATCATGTCGCTGTCGCCGAAGACCAGCATGACTGGCATGGTCAACCTGGCGACCGCATCGGAGAAATCGTAGTCCCGGCGCATCAGGTCGCCCATCGCGTCGAGGAGCCGCGGGAATTCGGAGACATCCGGCGCTACCGCCTTGTAGGAGATGAACATCGGCGTCTCCTTCATCATCTCGGCCATGGCACCGCTGACGGCTTCCTGCTGGGGGATCATTTCCGGGAAGAAGCCGTTCTTGGCAAAGGGTGCCGAGGCGATGATGAGCCGCCGTACCTTTTCGGGTGACTGTGCGGCCATCTGCAGGCCGACGCCGCCGCCCATCGAATAACCCAGCACATCGACCTGCCCGTAGCCGAGTTCGGAGACGATCTTGCCCATGTCGGCGCCCATGGCTTCCAGGCTGAACGGCCGCTTGCCGAGCGACGTGCGGCCATGACCCTGGAGGTCGACGCCGATGACCTGGCGGTGCTGCGTCAGCGCCGGCATGATCGGCGCGAACATATCGATGGAGCCCAGACCGCCATGAAGCAGCAGCAGCGGTTCGCCCTCCCCGCGGATCTCGTAATAATAGTTGATGCCGCCGACCTCGACATAGCCCTTCCTCGACGGCTCGGCGGCGATCGCCTGGGGTGTGGCCGCTTTCGGTTCCTGCGCTTCGGCCGGAGCCGGAACGAACGATGCGACGACGGCTGCAATTGCGGTGGCCAATATCCTGATCGACATGATGTCCTCCTCGATGGATTGGTTGGTGATGCCCCAAGGACGAAGAGGATAAGCCCGGGCCGACAATCCACGCCGAAATTTCTTCGCGCAAAAGAAAGTCCCGCCGCGAGGAGACGGCGGGACAGGTAGATTGGAGGTCAAAGTATTATTCTTGTGCGGCGGCTGCAGGGGACGAAAGCCGCCTGATTGTCTTCGGCGCGGCCTAGGGATATGCCGGCCGAAGCTGGTCTTCACGGAAGTAAACACACGGGAAACCGCAATGTTCCACTATTCGTTAACGACGTATTGTTAAGATTGATGAACTTCTATGCTGGCATCAATGAGGCAGGAATGGCCGTACCGAATTTCCGCTTTACCCACTACGACTTGAAGCCGCAGCGCGCGGGGACGACGATCGAGGTGACGTTGAATGCGGTCAACAACGTGCGCCTGATGAATGCCGCCAATTTCCAGCGCTTCACGGAACTGCTCGATTTCAAATATGTCGGCGGCGTCGCCAAACGATCCCCTATCCGCCTGGTCATCCCGGAGGCGGGCCATTGGCACGTCATCGTCGACATGGAAGGCCATCACGGTCTGGCGGAATCCTCCGTTAGGCTGATCGGAGCGCCGGCCAACGTCGTGGCTCAGAAACACGCCTCCTGATCGGCTGTCAGAAGAGTTTCACTTCGGATTTCGTTCCTTGCGAAGCTTGGCCCACCAGTCGAGCCGTTTGCGGATGTCGCGCTCGAAGCCGCGTTCCGGCGGATCGTAGAACGTCTGCCGGCCCATCTTTTCCGGAAAATAGTCCTGACCTGAAAAGGCCTCCGGCTCGTCGTGATCGTAGCGGTAACCGTCGCCATACCCCTCGCCCTTCATCAGCTTGGTCGGGGCATTGAGGATGTGTTTGGGCGGCAGGAGCGAGCCGTTTTCCTTGGCGGCGCGTGTGGCCGCCTTGAAGGCGGTATAGACCGCATTGGATTTCGGCGCGGTCGCCAGATAGACGCAGGCCTGCGCAAATGCCAACTCGCCTTCCGGCGAACCGAGATAGTCATAGGCATCCTTGGCGGCGTTGCAGACGACCAATGCCTGCGGATCGGCAAGACCAATATCCTCGATGGCCATGCGAACAAGCCGGCGGCCGAGATAAAGCGGGTCCTCGCCGGCATCGAACATCCGCGCCAGATAATAAAGCGCCGCATCCGGGTCCGAGCCGCGCACCGACTTGTGGAGCGCCGAGATCAGATTGTAGTGGCCGTCCTGCGCCTTGTCGTAGACCGGCGCGCGGCGCTGGACGATCTGGGTGAGGCCGGTCGTATCGAAGACCTCCCCTTCCCGCGCGGCGCGCCAGACCTCTTCGGCAAGCGTCAGCACGGCGCGGCCGTCGCCATCCGCCATGCGGATCAGGCTGGCCCGGGCGTCGTCGTCGAGCGGCAGCGGCTTGCCTTCGGCCTGTTCGGCGCGGGTGAGAAGCTCGCTCAGGCTCTCCTCGTCATGGCTGCGGAAGGTCAGCACCCGGGCACGCGACAGAAGAGCGGCGTTGAGCTCGAAGCTCGGGTTTTCGGTAGTCGCACCGACCAGGATGACTGTGCCATCCTCCATGACCGGTAGGAAACTGTCCTGCTGGGCGCGATTGAAGCGATGGATCTCGTCGACGAACAGCAGCGTCTGGCGACCGTCCATACGGCGCAGGCGGGCGGTCTCGAACACTTTCTTCAGGTCCGCGACGCCGGAGAAGATCGCCGAGATTTGCTCGAACGCCAGCCCCGCCTCGCCCGATAGCAGCCGTGCGACTGTGGTCTTGCCGGTGCCGGGCGGTCCCCAGAAAATCATCGAGCCGAGCGAACCCGAGTCGATCATTCGGCGTAGCGCGCCATCTTCGCCGGTCAGGTGCGGCTGACCAGTGACTTCGGCAAGCGACTTCGGCCGCAGGCGGTCGGCGAGCGGCCGCCGGTTGGCGACCTCTTCCGGGACCTTCGGCGCGAAGAGATCACCGCTCATCGAAAGAACTGCCTGATACGCTGGCCGTCGCGCTCGATCTCGACCCGCCAGAAACCCGGATCATCGTTGAGCATGGCTTCCATGCCCTTGGTGCTGGTGACGGCAGTGCCGTTGAGCGAGATCAGGATGTCCTTCGGCTGGAAGCCCAGGCGCGCAGCGGGAGAGTTGCGCGTCACGTCGGTCACGATCACGCCGCTCTTTTCGGCCGGAATGTGCAGCTCGGTCGCGAGCTTCGGCGAGAGGTTGGCGATCCTCAGGCCGGCGAAGGGATTGCGGCCCTCGACAAGCCGCTCGTCGCGCGGCGTGGTTTCCGGCGCAGTGTTGAGTGCAAGGTTCACCTGCCGCTGGCCGTCCGCCGTCTGGACGGTGAGCGTCGCCTGCTTGCCGAGACCGGCGGTCGTCAGCCGGTAACCGAGCGCATCGGGATGCTCGACCGCAATGCCGTTGACGGCGATGACCACTTCGCCGGGCTTGAGGCCGGCCTTGTCCGCCGGTCCGCCCTCGACAACGCGGGTCACCAGAGCGCCGCGCGCGGTCTTGAGGCCGAGCGCTTCGGCAACATCCGAATTGACCGCATCGAAGCTCGCGCCGACGAAGGGGCGTTCGAAGCTCTTCTTGCCCTCGGAAGCCGCCGCCAGAAAGACTTTGACGAGATTGGCGGGGATCGCAAAACCGATGCCGTTCGAACCGCCGCCGCGCGAAAAGATCGCGGTGTTGATGCCGATCAGCTCGCCGTTCATGTTCATCAAGGCGCCGCCGGAATTGCCCGGATTGATCGAAGCGTCGGTCTGGATGAAGAAGCCGAAATCGCCCGTGGTGATCTGGTTGCGGGCAAGTGCGGAGACGATCCCGCTCGTCACTGTCTGGCCGACGCCGAACGGATTGCCGATCGCCAGCACGAGGTCGCCCACCTCGACGCGATCGGAATCGGCGACCGGCAGCACCGGGAAGTGCTCCTTCGACTTGATCCTGAGCACCGCAAGATCGACACTCTCGTCCTTCAGCACGACATCGCAGGGGAATTCGCGGCCATCCGCAAGCGCGATCTTGATGTCGTCGGCACCTTCGATGACGTGGTTGTTGGTGACCACGAGGCCGTCAGCCGCAAGGATGACGCCGGAGCCGAGCGACGACTGCTTTTCCGAACGGTTCGGCATGCGCTGGCCGAAGAACTGCTCGAAGAAGGGGTCCCCTGCAAACGGATTGAGGCGCTGCACGACCCGTTCGGCATAGACGTTGACGACGGCGCCGGCGGTCTGCTTGACCAGCGGCGAGAAGGAGAGCTGCATTTCCTGGCGGCTCTGTGGCACCACCTTGTCCTGGGCGAGTGCCGCGACTGGCATCAGGAGAGCGAGAGCGAGAAGGCCGGTCGTCACGCATTTCGGCATGGTCAGCATGTAAGTCCTCATTTGAGAAAATCCGGATCGATTTGTAGCGTGGAAAACTAGAAAGGAAAGGTGGCGGAACAACGGAGATTGTGGCGAAAACCGTCAACCTTTTTCCCTATATAGGGTCAAAATCGGGAGAAAAACATGAGCTGGCTGACGGGTTTGAAAGGGTGGGCAAAACGGCTGAAACGCGACATTCTGGCGTTATGGCTCGCTTCGCGCGACCGCCGCGTGCCGTGGCACGCCAAGCTGGTGGCCGGCGCGGTCGCAGCCTACGCGCTGTCGCCGATCGACCTCATTCCCGACTTTATCCCCATTCTCGGTTATCTGGACGATCTGCTGATCGTGCCGCTCGGCATTCTCCTTGCGATCAAGCTAGTGCCCGCGCCGCTGATGAGCGAGTTCCGCAGCCAGGCCGAACGTTGGGCCGAAAGACCTACGAGCCGCACCGGCCTCGCCTTCATCCTTTCCATCTGGTTCTGCTGTCTCGTCTTCGCTCTCTGGAGCCTCTGGGAACTGAGCTGATCTCCAGGCGTTGCGCATCGAGATCAGGAGTGCAGCCATGAGACATTTGACCATCGCCATCGCCTCGATGGGCCTTCTTATCGGCCTGACGGTCGCAGCCAGTCCTCGGACCGCGTCGGCAGCGAGCTTCGACTGCGAGCGCGGCGATCTTGCCGCCGACGAGAAGGTGATCTGCGACACGCGCACGCTCAACGACGCCGACGTGAAGATGGTGACGAGTTTCGATATCCTCACCGGCCTGATGGCAATGGGAAACCGCGGCAAACTACAGGACGAACAGAGCGCCTGGCTGAAGAAACGCCAGGCCTGCGGCGAGGATGTCGAATGCATCCGGTCAGCTTATGCCGAGAGGCTGAAGCAGCTGGACGAGGCGTATAAGAATTTGAACCGGCCGCTTTGAACGGGTCTTACATCTCGGCGTTCAGCGCCGTGGATAGGATTCCCGCGATGCGGCGAATGACCGACCGGCTGATCTCATCGGGCAACTTGCCGATCGCCTCAACATGGCGGGCCTCAACTGTAGCTATTTTGACCGGACGAACAACCGATGGGGCGGGAAGCCCTGCGCTTGCATGATCCGGGATGGGAATGTCGTCAGCCCATCGGCGATTTTCGGCGGAGGTTATCATGACGACTCAAAGAAGTGCCGCCCCTTCGCCAATGGCGGACGATACAACGAGCGCCGGACGGCGCTGGCGCGTATCCCGATCCGTATATGGAAATGGAACGCGGACGATATCGCCCTGCTCAAAGATCGGCATAGGCCTTCCGATCGGCTTCGCTATCCCACTCATCGAACGTGGCAAACGGATCGTCGACCGGCTGGGACGCGCGAGCGATGAGCACACGGCCATCTGGTTCGAACGTGTAAACGAGCTCATCACCCTCCCTCAACTTGAGGGCAGTGCGAACGGGCTGCGGAATCGTGGTTTGCGATTTGCTGGTGAGGCGGCTGGTAATCATAGGCGCATCTCCTTCAGTCCCTATTGTAAGGAATTTCCTTACCAAAACAAGCTGGAGACCGAGGAGATCTGCCGTGTCTTACTCCGGTAGAATCCGCACAGCGCCCTTGTCAGCACTCGCGGCAAACGCAGCGTAGGCCTTCAGTGCCGTGGTGACGTTGCGCTTGCGGGGCTGCGACGGCTTCCAGCCGAAGGCGTCCTGCTCTCTGCGGCGCTCGGCGAGTTCGGCGTCCGAAACGGCGAGGTTGATCGTGCGGTTCGGGATGTCGATCTCGATCTTGTCCCCTTCCCGCACCAGGCCGATCGTGCCGCCGTTTGCCGCTTCCGGGGAAGCGTGGCCGATCGACAGGCCGGAGGTGCCGCCGGAGAAACGGCCGTCGGTGATGAGGGCGCAGGCCTTTCCAAGGCCCTTCGACTTCAGGTAGCTGGTCGGATAGAGCATTTCCTGCATGCCCGGACCGCCCTTCGGGCCCTCGTAGATGATGACCACGACGTCGCCGGCGACGATCTCGTTGGAGAGGATCGCCTTGACGGCCGCATCCTGGCTTTCAAAAACGCGGGCCGGACCGGTGAACTTCAGGATCGAGTCGTCGACGCCGGCCGTCTTCACGATGCAGCCGTCGATGGCGATATTGCCCTTGAGGACCGCAAGTCCGCCGTCCTTCGAGAACGGATGTTCGACGGAGCGGATGACGCCTGCCTCGCGGTCGGTGTCGAGTTCGTCCCAGCGGGCTTCCTGGCTGAAAGCAACCTGGGTCGGGATGCCGCCAGGTGCTGCGCGGAAGAAGTTGCGGACCGTCTCGCTGTTGGTGCGGGTGATATCCCAGCGGTCGATCGCATCACCGAGCGTTTCGGCATGCACCGTGTAGCACTCGCGGTTGAGCAGACCGCCCTTATCCAGTTCGCCGAGGATCGACATGATACCGCCGGCGCGGTGGACGTCTTCCATATGAACGTCGGCCTTGGCCGGCGCGACCTTGGAGAGGCACGGCACGCGGCGCGAGAGCTGGTCGATATCGTCGAGGTTGAAATCGACCTCGCCTTCATAGGCGGCTGCGAGGATGTGCAGGACGGTGTTGGTGGAGCCCCCCATGGCGATGTCGAGCGTCATGGCGTTCTCGAAAGCCTGCTTGGTGGCAATCGAGCGCGGCAGGACGGAATAGTCGTCCTGCTCGTAATGACGGCGGGCGATATCGACGATCAAATGACCGGCCTCGACGAACAGGCGCTTGCGGTCGGCATGGGTCGCGAGCACCGAGCCATTGCCGGGCAGCGACAGACCGAGCGCTTCGGTCAGGCAGTTCATCGAATTGGCGGTGAACATGCCTGAGCACGAGCCGCAGGTCGGACAGGCCGAACGTTCGATGACCTTGACGTCCTCGTCGCTCATCTTGTCGTCGGCGGCGGCAACCATGGCGTCGATCAGGTCGAGCGAATGGGTCTTGCCCTTCAGCACCACCTTGCCGGCTTCCATCGGGCCACCGGAGACGAAGACGGCCGGGATGTTGAGGCGCATCGCTGCATTCAGCATGCCGGGGGTGATCTTGTCGCAATTGGAGATGCAGACCATGGCGTCGGCACAGTGGGCGTTGACCATGTATTCGACCGAGTCGGCGATGATTTCGCGCGACGGCAGCGAATAGAGCATGCCGTCATGGCCCATGGCGATGCCGTCGTCGACGGCGATCGTGTTAAATTCCTTGGCGACGCCGCCGGCCGCTTCGATCTCGCGGGCAACGAGCTGGCCCAAATCCTTCAGGTGCACGTGACCGGGCACGAACTGGGTGAAGGAATTGACCACCGCAATGATCGGCTTGCCGAAGTCCGAATCCTTCATGCCCGTCGCGCGCCAAAGCCCGCGCGCGCCTGCCATGTTGCGGCCATGGGTCGTGGTTCTCGAGCGGTAAGCTGGCATGGTGTTGTCCTCGATCTCTTCTTGCGGGCCGGCACAGTCTACCGCTTTCGGGAGACGCGCGCAAAAGCCCGTGGTTTTGCGGCTTTCCTAGCGCAAAGCGTCCGGAGTGTCACTATCACGACAGGCCAAAGCGGTACGGTTGGAAGACCTGCAGAAACCGAAATTGTGTTCCCGACCTCGAACCTCTATATTGTTTTCAAAGCCGCCTGGAGAAAGCAATGACCTCCATCATGTCGATCATCGTTCACGCCACCTGGGACGAGGAAGCCTCCGTGTGGGTCGCGACGAGCAATGATATCGAGGGATTGGCCGTTGAAGCCGAAACCATGGAAGAGCTTGAACCAAAGGTGAAAGCCGCGCTCGCCGACTTGATTGAGCTCAACGGCACCTCATCTCCGCTTCAGGAAATTCCCGTCTACATCATGTCGGAGCAGCTCTCCCGCATTCCCAACCCACGACGCGCCTGAACAATGGCCGGCTATCTTCGGGAATTGAAGGAGATGCTGGAAAAGGCCGGCTGTTATTACCATCGGCCCGGCAAGGGTGATCACGAAATCTGGTACAGCCCGATCACGAAACGCTATTTCACGGTGGACCACGGCGTGAAATCTCGTCACACGGCCAATACCGCGCTCAAGCAAGCCGGACTTCCGAAGGCATTCTGATCGGCCCTCACTTCACCCGCAGTTCATCCGGATGGATATCGAAGTGGTCGAGGATCATCTTGACGTTGCGGCGGTGCGATTTGAAGAAGAGGTCGAAGACATCGCCCGCCAGCGGTACGCTGCCGAGCAAGGAGTCCGCGGCAATGTTGCCGAGCATCCGGGTAAGCTTTTCCGGCGGCAGGCCGAGCTTTCGGGCTTCGCTGACGATGTAAAGGCCGACCAGCGCGCCGCCCGCATCGCCGACGAGCGGGATGAGGCCGAAGACCGAATCGGCGCCGAAACGGATGCGGGTGCCGGGAATGCCGATTGCCGTATCCATCAGCCGCGCAATGCCCGAAAGGCGGCGCAGGCGCCGTAGTCTCTCAGTGCGGTCGGCGAAGGTTTCGTGGCTTCCGGCATCCCATGTGCGTGCCGTCATCTGCAATCTCCTCTTGTCGGGCGAATGGCCCTGCGATGAGAACTGAAGAACTCGAAATGGGGTTCCATCGACGGCATTTCCATCCGCAAACCTCCGGTTTTTCACGCAAACGTGGTTCGAACCAATCTTCCCGCCGCTGTGAAACCTTTCGGTTCCGCGTTACGTATAGGAGCAAGAAGGCACTCGTTGCCGTAGAGGAGATTTTCGACATGCCCGCCTATCGTCCGCCGCATATTCCGGCTTCCGAAATCACCCCCCGCGATATCTACATGTCGCGCCGGAATTTTATGGGCGCTGCGGCCGCAGCCGGGCTTACCTTTGCAGGAGCCGACAGCGCTTTTTCCGCGCCGCTGACGGCCAGCCCCAGCGCCTTCAAGCTGGACGAGAAGCTGACCCCCAAGGAGGCGGTCACCACCTACAACAATTTCTATGAGTTCGGCGTCAACAAGGAAGATCCGGCCGCCAATTCCGGCGACTTCAAGCCAACGCCCTGGTCGGTCAAGGTCGACGGAATGGTCGGCAAGCCCAAGGAATTCGGCCTCGAGGAACTGATGAAGATGACCCTCGAGGACCGCACCTACCGGATGCGCTGCGTCGAGGGCTGGTCGATGGTGATCCCGTGGATCGGTTTCCCTCTGTCTGCCCTTCTCGACCAGGTCGAGCCGCTCGGTAGCGCCAAATACGTCGCGTTCGAGACCGTGGTGCGGCCGGAGCAAATGCCGGGCCAGAAGGGCTTTTTCCAGGCGCTGCCCTGGCCCTATGTCGAAGGCCTGCGGCTCGACGAGGCGCGCCACCCGCTGGCGATCCTCGCGGTCGGCCTCTACGGCGAGACGCTGCCGAACCCCAACGGGGCGCCGATCCGGCTCGTCGTGCCGTGGAAATACGGCTTCAAGAGCATCAAGTCGATCGTCAAGATCTCGCTGGTCGAGAAGCAGCCGCAAACCACCTGGAAGAATGCCAACGCCCGGGAATACGGCTTCTATTCCAACGTCAATCCGGCAGTCGATCACCCGCGCTGGAGCCAGGCGACGGAACAGCGGATCGGCGAAAGCGGCTTCTTCGGCGCCAACCGCCGGCCGACCCTGCCCTTCAACGGTTATTCCGATCAGGTAGCGAGCCTTTATGACGGCCTGGACCTGAAGGCGAATTATTGAGGATGGCGAGCTTTCCTACCCTGCCCCGCCGCTATCACAAGGCCAGCGTCTGGGCGCTCTATGTGATCGGTCTCGTTCCGGCCGTCTGGTATTTCTATCTCGGGCTGACCGGTGGCCTCGGCTTCAATCCGGTCAAGGAGTTCGAACATCAGCTCGGCATCTGGGCGCTGCGGTTCATCATCGCAACGCTCGCGATCATGCCGCTGCGCGATCTCGCCGGCATCAACTGGATCCGTTATCGCCGAGCGCTCGGGCTGATCGCTTTCTATTACGTGCTCCTGCATTTTTCGGTCTATGTGTCGCTCGACCTGCGTTTCGATTTCAGCGCGGTGGGCGGCGATATCGCCAAGCGGCCCTATATCACCATCGGCTTTGCCTGCCTGCTGTTGCTGATCCCGCTTGCGGTCACCTCCAACAACTGGTCGATCCGAAAGCTCGCCCAGGGCTGGAACAAGCTGCACAAGCTGATCTACCTGATCGCCGCCGGCGGGGCGCTCCACTATGCGCTGGCGGTCAAATCCGTGACATTGGTGCCGTTCATTCATATCGGGTTGATTGCCCTGCTGCTGGCCTATCGATCCCTCAGACGGCCGATCCTGAATTGGAAAAGGGCCAATAACAAACCGGTAAAACCCGTGGCCTCGCAGAGGGCAAGGCAGAACGGCTGACGCGAAGGGCGGATCGAGCGCCTCGGCCTTTACGGATGCCCCCCAACGCAAGGAGCCGGATCCATCGATCCGGCTCCTGTCATGTTCAAGGTCTTTGAGGCCCACTCAGAAATGCTTGCGGAACAGCAGCCGGTCGAGCGACAGGTACCCTCCTCCAAAGGCGGCGTAGAGGAAGGCGCCGCCTGTCCAGAACAGCGAAGCCAGTTCTGCCTTGCTCTGAACCTGTTCCAGGAAGATGTGACCGCCATCCTTCAGCCGCGCCAATGCCTGCGGCGTAAACAACTGCTGGCCGCCGGCCTTCAGCGCCTCAATGCCGGCCGGGGTCAGGAAAGCGTCGCCATAGGGATGGGTGACGTGGAACCAGAGGGTCATGGCCAGCATCACGCCGTTAGCGAGCGCAACGGGGCGGGTGAACAGGCCGGCTGCGATGAACATGCCGCCGAAGAATTGCAGGGCGGCCAGGAAGGGCGACCAGAACCAGCCCGGATACATGCCGATATTTTCGACGAAGCCTACCTGCGCCAGCGGCGCAATGATCTTCGGCCATCCCTCGATTACCAGCATGCCGCCGACCGCCAGCCGGAATATGCTCCAGGCCATGGGCTGCGCCAGCTTCTCATAGACAGGGGCCAAAGCGGGAATGACGAGTTCGTCTTTCGCATTTTCAAAAACTACATGCTCAACCATTTTCGTACCTCACGATCTTGTCTCAATGCCGAGACCCTATCGCTTTGGCCGGGTGAGCTCTTGACGCAGGTCAAGCCGTTCGATCGATCGGTAAGGTCGCCACCATAGTTGGCCGGAAACGCGAAAAAGCCGGGCGTCTCCACCCGGCTTTTTCAATTCGACGATGCGGAAAATTATGCGGCTTCGGCAGCGTCTGCTTCAGCAGCAACACGAGCCTTGTCGGCTGCGCCCTTGGCGTCGACATCGCGTTCAACGAACTCGATGACGGCCATGGCAGCGTTGTCGCCCTGGCGGAAGCCGGCCTTCATGATACGCAGGTAACCGCCGTTGCGGGTTGCGTAACGCGAAGCGATGGCGTCGAACAGCTTCTTGACGGCGTCCTGGTCCTGGATCTGCGAGATCGCCTGACGACGAGCGTGCAGGTCGCCGCGTTTGCCGAGGGTGACGAGCTTTTCGACGATCGGACGGATTTCCTTCGCCTTCGGAAGGGTCGTGACGATCTGCTCGTGAGTGATGAGCGAAGCCGCCATGTTGGCGAACATCGCCTTGCGGTGGCTGGCGGTACGGTTGAGCTTGCGGCCGGCTACTCCGTGGCGCATGGCTATTCTCCTTTAATGCAGGTACCCATCTATTTTCGGGCCTGCCGTTTCCTGGCACATACGGGCACTCATCTCTTTCGATCAGAGGCCCGCTGTTTGACGGGGAAAGGCAGTCAAAACCTGCCTTTGTTGATTTCAGTACTGGTCTTCGTAACGCTTGGCGAGATCTTCGATGTTTTCCGGCGGCCAGGCGGGAACTTCCATACCCAGATGGAGGCCCATGGATGCCAGAACTTCCTTGATCTCGTTCAGCGACTTGCGACCAAAATTCGGAGTGCGCAGCATTTCCGCCTCGGTCTTCTGGATGAGGTCGCCGATATAAACGATGTTGTCGTTCTTCAGGCAGTTGGCCGAACGGACCGAAAGTTCCAGTTCGTCCACCTTCTTGAGAAGCGCCGGGTTGAACGCGAGTTCGGTAACCGATTCTTCTTCGACGTCCTTCTGCGGTTCGTCGAAGTTGACGAAGACCGAGAGCTGGTCCTGAAGGATGCGAGCGGCGAAAGCAACGGCATCTTCACCCGTGACCGAGCCATCGGTGTCGATGGTCATGGTCAGCTTGTCGTAGTCGAGAACCTGACCTTCGCGGGTGTTTTCCACCTTGTAGGACACTTTCTTGACCGGCGAATAAAGGCTGTCGACCGGGATCAAGCCGATCGGAGCATCTTCGGCACGGTTGCGATCGGCAGGGACGTAGCCCTTGCCGTTGTTGACCGTGAATTCCATGCGGATCTCGGCGCCCTCGTCGAGGGTGCAGATGACATGGTGCGGGTTGAGTATCTCGATATCGCCAACCGTCTGGATGTCGCCGGCGGTTACCGAGCCCGGGCCCTGCTTGCGCACGACCATGCGCTTTGCGTCGTCGCCATCCATCTTGATGGCGATTTCCTTGATGTTGAGCACGATGTCCGTCACATCTTCCCGGACGCCCGGGATGGAGGAGAACTCATGCAATACGCCGTCGATCTGCACGGCGGTTACAGCCGCACCGCGCAGAGACGACAGAAGCACGCGACGAAGCGCGTTGCCGAGCGTCAGGCCGAAGCCGCGCTCGAGAGGTTCGGCAACCAGGGTTACCTTGGTACGGCCGGAGGAGGAGAATTCCACCTTGTTCGGCTTGATCAGTTCCTGCCAGTTCTTCTGGATCATCACTAAATACCTTCCGTTCGTTGCCACCATCCAATCGTGGCAACCGAGCATGAGGAGCACCGATCGAAACGATGTCCATCGGCGATATGGGTAAAGCCGCCGAACCTCCAGGGAGGGTCAGGCGGCTATTCCCGAGTTCAGACAGAGGCCACCCGCCGGTAGCCCCTTCGCTTTCCGACGATCAGACGCGGCGCTTCTTGCGCGGGCGGCAGCCGTTGTGCGGGATCGGGGTCACGTCGCGGATCGAGGTGATCATGAAGCCGGCAGCCTGCAGAGCGCGCAGAGCCGATTCACGGCCGGAACCCGGACCGCAGACTTCGACTTCCAGCGACTTCATGCCATGTTCCTGAGCCTTCTTGGCGCAGTCTTCGGCAGCGATCTGAGCGGCGAACGGGGTCGACTTGCGCGAACCCTTGAAGCCCTTCGCACCAGCAGACGACCAGGCAATTGCATTGCCCTGCGCGTCGGTGATGGTGATCATCGTGTTGTTGAAGGTAGAATTGACGTGGGCAACGCCCGACGTGATATTTTTACGCTCGCGTCTACGGACGCGGGTGGCTTCCTTGGCCATTTTATCCCTTTCGTTGATCTCTGCACCGCCGTAATTCCAGCGGCTCCACCTCAGGTGAGCAGTCGTTAGTCGTTAGTGAGCAGGACTAATCACCGCTCACTAATCACTGCTCACTTGAAAATTACTTCTTCTTACCAGCGATCGCCTTTGCCGGACCCTTGCGGGTGCGGGCATTGGTATGCGTGCGCTGACCGCGGACCGGAAGGCCACGGCGATGACGCAGGCCGCGATAGCAGCCGAGGTCCATCAGACGCTTGATGTTCATCGCGGTTTCGCGACGAAGGTCACCTTCGACCTGATAGTCGCGGTCGATGGTTTCGCGGATCTGAAGGATTTCCGAGTCCGTCAACTGATGGACGCGCTTTTCAGCCGGAAGACCGACCTTCTCCATGATTTCCGATGCGAATTTCGGGCCGATCCCGTGAATGTAGGTCAGCGCGATGACAACGCGCTTCGCAGTCGGGATGTTGACGCCAGCGATACGTGCCACGCCTATTCTCCTTGTTCCAGTTGCCATCCGGCAAGTGGTACTTCTTCCATGAAAGCAGCCAGATTTATGGCCGCCAGTTCAAACACCATACGGAACAGGTCAAAACGACCGGTCTCGGATGTCCTTGCGGGAAATCCGCGCCGATCGCTAAAGCTGTCGCGAGTTGGCGCGGTGTTTAACGGAATCAGTGCTGAATTGCAACCGCTCCGCCCAAGATTCTTTAACAGATCGATGACGGCTCAAAGAGCCGCCAGGATATTTTCGATATCGGACGTGACTTTGTCCATGTCCGCCATGCCGTCGACAGCCTTGAGCTTGCCCTTGGCATGGTAATAACCGATTAGCGGCGAGGTTTCCTTGTAGTAGACCTCGAGGCGCTTGGTCATGGTCTCGGCATTGTCGTCCGGACGGCGCTTGAAATGCGTCGAACCGCATTTGTCGCAGACACCTTCCTGGGACGGCTTCTTGTCCGTGTCGTGGTAGACCGTGCCACACTGGGCGCAGGAGTAACGGCCGGAGACGCGACGCACGAGTTCCTTGTCGTCGACACGCAGTTCGATGACGACCGAAAGATCGAGACCCTTGGCCTTCAGCATCGCCTCGGTCGCATCCGCCTGCACAAGCGTGCGCGGGAAGCCATCCAGGATGAAGCCATTGGCGCAGTCGGGCTGGTCTATACGCTCGGAGACAATCGCATTGACGATTTCGTCGGAGACAAGGTTGCCGGCGTCCATGACGGCCTTGGCGCGCTTGCCGACTTCCGTCTCGGCGGCCACCGCCGCACGCAGCATATCGCCCGTGGAGAGCTGCGGGATACCGTGCTTCTCCACGATCCGCTGGGCCTGGGTCCCCTTCCCCGCACCCGGCGGCCCTAAAAGAATCAATCTCATCGTCCCCTCTTTCCTCCGCGCAGTTTCGACTTCTTGATCAGACCCTCATACTGCTGCGCAATGAGGTGCCCCTGAATCTGTGCTACCGTATCGAGGGTTACACTGACAACAATCAAAAGCGAAGTCCCACCAAGGGCTAATGGCACGCCGGTGCGGGCCACTAGGAATTCCGGCAGGATGCAGACGAAGACAAGGTAGACCGCGCCGATGACCGTGATTCGGGTCAGCACGTAATCGATGTATTCGGCGGTGCGCTCGCCAGGACGGATGCCCGGAATGAAGCCGCCATGCTTTTTCAGATTATCGGCGGTATCCTTCGGATTGAAGACGATCGCCGTGTAGAAGAAGGCAAAGAAGGCGATCAGCAGGCCGTAGAACAGCATGAACAGCGGCTGGCCGTGGCCGAGCGCCGAGATGATCATCGTCGCCCAGCCCGGCAGACCGGAATTGCCGGCAAAGCCCGCGGCAGTCGCCGGCAGAAGCAGCAGCGAGGAGGCGAAGATCGCTGGGATGACGCCCGAAGTGTTGAGCTTCAGCGGCAGGTGCGACGTATCGCCCTGGAACATGCGGTTGCCGACCTGGCGCTTCGGATACTGGATCAAAAGGCGGCGCTGGGCGCGTTCGACGAAGACGATCAGCGCAATAACGCCGATGGCGACGACCAGCACGGTGAGAATCAGTGCGGTCGGCAGAGCGCCGGTGCGACCGAGTTCCAGCGTGCCGGCAAGCGCCGTCGGCAGGCCGGCGGCAATGCCGGAGAAGATGATCAGCGAAATGCCGTTGCCGATGCCGCGCGACGTAATCTGCTCACCGAGCCACATCAGGAACATGGTGCCGCCCAGCAGCGTGACGACCGTCGAAAGCTTGAAGAACCAGCCCGGATCGACCACCAGGCCCTGGCCACTTTCGAGGCCGGCCGCGATGCCATAGGCCTGCAGCGTGCCGAGCAGCACCGTTCCGTAGCGGGTATACTGGTTGATGATCTTGCGGCCGGCTTCGCCTTCCTTCTTGAGGTTTTCAAGCGAAGGGACGACCGAGGTCATCAGCTGCACGATGATCGATGCGGAAATATAGGGCATGATGCCGAGCGCGAAGATCGCCATGCGCTCCACTGCACCGCCCGAAAACATGTTGAAAAGTCCGAGGATGCCGCCAGCCTGGCCGCGGAAGGCCTGCGCATAGGCTTCGGGGTTCAAGCCCGGAAGCGGGATATGGGTGCCGAGGCGATACACGAGAAGTGCCGCAAGGGTGAACCAAAGCCGCTTCTTGAGATCCTCCGCCTTGGCGAAGGTCGCAAAATTCAGATTGGAGGCAAGTTGTTCCGCTGCAGAAGCCATGCAATTCTCCGCCCGACCAATTCTCCGGCGGCGGGGGAAATGCCAGGTCCGGAAAGCAGTCTAAAAATTCAGGTTCACAAAAACCGGGCGCGCGAGATTGCCAATGCAATCGGATGCCTCACCCTGTTTTCCGTATGATCCCGGTCAGGCGACCAACAGGATCGCTTCGGGATCGTGAGGCTCACATATGGAGATAAAATCGCCCGGTGTGAAGCACAAACCGGGCGATTTCTAAACGATTTATTCGGCTGCTGCTTCGGCTACGACGAGCAGCTTGATCGAAGCGCCGGCCTTCTCGATCTTTTCGACGGCAGCCTTGGAGGCGCCGGCAACTTCGATCGAAACCTTGGTCGTCAGCTCGCCGTCGGCGAGGAGGCGAACGCCGTCCTTGGGGCGACGGATGACGCCGGCAGCCTTGAGCGCGGCCGCATCGATCGTTGCCTTCGGGTCGAGCTTCTTGGCATCAATCGCGGTCTGGATACGGCCGAGCGAAACGACGGCGTAGTCAGTCTTGAAGATGTTGGTGAAGCCGCGCTTCGGCAGGCGACGATAGATCGGCATCTGGCCGCCTTCGAAGCCCTTGATCGCCACGCCGGAACGGGCCTTCTGACCCTTCACGCCGCGACCGCCGGTCTTGCCCTTGCCCGAACCGATACCGCGACCTACGCGGATACGGTCCTTGGAAGAGCCTTCGTTGTCCTTGATCTCATTCAGTTTCATGGTCAATTCCTCCGTCTCACTTCTCGTCGACGACGCGAACGAGATGCTGGACAGCCCGGATCATGCCACGAACGGAAGGAGTATCTTCCAGCGTACGGGTCCGGTGCATCTTGTTGAGGCCGAGACCGATCAGCGTCTGACGCTGGACGGCCGGGCGGCGGATGGGGCTACCGGTCTGCTCGACCGTAACCGTCTTCTTGGCTTCTGCCTGAGTGGCTTTCTTGGCCATTATCGCTCTCCTTATTCTTCCTGCGCATTGCCGGAAGCGGCGCGGCGAGTCTGCAGCGTTGCATACTTGATGCCGCGCTGAGCTGCTACGTCCTTCGGATGCACCTGATGCTTCAGGGCGTCGAACGTTGCGCGAACCATGTTGTACGGGTTCGACGAACCGGTCGACTTGGCGACGACGTCATGGACGCCGAGCGTTTCGAATACGGCGCGCATCGGGCCGCCGGCGATGATGCCGGTACCAGCCTTGGCCGAGCGCAGCAAAACCTTGCCGGCGCCGTGACGGCCGTTGACATCGTGATGCAGCGTACGGCCATCACGCAGGGGAACGAAGATCAGATCGCGCTTTGCGCTTTCGGTCGCCTTGCGGATGGCTTCCGGCACTTCGCGTGCCTTGCCATGGCCGAAGCCGACGCGGCCCTTCTGGTCGCCGACGACGACGAGGGCTGCAAAACCAAAACGACGGCCGCCCTTGACGACCTTGGCGACGCGGTTGATCGCGACCAGCTTGTCGACGAACTCGCTATCGCGCTCTTCGCGGCTCTGGCGATCTTCGCGCTGGCCTCTTCTTTCTTGTGCCATTGTTCTTTTCCTTTTTCTTTTCCGGGTGCAATGGGCAATTTCCGGGAGCCAACCATCCCCTGCCCACGAAGGACTAGGATGGAACGACTTATGAGTGCGGCGAACCGCATTTCGCCCGCCTCCCCTATTTCAGGGATGCGGGCGAAAATTCTTAGAAGCTCAGGCCGCCTTCGCGGGCAGCTTCGGCCAGGGCCTTGATACGGCCGTGATAGATGAAGGCGCCGCGATCAAACACGACTTCCGTCACGCCGGCCTTGGTGGCGCGTTCTGCAACCAGCTTGCCGACAGCGGCAGCAGCCGCAACGTCAGCACCGGTCTTCAGCGACGTGCGCAGACCGGCATCGAGGGTGGAGGCGGCAGCAAGCGTGCGGCCGGCCACGTCATCGATGACCTGGACATAGATGTTCTTGGACGAACGGTGAACCGACAGACGCGGACGGCCATTTGCGACCTTCTTGATCTGGCGGCGAACACGGCTCGCACGCTTGGTGAGTGCTTCTTTTCTGGTAGCCATGATCCGTCGTCCTTACTTCTTCTTGCCTTCCTTGCGGACGATCCGTTCCTCAGCGTACTTGACGCCTTTGCCCTTGTAGGGCTCTGGACCGCGGTATTCGCGGATTTCCGCGGCAACCTGACCGACCTGCTGTTTATTGATGCCGGTGACGACGATTTCCGTCGGCTTCGGCACGGCAATGGTGATGCCTTCCGGGGTCTGGTAGACCACGTCGTGAGAAAAACCGAGCGCCAGCTGCAGGTTCTTGCCCTGCAGGGATGCGCGGTAACCGACGCCGTTGATTTCAAGCTTGCGCTCGAAACCGTCCTTCACACCCTTGAAGATGTTTTCGATCATCGTGCGGGACATGCCCCACTTCGAACGAGCATCCTTGCTGTCGTTGACCGGGGTCACCGAGACAGCATTGTTTTCGAGTTCCAGCTTGATTTCGTCGTTTGCGACGAAGAAAAGCTCACCCTTCGGGCCCTTGGCAGTCACTTTCTGGCCATCAACAGTGGCCGTGATCCCTGCAGGAACCTGAACGGGCTTTTTACCGATACGAGACATGTTTCAATCCTGTCTGTTCGCTATGGAGTTCCCCTACTCTGCCTTAGAAGACAGAGCAGAGAACCTCGCCACCAACGTTCTGTTCGCGAGCCTGGTGATCGGCCATCACGCCCTTCGGAGTCGAAAGGATGGTGATGCCGAGGCCGTTCGCGACCTGCGGAATGGACTTTACCGAGACATAGACCCGGCGGCCCGGCTTGGACACGCGGCCGATCTCACGGATCACCGACGCGCCTTCGTAGTACTTGAGTTCGATTTCGATCTCGGCCTTGCCGTTACCGAAGTCGATTTCCGAATAACCGCGGATATAGCCTTCAGCCTGCAGGACGTCGAGAACGCGTGCACGCAGCTTGGAAGCAGGCGTGGAAACGGTCGACTTGCGGCGGGCTGCGCCGTTGCGGATACGGGTGAGCATATCGCCCAAGGGATCAGTCATGGTCATCTAACGATCTCCTTACCAGCTCGACTTGACGATGCCCGGCACCTTGCCGAGATTGCCGAGCTCACGAAGCGCGATACGCGACATCCTGAGCTTGCGATAGAAAGCGCGCGGGCGACCGGTGACTTCGCAACGGTTGCGGATACGCGTCTTCGAGCCATCGCGCGGCAGAGAAGCGAGCTTCAAAGTTGCCTTGAACCGTTCTTCGATCGAAAGTTCCTGGTTCATGATGGTAGCCTTCAGGGTCGCACGCTTGGCGGCCTGGTTGGCAACTGTCTTGCGGCGGCGCTTGTTCTTTTCAACTGCGCTGGTTTTCGCCATATGGGAGTTCCTTCTAAACGCTCGTCGTTACGGTTACTGGCGGAACGGGAAGTTGAACTCTTTCAAGAGAGCCCGTGCTTCGTCGTCCTTGGTAGCCGTCGTGCAAACGATGATGTCCATGCCCCACATCTGATCAACCTTGTCGTAGTTGATCTCTGGGAACACAATGTGTTCCTTGATGCCCATGGCGAAGTTGCCACGGCCGTCAAAGCTTTTCGGGTTCAGGCCGCGAAAGTCGCGAACGCGCGGGAGCGCGATGTTGATCAGACGGTCCAGGAATTCGTACATGCGGGCGCCGCGAAGCGTGACCTTGGCACCGATCGGCATGAATTCGCGAACCTTGAAGCCCGCGATGGAATTCCGTGCCTTGGTGATCACCGGCTTCTGGCCAGCGATGGCAGCCAGGTCGGCAGCAGCCACGGAAGGCTTCTTCGAGTCAGCCGTCGCTTCGCCAACACCCATGTTGATGACGATCTTGTCCAGCTTGGGGATCATCATGTCGTTTGCGAAGGAGAACTGCTCCTTCAGCGCGGCGCGGATGCGGGAATTGTATTCCGCCTTGAGCCGCGGCTCATACTTTGCCTCAGCCATCGATCACATCTCCCGTACGCTTGGCTACACGCACCTTCTTGCCGTCGACGACGGAGAAGCCAACGCGGGTCGGCTTGCCGTCTTTCGCGGCGATCGCGATGTTCGACAGGTGAATGGACGCTTCCTTGTTGATGATGCCAGCTTCCTGCGTCTGAGACTGACGCTGGTGGCGCTTCACCATGTTGATGCCACGCACGACGGCGCGGTCTTCCTTCGGCATAACCTGAAGGACTTCGCCGGTACGGCCCTTGTCCTTGCCGGCGAGTACGACGACGCTGTCGCCCTTCTTGATCTTGTTCATCGCATGAGCTCCTTACAGTACTTCCGGAGCCAGCGAGATGATCTTCATGTGGTTCTTGGCGCGAAGTTCGCGCGGAACCGGTCCGAAGATACGGGTGCCGATCGGCTCTTTCTTGTTGTCGATGAGGACCGCTGCGTTGTTGTCGAAGCGGATGACGCTGCCGTCCGGACGACGGATGTCCTTGGCGGTACGCACAACAACCGCCTTCATCACGTCACCCTTCTTGACGCGGCCGCGCGGGATGGCTTCCTTGATCGAAACGACAATGATGTCGCCGATGGA
Organism: Neorhizobium sp. SHOUNA12A; assembly: GCF_023006505.1. GTDB lineage: Bacteria > Pseudomonadota > Alphaproteobacteria > Rhizobiales > Rhizobiaceae > Neorhizobium. Next base: position 32,168 of record NZ_JALBGV010000021.1, read on the forward strand.
AGCGTACTTGCGCTTGGAGCCGCCCAGCACCTTGATGCACATGACACGACGTGCGCCGGAATTATCCGCCACGTCGAGGTTTGTTTGCATCTGAATCATGTCAGGTCGCCTTTTTCTAATGACCGGAACGACCGGGCGTCAAAGACGCCCCGTTTCGGCTTATGGACAGAATCTCATTGTGCGCGGGTGGGTCTTGCCAAGGTGGTTTCCTTAAAAGGACCTTCCCTGCGCTCAAAGCAAAAGAACGCTCGTTTCCGAGCGTCCTGCGCCAGTGGGGTGCTTCTTACAGGATTCTACGCCGGGCGCAAGGCCCAGACGCAGGTCCGAAGCAAATTAAGCCTGGGCGGAAACGACCGTCCAGGTCTTGTCCTTGGAGATCGGTGCGCATTCCTCGATGGAAACGACATCACCTACCTTGTACTGGTTGTTCTCGTCATGCGCCTTGTACTTCTTGGAACGGCGGACCGTCTTCTGAAGCAGCGGATGCGCGAAGCGGCGCTCGACCCGGACAACAACGGTCTTCTCGTTCTTGTCGGAAACTACGACGCCCTGCAGAATGCGTTTCGGCATATTATTTTTCCTTAGGCCTTGGCTTCTGCCGCCTTCTGGCGGGCAATGGTTTTCACGCGGGCGATGTCCTTGCGAACTTCGGTGATGCGCGAGGACTTCTCGAGCTGGCCGGTGGCCTTCTGGAAGCGCAGGTTGAACTGCTCCTTCTTCAGGTCGGCGAGCTTGTCCTTGAGCTGGTCGGCCGTGAGGCCGCGAACGTCTTCGGCTTTCATGTGCCTTGCTCCTTACTCTGCGATGCGCTGTACGAAGCGCGTCTTGACCGAGAGCTTGGCAGCACCGAGACGAAGCGCCTCGCGGGCGAGCTCCTCGGAAACACCGTCGATCTCGAACATCATGCGGCCGGGCTTGACCTTGCAGGCCCAGTATTCGACGCCGCCCTTACCCTTACCCATGCGGACTTCGGTCGGCTTTGCGGTGACCGGAACGTCCGGGAACACGCGGATCCAGACACGGCCGGCGCGCTTCATCGCGCGGGTGATCGCGCGGCGGGCCGCTTCGATCTCGCGGGCGTTGACGCGGTTGGGTTCCTGGGACTTCAGACCAAATTCACCGAAGGCCAGGTCGAAGCCGCCCTTGGCCACACCCTTGATGCGACCCTTGAACTGCTTGCGGTACTTGGTACGCTTTGGCTGCAACATTTTCTTACTTCTCCGAGCTTATCTTTCGCCAGCGTTGATCAAGCGTTTTCGCGGCGGCGATCACCACGGTCACCACGATCGCCGCGTTCGCGGCTTGCGGGACCCTGTGCATCGCCTTCCATGGCGCGACGTTCAGAAGCCATCGGATCGTGCTCAAGGATTTCGCCCTTGAAGATCCAGACCTTGATGCCGCAGATACCGAATGCGGTTTCGGCTTCAGCCGTACCGTAGTCGATGTCTGCACGCAGCGTATGAAGCGGAACGCGACCTTCGCGGTACCATTCGGTACGGGCGATTTCTGCACCACCGAGACGGCCGGCGCAGGTGATCTTGATGCCTTCGGCGCCGAGACGCATGGCCGACTGAACGGCACGCTTCATCGCACGGCGGAAAGCCACGCGGCGCTCGAGCTGCTGGGCGATCGACTGGGCGACGAGCGTCGAGTCGATTTCCGGCTTGCGCACTTCAACGATGTTGAGATGCGTTTCCGAATTGGTCATCGTCGCGATCTTCTTGCGAAGCTTCTCGATGTCAGCGCCCTTCTTGCCGATGATCAGGCCCGGGCGAGCCGAGTGGATCGTGACGCGGCACTTCTTGTGCGGACGCTCGATGACCACCTTGGCGATACCGGCCTGCTTCAGCTCCGACATCAGGTAGGCGCGGATCTTCAGGTCCTCATGGAGGAGCTGACCGTATTCCGCGTTGTCGGCGAACCAACGGCTGTCCCAGGTGCGGTTAATGCCGAGGCGGAAACCGATCGGATTAATTTTCTGGCCCATTATGCAGCCTCCCCTTTTTCCTCGACTTCGCGCACGACGATCGTCAGATGCGAGAAAGGCTTCTCAATCCGCGATGCACGGCCGCGGCCGCGAGCGTGGAAACGCTTCATCACGATCGACTTGCCTACATAGGCTTCCGAAACGATCAGCGCGTCGACGTCGAGGTCATGGTTGTTTTCGGCATTGGCGATTGCAGACTCGAGGGTCTTCCTCACCGTGCCGGCGATGCGCTTGCGCGAGAATTCGAGTTCTGCAAGCGCGCGTTCGACCTTCTTGCCGCGGATCATGGCGGCAACGAGGTTCAGCTTCTGGGGGCTGACGCGGAGCGTACGCGCAACTGCCTGCGCCTCGTTATCCTTCAGCCGGCGTTCGGTCTTAGCCTTCGCCATGATTACTTCCTCTTCGCCTTCTTGTCCGCGCCGTGACCGTAATAGGTACGGGTGGGAGCGAATTCACCGAACTTGTGTCCGACCATGTCTTCGTTGACGCTGACCGGAATGTGCTTGCTGCCGTTGTAGACGCCGAACGTCAAGCCAACGAACTGCGGCAGGATGGTGGACCTGCGGGTCCACATCTTGATTACTTCACTCCGTCCGCCTTCGCGCACCTTCTCAGCCTTCTTGAGAAGATAGCCGTCAACAAACGGACCTTTCCATACTGAACGAGCCATTAGTGACTTCCTCTCTTACTTCTTGCGCTGGTGGCGCGAACGCATGATGAACTTGTCCGTGGACTTGTTCGAACGTGTGCGCTTGCCCTTGGTCGGCTTGCCCCAGGGGCTGACCGGATGACGGCCGCCCGAGGTGCGGCCTTCACCACCGCCGTGCGGATGGTCGACCGGGTTCATGACGACGCCGCGGTTATGCGGACGCTTGCCGCGCCAGACGGTACGACCGGCCTTGCCGTCGTTGATGTTGCCGTGATCCGGGTTGGATACAGCACCGATCGAAGCCAGGCAGGAGCCCGGTACGAGGCGCTGTTCGCCGGAGTTCAGGCGCAGGATCGCCATACCGGCATCGCGGCCGACGAGCTGAACGTAGGTGCCGGCGGAACGAGCCATCTGGCCACCCTTGCCCGGCTTCATCTCGACGTTGTGAACGATCGAGCCGACCGGGATGTACTGCAGCGGCATGGTGTTGCCGGGCTTTACGTCGACGGCCTTTTCGGACGCGATCACCTTGTCGCCGGCAGCAAGACGCTGCGGAGCCAGGATGTAGGCCTGCTCACCGTCGGTATAGGTGACGAGAGCGATGAAGGCCGTGCGGTTCGGGTCGTATTCCAGACGCTCGACCGTGCCTTCGACGTCGAACTTGCGACGCTTGAAGTCGACCAGGCGATAGGTACGCTTGTGACCGCCGCCGATGAAGCGGGCGGTGATGCGGCCGTAGTTGTTGCGACCGCCGCTCTTGGAGAGACCCTCGGTGAGCTTCTTGACGGGCTTACCCTTCCAGAGGCCGGACCGGTCGACGATGACCAGCTGACGCTGGCTCGGGGTCGTCGGGTTGTAGCTTTTCAATGCCATTATCTTATACCTCAGAGACCGGTGGAGACGTCGATCGTCTGACCTTCGGCCAGGGTGACGACAGCCTTCTTGACGTCCTTCTGCTTGCCGATGAAGCCGCGGAACCGCTTCACCTTGCCCTTACGGACAAGCGTGTTGACGGCCGTGACCTTCACACCGAAAAGCGCCTCTACGGCAGCCTTGATTTCCGGCTTGGAAGCAGTCTTGGCAACGTTGAAGACGACCTGGTTCTGTTCGGATACCAGCGTCGACTTTTCGGTGATCGAGGGAGATACGATCACATCATAGTGGCGGATGTCGGTCACTTGAAACGCTCCTCTAGAGCTTCCACCGCGGCCTTGGAAAGCACCAGCTTGCCGCGACGCAGGATGTCGTAAACATTGATGCCCTGAACCGGCAGAACATCGACGTTCGGGATGTTCTGGGCTGCGAGCTTGAAATTGCTGTCGAGCTCAACGCCGCCGATGAACAACACGTTGGTGAGGCCGAGCGAAGCGAACGAACCGGCAAGCGCCTTGGTCTTTGCTTCGGCGGCAACCAGGTTGTCGACGATGATGATGTCTTCAGCCTTCATCTTTGCAGAGAGGGCGTGACGGAGAGCCAGCGCGCGAACCTTCTTCGGAAGGTCATGCTCGTGGCTGCGAACGACCGGGCCGTGAGCCTTGCCGCCGCCGCGGAACTGCGGAGCGCGAGCCGAATGGTGACGAGCGCGGCCCGTACCCTTCTGCTTGTACATCTTGGCACCGGTGCGGGAGACTTCAGCACGACCCTTGGTCTTGTGCGTGCCCTGCTGCTTCTTGGCGAGCTGCCAACGAACCATACGGGCCAGAATGTCTTCGCGGGGATCGAGGCCGAAAATCTCGTCCGACAGGGCTACCTTGCCGGCGTCTTTTCCCTCGAGGGTCTTGACGTTAAATTCCATGTGCTTGGCTCCCTTACTTCGCGGCCGACTTGACGGCATCGCGAACGACGATCCAAGCGCCCTTGGAGCCGGGAACGGCACCCTTGACGAGGATCAGGCCACGGTTCTCGTCGGTGGAAACGACTTCGAGGTTCTGGGTGGTGATACGCGTCTGGCCCATGTGACCAGCCATGCGCTTGCCCTTCCAGACCTTGCCCGGATCCTGGTTGTTACCAGTCGAACCATGCGAACGGTGCGAAACGGACACACCGTGCGTGGCGCGGAGACCACCGAAGTTATGGCGCTTCATGGCGCCGGCGAAACCCTTACCGATCGAGGTACCGGTGACGTCCACCAGCTGACCCGCCGTGAAGTGACCCGCCGTCAGCTCGGTGCCGACGTCGATCAGATTGTCTTCGGAAACGCGAAACTCGACGAGCTTCGCCTTCGGCTCGACTTCGGCAACGGCGAAATGGCCGCGCAGCGCCTTGGTCGTGTTCTTTACCTTGGCAGTACCGGCACCCAGCTGAACGGCAGTGTAGCCGTTCTTGTCTACGGTGCGCTGAGCCACGACCTGGCAGTTTTCCAACCGCAATACGGTTACAGGGACATGCTCGCCTGCGTCGTTGTAGACGCGCGTCATTCCCACCTTCTGTGCAATTACACCTGAACGCATCGGTTCAATCCTTCTCACTCAGCCCGAGACAGAAGTCTCAGAGCTTGATCTCAACATCGACACCAGCGGCGAGGTCGAGCTTCATCAGCGCGTCCACCGTCTGCGGTGTCGGGTCAACGATATCGAGAAGGCGCTTATGCGTGCGCATCTCGAACTGCTCGCGGCTCTTCTTGTCGATGTGGGGGGACCTGTTAACCGTAAACTTCTCGATGCGGGTCGGAAGCGGAACGGGGCCCCGGACGCTTGCGCCGGTGCGCTTCGCCGTCGACACGATCTCGCGCGTCGACGCGTCGAGAATGCGGTGATCGAACGCCTTCAGGCGAATGCGGATATTTTGGCCGTTCATTCGACGTTATCCTTGTTGTCTGTTTATCCACGTGCCAACCCAATAGGGCACGGGTTGTTCTCTTACCTTAAGGCGGACCACCGGTTTCAAAGATCGAAGGGGACACCGAAATACGGCGTCCCTTTCCAGTCTTCGGGCCTTCGGCCCACCTTGTCTGTTCATTGCCTGCCTCGAACCCGAAGCAGAGGGCAAATCACGCTCGCGCGCCATTTGCTACATTTTTGTGTCATACGCAAGCGGCCAAGGCCGCCTGCGTTAAAACTTACTCAACGATCGAAGCGACGATGCCGGCGCCGACGGTGCGGCCGCCTTCGCGGATGGCGAAGCGCAGCTTTTCTTCCATCGCGATCGGGTTGATCAGCGTCACCTTAACGGTCACGTTGTCGCCCGGCATGACCATTTCCGTGCCTTCCGGAAGTTCGACGATGCCCGTCACGTCCGTCGTGCGGAAGTAGAACTGCGGACGGTAGTTGGTGAAGAACGGGGTATGACGGCCGCCTTCTTCTTTCGTCAGGATATAGGCTTCAGCCATGAACACCGTGTGCGGCTTGACCGAACCCGGCTTGCACAGGATCTGGCCACGCTCGACGCCGTCACGCTGGACGCCACGGATCAGCGCGCCGATGTTGTCACCGGCCTGGCCCTGGTCGAGCAGCTTGCGGAACATTTCAACGCCGGTCACCGTCGTCTTGGTGGTGGCGCGGATGCCGACGATCTCGACTTCTTCGCCAACCTTGACGATGCCACGCTCGACGCGGCCGGTCACGACCGTACCACGGCCCGAGATCGAAAACACGTCTTCGATCGGCAGCAGGAACGGCAGGTTGATCGGACGCTCAGGCGTCGGGATGTAGGCGTCGACAGCGGCCATCAGCTCGCGGATCGAATCTTCGCCGATCTTCTTGTCCGAATCTTCAAGAGCAGCCAGTGCCGAACCCTTGATGATCGGAATATCGTCGCCCGGGAAGTCGTAGGACGACAGAAGTTCGCGCACTTCCAGCTCGACGAGCTCGAGAAGCTCGGCGTCGTCGACCTGGTCGACCTTGTTCAGGAACACCACGATTGCCGGAACGCCAACCTGGCGGGCGAGCAGGATGTGCTCGCGGGTCTGCGGCATCGGGCCGTCGGCAGCCGAGCAAACCAGGATCGCGCCGTCCATCTGCGCAGCACCGGTGATCATGTTCTTCACATAGTCGGCGTGGCCGGGGCAGTCGACGTGGGCATAGTGGCGGGCCGGCGTCTCATATTCGACGTGCGCCGTCGAAATGGTGATGCCGCGTGCCTTTTCTTCAGGAGCCGCGTCGATCTGGTCATAGGCCTTGTACTCGCCGAAGTACTTCGTGATCGCGGCCGTCAGCGACGTCTTGCCATGGTCAACGTGACCGATCGTGCCAATGTTGACGTGCGGCTTGTTGCGCTCAAACTTGCTCTTTGCCATTTCCGGCTTCTCCGTTCTTATCCCCGTCAGGGGTTATTCTCTAATTTGATTGGGCGGGGTTACCCCGGTCACTTCTGACCGGAGTACTTGGCCTGGATTTCGTTTGCGACATTGGTCGGAACCGGTGCGTAGTGATCGAAGGTCATCGAATACTGCGCGCGGCCCTGAGACATGGAGCGCAGGTTGTCGACGTACTTGAACATGTTCGCGAGCGGCACATGGGCGTTGATCACGACGGCGATGCCGCGCGATTCCTGGCCCTGGATCTGGCCACGACGGGAGTTCAGGTCGCCGATAACGTCACCGACGTAATCTTCCGGAGTGACGACTTCGACCTTCATCATCGGCTCGAGGAGCTGAGCACCGGCCTTCTTGGCTGCTTCACGGAAGCAGGCGCGAGACGCGATTTCGAATGCCAGAACCGAGGAGTCGACGTCATGGTAGGCACCGTCGATGAGCGTCGCCTTGACGCCCAGCATCGGGAAGCCAGCCAGCGGACCGGAAGACAGAACGCTTTCGATGCCCTTCTGGACGCCCGGGATGTATTCCTTCGGAACAGAACCGCCGACGATCTTGGACTCGAACTTGAAGTCGTCGCCGTCCGGGTTCGGTTCGAAGACGATCTTGACGCGCGCGAACTGGCCGGTACCACCGGACTGCTTCTTGTGCGTGTAATCTTCTTCGTGCTTGCGCGTGATGGTTTCGCGGTAAGCAACCTGCGGAGCACCGACGGTGGCTTCGACCTTGAACTCGCGACGCATGCGGTCGACGAGGATGTCGAGGTGAAGTTCGCCCATGCCGGCGATGATCGTCTGGCCGGACTCTTCGTCGGTCTTGACGCGGAAGGACGGGTCTTCGGCAGCCAGGCGGTTGAGCGCGAGGCCCATCTTTTCCTGGTCGCCCTTGGACTTCGGCTCGATGGCGATCTGGATGACCGGCTCGGGGAATTCCATGCGCTCGAGGATGACCGGCTTCAGCGGATCGCAGAGCGTGTCGCCCGTGGTGGTTTCCTTCAGGCCTGCGAGAGCGACGATGTCGCCGGCGAAGGCTTCTTCGATGTCTTCACGGGAGTTCGAGTGCATCTGCAGCATGCGGCCGACGCGCTCGCGCTTTTCCTTGACCGTGTTCAACAGAGCAGCGCCCTTTTCGAGCTTGCCCGAATAGATACGGCAGAAGGTCAGCGAACCGACGAAGGGGTCGTTCATGATCTTGAACGCCAGCATCGAAAGCGGCTCGGTGTCATCGGGATGACGTTCGATTTCGGCTTCGGTCTTGACGTCGATGCCCTTGATGGCCGGAATGTCTGCCGGCGACGGCAGGAATTCGACAACCGCGTCGAGGAGCGGCTGAACGCCCTTGTTCTTGAAGGCAGAACCGCAGAACATCGGGAAGAACTTGACGTCGATCGTGCCGCGACGGATGAGCGCACGGATCTTATCGTTGTCCGGCATGACGCCGTTCAGATAGTTTTCCATGGCTTCTTCGTCGATGTCGACAACCGTCTCGATCATCTTTTCGCGGAATTCTTCGGCACGAGCCTTCAGGTCTTCCGGGATTTCGACGACGTCCCACTGGGCGCCGAGCGATTCATCGCGCCAGACGAGAGCGTTCATCTCGATCAGGTCGACGATGCCCTTGAATTCGGTTTCAGCACCGATCGGCAACTGGCAGACAACCGCAGTCGCGCCGAGGCGCGTCTTGATCATCTCGACCGAGCGATAGAAATCGGCGCCAGTCTTGTCCATCTTGTTGCAGAAGATCAGGCGCGGAACCTTGTACTTGTCGGCCTGACGCCAGACGGTTTCCGTCTGCGGCTCAACGCCGGCATTGGCGTCGAGGAGAGCGACAGCACCGTCGAGCACGCGCAGCGAACGTTCGACTTCGATGGTGAAGTCGACGTGGCCGGGGGTGTCGATGATGTTGAAGCGGCGCATCTTGCCGTCACGGCCCTTCCAGAAGGTCGTGGTCGCAGCAGAGGTGATCGTGATGCCACGCTCCTGCTCCTGCTCCATCCAGTCCATCGTGGCTGCGCCGTCGTGAACTTCACCGATCTTGTGCGACTTGCCGGTGTAATAAAGGATACGCTCGGTGGTCGTGGTCTTGCCGGCGTCGATATGCGCCATGATACCGAAATTGCGGTAGTCTTCGATTTTATATTCGCGAGCCATAGGACTGCCTTTCGAAATTCGATCGAGTGAAGATTACCAACGGTAATGCGAGAATGCGCGGTTGGCGTCGGCCATCTTGTGCGTGTCTTCACGCTTCTTGACGGCGCTGCCACGATTGTTTGCGGCATCCATGAGTTCACCTGAAAGGCGATCGACCATCGTCGTTTCGTTGCGCTTGCGGGCAGCAGCGATCACCCAACGGATCGCGAGAGCCTGACGGCGCTCGGGACGAACGTCGACAGGAACCTGGTAGGTCGCACCACCAACGCGGCGCGAACGAACTTCGACATGCGGCGCGACATTGTCGAGCGCCGAATGGAAGATACCCAGCGGGTCGGCCTTGGCCTTGCCCTGCACGACGTCGAACGCGCCGTAAACGATGTTTTCAGCTACGGACTTCTTGCCGTGGAGCATGATCGCATTCATGAACTTCGTGACGACCAGATCGCCGAACTTCGGGTCCGGATTGATCTCACGCTTCTCTGCACTATGGCGTCGGGACATACTTCTCGTCTCTCAATTGTTACGGGCGCTTTACCACGCGGAGAACCTCGCGCAGCGCCGGATAATCAGAATTCCGAATTACTTCGGACGCTTCGCACCGTACTTGGAACGGCGCTGCTTGCGGTTCTTGACGCCCTGGGTGTCGAGAACGCCGCGAATGATGTGGTAGCGAACGCCCGGCAAGTCCTTGACGCGGCCGCCGCGGATCATCACGACAGAGTGTTCCTGCAGGTTGTGGCCTTCACCCGGGATGTAGCCGATGACTTCGAAGCCGTTGGTCAGGCGAATCTTGGCAACCTTACGCAGAGCCGAGTTCGGCTTCTTCGGGGTCGTCGTGTAAACGCGGGTGCAAACGCCGCGCTTCTGGGGGTTTTCCTGCAGAGCAGGAACCTTGTTACGCTTTACGTTCGCCTGGCGAGGCTTGCGGATCAGCTGGTTTACGGTAGGCATTCAACCATCCCTTACGTTTTTCTCAGTACCCTTTCGGGCCGATCTGATGCCGTTTCCGGCGGCGGCACACACATTTCCTCATGCGCAAAACGTGGCCCGATCCGCTTCTCGCGGATGGACCACAGAAAGCAGAGGACGCATTCCTCATGCGTCGTGCGTGCAGCATTCGTGTCTTCAACGTGCGTATGGAACCGTGTCTGAGGCGTACTCCGGAACGAGTCGTTCCGAACGGGCAAGCCTCACATCGCTTCCGATGCGGGGCGTTTACTGTTTTCCCCCCTGCCCGTCAAGACCGAATCCTAAATTATTGCCCCAAACCCTTGGTTTCGGGGGCAAATGGAGGGTTTCGAGACAAGTTTCGTGAAATATGACATGCCCTCGCGGATAATGTTTGGGAATCATCGCCGATCGCACTAAAGAGTGCGGGAACCTTCCGTTCCGCCTCGTCTTCGGACGATACCAGGGATTCGCTTGCGGAGATGACCATGATCGCCACACCCGACAATGACAACAACCTCGACGGGCCGATGGTCTTCATCATCATCGGCAAGGGCTACGAAAAGAAGGGTGCCGAGGGCATCGAGCTGCATATCATGCTGCGCGCGCCGGACGACGATTCCGCCGTCCGCGAAGCGCTCAACGCGCTCTCCGAAGAAGGCTTCATCGAGGCCGACCTCGACCAGATCGGCATCCTGACCGACGAACCGACCGAGGAGCCGCATGCCTCCGCCTACCAGGGCGCCCTCGAAGGCGAAGTGGCGATCATCCGGTTCGAGTAGCCCCGATCTCCAAAGAGGCCTGGCTGCCCTCGCCTCCTCCGGCTGGCGGACGTTGTCTCTCCTTACCCTCACCAGTGGCGACACGTCCACGTTTCGCCAGAGCATGCACCAAGTCGCCGGACAGTTCCGGCGGCTTTTTTGATGCCCTGTCCCTTGGCCCGAAACGAAAAAACCGCCCGGATCGCTCCGGGCGGTTTTGATTTCCAATTGGCCGTTACCGATCACTCCGCGGGCGTGTTCTCGGTGTTCAGGTCCTGAAGCATCGGGGTGGCGGACGAAGCGCCCGAACCCTTCTTGCGTTCTTCCAGGATGAGTTCGTCGCGCGATGTGGCGATACGGCGGATCTGGGTCATGGTGCCGCCCGTACCGGCCGGGATGAGACGACCGACGATGACGTTTTCCTTGAGGCCCTGCAGCGTGTCGGTCTTGCCGGCGATCGCAGCTTCCGTCAGCACCTTGGTCGTTTCCTGGAAGGAAGCGGCTGAGATGAAGGACGGGGTCTGCAGCGACGCCTTGGTGATGCCGAGCAGAACCGGTTCGCCGTAAGCGGGCTTCTTGCCTTCTTCGGCGAGACGCTCGTTGACTTCGTCCAGTTCGATCCGGTCGACATTGTCACCGACGATGTACTGGCTGTCGCCGGCATCGGTGATCTCGACCTTCTGCAGCATCTGACGGACAATCACCTCGATGTGCTTGTCGTTGATGACAACGCCCTGCAGACGATAGACTTCCTGGATTTCGTTGACGAGGTAGGAAGCAAGTGCTTCCACGCCCTTGATCGCCAGGATGTCGTGCGGCGCCGGATTGCCGTCGAGGATGTAGTCGCCCTTTTCGATGTAGTCGCCTTCCTGAAGATGGAAGGGCTTGCCCTTCGGGATCAGGTATTCGACCGGCTCGACACCGTCTTCCGCCGGCTCGATCATGACGCGACGCTTGTTCTTGTAGTCGCGGCCGAGGCGGATCGTACCATCGATCTCAGCGATGATGGCGTGATCCTTCGGACGACGGGCTTCGAAGAGCTCGGCAACACGCGGCAGACCACCGGTGATGTCCTTGGTCTTGGCGCTTTCCAGCGGAACGCGGGCGAGAACGTCGCCCTGGCTGACCTTCTGACCCGGCTCGACCGACAGGATGGCGTCGACCGACAGGTTGAAGCGGGCTTCGCCACCGCGGGCCAGTTTCATGATTGTGCCCGAAGCGTCCTTGATGACGATCGCCGGCTTCAGGTCGATGCCGCGTGGCGTCGAACGCCAGTCGATGACCTGACGCTTGGTGATGCCGGTGGATTCGTCGGTCGATTCCGAAACCGAGATCGAGTCGACCACGTCTTCGAACTGAACCGTACCTTCCACTTCCGTCATCATCGGACGTGTGTAGGGGTCCCACTCTGCCAGACGCTGACCGCGACGAACCTTGTCGCCATCATCCACGAACAGCTTCGAACCGTAGGCGACGCGCTGCGAGGAACGCTCGACGCCGCGCTCGTCAAGGATGGTGACCGCCATGTTGCGGCCCATCGCGACGAGAACGCCTTCGGAGTTCCGCAGCATGTTGCGGTTCTTGATCTGGATCGTGCCTTCGTACGACGCTTCCAGGAACGACTGGTCGACCACGTTTGCCGTACCACCCAAGTGGAAGGTACGCATGGTGAGCTGGGTTCCCGGCTCGCCGATCGACTGAGCCGCGATGACGCCGACGGCTTCGCCCATGTTGACCGGAGTACCACGGGCCAGATCTCGGCCGTAGCAGACCGAGCAGACGCCTGTCTGAACTTCGCAGGTCAGTGCAGAACGGATGCGGATCGACTGGATACCAGCCTTTTCGATCTCGATGACATCCGGCTCGAGGATCATCTTGCCGGCATCGACGATGCGGGCACCCGTGACCGGATGATCGATGTCGTCGAGTGCGGTACGGCCAAGAACACGAGCGCCGATGGAAGCCACGACCTGACCGGCGTCAACGATCGCCGTCATGGTGAGGCCGCTCTCGGTGCCGCAATCGACCAGGTTGACGATGCAGTCCTGCGCCACGTCGACGAGACGACGGGTCAGGTAGCCGGAGTTCGCGGTCTTCAAGGCGGTGTCTGCGAGACCCTTACGGGCACCGTGGGTCGAGTTGAAGTACTCGTTAACGGTCAGGCCTTCCTTGAAGTTCGAGATGATCGGCGTTTCGATGATTTCGCCCGAGGGCTTGGCCATCAGGCCGCGCATGCCGCCCAACTGGCGCATCTGGTTCGGAGAACCACGGGCACCCGAGTGGGACATCATGTAGATGGCGTTCATCTGCTTCTGGCGACCGGTTTCCGGATCGAACTCGACAGCCTTAATGCGGGCCATCATGTCTTCCGCAACCTTTTCGGTAGCCTTGCCCCAGGCGTCGACGACCTTGTTGTACTTTTCGCCCTGAGTGATCAGGCCGTCGTTGTACTGCTGCTCGTATTCCTTCACCAGGGTCTCGGTATCACCAACGATCTTCGCCTTGGTTTCCGGGATGATCATGTCATCCTTGCCGAACGAAATGCCGGCCTTGCAGGCGTGCGTGAAGCCGAGCTGCATGATGCGGTCGCAGAAGATCACCGTGTCCTTCTGGCCGCAGTGACGGTAGACCGTGTCGATCATCTTGGAGATGTTCTTCTTGGTCATTTCCTGGTTGCAGGTCTCGAACGGCACGTTGACGTTCTTCGGCAGAAGTTCGCCGATGATCATGCGGCCGGGGGTCGTTTCATAGATCTTCGAGACCAGCTTGCCGTCGGCATCCAGGGTCTTGAAGCGACCGCGGATCTTGGCATGCAGGGTAACGACCTTGTTTTCCAGAGCGTGGTGCAGTTCGCCCATGTCGGAGAAGGCCATGCCTTCGCCCGGCTCGTTCTGGTTCATGATCGCCAGATAGTAGAGGCCGAGAACCATGTCCTGCGACGGAACGATGATCGGTGCGCCGTTTGCAGGGTGCAGGATGTTGTTCGTCGACATCATCAGCACGCGGGCTTCGAGCTGAGCTTCGAGCGACAGCGGCACGTGAACGGCCATCTGGTCACCGTCGAAGTCGGCGTTGAAGGCCGTGCAGACGAGCGGATGCAGCTGGATCGCCTTGCCTTCGACCAGGATCGGTTCGAAGGCCTGGATGCCCAGGCGGTGCAGCGTCGGTGCGCGGTTCAGGAGGACCGGATGCTCGCGGATGACCTCGTCGAGGATATCCCAGACTTCCGGCTTTTCCTTTTCAACCAGCTTCTTGGCCTGCTTGACGGTCGAGGAGTAACCCTTGGCGTCGAGGCGGGCGTAGATGAACGGCTTGAACAGTTCGAGCGCCATCTTCTTCGGCAGGCCGCACTGGTGCAGCTTCAGTTCCGGACCGGTCACGATGACAGAACGGCCGGAATAGTCGACGCGCTTGCCGAGAAGGTTCTGGCGGAAGCGGCCCTGCTTGCCCTTGAGCATGTCGGACAGCGACTTCAGCGGACGCTTGTTGGCGCCGGTGATGACGCGGCCACGACGGCCGTTGTCGAACAGCGCGTCCACAGATTCCTGCAGCATGCGCTTTTCGTTGCGGATGATGATGCCCGGAGCGCGCAGTTCGATCAGGCGCTTCAGACGGTTGTTACGGTTGATGACGCGACGATAGAGATCGTTGAGGTCCGAGGTCGCAAAGCGGCCGCCATCGAGCGGAACCAGCGGGCGCAGGTCCGGCGGGATGACCGGGACGACCTTCATGATCATCCATTCCGGACGGTTGCCCGATTCCATGAAGTTCTCGACGATCTTCAGGCGCTTCATCAGCTTCTTCTGCTTCAGGTCCGACGTGGTGTCGGCAAGTTCCGAACGCAGGTCGCCGGCGATCTTTTCGAGATTCATCGAGGCGAGCATCTCGTAGATGGCCTCGGCGCCGATCATCGCCGTGAACTGATCTTCGCCGAACTCGTCGACGGCGATCATGTATTCTTCTTCGGAAAGAAGCTGGTTTTCCTTGAGCGAGGTGAGGCCCGGCTCAGTGACGATGTAGTTCTCGAAATACAGAACGCGCTCGACATCCTTCAGCGTCATGTCGAGAAGGGTCGAGATGCGCGACGGAAGCGACTTCAGGAACCAGATATGGGCGACGGGAGCGGCGAGCTCGATATGGCCCATGCGCTCACGGCGAACGCGCGACAGCGTGACTTCGACGCCGCACTTTTCGCAGATGATGCCCTTGTACTTCATGCGCTTGTACTTGCCGCACAGGCACTCATAGTCCTTGATCGGCCCGAAGATGCGCGCGCAGAAAAGGCCGTCGCGCTCAGGCTTGAAGGTACGGTAGTTGATGGTCTCCGGCTTTTTGATCTCGCCGTAGGACCAGGAGAGAATCTTCTCCGGAGACGCGATCGAGATACGGATCGAATCGAAGTGCTGTGCAGGCACCTGCGGATTGAAAAGATTCATGACCTCTTGGTTCATGCCTATCTCCTTTAGGGGCGGAAGCCCTCGGCTGGCGATCGAAACGGTCCGAATTCCCGGGAGGGACCGCCCGATGCTCTAAAACAGTATTAGCCGCGAAATGCGGCAAAAATCCCCTGTCCTTCCGGCGGATACCGGAGGTGGGAGTGGCACGCGCCCATTCCTGGCGCGCGCCGGCTTGTCGTTTTATTCGGCTGCGTCGGGCAACTGACCGGCATTCGCCTCGTCGATCTTCGAGTTCTCGAGCTCGACGGACAGGCCGAGAGAGCGCATTTCCTTGACGAGAACGTTGAAGCTCTCCGGAATGCCTGCCTCGAACGTGTCGTCACCGCGAACGATCGCTTCGTAGACCTTGGTACGGCCGGCCACGTCGTCCGACTTCACGGTCAGCATTTCCTGCAGCGTGTAGGCGGCGCCATAGGCTTCGAGCGCCCAGACTTCCATTTCGCCGAAGCGCTGGCCGCCGAACTGCGCCTTGCCACCGAGCGGCTGCTGGGTGACCAGCGAGTACGGACCGATCGAACGCGCGTGGATCTTGTCGTCCACGAGGTGGTTCAGCTTGATCATGTACATGTAGCCGACAGTCACCTTGCGGTCGAACTGCTCACCGGTACGGCCGTCATAGAGGACCGACTGACCGGACGGATCGAGGCCCGCCTTGGTCAGCATCGCTGCGACGTCCGGCTCATGCGCACCGTCGAAGACCGGCGTTGCGATCGACAGACCACGCTTGGACTGCTCGGCCAGACGAACGAGAGAGTCGTCGTCGAAGCTGGCAACTTCAGCGTTTGCCTCACTCTGATAGGCTTCCGTCAGCTCTTTCTTCAAGTCGGTGATATCGTTCGACTTGCGGTACTCTTCAAGCATCGCGCCGATACGCTTGCCCATGCCGGCGCAAGCCCACGCCAGGTGCGTCTCGAGGATCTGACCGACGTTCATGCGCGAAGGCACGCCGAGCGGGTTCAGAACGATGTCGACATGCGTGCCGTCTTCGAGGAACGGCATGTCCTCGACCGGTACGATGCGCGACACGACGCCCTTGTTGCCGTGACGGCCAGCCATCTTGTCGCCCGGCTGGATCTTGCGCTTCACAGCGACGAAGACCTTGACCATCTTCATGACGCCCGGAGGCATTTCGTCGCCGCGCTGGACCTTTTCGACCTTGTCCATGAAGCGCTGTTCAAGGCGCGACTTGGATTCGTCGTACTGGCCGCGGAGCGCTTCGACTTCGCCCTGCACCTTTTCGTCCTCGACTGCGAACATCCACCACTGCGAGCGGGGATATTCGGAGATGACGGCGTTGGTGAGCTCGATGCCCTTCTTGAAGCCCTTCGGACCGGCAACCGACATCTGGCCGCGCAGCATATCCGTCAGACGGCCATAGACGTTGCGGTCGAGAATTGCCTGTTCGTCGTCGCGGTCCTTGGCGAGGCGTTCGATTTCCTCACGCTCGATCGCCATGGCGCGTTCGTCCTTCTCCACACCGTGACGGTTGAAGACGCGGACTTCGACGACCGTGCCGAACGTGCCCGGGGGCATGCGCATGGAGGTGTCGCGAACGTCGGAGGCCTTTTCACCGAAGATGGCGCGCAGAAGCTTTTCTTCCGGCGTCATCGGGCTTTCGCCCTTCGGAGTGATCTTGCCGACGAGGATGTCGCCCGGCTGGACTTCGGCGCCGATGTAGACGATGCCGGCTTCGTCGAGGTTCTTCAGCGCTTCTTCCGAAACGTTCGGAATGTCGCGGGTGATTTCTTCCGGACCAAGCTTGGTGTCACGCGCCATCACTTCGAATTCTTCTATGTGAATGGAGGTGAACACGTCGTCCGACACGATGCGCTCGGAGAGCAGGATCGAGTCTTCGTAGTTGTAGCCGTTCCAGGGCATGAACGCGACGAGCGCGTTGCGGCCGAGCGCCAAGTCACCAAGGTCCGTCGACGGACCGTCGGCAATGATGTCGCCCTTGTTCAGGATGTCGCCGACGGCGACCAGCGGACGCTGGTTGACGCAGGTGTTCTGGTTCGAACGCTGGAACTTCTGCAGACGATAGATATCGACGCCCGACTTCGACGGATCGAGGTCTTCGGTGGCGCGGATAACGATACGCGTCGCGTCGACCTGGTCGACCACGCCGCCACGGCGGGCAGCGATGGCTGCGCCGGAGTCGCGAGCGACGACCGGTTCCATGCCGGTGCCGACGAACGGAGCTTCAGCACGTACCAGCGGCACGGCCTGACGCTGCATGTTCGAGCCCATGAGAGCGCGGTTGGCGTCGTCGTTTTCCAGGAACGGGATCAGAGCTGCCGCGACCGAAACGAGCTGCTTCGGCGAGACGTCCATCAGGTTGATGGTGTCGCGCGGGGACAGCATGACTTCGCCGGCATGACGGCAGACGACGAACTCTTCCACGAAAGAGCCGTTCTTATCCAGTTCGGCGTTCGCCTGTGCGACGTAATACTTCGCCTCTTCCATAGCGGAGAGGTAAAGCACTTCCTTCGTCACCACACCGTCGATGATCTTGCGGTACGGGCTTTCGATGAAGCCGTACTTGTTGACGCGGGCAAAAGTTGCAAGCGAGTTGATCAGACCGATGTTCGGGCCTTCCGGCGTTTCGATCGGGCAAATACGGCCGTAATGGGTCGGGTGAACGTCGCGGACTTCGAAGCCGGCGCGCTCGCGGGTCAGACCACCCGGACCAAGTGCCGAAAGACGGCGCTTGTGGGTGATTTCCGAAAGCGGGTTCACCTGGTCCATGAACTGCGACAGCTGCGAGGAGCCGAAGAATTCGCGAACCGCGGCGGCTGCCGGCTTCGCGTTGATCAGGTCCTGCGGCATGACGGTATCGATCTCGATCGACGACATGCGTTCCTTGATGGCGCGCTCCATGCGGAGCAGGCCAAGGCGATACTGATTTTCCATCAGTTCGCCGACAGAACGGACGCGGCGGTTGCCGAGGTTGTCGATGTCGTCGATTTCGCCCTTGCCGTCGCGCAGTTCGACCAGCATCCGGACTACGGCCAGAATGTCGTCCTTGCGCAGCGTACGGACGGTGTCGGCGACTTCGAGGTCGAGGCGCATGTTCATCTTGACGCGGCCGACAGCGGAGAGGTCGTAACGCTCCGAATCGAAGAACAGCGAGTTGAACATGGCTTCGGCCGATTCCATGGTCGGCGGTTCACCCGGACGCATGACGCGGTAGATGTCGAACAGAGCGTCCTGACGGTTCTCGTTCTTGTCGGCCGACAGCGTGTTGCGGATGTAGGCGCCGACATTGATATGGTCGATGCCGAGAACCGGAACTTCGTCGAAACCTGCATTGAGGATGACCGGCAGGGTCTTTTCGTCGATCTCGTCGCCGGCTTCGAGGTAGATCTCGCCGGTTGCCGCGTTGACGATGTCTTCGGCAAGATAGTTGCCGTAGATGTCGTCATTGGTTGCCTTCAACGCCTTCAGGCCCTTGTCCGTCAGCTGACGGAGAAGGCGCGGCGTGAGCTTCTTGCCGGATTCGACAACCACTTCGCCGGTATCGGCGTCGATCATGTCGGAAAGGGTCTTGGCACCCTTCAGGGTTTCCGGCTGGAACGGAATCCGCCAGCCATCGCCGTCGCGCTGATAGGACGACTTCGTATAGAAGGTCGACAGGATTTCTTCGCCGTCCATGCCAAGCGCCATCAGCAGCGAGGTCACTGGGATCTTACGGCGGCGGTCGATGCGGGCGTAGACGATATCCTTGGCGTCGAATTCGATGTCGAGCCAGGAACCGCGATACGGGATGACGCGGGCAGCGAAGAGCAGCTTGCCGGAAGAATGGCTCTTGCCCTTGTCGTGGTCAAAGAAGACGCCCGGCGAACGGTGCATCTGGGACACGATCACGCGCTCGGTGCCGTTCACGATGAACGTACCGTTATCGGTCATGAGCGGCATGTCGCCCATGTAGACCGACTGCTCCTTGATGTCCTTGATCGACTTTGCGCCCGTATCCTCGTCGATATCGAACACGATGAGACGCAGTGTCACCTTAAGCGGCGCTGCATAGGTCAGATCGCGCTGACGGCATTCTTCCACGTCGAACTTCGGCAGTTCGAATTCGTAGGATACGAATTCGAGCATGGAGGCGCCGGAAAAATCGGTGATCGGGAAGACCGACCGGAAGACGGCGTTCAGACCTTCGTCCGGACGACCGCCCTTCGGTTCATCGACCATCAGGAACTGGTCATAGGATGCCTTCTGAACCTCGATGAGGTTCGGCATCTCAGTGACTTCGGGGATTTTTCCAAAAAACTTGCGTACGCGCCTGCGACCATTAAAAGAAAGGGTCTGAGCCATCGTCGCTCCTTCAAACTTGCATCCGGGCCTGCAACGGACGGGGTTCGCTGGCCAGTCGATCCCGTCGATCAATGGGTATTCCCAATCTCGTCCCACCTCTCGAACACGCCAGGCCGGATTGCCTTTTCTGTTCGATTCGGGACCATCCTCTTGAGAACCCATTACCCAGGAACCGTTTTGACGGTTCCTGGGTAATATGTTCGGAGGAAACCGGCGGGAGAGGAGACCCCTCCCGCCGCATTCCGATATTACTTAACGTCGACCTTGGCGCCGGCGTCCTCAAGCTTCTTCTTGAGGTCAGCGGCTTCAGCCTTGTTGACGCCTTCCTTGACAGCCTTCGGAGCGGCTTCAACGAGATCCTTGGCTTCCTTGAGGCCCAGGCCGGTGATGGCGCGGACTTCCTTGATGACGTTGATCTTGTTGGCGCCGGCATCAGCGAGGATGACGTCGAACTCGGTCTTTTCTTCTTCAACGACAGCAGCAGCAGCGCCACCGCCAGCAGCAGCGACAGCTACCGGAGCAGCTGCAGATACGCCCCACTTCTCTTCGAGCAGCTTGGAAAGCTCAGCGGCTTCCAGAACGGTCAGAGCAGAGAGGTCTTCAACGATCTTTGCGAGATCAGCCATTTTGATAGTTCCTTATATTCGGTTCGAACTTGATTTGGGTATGAACAGCGAAAAACCGCCTTAAGCGGCTTCCTCGTCCTTCTTGGCGTAGGCCGCGAACACGCGGGCAAGCTGGCTTGCCGGTGCTGCAACAACCGTCGCGATACGCGATGCCGGGGCATTCAAGAGGCCCAGCAGCTTGCCGCGAAGCTCGTCCAGCGAAGGCAGGGTCGCAAGCGACTTGACCGCATCCGCAGTGAGCGTGGTTGCACCCATGGAACCGCCCAGAACAATGATCTTGTCATTGGTCTTGGCGAAATCCATGACGACCTTCGGAGCCGTTACCGGGTCTTCGCTGAATGCGATCAGCGTCTGACCCTTGAAGAGATTTGACATCCCTTCCGACTCCGTACCCTGAAGAGCGATCTTGGCCAGACGGTTCTTCGCGACTTTGACGGTGCCGCCAGCAGCGCGCATCTTCGAACGAAAATCGTTCATCTGCGCAACTGTGACACCAGCATAGTGGGCCACGACAACCGAACCAGAAGCCTTGAAGACTTCGTTCAGCTCCGTGACAAATTCGCGCTTTTCCGCTCTTTCCACTGTCTGTCTCCAGTTGACGGGACCGCAATCCTGCAGGCCCCATCGGGTTGCCTTTGCCTCAAGGGATCCCTTGATTAGGACCCCAAGCGACGCTTGAGGATCCTGTCCCCTCGCACTGTCGCCACTGGGGCTCCAGGCACAAGGCACACTAGGCTCGAACCGAATTCGTAAAGCGCGCTAGCGCCTCAAAAATCTCGGGTCTTACCCGTCTCATGCAGGCATCAAGTGATTAAGGTCGAAACCACCCGCAATCTCGGACAGGAATTCCCAGGTTTCCCTGGGAAATTCCCGGCCCCGAAGGACCGGGAATTCATGCAGTCCAGAACCCAAAGGCGCTGGACAGAACTTTAGATCGTCACCGTCGACGGATCGATCTTGACGCCCGGACCCATGGTCGAGGAAATCGCTACGCGCTTGACGTAGTTACCCTTCGCACCAGCCGGCTTGGCCTTAATGACCGCATCGGCGAAAGCCTTGATGTTCTCTTCGAGGGCCTTGGCTTCGAAGGAAGCCTTGCCGATGCCGGCGTGGATGATGCCAGCCTTCTCGACGCGGAACTCGACAGCGCCGCCCTTGGAAGCCTTGACGGCGCCCGTGACGTCCATGGTGACGGTTCCGACCTTCGGGTTCGGCATCATGCCGCGCGGGCCGAGAACCTTACCGAGACGACCGACGAGCGGCATCATGTCCGGGGTGGCGATGCAGCGATCGAAGTCGATCTTGCCGCCCTGAACGATTTCGACCAGATCTTCGGCGCCGACGATGTCTGCACCGGCAGCCTTGGCTTCGTCAGCCTTGGCGCCACGTGCGAAAACGGCGACGCGAACGTCACGGCCGGTACCGTTCGGCAGGTTGACCACGCCGCGGACCATCTGGTCTGCGTGACGCGGATCGACGCCGAGGTTCATGGAGATTTCGACGGTTTCGTCGAACTTCGCCGTGGCGCGAACCTTGACCATCGAAATGGCTTCCGTCAGGGCGACCAGCTTGGTCGGATCGACGCCTTCGCGGATCTTCTGAATACGCTTTGCAAGCTTTACCATGTTAAGCCACCACTTCCAGGCCCATGGCGCGGGCAGAGCCCTCGATCATGGCCATTGCGCCTTCGAGATCGGCCGCGTTCAGATCCTTCATCTTCGCCTGGGCGATGGTCTGGATCTGAGCCTTGGTCAGGGTGCCAGCCTTGGCGCCCTTGCCCGGGGTCTTCGAACCCGAGGTGATCTTCGCTTCCTTCTTCAGCCAATAGCTGACCGGAGGCTGCTTCATCGCGAAGGTGAAGGACTTGTCCTGGAAATAGGTGATGACGACTGGGATCGGCATGCCCTTTTCCATTTCCTGCGTGGCGGCGTTGAACGCCTTGCAGAATTCCATGATGTTGATGCCGCGCTGACCAAGTGCAGGACCGATCGGCGGGGACGGATTGGCCGACCCTGCCTTTACCTGCAGCTTGAGGTGGCCCATAACTTTCTTAGCCATAACTCTCTGCCTTTCGAGAGACCGGTTACCCGGCTCATTAGAGACCGGTTTCCCGGTCCGACATGCCGGCTTTCGCCGGCGGCTGCGGTTGCGTGGTTCGGCCAAAATGCCCGGCTAAGGCACCGTTCCTCCCACGCGCTTGCGGCAAACGCCGCACGAGACCCGCTGCGCAAACAGCAGGCCCCATTTCGAAATTCATCAGACCTTTTCGACCTGGGCGTATTCCAGCTCGACCGGGGTCGCACGACCGAAGATCGAGACCTCGACCTTGAGGCGCGAACGCTCTTCGTCGACATCCTGTACGGTGCCGTTGAACGACGCGAACGGACCGTCCGACACGCGGACCTGCTCGCCGATTTCGAAGGTGATCGAGGACTTCGGCCGCTCGACACCTTCCTGAACCTGACCGAGAATGCGCTCGGCTTCGAAGTCCGGGATCGGCACCGGCTTGTTGTCGGAACCAAGGAAGCCGGTAACCTTCGGCGTGTTCTTGATCAGGTGATAGGCTTCATCGGTCAGGTTGGCCCGAACCATGACGTAACCCGGAAAGAACTTGCGCTCGGAATCAACCTTACGGCCGCGGCGCACCTCGACGACCTTTTCGGTCGGCACGAGGATCTTTTCGAACAGGTGCTCAAGCCCCTTCTGGCGAGCCTTGTTCTCGATGTCCTCGGCCACCTTCTTCTCAAAATTAGAATATGCGTGGACGATGTACCAACGCGCCGCCATCTTTATTCTCCAGGATCAAACGCTGACGTTCAGTACGAGACGGAGCAACCATCCCATAAGCTGGTCTGCAGCGAAGAAAAACAGCGCAGCGAACACAACCATAACCAGAACCATGGCCGTGGAAATCATGGTCTCACGACGAGACGGCCAATGGATTTTCGTCGTCTCGGAGCGCACTTGGCGCAGAAACGTAACGGGATTGGTTTTGGATGCCATAGATTGCCCACGCAATTACGGCGCGTAAAGCTGAACTCTCTCAGCCCCACGCACCGCGTGTCTGTTTTGACCTACATAAACACCCCTTCCCCTTTACACAAGAGGGAAAACAGTGTTCGATGAAATTTCGCCGTTTTGTACGACGGCCATTTCCCGACAATTCCGCTGCGGATAATCTCGCGCCAATCATCTGAAAATGGCAGGGGCGGCCGGGCTTGAACCGACGACCTGCGGTTTTGGAGACCGCCGCTCTACCAACTGAGCTACACCCCTTCAACCTTGGCGGAACGTAAACCGGAAACTCCGGCTCGCCGCCAACTGGCTAGGCGCTCCCTTTAAGGGGATGCGCTGCGCTTTGCAAGCGCATTTTTGAATATCCGAACCGTTCACCTGAGCTTTCGGCCCAACCTCGGATGTCTCCGCCATCCGGGCCACCGAAAGCACCTCTTCCGCAGCCAGTCACCGAGCGGAGACTTGCTCCGCCTGATGATCTCGCCCACCCCCACTCCGTATGCGCCCCAGAAAATATGTCTCTTCAAGGGTACGTGCGATTGACAGTGGCCACAGAGCACGACGGCGGCAGCGCACCAGCCCCTGAGCACCGTGGCGCCGCAGGTCGCGTGTCCGTGGCCGGCGGGCCGCCATCCCATGAGCTCGGCAAGCTGTGATATGTCGGGCGCCGGAACGCCGTTTCCGTTACGAGAACGACCTGTTTTCGACATGCTGACTCCGGGTGAACCTCCCAATTGCCAGAGGGTCAGGGCCGAATGCAAAAGGCCCCGCCGTCGCCGGCAGGGCCTTATCTATTCCAATGTCGCTATCGATTACTCGATGATCGAGGCGACGATGCCGGCGCCGACGGTACGGCCGCCTTCGCGGATTGCGAAGCGCAGCTTTTCTTCCATCGCGATCGGAACGATCAGCTCGACGGCAACGGTCACGTTGTCGCCCGGCATGACCATTTCCGTGCCTTCCGGCAGCGAGACGATGCCCGTCACGTCCGTCGTGCGGAAGTAGAACTGCGGACGGTAGTTGGTGAAGAACGGCGTATGACGACCGCCTTCTTCTTTCGTCAGGATGTAGGCTTCAGCCATGAACTTCTTGTGCGGCTTGACCGAACCCGGCTTGCACAGGATCTGGCCACGCTCGACGCCGTCACGCTGGACGCCACGGATCAGCGCGCCGATGTTGTCGCCGGCCTGGCCCTGGTCGAGCAGCTTGCGGAACATTTCAACGCCGGTCACCGTCGTCTTGGTGGTGGCGCGGATGCCGACGATCTCGACTTCTTCGCCAACCTTGACAATGCCACGCTCGACGCGGCCGGTCACGACCGTACCACGGCCCGAGATCGAGAACACGTCTTCGATCGGCAGCAGGAACGGCAGGTTGATCGGGCGCTCAGGCGTCGGGATGTAGGCGTCGACGGCGGCCATCAGCTCGCGGATCGAATCTTCGCCGATCTTCTTGTCCGAATCTTCAAGAGCAGCCAGTGCCGAACCCTTGATGATCGGAATGTCGTCGCCCGGGAAGTCGTAGGACGACAGAAGTTCGCGCACTTCCAGTTCGACGAGCTCGAGAAGCTCGGCGTCGTCGACCTGGTCGACCTTGTTTAGGAACACCACGATTGCCGGAACGCCAACCTGACGGGCGAGCAGGATGTGCTCGCGGGTCTGCGGCATCGGGCCGTCGGCAGCCGAGCAAACCAGGATCGCGCCGTCCATCTGCGCAGCACCGGTGATCATGTTCTTCACATAGTCGGCGTGGCCGGGGCAGTCGACGTGGGCATAGTGGCGGGCCGGCGTCTCATATTCGACGTGCGCCGTCGAAATGGTGATGCCGCGTGCCTTTTCTTCAGGAGCCGCGTCGATCTGGTCATAGGCCTTGTACTCGCCGAAGTACTTCGTGATCGCGGCCGTCAGCGACGTCTTGCCATGGTCAACGTGACCGATCGTGCCAATGTTGACGTGCGGCTTGTTGCGCTCAAACTTGCTCTTTGCCATTGAATGCTTCCTGTGAACATAAGGGTGGACCCGGCGACCGGGTTTGGTGTCGCCGTTTAAGGCTTTCCACTAGAATGCGCAAGACATAATTACGACGCGCGCCCGGACAAGGGGAGCGGGGCAAATCGGCTTGAAAATGCCCGGGGGCGGTCGGTTCAGCACGCCCTCAGTTCAAGATCCGGACCGGCTCTGACTTCGGGCTTCGGCGAATTGACGTGCGCCAGAAGCGCAAAAAAGCCCCGCGGCCGGGTAAGGCCGCAGGGCTCCAGGTCCGCCTTTATCATGTTAGTATAGCACAAAAGTTTGTTCCGGGATCGTTTGTCAGCTGCCGTACCTACCGGCGGCCCCTCGGCACCGGATGCGCGGCTCAAAACGATGCGGGGAAACATGCCTCGTTCCGGCTGAGGCAGTGTCTAGTGTCCCACAGCATGGCGCAAGCCGCGCGATCGCCGGACCCGCTTCAACGGAGATGCAGGAAAGCGTTGCACCGACTGGCACGCCGTCATTGTAAATGGTTGAGATTATGGAGCGGGTAGCGGGAATCGAACCCGCGTATTCAGCTTGGAAGGCTGCTGCTCTACCATTGAGCTATACCCGCGGTGTGGTGTCCGATCAGAGACGAATGGTGGAGAGAGTTGGATTTGAACCAACGTAGGCTGAGCCAACGGATTTACAGTCCGTCCCCTTTAACCACTCGGGCATCTCTCCAGTTTTTCGTCCGGATCGTGAGACCAAGTTCGTCAGATCTTGGAAGCTTGCCGCCCCTCGATCTGCGCCGCGTATATGACCGCCTCGTTCTCGTCTGTCAACACGAGGAAGAAGCAAAAATGACGAAAATAAATCAGTCGCACTTTCGACCCGCCTCCCCGTCGAGGGCTTTGCCCGGAGAGTGAGGATGGCTATAAGACCTAATGAGCAAGGACGACAAACAAGACAAATCCACCCGCGACACCCATTACGCAACGCTTCGGCGCGCCGTGCGCGACTCCAAGCGCGAACGCGGGGAAATTCCGACGCCGCCCTTGAAGCGGCCGAAATCCAACAAGGACTGGAAACCGCCGCAGCTTCAGCCGGAACAGGTCTTCCTTTATGGCCTGCACACGGTGCGCGCCGCCCTCGACAATCCCGAGCGCAAGCTCATCAAGCTGTCGGTGACCCAGAACGCCTTCGCGCGGCTCGATATCGGCGAGCCGGAGACATTGTCCTTTCCGATCGAATTCGTTTCGCCCCAGGATATCGACAAGGTGCTCGGCCCCGAGGCCATTCATCAGGGCGTGATGCTGGAAACGCGGCCCCTCCCCATGCGCCGGCTGGAAGCGCTGAAGGCGAGTCCGCTTCTGCTGGTTCTCGACCAGGTGACCGACCCGCACAATGTCGGCGCGATCATGCGCTCAGCGGTCGCTTTCGGCGCCGGCGCGGTCATCACCACCCAGAGACATAGCCCGACCGAATCCGGCGTACTTGCAAAATCGGCCTCCGGCGCGCTGGAACTGATACCTTATATACAGATTACCAATCTCGCCGACGCGATCGAGGAACTGCACCGGCTCGGCTTCCAGACGATCGGGCTCGATTCGGAAGGCCCCGCCCCACTCGAAGGCACGTTTGCCGGCGGCCGGATCGCCCTGGTGCTTGGTTCCGAGGGCAAGGGCCTGCGTCAGAAGACCCGCGAGACGGTCAACGCGCTTGCCCGTCTCGACATGCCGGGCGCTATCAAATCGCTCAACGTCTCGAACGCCGCCGCGATCGCGCTCTACGCGACACAGCAGCATCTCGCCAAGGCCGGTTGAGCCGAGCCGTTTTAGACTCCCATGCGCGGGGCAAACGTGTCATTGGAAGTCTACCCAACCGACGTGACCAGCCGCCATGGAATTCATGCTCGCCACATTCGAAAAAGCCGCGCTGCTTGCGGGCAAAGCCATCCTGGACATCTACAGGGCCGGACCCAACACCAGCTACAAGGCTGATAAATCCCCGGTCACGGAGGCGGACGAACGGGCCGAAGAGATCATCCTCGCCGAACTCGCCCAAGCCTTTCCGGACATTCCCGTCGTCGCCGAAGAATCGGTTGCGATGGGGCGCATCCCGTCGATCGAGGGACGCTCCTTCATCCTGGTCGATCCGCTCGACGGCACCAAGGAGTTCATCAACGATCGCGAGGATTTCACGGTCAACATCGCCCTGATCGAGAACGGCATGCCGATACTCGGTGTCGTTTATGCGCCCGCCCTCAAGGTCGCCTATCTCGGTGGCGGCGGACGGGCGGAAAAACTTGTGATCGACGACGAATTCGCGGTGACGAACCGGGTGCCGGTCGTCGCAAGGCCGGTCGAGGCCCGTCCGATCTGCGTTGCGAGCCGCTCGCATAATTCCGCCGAGACCGAGGCCTTCCTCGAAAAGTCAGGCGCCGCCGATATCCGCAGCATTGGTTCCTCGCTGAAATTCTGCCTGCTGGCGGAGGGTATCGCCGACCTCTACCCCCGCTTCGGCCGAACCATGGAATGGGACACGGCCGCCGGAGACGCCGTGCTCCGTGCCGCCGGCGGCAGCACGGTCACGCTCGACGGGGCACCGCTTACCTATGGCAAGACCGGCCGCGCAGACATGCTGGATTTCGCCAATCCCGATTTCATCGCCTGGGGATCGCGCCCTGGAAAGCCGTAGCAGCAATCCTATTGTCATTACCCCGTAACGTTGGTCAGCCAGGCCGCTCCGGTAACGCCTGACCAAAGCCGCCACAGGCAACCAATCCGACGCGTTGCATTCCCTTTCGGATGCGCTTAGGAAACCGCTGCGCGTGAGATTACCGGATAAAGATGAGGATCATTGATGCGTATTGTGATGGTTGGATCGGGTTATGTCGGCCTCGTGTCGGGAGCCTGCTTTGCGGATTTCGGACATGACGTGATCTGCGTCGACAAGGCTGCCGAAAAGATCGAGGCGCTGAAACAAGGCGTCATCCCGATCTTCGAGCCGGGCCTCGAGGCGCTGGTCGAATCGAACGTCAAATCCCGTCGCCTTTCCTTCACCACGGAACTCGGCCCCGCCGTGGCCGCTGCCGATGTCGTCTTCATCGCAGTCGGCACCCCGTCGCGCCGCGGCGACGGCCATGCCGATCTCGGCTATGTCCATGCCGCAGCACGCGAAATCGCCGAGGCGTTGACCGGCTTCACCGTCATCGTCACCAAGTCGACGGTTCCGGTCGGCACCGGCGACGAGGTGGAGCGGATCATCCGCGAAACCAATCCGGATGCGGATTTCGCCGTCGTCTCCAACCCGGAGTTTTTGCGCGAAGGTGCTGCGATCGAGGACTTCAAGCGTCCGGACCGGATCGTCGTCGGCCTTTCCGACGAGCGCGCCCGCGGAGTGATGACGGAAGTCTATCGTCCGCTCTATCTCAACCAGTCGCCGCTCCTCTTCACCAGCCGCCGGACCTCCGAACTGATCAAATACGCCGCAAACGCCTTCCTGGCGATGAAGATCACCTTCATCAACGAAATGGCCGATCTTTGCGAGCGCGTCGGCGCCGACGTCCAGGACGTTTCGCGCGGCATCGGCCTCGACGGCCGCATCGGCTCGAAATTCCTGCATGCCGGCCCTGGCTATGGCGGCTCCTGCTTCCCGAAGGACACGCTGGCGCTCGCCAAGACCGCTCAGGATTATGAAAGCCCGGTCCGACTGATCGAAACCACCATCGCCGTCAACGACACCCGCAAGCGGGCGATGGGCCGCAAGGTGATCGCGGCTGCCGGCGGCGACGTGCGCGGCAAGAAGGTCGCCGTCTTCGGGCTGACCTTCAAGCCAAATACGGACGACATGCGCGACAGCCCGGCGATCGCCGTCGTCCAGACGCTGCAGGATGCCGGCGCGATCGTTTCCGGCTACGATCCGGAAGGCATGGAAAACGCCCGGCAGCTGATGGCTATCGAATTCGCCGACGGCCCCTATCAGGCCGCCGAAGGCGCCGATGTCGCGGTTCTCGTCACCGAATGGAACGAATTTCGCGCACTCGATCTCGAACGCCTGAAATCCGTCATGAAGAGCCCGGTTCTCGTCGACCTGCGCAATGTCTATCGCGCGCGGGAGGTGGAAGCCCATGGCTTTACCTATACCGGCGTCGGAAAAATGCACTAGGGCAGTCTCGAAGGCGGCGGGCCTGGAGTTTTTGGGCTCTTTGCAAGAGTTGTCCCGCAGATCGGGCAAGCGAAAATCACCTGGGCTGTGACCCGGTGCTGGACCATCCGTGCCAGTCGCTTTTGGAGCAATCGTGCCGTCGAAGGCTTTAAAGCTGCGCTCCGGTTGGGCATATTGCCTATCGATGATGTTTCGCCGCCTCATGCAAATAGGCTTGGGCCTGTCCTTGGCTGTTCCGCCCTCCGGTGGGAGTGTCGGTGCTGCCGAAGACTCCGCCGCTCCCGAATGCCGATACGAGCGTGCGGCATCGGACGAGATTGGTCGATTGTGCGTCCGCGCCGAAACCTACAATCAGGATCTCTGCCAGGTGATGCAACGGCTGGCCGAGAAGAACGGGCTGCCGCCGGAATTTTTCGCACGGCTGGTCTGGCGGGAAAGCCTGTTCCGGGCCAATGCGGTGAGCCCGAAAGGGGCCGAGGGCATCGCGCAGTTCATGCCGGAAACCGCAAGAATCCGCGGCCTGAGAAACAGCTTCGATGTCATCGAAGCGCTTGCGGCATCCGCTCTCTATCTCAGGGATCTGCGCGACCGTTTTGGCAATCTCGGCCTTGCCGCCGCAGCCTATAATGCGGGCGAAGCAGGTCTCGAAACATTCCTGACGACCGGGCGGCTGCCGATCGAGACGCGCGACTACGTGTTTGCGATTACCGGCCATTCCGCAGAAACGTGGAAGGGCGATCCGCCGAAGACGGCGGCTCAGGCTCTCGATCCCGGAAAACCCTTCCTCGACGGCTGCCTACGGCTCGCCAATACGAGGCGGCTCAACGAGGCCGTCTTGATCGCGTCGGCGGATTGGGCGCCTTGGGGCGTGCAGCTTTCCGCGCACTACAATCCGAATATCGCCAGCCAGCTGTTTGCCACCACGATCAGCCGCCTGCCAGCGCCGCTCAACTCGGAACGGGCGCTCGTCGTGCGGCAGAAACGCGGCAATTTCGGCCATCGCCCGCGCTATGCGGCGCGGATCGGCCGCGCCACCAGAGCTGAGGCTATCGATTTGTGTGCCAGGATCAGGACACACGCCGTGCCCTGCACGGTTTTCAGAAACTGAAGCGGCAAGCAGAAGAAGGCCTTCCGCTTGCCGCACGGGTCTCGATCAGCAGTTTTGTGCCTGCCCAGGCGCGAGAGTTCCGTCCGCATTGGGCGTCGCGGGGCCGGAACCTTGCGGCAGATTGTTGGTCGTGGCGGAGCCGGAACCTTGTGGCAGGTTATTGGTCGTGGCGGATCCAGAACCCTGCGGCAGGTTGTTGGGCGCGCATTTGGAGCCGCCGGAATTGCCGATCGTGCTGCCTGTCGAATTGGAATCAAGCGCGCCGCGTCCTGCTCCATTCAGCGGGGTGGTCGTATTGCCATTGAGCGTGCCGGAGCCAGTGGTTCCCGATCCCGGTGCGGATCCGCTGGTTCCCGCAGAACCTGAGCCCGAAACGCCGCCGGATACTGATCCGGATCCCGAACCCGACTGGGCGACCGCGGCAGTGGCGAGACCAAGCGACAATGCGCCAACGGTGAGTATCTTTGCAAACATTGGATTTCCTCTCGTGGGATTTTCCAGACATGCCCTACGGCCGCCTAACCCTGCCGATCGCATAAGGTTTCCGACGTTCCAATCGCTTCCACCGAATAACGGCGGCGGGGTCAGGCGGCCATGTCGTGAATCTCCAAGTCGCCAGCCGTTCCAGCAAAAACCGAGCGGGAACAGGCGAGTAGGAACGCTGTCGGAATGCGTTGG
This sequence comes from Neorhizobium sp. SHOUNA12A, assembly GCF_023006505.1. Taxonomy (GTDB): domain Bacteria; phylum Pseudomonadota; class Alphaproteobacteria; order Rhizobiales; family Rhizobiaceae; genus Neorhizobium. Next base: position 63,241 of record NZ_JALBGV010000021.1, read on the forward strand.
AACGCCTACTTGATTAAGTGATTGATTTTAATGGTGCCCCCGCCAGGGTTCGAACCCGGGACCCCCTGATTACAAATCAGGTGCTCTACCAACTGAGCTACAAGGGCACTTTCGAGTGGGGAGTTACCAGATTTTCCCCTCCTGTAAAGAGAAAATCGCCGTAACATCACATACCGTGCATTCGAGTTGCGTTGTTTCACGCGCGGGCGATGGCGCAAGGCGCTTGTTCAAAACCCTGTTTTTACTGTACTTAGTGCCGTCCCGCCGGCATGGTCCTGTTACAGGATCATGTTAGCTCACCTGTTTACAGCGTCCCTTGCGCGCCCCGTCGGGCGGCGGCACCCTCAAAGGCCCGTTCATGTCGTCTGAGACGAACAAGTTCTCCATCATCGCCTCGACAGCCCCGGAAGCACAATCCGCGCTGGAAGAACTCGTACGGCTCTATGGCAATGTGCCGACCGAGGAAGCCGACGTGATCATCGCGCTCGGCGGCGACGGTTTCATGCTGCAGACGCTCCACGACACGATCAATACGGGTAAAAGCGTCTATGGGATGAACTGCGGCTCGGTCGGCTTCCTGATGAACGATTATCGCGCCCAGAAACTCCACGAGCGGGTGGCCGAATCGGTTGAAAACGAGTTTCATCCGCTGAAGATGACGACGGAAAACGAGGACGGTTCGACGTCGGTGGCACTCGCCATCAATGAAGTCTATCTTTTCCGGCAATCCTATCAGGCGGCCAAGCTCAGGGTGGAGATCGACGGCCATGTGCGGCTGGAGGAACTGATCTGCGACGGCCTGATGATCGCGACGCCCGCCGGTTCGACCGCCTACAATCTCTCGGCGCATGGCCCGATCCTGCCGCTGGAAGCGCCGTTGCTCGCCATGACGCCGGTCTCGGCTTTCCGTCCGCGGCGCTGGCGTGGGGCGCTGCTACCGAACCATGTCTGCGTCGACATCCATATCCTCGAACCGGACAAGCGGCCGGTCAACGCGGTTGCCGACAATACCGAGGTGAAGTCGGTGCTGAAGGTGCGGGTGGCGCAGTCGACGGAAATCACCGCGCGCATCCTCTCCGATCCGAACCATTCCTGGTCCGACCGGATTCTCGCCGAACAGTTCAACAACTGACTCAGCGTCAGCTCACGCGGATGGAACCTATTGCCCTCGCGTGAAGCTCAGCGCTTCGGGGAAAAGGCACGCAAAAAAGTGCGGGTAGCGTTTGCCGCCATCTGGTCGATCTCCGATTCGGGCGTCTGACGGCCGAGTTGCTGATCGTAACGCAGGTCGGTCGCCAGAAGCGCCATATACTGGCGGGCGGCAAGCGCCGGATCGTCGACCTCGAGATAACCGCCATGGGCGAGCTGCGCCAGGCGGGCTGCGATCGCCGGGTATTTCTTGCCCGGCCCGTATTCCTTCCAGGTCTCGAAAAGCTCAGGGAAGCGAGCGCCTTCGGTCTCGACCACCTTGCGAAGCCAGCGGCCGTTCGGGTCGCAGATCGCCTTGCGCAGGAGCTGGGCCGAAAACTGCGTCAGCTCCGTCTCGATGTCCTGCGGCGCCACGGGGAAGGTATCGAGCACGCGAAAGAAACCGGCGCTGGAGCGGTCGGTGATTTCAGCGACCACCACCTTGAAAAGATTATCCTTGTCGCCCAGCTGATTATAGATCGTCTGGCGCGACACCCCTGCCCTCGCCGCGATCGCATCAATGCTGGCGCCGCCAAAGCCTTCCTGGGCGAAAACATCGGCTGCAGCATTGAGGATCGCCTGGCGCTTGTTCTGCGCCGGCGGCCAGGTGTCGTAATCGCGCGGAAGTTCGGCAGACGAATTTTTCATGACATCACTATAGCGGGGCTTGACGGATTGGACAATTGTGTCCAAAATAATTTACATGATTGTTTAGGCCCACTCTCCCGTATCTGGCCGGCTCTCATATTCATCTCCCATAATCGTCCTCGCCTGCCGTTACCACGGCAGATGTGGTGACGGGAAAGGTTTTTTCCAAATGCAAAGCAGAGCTCCTTCGCATGCCCTGTCGCTCGGGCTGCTCTCGGCTATCGGGCTTTTCGCCCTCGACATGTATCTCCCGGCGCTGCCGACCATCCGCGCCAGCCTCAATGCCAACAGCCATGAGGTACAGGCGAGCCTGATCTCCTTCTTCGCCGCCATGGCGGTGTCGCAGATCGCCTACGGCCCGCTCTCCGACATGTTCGGCCGCAAGCGGCCGCTCTATGTCGGCCTCGCGCTTTATGCCATCGGCGCGATCGGCTGCGCGCTGTCGCCCTCGATCGAATGGCTGATCGCCTTCCGGTTCCTGCAGGGCATGGGCGCCTGCGCCGGCGTCGTCATCTCCCGCGCCATCGTCCGCGACCTGCACACCGGTCCGGCCGCAGCCGAGTTGATGTCGCGGCTGATGCTGGTGTTCAGCGTCTCGCCGATCCTCGCCCCGCTTGCCGGCAGCATCGTCACCGTGTTCGGTGACTGGCGGCTGATCTTCTGGGTGATGGTCGGCGCCGGTGCGGTCGGCGCCGTCGTTGCCGTGTTTTTCCTTGAGGAAACCCGCCTGCCGGCTGCGCGCAGCGAAAGCAGCCTCGCCGGCGCGCTCAACTCCTATGGCACGCTGCTCCGGGACCCCTATTATCTCGGGCTTGTGCTGATCGCCTCCTTCGGCATGTCGAGCTACATGATCTATGTGGCAAACTCGTCCTTCGTGCTGATCGAGCATTACGGCCTCTCACCGACCTTCTACAGCATCGTCTTTTCGTGCAATGCGGTCGCCTTCATCGGCATGTCGCAGCTGAACGGCTGGCTTTCACGCAAGATCGGGCTCCGCAAAGTGATCCGCAGCGCGGTGTTCGGTTATTCGACGATGATGGTCCTTCTGGCACTCGTCACCTCGCTCGGCATCGACCGTCTCGATGTGATGGCGGCCTTCCTGTTCGGCGGCTACGGCTTCCTCGGCCTGATCATCCCGACGGCGGCGGTGCTGGCGCTCGAACATCACGGCCGGATTGCCGGCACGGCGTCGGCGATGATGGGCACGATCCAGTTCGTGACGTCAGCGGTCGTGGTTGGCCTCGGCGGCATGTTTGTCGACGGCACCTCGCGGCCGATGGTCACGGTCATCGCGACATGCTCGGTGGTGGTCCTCCTGCTGTCGCTTGTCGTGCTGCGCAGCCGCCAGGGAGCCATGACGGCTGCGGCGGAATAAACCGCGCTTTGCCCAAAGAAAAGCGGCCGGACCTTGCAAGGTCCGGCCGCTTTCGTTTGTGATTGTTGCATGGATCGTCAGTCGACGTCGGCGACATCCACATCCGGCTTGCCGCTGATGCGGTGCGCCAAGGCCGCTTCCATGAAAGGATTGATATCTCCGTCCAGCACGTCGTCCGGCGCAGTACTTGTCACGCCTGTGCGCAGGTCCTTGACCATCTGGTAGGGCTGCAGAACGTAGGAGCGGATTTGGTGGCCCCAGCCGATATCGGACTTGGAAGCAGCCTCGGCATTGGCCGCGTCCTCGCGCTTCTTCAACTCCGCTTCGTAGAGCCGCGCACGCAGCATGTCCCAGGCCTTGGCCTTGTTCTTGTGCTGCGAGCGTTCCTGCTGGCACTGCACCACGATGCCCGACGGAATGTGGGTGATGCGCACCGCCGAGTCGGTGGTGTTGACGTGCTGGCCGCCGGCGCCCGACGAACGATAGGTGTCGATGCGGCAATCGCTCTCGTTGATCTCGATGTTGATCGAGTCGTCGATGACCGGATAGACCCAGATGGACGAGAACGAGGTGTGGCGGCGGGCGTTGCTGTCATAGGGCGAAATGCGGACCAGACGGTGGACGCCCGATTCGGTCTTCAGCCAACCATAGGCATTGTGGCCCTTGACGAGGATGGTCGCGGACTTGATGCCCGCTTCTTCGCCATCATGCACTTCCAGCAACTCGACCTTGAAACGCTGGCGCTCCGCCCAGCGGGTGTACATGCGCAGAAGCATGTTCGCCCAATCCTGGCTTTCCGTGCCACCGGCGCCGGAATGGACTTCGACATAGGTGTCGTTGCCATCCGCTTCGCCCGACAGCATGGCCTCGACCTGGCGCCGGCCGGATTCCGCCATCAGCGCCTTCAGCGCATCTTCGGCTTCCTTGACGATCGCTTCGTCGCCCTCTTCCTCGCCGAGTTCGATGAGCTCGATATTGTCGTTGAGTTGGCTCTCCATGGCCTTGACGCCATTGATGCCGTCATCGAGCTGCTGGCGCTCGCGCATCAGCTTCTGCGCTTCCGCAGCATCGTTCCAGAGGTTCGGGTCCTCTGACTTGTTGTTCAACCAGTCCAGTCGTCTTACCGCCTGATCCCAGTCAAAGATGCCTCCTCAGCAGGCTTATGGCCTGCTTGATTTCGTCGACTACATTGATGATTTCCGCACGCATGGCGCTTGTTCTTCGCTCTTTGTGTTGGGGTTTTAAGTGCCGTGGACATAGTTGCAGCGAGCCCGGATGTAAAGCCCAGGCCCGCCGACAAGGCTGCCGCTTCGGATGGCGATCAGAACAGACCCGGCATGCCCGAGGTGACAGCCTGCTGCGCCTGAGGCGAGTTGGTGAAGATCTGATCCTGGGTCATGTATTCGCCGTCGCCGATGACCTGGAAGACGTCGGCCGGGCCGGTGCCGGGCTTGAAAGCTTCGACGATCGTGTCCGGCTGGCCTTCCATGGCCGCCATGCCGGTCTTGCGATCGACGGCGACGAGCTGCATCCCATCCGGCACGTGGAACTTTTCGGCAGGTGTCAGCTTGGCGGCCTGGGCGAGGAACTCGCCGAAAATAGGCGCGGCAAGACCACCGCCGGTGCCGGCACGGCCGAGCGGAGTCGGCGTATCGAAGCCGATATAAAGGCCGGCGACCAGGTTCGGCGTGAAGCCGACGAACCAGGCATCCTTTTCATCATTGGTGGTGCCGGTCTTGCCGGCGACGTCGCGGTCCTTGACCGGAATCTTGCCGGCGGCCGTGCCGCGCAGCACCACGCCCTGCATCATCGAGGTGATCTGGTAGGCGGTCATCGGGTCGAGAACCTGCTCGCGGTTATCGACGATACTCGGTTCTTCCTGATGAGCCCAGTCGTTGGAGTTGCAGCCGTCGCAGGCGCGCTCCTCATGGCGGAAGATCGTCTTGCCGTAGCGATCCTGGATGCGGTCGATGACGGTCGGCTTGATCTGCTTGCCGCCGTTGGCGATGACGGCATAGGCCGAGACCATGCGCATGACCGTCGTCTCGCCGGAACCGAGCGACATGGCAAGCACCGGCAGCATCTTGTCGTAGATGCCGAAACGCTCGGCATATTCGGCAACCAGTTCCATGCCCATGTCCTGTGCCAGGCGCACGGTCATCTGGTTGCGGGATTTTTCGATGCCGGTGCGCAGCGTCGACGGGCCGCCCGCCTCGCCGCCGTAGTTCTCCGGCTTCCAGACCTGGCCGCCGGAGACAATCTCGATCGGGGCGTCGAGGATGACCGAAGCGGGCGTATAGCCGTTATCGAGCGCTGCCGAATAGACGAACGGCTTGAACGACGAACCCGGCTGGCGCATCGCCTGGGTGGCGCGGTTGAATTCGGACTGCGAATAGGAGAAGCCGCCTGCCATCGCGAGAACGCGTCCCGTATTCGGGTCCATGGCGACGAAACCGCCCTGGACTTTCGGTGGCTGGCGCAGCCGATAGGTCTTGGCCTGCGGATTGATCGGTTCCACGTAGACGACATCGCCGGGCTTCAGCACGCCGTCCGGCGATTTCGCAGGCTTGCGGGTGTTGGTCGAGTCCCGGTAGGCCCATTTCATGTCGTCGCCGTTGATCGTGCCCGTCTCGCGAGCCGCATCGACCTTGCCGGCCGCGTCAGCCGAGGGCTGCAGGCCGATCGTGGCGGACTTTGCCGATACTTCGGTCACGACCGCCAGCTTCCATTCCGGCACGTCCGCAAGCGACTTCTGCTTGGCGAGTTCCGGGCCCCAATCCCAGCTTCCAGGCGCGCCGGTCGTGGCAATCTGCGCTACCGGGCCATGAAAGCCGCGGCGCTCGTCATATTCCACGAGGCCGTTCTGAAGGGCGCGGCGGGCGATGACCTGAAGATCGGGGTCGAGCGACGTGCGGACCGAAAGCCCGCCTTCGTAAAGCGCCTTGTCACCGTAGCGGTCGATGATCTGACGGCGGACTTCCTCGGAGAAATAATCCGATGCGAAGACATGGGCGCCGGTGCGGCGCTGCTTGACGCCGAGCGGCTGCTTCTTGGCGTCGTCGGCATCGCCTTGCGTGATGTAGCCGTTCTCGGCCATGCGGTCGATGACCCAGTTGCGGCGCTCGAGTGCCGCCTTTTCGCGGCGGAAGGGATGATAATTGGCCGGACCCTTGGGAAGGGCCGCAAGATAGGCGGCCTCGGCCGTCGTCAGCTCGGTCACCGACTTGTCGAAATAGGTGAGCGCAGCACCTGCAATGCCGTAGGAATTGAGGCCGAAGAAGATCTCGTTCAGGTAGAGTTCGAGGATCTTGTCCTTGGAATAGGTCTGCTCGATACGGAAGGAAAGGATCGCTTCCTTGACCTTGCGGTCGATCGTCTGGTCGCCGGTCAGAAGGAAGTTCTTCGCGACCTGCTGGGTGATGGTCGAGGCGCCTTCGGGGCGACGGCCGGAACCGAGGTTCTGAAGGTTCGAGAGGACCGCGCGCCCAAGCCCCGTGATGTCGATGCCGGGATGGCTGTAGAAGTTCTTGTCTTCAGCCGACAAGAAAGCGGCCTTGACGCGATCGGGCACCGCCTGGATCGGCAGGAAGAGGCGCCGTTCGCGGGCATATTCGGCCATCAGCGCGCCGTTGCCGGCATGAACGCGAGTGGCGACCGGCGGCTCGTAGGAGGCAAGAACCTCGTAGTTCGGCAGGTCCTTGGTCATCCCGGTGAGATAAATACCCACGCCGGCAGCCACGACCAGAAAAAGGACGCAGGCCAATCCAAAGAGATAACCAATCAATCTTACCATATTGGAGCTACCGTTCAGCTTTCATTCGGCGCGTGAAACACACCATCGCATGGTTAGAGGCGTTTTGCACGGTGATCGAACCAGCGCAAGCCGGAAGAGGATCAATCGTCCGTCATCCATTGCGTCCGGGAACCACCGAGTAATCGCCCGAATGTGAGTAAAATAGGGCTCTTAGCTGCAATTTCCGGTGACTGGCCTCCCCTTGCATCATATTCACCGGCGCCTGTGGCACCCGCGCCACGCGCATCCGGGAAAATCAGCCACCATTTGCCATCGCCCGGTCACGATAGCGCCTGATCGCGTCGACCATGCGGTCGATCACCTTCGAGCGCCACGACTCATCCAGAAGCAGCTTTTCATCTTCGGCATTGGACAGAAAGCCGAGTTCAAGGAGCACGGACGGAATGTCCGGTGCGCGCAGCACCTGGAAACCCGCGTAACGGTGGGGATTGTTGATGAGCCCGATCTGTCCCTCGAAGGATTCGACGACATTGCTGGCGAGCGCGATCGAAAACGCCTGGGTCTCGCGGCGGGTGAGGTCGAGCAGGATATCGGCGACTTCGGGCGGCCCGCTCTGGAGGGTATAGCCCGCAAGCTCGTCTGACAGGTTTTCGCGGGTGGCGAGGTTTTCGGCCATGCGGTCGGAGGCCTTGTCAGAGAGCGTATAGACGGTCGCGCCGCGGATATCCTTCTGGCCGAGCGTGTCGGCGTGCAAGGATACGAAGAGATCGGCATGGCCCTGGCGGGCGAGCGTCACGCGCTCGGAGAGCGACAGGAACGTGTCGTCGTCGCGGGTGAGGAAAACCTTGATACCGTCGACCTTGCTCAATCGTTCGGCAAGCGTCTTGGCGAATGCCAGCGTGATGGTCTTTTCCGGGGTCTTGGTGCCCGCCCCGGTGGCGCCGGCATCGATCCCGCCATGCCCGGCATCGACGGCAACGGTGAAGACATTATCCTTCTCGGCCATCGCCAGCGGGTCCGGAGTGGCTGCCGCCGACGTCGCCCAGTTCTGGGTTTTCACCAGATCGGCAAAAACCTCCTTTGAGGCCATTTCCGCATCCAGGACCAACCGGTAGCTGCCGTTGTCGTTCGATTGAACCTCGGCGATCGACAGTTTCACCGGCCGCTTGGCGGTCAGTACGATCCGAGCGCTCGACTCACCCATCGTGCCGTAGCGGATATCCTTGAAGAGGCCGCGCGCGGACAGATCCTCGGCAGGGAAGCCGAAGGCCGTCGCCGGCAGGTCGACGATCACCCGTTCAGGCGCGGCGACGTAATGGACGGAGAATTCCGGTTTCTTCTCGAAATCGATGACGATCCGGGTGCGCGCCTCGTCACCGGCGACCCGCGCGCTGAAGGCGAGAAGCGGCGGCTGCGGCGTTGCACAGGCGGAGCTCAAGGGGAGGGTCGCGACGAAGCCTACCAAAAGGAGAATCGCGCAACCGATTCGCGCGAAAAACGGTCGCCGCCGCCCGCCGCCGGCCGTCGCCGCGCCTGCCTTCACATCCGCCCTCAAAACGCCACTCGCATTCAAAGCCCCGCCGCCTATCAGGCAACCCGCATCAAAGTGCCCATTTTAGAAGGCATTTGCCCGTTAAAAGATGCGAATCATCCGCCCGTTCCTTGCCATTCATAAGAGGTCTAATTCCATCGAGAATATGGCAAACTTGGCTTTTCCCTTGCTATTGTGACAGATAAACCATACAACGCCCCCGAGGGTTAAAGTGTTGACGGGATAGTCTGCCGATAGGCTGGCCAGCCTCTTCAGGACCTGGCGCCGAAGACCGACAGTCATCCGCCGTCGCTACACTTTTTCCTGATACACGATCCAACCGGCGGTGGCCGGAATAATACCGGGTGGCATGCCACCCACCGCTCATACGGAGCACATTCATCGGGCCCCTGCGGGCCTATGGTATCGTCATTCTCGTTTGGTTTTTGATGTCGCGGCACAATTTTCAGAACCTGGAGGGACCGAGGGAGCAACGCTCCCCGTCATCTTTCCGGTTGCCGTCACAACCGCGCCCGACGGGAACATCTTTATCCGGCGCAACGACCGCATTGCATGACGGGCCTGTCCTTGTGGCAGCCTTTTCTGCATTCCCCCGGCGGCGCCGAGGAGCAGAATTTCAATGGCAGACAAAATGCTTATCGACGCGTCTCACGAAGAGGAGACGCGCGTAGTTGTCGTTCGCGGTAACCGGATCGAGGAATTCGATTTCGAATCGCAGCATAAGAAACAGATACGCGGCAATATCTATCTGGCGAAGGTGACGAGGGTCGAACCCTCACTACAGGCCGCTTTCGTCGACTACGGCGGGAACCGTCACGGCTTCCTCGCCTTCGCCGAAATCCATCCCGACTATTATCAGATCCCGCTTGCCGACCGCCAGGCGCTGATGCAGCAGGAAGCCGAGGATCAGCGTAAGATCGCCGAGGCGGAAGCCGCCGACCCCGTAGTCGATCTTGCCAATCAGGATCAGCCGGATATCGGCATCTCCATCCCGGCACCCGCCGCCGAGCCCGAAAGCGAAGCCGGTGGCCAAGCAACGGAAGCAAGCCCGGCCGAGGCCGTCGCTGCTGAAGAGGCCGAAAAGCCGAAGGCCAAGCCGCGCCGCAGCCGCGCTCGCAAGAAGCCGGCAGACGAAGCGCCCGCCGTAGAAGCCGCAGCATCCGAGGGCGAAAGCGCCCCCTCCTCCGACAACAATGACGACGACGGTTCGACGCCCGGCGAAATGGCCGCGATGGTCGAGACCGATTCGATTTCGGAAGACGTCGACGCCCGCCGGGGCGGCGGCCGCAACGACGATTTCGATGACGACGACGATGACGACCACGGCGAGAAGGAAGTGATCGAATCGGTCGGCGCCGAAGACGCGATGGAAGAAGTTCCGGACCGCGTCGTGCGCAAGCCGCGCAAGCAGTATCGCATCCAGGAAGTCATCAAGCGCCGCCAGATCCTGCTCGTGCAGGTCGCCAAGGAAGAGCGCGGCAACAAGGGCGCTGCTCTTACCACCTACCTTTCGCTCGCCGGCCGTTATTCGGTCCTGATGCCGAACACGGCGCGCGGCGGCGGTATCTCCCGCAAGATCACCCAGCCGCAGGACCGCAAGCGTCTCAAGGAAATCGCCCGCGAGCTCGATGTGCCGCAGGGCATGGGCGTGATCCTGCGCACCGCCGGCGCCAACCGCACCCGCGTCGAGGTCAAGCGCGACTTCGAATACCTGATGCGCCTGTGGGAGAACGTCCGCACGCTGACACTGAGCTCGACCGCCCCTACCCTCGTCTATGAAGAAGGCTCGTTGATCAAGCGCTCGATCCGCGACCTCTACAACAAGGACATTTCCGAGATCATCGTGTCCGGCGAAGAAGGCTATCGTGAAGCGAAAGACTTCATGAAGATGCTGATGCCGAGCCATGCCAAGGTGGTCCAGCCCTATCGCGACCTGCATCCGATCTTTGCCCGTTCCGGCATCGAGGCGCAGCTCGACCGCATGCTGCAGCCGCAGGTGACGCTGAAGTCCGGCGGCTACCTGATCATGAACCAGACGGAAGCGCTCGTCGCCATCGACGTCAACTCCGGCCGTTCGACCCGCGAACATTCGATCGAGGAAACGGCGCTCCAGACCAATCTGGAAGCGGCGGAAGAAGTCGCCCGCCAGCTTCGCCTGCGCGACCTTGCCGGCCTGATCGTCATCGACTTCATCGACATGGAAGAAAAGCGCAACAACCGCGCCGTCGAGAAGCGGCTGAAGGATTGCCTGAAGAACGACCGCGCCCGCATCCAGGTCGGCCGTATCTCGCATTTCGGCCTGCTCGAAATGTCGCGCCAGCGCATTCGCGCTTCGGTTCTCGAATCGACGACTCAGATCTGCACCCATTGCGGCGGTACCGGTCATGTGCGCTCGCAGTCGTCGGTCGCCCTGCATGTGCTGCGCGGCGTCGAGGAATACCTGCTCAAGAACACCACGCATGACATCACCGTGCGCACCACGCCGGAAATCGCGCTCTATCTCCTCAACCACAAGCGCGCCAGCATCGTCGATTACGAGAACCGCTTCGGCGTCTCGATCTTCATCGAATCGGATGTCAGCATCGGCTCCAGCCACTTCGCGATCGATCGCGGCGAGCCGGTCGAAAACCCGGTCAAGATCGAAAGCCTGATGCAGTTCGCGGCCATCCCCGTCGAAGAAGACGATGACGATATCATCGTCGAGACCGACGAGGAGGAAGAGGAAGAGGTCGTTGCTTCGTCGCAGCCGGCAGCTGCTGCTGTTGCCGAGCGCGCCCAGACGCAGGGCGACGATCCCAACGGCCGCAAGCGCAAGCGCCGCCGGCGTCG
>NZ_JALBGV010000022.1 GCF_023006505.1 Neorhizobium sp. SHOUNA12A
CCGATCTCCGGCGGCGAACCGGGGATGGCGCGCAACTGGCTGCCGGTATCGCTGTCGATGCGCGGCACGGAATGCAGCAGCGCCGCGGTGTAGGGATGGCGCGGCGCGGAGAAGACATCGGTTACCGTACCGCGCTCCACCACTCGGCCACCATACATAACGACGAGATCGTCGCAGAGTTCTGCCACCACGCCCATGTCGTGGGTGATCATGATGATCGACAGGCCGAGCTCGTCTTTCAGGTCGCAGAGAAGCCGCAGGATCTGCGCTTGGATCGTCACATCGAGCGCCGTGGTCGGTTCGTCGGCGATCAGCAGCGAAGGCTTGTTGGCGAGCGCGATGGCGATCACCACACGCTGGCGCATGCCGCCGGAAAACTGGTGCGGATACTGGTCGAAATTGCGCTCCACATCCGGAATGCCGACCTGCCGCAGCAGTTCGAAGGCCCGTTCGCGCGCCGCTGCCCGGCCTGCGCCATGAACGACAAGCGCCTCGGCGATCTGTTTACCGACGGTCATCACCGGGTTCAGGGCCGCCTGCGGGTCCTGGAAGACCATGGCGATATCCTTGCCGCGGATCTTGCGCATCTCGGTTTCCGGCAGACCGACGAGATCGCGGCCGTTGAACATTACCTTGCCGGTATCGATCCGGCCGGGATGGCGCAGCATGCCGAGGACCGAACGCACGGTGACCGACTTGCCGGAACCGGATTCGCCGACGATGCCGAGAACCCGTCGCGGTTTCACCTCGAAGGAGACGTTGTCGGTGATGCGGATATTCGTATGCCGGCCGGCGAAGGAGGCGGACAGGCCCTCGACATTCAACAGCGGCGCAACGGACTGGACTGAAATGTCGGTCATTTGCGGTTCACCGTATCGTTCAAGGCGTCGGCCAGCATGCTGAAGGCAAGCGCGACGAGGATGAGGATGACGGTCGGACCGAGCACATAAGTCGGCGCACGGCTGACATAACGCATGCCGTTGTTGAGCAGCGTTCCGAGTGACGGTTCCGGCGGCTGCAATCCAAGCCCGACGATGCTGAGCGCCGCCTCGATGAAGATCGCCGAAACGACAAAGACGGCGCCTTGTACGATGATCGGGTCGATGGCGTTCGGCAAGATGTGGCGGACCATGATCTGCCATTTACCGACGCCCAGCGTGCGAGCCGCGATGACGTATTCCCGCTGTTGCTGGGCGAGCAGCGTGGCGCGGGCAAGGCGTCCGAAGCTTGGCAGACCGGAAATGACGATCGCCACCAACAGCGCCGTCCAACCGGCGCCGAGCACCAGCACGACGCAGATGCCGAGGATGAGCCCCGGGAAGCCCACGATGATATCGAGGCAACGCTGCACGAAATTGCCGAGTCTTGGCGAAACTGCCCCGATCAACCCAAGCAGCGTGCCTGCCACCATGCTGACAGGCACCGCACAATAAACAAGCGTCAGGTCCGACCTTAGCCCGTAGATGCTGCGCACAAAAAGATCGCGGCCGAGTTCGTCGGTGCCGAAGAAATGCACGAGCGACGGTGCCCGCAACGATTCCCGGGACTGGATGTCGTAGCCGAGAGGAAAGATAAACGGAGCCAGAAAGGCAAGCGCCGAGATGAGAATGATCACCGTCAGCGCCACAATGCCGCGCGTCGTGGTGAACGCCTGCATGTAGCCGGCGATCGACGGATTGAACCAATGGCGATGGATCAATTTCGATTGCGGTGCGGCCATGGTCAACTCTCCAGCCGGATGCGCGGATCGAGCGCCGCGATAGTGATTTCGGACAAAAGCTGTATCAGCACTGCAACCAAAACCGCCCCGAGGATCAGCGCCTGCAGCACCAGATAGTCACGGTTTTGGACGCTGGAGACCGCAAGCTGGCCAAGCCCGTTCCGGGCAAAGATTGCCTCGATGACGATCGCGCCGCCCAGGAGCTCGCCGGCCCGAAGCCCGATTGCGACGATCGCCGGGCCGAGGCTGTTGCGCAAAAGATGGCGGCGCATTAGCCGGCCCGGCGGCACACCCTTTGCCTTGGCAAGATCGATGAAGTCTTCACCGCGCACCGAATTGATCGCTGTGGTCAAAAGCCTGGCGACAACCGCCGCCTGCGGCAACGCGAGTGCGAAGGCCGGCAGGATGAGGAATTGCAGCCCCTTCAACGGGTCGCGCAGCAGGCCGATCTCGCCGCTGACGGGCAGGATCGGAAAGGCGATGCCGAGCAGCAGGATCAGCAGCAGACCGGTGAGGAAAGGCGGCGTCGCCAGACAGATGGTGTTGAGAATGTCGAGCCCTGCCCTGGCGGACTGATGGCGCAACGTTGCCGACAGGATGCCGAGCGTGAAGCCGATGATGATCATCAGCATCAGCGCCAGCGCCGCAAGCTCGACCGTGCTTTCCAGCCTGCTCATGATCAGCGTCGAGACCGGGCGGCGCATGGCAAATGAGCGTCCGAGATCGCCATGCAGGAGGTTCCACATCCAATGGAAATACTGCTCGTGGAGCGGCCCGTTGAGGCCGATCTGTTCGCGCACCGCGGCGAGCTGTTCGGGGCTTGCATCCGATCCCGCCAGTGCCACGGCGGGATCGCCGGGCGCCATCCGTGGCAGAATAAAGGCGATGAGAGAACTCGCAATCGCCACCACCACCACCGACGGGAGTTTCTTGAGGAGGAAGGTCAGCATCTCACTCGGCCAGATAAGCTTCGCCGTAGAGCATCTGCGAGCGGAGCGTCGCCTTCACGCCCTTTAGCGTGTCGGAGAGGATGGTCTGGCCCGGTGTCTGCAACAGCGACAGGCTGAAGGCCTCATCGAGCATGTAGTCGGAGAGCGCCTTGACTGCCTTGTCGGTTGCATCAGGCGAGTTGGCCGCCGTCACCGCGTTACGCAGCGTGACATACTGGTCGGACCAGAAGCCAGACGGGTTTCCCTGACGGAGCGAGGGAAGCGAGGAAAGCAGCGTCGCTGTGCTGAAACCGACCTGGCCGTGGATCAGCAGGAATGCGGGGCCGAGATCCCCGGCGACCTGCCGTTTGTCGAAATCCGCAACGTCGAGGACCACTGCTTCCGGCGCAAGCCCGATTTCCTTGAGATTGTTCTGAACGATCTCGAAAATGCTCCGATTCGCCGGGATGGAGGGCACGATGATTGGCACCTTGGCACCCGTGGCGCCAGCCTTTTCGATCAGCGCCTTGGCCTTCGTCGGATCATAGCTGTAGCGGTTCGCCTGCTCCTCACCATAACCCGGCGAGCCGACACCCCAGAAGAGATCGGTCGGAGTACCGATACCGCCAAATACCTGTTCGTTGATACGCTGACGGTCGATCGCATAACCGAGTGCCTGGCGCACTTCCTTCTTATCGAACGGCGCCTTGGTAACATTGACGCCAAACGGATAGATAGCCCCGCCTGAATTCAGGAACTGGTATTGCGGGTTGCCCTCGAATTCGACGAGGTCGTTCTGCGAAAGTCCCGTCGCCATGACGGAACGGCCGCTGCGTAACGCCGAAACCGATGCGGTGCTATCGGTGATGATCGCGAATTCGATCGAGTCGAGATAAGGCAGGTTCCTGTCGCGGTAACCGGTATAGCGCTCCAGCATGATCGAGGCGCCCGGCGTCCATTTGGCGAACTTGAACGGGCCGGTTCCGATCACCTGGGAGCCGTCCTCGCGCTTGGTATAGGTTTCCTTGTCGATGACGTTAGCCTCTTCGAAGAGGTCAAAGATGTTGGCGAGCGGCTTCTTGAACTTGATCGTCAGCGTCGTCGGACTGGTGACGTCGATGCTCTGGAACTCCTTGGCGATGAAGCCGACCTGGGCGGCGGTTTCCGGCAGGGCCATGGTCTCCAGCGTGAACTTCACGTCGTCGGCCGTCATCCTGCGGCCGGTATGGAAGGTCACGTCGTCGCGCAGCACGATTTCCATCGAGAGTCCGTCGGCGGCCACTTTCCAGGACTTGGCGAGCAGAGGTTTGACTTCGAAGGTCTTGGGGTCGGTCTGGGTCAGCGTTTCGAAGACGTTCTTCACCCAAGGCGAATTGCCGGCACGCAGTGTCAGGATGTTGCGTGGCTGGGCATCCGCCGTCTGCGAGACAGTGATCGCCCCCCCGCGAACCGGCTTGCTATCTTGGGCTTTCGCCGGAACGGCGGCACAGAGACCAAAGGCCAGAACGGCCCAGAAAATCATCCCGCCGATGGGGCGGGCATGGCGAATTGCAGGCAAAATCCTGTTGGTCATCAATCTTCCTCCCGAGTGCGACCGAACAGGCGCGACGCGCCTGCCTCCTCCGGTCATCAAGCGCCTAATTATACCGAGTGCTCGCTAGATTTAGCGTCGCTGGGTTTTCTCCGTTTGTCAAGCTCGCCATGTGCCCCATTTCAGCGGCCTCAGAATATATCCAGTTTGGTGGGGGCGAAAAACGAACTGGATGCACGATCGTTTGCATGGCGCCAAGCCAAGATTTCGAGATCATCCGACAAGCCGATGAGGCCTCGATCAAACATCCAATGGACGGATATTGGGTCGGGAACTGATATTGTTCAGCCGGGCTGTCGTCGTAGATCGAATCTGGGCTGTGAATGAAAACCCCGAATCCCATATACAATCTCCACCATGGTGACCGCTATTCAAAACAGGGAGATCGGTCACAATGCTTGCCTTCAGCGCGTCGTGCTTTATCGCGAAGGAATTCCGCCGCGCTCCATGTCATCCAGGAGGTCCCGTCGCTCGGGATCGTCGACGATGCGCTTTGGCAACGAGTGAAATACGCCAGGAGAATTGGCGTGCTGGCTAGTACGGAGCCTTGTGCGGGCTCGGACCGACGACACTATCAAGTTATTACGCGCACGTGCTGAGGATCGGCATCATCAACTTCACATGAGCATCGATCCTCTCAAGAACCTTTGCCGGAACGACCTCACGCTCTGGCAGGGACCACCAAAGCTCGTTGACGCGGTCAACTGTCTCGATCACCGCTTTGAGAACAGCAGCTTCAGGCAAACGTGCACGATTGGCGAAGACTTTCCATCGCTGTGCGTCCATCGCCCTGAAGGAACGCTCGCCGGCGAGCGACAGCGCCATGGCATCCGCCGGAATGTAGGGAATGGTCGAGAGTACATCATATACAGGAGCTAGCTCGGGTTTATCGCCCGCACCAGGATAGATCAGAGACCAGTTCTTGAGATGCATGTCGCCATTGCCCGTGATGGCGGCCAAAGCCAGCCGGCGGACAAATTCAATCTGCGCCGCCGACGATACGGCGATGCCGAGAGCAACGGCGATATCGTGATAGGCGGCACCTTCGTATTTGCGTGAGGGATATATGCCAAATACCTGAGCAAAGTCCTCGATGTGGATCCGCTCGCCGTCGATGCCGCGATCAAAGCGTTTGACGAGCAGGACTTTACCGTCCGACAGTGTCTCGAACTCCTCAGGAATGCCCTCGAATTCGGATTGCTCGACAAGCTCGCGTTCCGGCACGTCCATGCCGATCGCTTCGGCCAAAGCGAGATTGGCATATTCGTTTTCCGAGACACCGGGAAACGACGTCGACGGAAACTTGGCAATATAGGATCCCTGCTCATCGCCTAGTGGCAGCGTCAGCCCCCCACCCTTGCCCGTGTTCTTGATGACGGAAAGCTTCATCTGCACACCAGCGAGCGAAAACCGGACCTTCGATTTGAGAGGTGATGGATCGTCAACGCGAGCAACGGTTCCTGCGCTTGGCATAACGCGGACGGCACCCGGCAGATCCGACCCGAGTGCAACCAGCAGATCAAAGTCGTTTCCGGCGCGAACACTGCCGGTATGGTGCTTTTCCATCGCCTCGCGCAGCTTGTCCTCGGGAAGAAGATTGGCAAAGAACGCCGGCAACGCTCTAGCAACAGGCTTGGGATCCTTGCGCAGACCTCCGCTTACCGCGCGGAAAGACAAGCTCAAAACAGGAAAGCCGCCCGTCGCGCGATAGCTCTCCTCAAAGCTGAACGCGTTGAAATTGCCGGGCGTTCTGACGATCGTGCCGACCGTCAGGTCATTCAGCAGCACTTCAAGTGATGATATGGATCTTGGATTGAGAGGAGCCTCAGGCATTGGCATTGCCGTCTGCGCTGACCGCGAACGCAGGAAGGTCGTCTTCAGCACCATCGGGCTGCAGCAGGGCATCAACCGCCGGGACCATAGCGTGCGGGATGAGCATCAGCTCAAGACCGAGCGCCCGCGAAATGTTGATCAAGGTCGTTGTGCGAGCAGCGGCGCTTCCAGCCTCGATCTCACGATAGCGAGGACGGGATATGCCTGCCAGGTCGGCAACCTGCTCTTGAGTGAGTCCCAAGTCTTTACGTGCCGTCTTCAACCGCCGGCCGATCGCAAGCAAAGCCTCTGACCCAACCATTTGATCTCTAAACCTATCACTGCGGACTGAATGTTACGTTTACATATCTTCGTTCCTTGAAAAAAGTCAAGACAATTGATCTATTTGCAGATCATATTATGAAATATGATCTGTTCAATGCCTTTTCCGAAAGAGTTTATGGGCGCTGCGGGGTCGAGCACGACCGCTAAATTATATATTCCGCTACATGCTTTGTTAAAGCCCTCCTATTCCCGCTCGCCCTCGGCACCGGTGCCTGAGAGAAAAGGAATGAGCATGCCCAAACTGGATAATTCATCACGTCATTTTCAACGAAAGATCTCTGAATTCCGCGAGCTGCGCATTGCGCCGATCGCACCGAAGCGGGTGCTGGAAAATATCCGCCCCTATCTCATTAACCTGATCATTTACCGGAAGCCGCCACCGATCCTGAATGGCCGCCTTGATATCCCATCAGGGGTGAGTAGCGGCCTGCACCGTGGCAGAGTGAGGTCGCTAGAAAACTCTCTGGAGGCCAATCATGCCGATGACAGCAGATCAAACTCAAGCACAGACCGCTACCCTCATTGATCTTGGAACAATTTTCGTCTCGTTGGAACTCAGTAAATCGGCATGGCTGGTGACGGCGTTGTCGCCCGGAAGCGAGAAGATGTCACGCCATACGATTACCGGAGGTGACATCGCTGGCCTATTTTCGTGTTTTGCTGCGCTCCGCCAGAAAAGTCAGCGGCGCAAGAACATGCTTTATCCGCTGGTGGTCAATCAAGAGGTCGGGCTTGATGGCTTTTGGTTGGGGCGGGTGCTCAGCAAGGAAGCCTGGATCGAGAGCCATATTGTCGAGGCTGCATCCATTGCCATGCCCCGCCGCCACCGCCGGGCAAAGACGGATCGCATCGACGGCGAAACGCTGATCCGCGCTCTGATCGCATGGAAACGTGGCGAGCCGCAGGCCTGCTCGATGGTCAAACTGCTCACGCCGGATGAGGAAGACATCCGCAGGCTCGGGCGAGAGCGGAAAACCCTGATTGCTGAACGTGTCTTCCACGTCAATCGCATCAAAGGTCTACTCTTCGCCCAAGGTGTACGAGATTACGAGCCTGTAAATCGAGATCGTCGACAGCGTCTGGAAGAGCTTGGAACTGGAGATGGCAGGGTTCTGTCTAAACACCTCAAAGCCGAAATTTGCACAGAACTCGATCTGTCTCGAATTGCTGCTCACACAAATCAAGGCCGTGGAAGCAGAGCGAGATGCTTTGACTGTACGCGAGGCGCCGGAAACGCCGGCAAGAGCGACTGCTCTTTTGGGGATCAGAGGAATTGGTCTCGAGTTCGCAACGATACTCTACACGGAAGGTTTGTTCAGACACTTCGACAATCGGCGGCAAGTTGCCTCTTACGCGGGCCTAGCGCCCTCCCCGTGGCAAAGCGGCAACGTCAATCGCGAGCAAAGTGTCTCGAAGGCGGGAAATCCGCGGTTGCAAGCGACAATGGTCGAACTTGCCTGGCTATGGTTGCGGCACCAACCAAAATCGGCATTAACGTTATGGTTCAAGGAGCGCATTGCACCGTAATGCCGGCCGCCTTAAAACGCCTATGATCGTGGCGCTGGCGCGTAAATTACTGGTCGCACTTTGGAAGTACGTGAGCTCCGGTGTCGTAATCGAAGGTGCGATCATGAAAACTGCCTGAAGTGCAGACGCAGCTCGCTTAATCAGAAAACTAATCCTCAGGGCCTGATCAGTCCTGACGGATCCAGGTGGACGAACCGGGAATCCTTTTGGCTCTCAAGCGCCGATCGTGAGTTTGGCCCCTTCTCCTGAGCCCGTGCGCGTCGAAAGCGGGATAATGGTGCGGCCGCTACGGACGGCGACCGAATGTGAGGTTGTACAGGCCCACAAACGGGCCGGTAATGACTATGGGCTCAGACGGTGGATCCGCCTAAAGTGGAGAAATCCGATGCCACTCGAATGACTGATTGACAAAAAATCCCGATGTGAGGGATTCGAACCGATGACACTTCGGCGGGAGACAGGCCGTGTCGGAGACGAAAATGCCGAGAATGGAAATTCCGGTTCCCATGCCGAAACCTCACACGCCTGCAGGTGGGATGACACCCTTGGTGAACAGGAAGCAGCCATAAAAGCGGGTTTCACCGGTCGAGATCACGCAATAGGCCTTCTTGGCCAAATCGTAGAAAGCGAAGCGCTCGATGCCGTACATGGGCGAATGCCTGCCTTCCGCCCGGTCGATCTCCGCCTGCACCTCGCTTTGCACCGTCGGAATTTCGCCCGGCGCGCCCATGACTTCCATGCGACCGGCGGAATTCTGGAGCGGCGTGTCGAGCGGCAGCACCGAGAGAATGGCACGGATCGCGTCACGAGCCGAGAGATTGGCAATGCTGAGCGGCCGGCCGACGACCGTCTGTCGGGCGACGCTGTCGCTCGGGAAGTTGGTGTCGGAGACGACCAGCGTGTCGCCATGCCCCATGGAGCGAAGCGCGTGCAGCACGTCGGCGTTCAGCGCCGGATGAATATTCTTGAGCAAAATGTCCTCCTCAATACCATTTATTTGACGGCGCCCGCCGTCAGCCCCTTGACGATATAGCGGCTCCAGAAAGATTCCGACGAGGACCAGGGTCATGATCGCAGTCGTTCGGAACTTTTTGGGCTGGACCGTTGAGGGGCTGTTCGCTCCGCCACTACCAGGCCGCCCTGTATATCGACAGTGCGTCAGCCTCGCCAATCTCGCGAGGGTTGTTGACGAGAAGTCGGGTCTGTTTCATGGCGTCCCGCGCCATTCCGGCCAAGTGCTCTTCTCCGATACCCACGTCCCGCAGCCGCGGCTGAAGGCCGAGCTTAAGCGACAACCCGGCAAGTCCTTCGATGAAAGCGGCGCATCGTCGCTGGTGTCCCTGTTCCGAAGCAAGTTCCGGAAAAACGTCCGCTGCGATCTCCGCGTATATCGATGCAGCGTCCGGCGAATTGAACTGCAGGACGTGCGGGAGCACGAGCGCGTTTGAAAGGCCGTGGGGAATGTGGAAGGTCCCGCCGATCGGATAGGCCAACGCATGAACCGCCGCCACAGGAGAGTTCGCGAAGGCCTGTCCAGCCAGCATAGAGCCGAGAAGCATTGCGCCGCGGGCGACACGATCCTTTCCGTCCAAGACCGCCTTCTCAATATTCGAGCCTAAAAGCTGCAGCGCCTGACGCGCAAGCATCTTTGAAAGAGGATTGTTGTTCGCGCTCTTCGACGCATAGGCCTCGATCGCATGAACCATGGCGTCGATGCCGGTGGCGGCCGTTATGTGAGCGGGAAGGCTTAAGGTCAGATCGGGATCGAGGATCGCGATGTCGGGCAGGATGATGGACGACGACACGCCACGCTTCTCGTCGCCGCCGACCGTGATAATGGAAACCGGGGTGACCTCCGATCCTGTTCCAGCCGTGGTGGGAACAAGAACCAGTGGCAGCCGCGGCCCCTTCGCATTCCCCACGCCCCACGCCTCGTCGAGGGGCTCACCTGAACCGCAGAGCAATGCGACGACTTTGGCCACGTCAAGTGAAGAACCGCCGCCGAAGCCGATGACCCCGGAGACATTGTCAGCCTTGGCGGCGCCTGCCGCAGCCATCACGGTCGCGAGCGATGGGTCCGCTTCGACTCCATCGAACACAGTGGTCTCGATGCCGGAGGCAGTGAGAGACGCAAGAGCAGGTTCACAAAGGCCAAGCTGTCGCAATCCGGGGTCTGTCACGAAGAGAATACGGCGGCCGAGCTTCTGCTTTACGAGATCGCCGATCGCAGATGCAGCACCAGGTCGAAAGACGATCTGTGCGCTTGTACTGAAGACAAACGGATTCATGCATTTTCCCCTTGCCGATTTGCGCCTACGACGCGGTCCGGGACCTTGTCGGGCAATAGCCGGGCTTTGCAGTGTTTGAGCAGAGCACCTAGTCGAGTGCAACGGCACCCATTAGAACGATGCTTGCGACCGGTGTTCCCCAACATTGGGTCAGGCACGCCTGTGACGGCAGCCCACAGTCGCATAGCCGCATGGCCGAGCAAATTGCCTTCTCCACTTTGACGGGACGCTTGGCCCGCCCTCCTCCCGCCACGGCCCGCCAGAAAGTGAAAGGACCCGATGAACTATCACCAGAAGCGAGGGGAAACATCAAGGTTACTCAGCGTGCCTCTGACGCTCGGCCCGCCGATGCTTCCGCCAGGTTTCCTACCAAAGCCGGACCTCCCTTGAAAGGGCCGGCGCAACCGGGATGGCCACTGCGACCAACATTACCCAATCCGTCTTGCACATCAAACAACTCTCCGGTGAGCACCACACGCCATTAAGTATAAAGGTGAGGTGTTCGACGGGGATATTCAGGCGAGATAAAATCCAGCGTGACTTTCCTATCTAACTGATATTTCACCATCTGAAGAAATCAGGGCAGCCGAAACAAACGATGAACGTTCCCGCCCGGAAACAAGCGCGGGCGCGCACGGCCTATGCGAAAAGCACAAATCGCGCAGCTATCCAAGAACGTGCGGCGATAAAAGCGCGTTCAGCGTTCGAACCGCTCCAGCATCCTCTTCAGTTGTGCATTTTGCAGCTGAAGCTTGCGCGCCAGCTGGTCCCGCAGCAGCCTGATCTCCTCATCAAGGGGGATTGCATTGTTAGAAGCGGCGGGAACGCCTGGAGAGGGTGGCGGAACGGATTCGCCCCCTGCCGCTTTCTTCCCCGCGTGCTGCGCTTTCGCGCCGCACCTTCGCCGGCCTGGGAGGGTTTCAGTATCAGCCGCCTCCACGGGCTTGGCGCCTTCGATATCTGTGCCCGACCTGAGAGATAGGTGACGTTTTGTACCGAAGACATGGGTAACACTTTTTCGCTTTCGGCGGGAGGTGTTGATGCCGTGGAGAGAGACTTCGGTTATGGAAGAGCGTCTACGATTTGTCGCCCGGCTTCTGCAGGGCGAAGGCATGAGCGAAGTTTGCCGGGATTTCGGTATCTCGCGCAAGACCGGCTACAAGATCTTCAACCGTTACAAGGATGATGGCCCTGAGGCCTTGAGCGACCGATCGCGCCGGCCGGTTCGCTATGCCACGAGTATCGCATCGAGAAATGTTTTCGCATGTCATTCTGCACAGCGATGTCGCCAACGAATGCCGTCTTTCACCAGACTGAAGTTCTGCCAGCGGGCGCATACTGTACTGCTCGGGCCAGAGCATCTGGACGCGCAGAAATACTCGCCGACCTCAGAGCCCGTCCGAGAATTGGGTTGAGTGATCGGGCCGATGATGATTCCAAGGAGGTGTCTGGAGCCTGAATGAAAGCGCCATGTGGAACCCGACCACCCGGCGGCGGTATAGTCGCAAACAGCCACGATACGAAACCGACCTGACGGATGCAGCCGAAACCGCCGGCTATGGAAAGACCCGGAAGCAACCATCAAGTCCGCCAAGGCCTTCCTTTATGCCGCATCCATCATGACCCTCGTCAGACGGATCGCACGCCCATCATGAATTCTCGGACGGACTCTAAGCAGTCCTGGCAAACGGTATCTTCCCCCCGACCGGCCCCAGCCCGAAATGCGACCGCAGGGTACTGCCTTCATAATCGGTACGGAAGAGACCCCGCTTGCGCAGGATTGGGACGACTTCGGTCGCGAACAGTTCGAGCTGCTTGTTGACGATTGGCGGCATCACGTTGAAGCCATCGGCGGCGCCGGTCTTGAACCAGTCCTCGATGATATCGGCTACCTGCTCTGGGGTGCCTGTCGCAGTGAAGTGCCCTCTTGCGCCGGCAAGCTTCTGGAGCAACTTGCGCAGCGTCAGGCCTTCCTTCAGCGCAAGATCGACATAACCGGTCGCCCGGCTCTTGGAGGCCTCCACCTGCGCCGGATCCGGGAAATCGTCCTGGGTTAGGACACGGTCGAGCGGAATGCCGGAGAAGTCATGGCCTCCGAACCGCGCCGAGAGCCGGGCAAGCCCGATCTGGGGGCTTGTCAGCGCGTCGAGTTCTTCCCACACCTGCTGGGCTTCACGCGTGGTCGATCCGATGGCGGCGCTGATGCCCGGCAGGACGACGATATCCTCCGGGCGACGGCCGTAACCGACAGCCCGCCCCTTCACGTCGGAATAGAAGGATTGCGCGGTCTCCTTTCCGAGATGCGCTGTGAAGATCGCCTCCGCCCAGCGTGCAGCAAAGCCCCGGCCGGAATCCGACTGGCCCGCCTGAATATAAACCGGACGGCCCTGCGGGCTGCTCGGTACGTTCAGCGGTCCCTGCGTGCGGAAATGCGTACCATTGTAGTTGGCCGGCTGGATGAGCGAGGGATCGAGGTACTGCCCCGTCTCCCGGTTGTCGCGGATTGCCTGGGAGGGGAAGCTCCGCCACAAGGCGTCGACGGCCTCGACGAATTCCTCGGCGATCTCATAACGGTCGCCATGGCTGACATCCTGTGCCAGACCATAGTTGAGGCCGGCCTGCGGAGCCCAGGATGTGACGATATTCCAGCCCGCGCGTCCGCCGGACAGGTGGTCGAGAGAAGCGAATTGCCGGGCATGCGTATAGGGAAGGCTGTAGGTCGTCGAAGCGGTGCCGATCAGGCCGATCTTGTCGGTGCGGGCAGCCAATGCCGACAGGAGGGTAATCGGCTCCATCGAGCCGCTGGCGACCAGCCCACCGTTGTTGGGAGCAACCAGGGCATCGGCGAGGAACACCGCGTCGAACTTGGCGGCCTCGGCAATTCGCGCAGCCTCGACATAGAGTTCCAGATCGGTAAGGGCGCGGCGTGTGGAATCCGGATGACGCCATGCGCCCTCGTGGTGGCCGCGGGGCATCAGGAATAGATTGAAGTGCAGCTGACGCGTCATTGGATTTCTCTCAGATGAGGTTATGTTCGACGCCGAAGCTGGCGAGCAGCATGCGGCGGAGTTCGATGAAGGCGAGATGCCCGAGACTGCGCGGATGAGGCAGATCGACCTGATGATCCTCGGCGATCCGCCCATCCTTCAAAACCAGGATGCGGTCGGAAAGCAGCAGCGCCTCGTCGACGTCATGCGTCACGAGAACGACCGTCGGCTTGTTCTGTTCTACCAGGTGGAACAAAAGACCATGCATGCGGATCCGTGTCAGGGCGTCGAGAGCGCCGAACGGTTCGTCCGCCAGCAGCAGTTCTGGCCGGCGCAGCAGGGACCTTGCCAGCGCCGCACGCTGTTTCTGACCGCCGGACAGGGTGGACGGCCAGACATTGGCCTTGTCGCCCAGCCCCACCGCTTCCAGCATGGCGAGAGCCGCTGCTTTCGCGTCGGCGCGGCGTAATCCGAGCGTCAGGTTGTCGATGACGCTCATCCATGGCAGCAACCGTGCATCCTGGAACAGAACGGACGTATTTGCCGGCCGGCGGAACTCTCCCTCGGTCACCGCATCGTCGTCCAGCCCGGCAAGCGCCCGAAGCAGGGTCGTCTTGCCGGAACCGGATTCGCCGAGTAGAGCAACGAACTGCCCCTTGGGAATTTCGAGCGTGATGTCTTTGAGGATGGTCTTGTCGCCGAAACCGCGCGAAAGGTTGCGGAGCGAAACCGACGAGAACGACGAGGTGTGGACGTTCATGCTCCCAAAGCCCTCCGATAGGCGAGTGCGCGGGACTCGATCAACCGCACGACGGTATCGGAGACAAGCCCGAAGATCGCATAGATGAAGATCCCGACGACAATGACGTCGGTCTGCCCCCAGTCGCGGGCGCGGTTCATGAGATATCCGATCCCGGTCTGCGTATTGATGAGCTCGAGGACGACGAGCGCCGTCCAACAAAGGGTCACTGCCAACCGCAACGAGACGAAGAAACCGGGCAGAGCACCGGGCAGCGCCACTTTCCGGATGAATTCGCCGCGGGTGAGGCCGAGTGTGCGGGCCAGTTCCACATGGCCGATGTCTATCCCCCGCAGCGCCGCGTGGGTGTTGATATAGACCGGCACCAGAACTGCGGTGAAGATCAGGAAGATCTTCATCGCCTCGCCGATGCCGAGCCAGATAATCACGAGCGGGACGAGCGCCAGCGTTGGTACGGCGCGCTTGATCTGCACCACGCCATCGATCAGCGCCTCCCCGCTTCGGGTCAGGCCGGACAGAAGTGCGAGGATGATCCCAACCGTGACACCGAGAAAAAGTCCGGCATAGGCACGCCCGGCCGAAGCCAGCAGGTGCGGTAGCAGCGTGCCGTCGGCCAGCATTCCGTATCCGGCCACCCCCGCGGCCGACGGGGCCGTCAGGGTGTAGGGCGACAAGATGCCGAGGCGGGAAGCCGCTTCCCAGACGATCAGAACGAGGAGAGGACCGATCAGTCTCGCACCGGTCGGAAGCTGCCTCGGCGTCAAACGGACAGCCTTGCCGACTTCTGACTGCTGATCGCCAGCCGACTGCGTCTTTTCCAAACGCCCCGAAAGGTATGGATATGAAATGAAGTCCGTCACGGTTCCTCCTCGTGTTCTCTGGAGATCGAAAGCGGCATCAGCGCGCAGCTACGATGACCGGGTCGAATGTGCTGACGAACGACGTCTTGGCGTCGAAACGTTCCTTGATCGACCCGGCCTGATAGAGAATGTCGATCAGCTTCTGGTGATGAGGGATGGCCTCTGCCGACGTCGGCAGGACGAGCGGCGATTCCGCGGCCAGGATCGCCGCAGTATCGTCGGGCGAGATGCGCTGGAAATCGGTGTAATAGAACTTCCCCCAGGCTTGCCTGTTGGCATTCGCCCATTTGGCACCGCGGGTGAACGCGCCGAGGAAGCTTTCAACGGCCGCGACCTTCTTCGGATCGGCCAGAGCAGCGGGGCGGGCGTAGAAATAGCTGGTGCTCGGCAGGATCTGGCGCTCGACCGGATCGAGAACCGGCGAAGCCCCGGCCTGCTTGGTCAGGCGAGTAACATGCGGTTCAGTCAAAACGGCGACGTCGACGGCACCGGAACGGACCGCGTCCGGCAGATCGGCTACGCGAAGATTCACCAGTTCCACATCCTTGAGCGAAATGCCCGCACGGTTCAGCGCCTCGATCAGGAAAACCTGCCGGCCGGAGCCTTCGATATAGCTGAGCTTCTTGCCCTTGAGATCTGCCAGTTTGTTGATGACCAGTCCGGGACGGCTCGTCAGGCGATATTGCGCCACCTCTCGCGTAAACGTGCCGATGATCGGCAGAAGCGTGCCGGCCGCCCGCGCCTGGATTGGCGGCGTATCGCCGACATAGGCGATATCCAGCGCACCGGCCCGCATCGCCTCGAGAATAGCGGGGCCACCGGCGAAATTTGGAAAGCTTGCCTTAAATTCAAGATTCGGTGCTTCGCCGCTGGCATCGAGAAGATGGCGAACGAATTCGCTCTGGTCCGCGACGGCAAGCGTGGTGTTGGGATCGACCGTCAGGGCTGCCTCGGTCTGGCGGCCAAACGCGAGACCGAGCGAAAGGGTGGAGGCAAAGGATAGGAATGTACGTCGGTTCACAGGTCGGTTCCCCAGCTAACAAATCGGTGTCGAACACCGGCCGGGATAAAAGTGCAGCGAAACGATAGATTTTATAAGAAATGTATTTTTCTCAACCCGGTGCCGGGTGACAAATTCGTTTCGGTCATGCTTCATGACCCGGATAAACGATCCAGCTCGCTCCGCCGCGTGTGTTCACGGCCAACTTAACCGGATAGACGCATTGCGCTCGTGGAACCGGTAACCTTGAGGCCTTCTAGGCTCTTGAACGGAATCGGACGTAAACTTGGGAAAGAGGCGGCAATTAAATAAGCCAGTTAAGTCTGTCGCCATAGGCTTACGACTTACACTGAAGACGCTTATGCCATTGCGGCCGCTGCAAAGCCTCCTTCGAGATCAGCGATCAAGTCTTGGACATCCTCAAGCCCGATCTGCAGGCGCAGAACAGGGCCGCCGGCCGGCGGCGAAATGATCTTGCGATCGAACAGGTTCACGTGCAGCGCGAGACTCGGGAAGCCGCCCCAGGAATAGCCAAGGCCGAAAAGCTTTAAGCCATTGAGAAAAGCTTGGGCTTTTCTCTTGTAATCCTTCTTGTGCTCGACCTTCAGCACGAAAGAAAAGATGCCGCTCGCGCCTTTGAAGTCTCGCTTCCAAAGATCGTGACCGGGAGAACTCGGCAATGCCGGATGCAGCACCCGACCCACCTCGTCCCTGCCCTCCAACCATCGGGCAATGACAAGAGCGCTTTCCTGGTGGCGTTCGAGCCGGACGCCCATGGTGCGCAGACCACGCAGCACCTGATAGGCATCGTCCGGCGCACCGCAGATGCCCAGCGCGCCATTGGTCTCCTTCAGGCGCGGCCAGTGCTCCGCGTTGGCGGACACGGTGCCCATCAGGATATCCGAATGGCCCGCCGGATACTTGGTGACGGCCTGGATGGAGATGTCGACGCCGAAATCGAGCGGACGGAAATAAAGCGGCGTCGCCCAGGTATTGTCCATGGTGACAACTGCGCCCTGCCGATGCGCGACTTCCACGATGGCCGGGATATCCTGCATCTCGAACGTGTTCGAACCCGGCGCTTCGGTGTGCACCAGCTTAGTGTTTGGCCGGAACAGTTTTTCGATATCGGCGCCGGCCATCGCGTCATAGAATTCAGCCTCCACGCCGAACCGCGCGAGCATCGTCTCACAGAAATGCCGGGTGGGGCCATAGACGGAATCCACCACCAGCGCATGATCGCCGGGTGAAAGATAGGCGAGGAAGGCGATCGTCACGGCCGCAAGGCCCGAAGGCACCAGGATCGTTCCGGCCGCACCTTCCAGTTCGTTAAGCGCCTCGCAGAGCGCGTTCGTGGTCGGTGTACCGCGCGTGCCATAGGTGTATTTCTGGGCATGCGTATCCATCGCTTCGGCGCTCGGAAACAGGACGGTCGATGCCCGGACGGGCGGCGGATTGATGAAGCCGTGATAGTCGAACGGGTCATATCCGGCACGAACGAGCTGGGTATTCATGCCGAGCGCGCTCGTCTGCTTGCGGTCTTCAGTCATGCGAATGCTTTCCGGGTATCGATGGAATCTTTGGCGAGCGCCCGCTTCCAGCCGAGCGCGGGCGCGATCTTCGTCGCGAAATCGGTGATGATCTGGGCGTACTCCTCCAGAGCAAATTCATAGGGCAGCTCGAGCCGGAGTTCGCCGACCTCGCGCAGAACACTGTCGGCGAGCAGCCTTTCGATGATCTCGTCTGAGCTGCCGACCAGATCGCGACTGAAAAGCGTGCGGCGCGGCCCCTGAGGCGAGAGCGTTCGCTCATGCCGGCTTGCGGCATAATTTCGGTATTTTCCCTGGTGTGCTTGTCGGCTCCGTCAGTCGGGACAATCACTCTGCCTGCCGCGACGCGGGGACTGCGACCAGCCGGCAGAGCGGCGCGAAAAGCGGCGAGTTGCCTCGCCTGCGCCTCTAGGAAGTCGTCGGAAATGTCGCCGGAGGTGAGACTGCCGATCATCAGGTTGAGGCCGGTTCTTCCGGCCCATTCCGATGACCGAAGTGAACCGCCGCCATACCAGACACGGTCGCGCAATCCTTTCGCGAAGGGCTGAAGACGGGCCTGCTGGCGATTGCCGGGAGAGATCACATAGGTCTCGCCATCACCGATATAGTTGCCTTCGAGATCGGCAAGCAAGCGTTCGACCCGCGCATAAGAGAAATCGAAGTTCTGCCAGTCGCCGTCGAAGACAAGCGGCGCGACCAGTTCGGCGTGCAGCGGCGGTCCGGCGCTGACGCCAACATTGAGGCGCCCGCCGGAAAGCGCGTCCGTCATGGAAAGGTCTTCGGCCAGCCGAAACGGACTTTCATAACCGAGTTGGATTACCGCCGAACCCAGCTCGATACGCTTGGTGCGCTGGCTGGCGGCAGCGAGGAAAACCGGCGCCGAGGAGACGCCGTGCTCGATATGCCGCTAGCGGACCCAGCCGCTGTCGTAACCCAGTTCCTCGCCCGCTTCGAAAAGCTTGAGCGAGGCTTCGAGCCCGCTGGCGGGGTCGTCGTCGGGATAATTGCCGGGGGTGAGGAAGCCGATATGGCGAATGTCGAGCGGGGATGGTGTCATGGTTTCGCGATTGTCACGAGGGAGGATCGATCAGCTCTTCGGCAGGCCGGGCGGATTGGTCTGCGACTGCGGCAGCGCCTCTTCCGAAAGCTGCCAGCGGGCAAGAAGCTTGCCGTAAGTACCGTTCTTGATCAGGTTGTTGGTGGCGAGCGTCAGCGCTGCGGCGAGACCCGAACCCTTGCGGGTGGTGATCGCCACGTCCGAGCGCTCCGGCCAGCCGGCCGACAGCGTGCCGACGCGCCGGATATTCTTGTCGCGAGCGGCGATATAGACGAGCTGAGCATGCGGCTGGACAATGACATCGACGCGGCCGGAGCGCAGCGCCACGAGCCGGGCCCCATCGTCGTCGTGATAAACGAGTTCGATCGGCTTCAGGCCGGCCTTGACGTTCTCATCGCTCCACTTGAGCAGGATACGTTCTTGGTTGGTGCTGGCACCAACCGTGATACGCAGACCGGCGGCATCCTTCGGCTCCTTGATTTCCTTGACGGCGCTATCGGCCTTGACGAAGAAACCGTGCAGCCCCTGGCGATAGGTGGAGAAGTCGAACTTCTCCTTGCGCAGTTCCGTCACGCCGACATTGGAAATCACCGCATCGTATTTGCCGGAGACGAGGCCGAGCGGCCAATCCGCCCAGGCGACCGGGATCAGTTCAAGCTTCAGGCCGAGGCTGTCAGCAATCGCCAGTGCATATTCCGGATCGGCGCCGACGACGGTTTTGGCATCGGTGGCATAGGTCGCAAGCGGCGGCCCGCCAGGCGAAACGGCGACGGTGAATTTGCCCGGCGTCGCGAGCTTAAAATCCTTCGGGATTGCCGCGATCGCTGCGGGATCCTTTTCGGCACGAATGCGGCCGGGCTGGTCGGGCGAGAGATCGAAGATATCTTCGGCGGCATCGGCCGCGGATAGTCCGAGCGCGGAACTCAAAAGGCCAGCGGCCAGGAGGCTGAATGTTTTTTTGAAGAGAGACATGATCAGTTTCCATGTTTGTGAAAAGGGGCGCGAGCCAAGAGGGATAAGCCCGCGCCAAATGGGGTCACTTCTTCGGCAGGCCGGGCGGGTTGGTGCGCGCTTCCTTCACCGCCTCGGCGGCGAGGTTCCAGCGGGCAAGCACCTTTCCGTAGCTACCGCCCTTGATCTGCTCGTTGAGCGCGACCGTGATGGCGTCCGCCAGGCCGGAGCCTTTCTTGGTGGCGACGGCGATCTCCGCCGTCTGCGGCCAGCCGCCGGAGAAGCCGCCGACGAATTTCGTCTTCTGCTCCTTGGCCGCCTTGAAGGCCGAGGTGGCGTTCGGGCCGAGATAGGCGTCGGCGCGGCCGGATTGCAGGGCGACATCCAGCACCGCTTCGTCGTCGTAATACTGCACCTCGCTGGCCGGGAGACCCTTCGCCTTGTTGGCTTCGATCCAGCGCAGCAGGATCTGCTCCTGGTTGGTGCCCGACGAGACGATCACCTTGAGGCCGGCGACATCTCCCGGCTTCTCGACCTTGGCCACCTTGCTGTTCAGCGGTACGTAGAAGCCTAACAGGTCGTTGCGGTAGGTCGAGAAGTCGAACTTCTCCTTGCGCTCTTCCGTCACGGTGATGTTGTGGATTGCCGCATCGAAACGGCCGGAAACGAGCCCGAGCGGCCAGTCGGCCCAGGCGATGGGTACCAGTTCCAGCTGCAGGCCGAGACTATCTGCGACAAGCTGCGCGAAATCCGGCTCGCTGCCGACCGGCGTCTTGTTGTCGGTAGCGTAGGCCGCGAAAGGCAGACGGCCGGGAACGGAGGCGACCGTCAGCTTGCCGGGAGTGACGAACTTGTAGCCAGCTGGAATAAGCTTGATGGCGGAATCAACTTTCTCCGCCCTCACGCGGCTTTTCTGCTCAGGCGAGAGATCGACTTCCTGCGCATGAGCGAACGCGCCGAAAAACCCCGAAAGCGACAGGAGGCCGCCGATAGTCAGACCAAGAAGCTTGGACGTGTAGGGCATGCTGGGTGTTTCCTTATGTTTTGTTTGTTCAGAGGACTTTGGCGAGGAATTCGGCCGTGCGCGGGTGTTCCGGTTTGTTGAAGACGTTCTCCGGCACGCCGGTTTCAAGGATACGGCCCTGTTCCATGAAGACGACGAGGTCGGAGACTTCGCGGGCAAAGCCGATCTCATGGGTGACGATGACGAGCGTCGTGCCGGACCGGGCGAGCTCCTTGATGACATCGAGCACTTCGCCCACCAATTCGGGATCGAGCGCCGAGGTTGGCTCGTCGAAGAGCAGGACCTTGGGCTTGAGAGCGAGCGCACGGGCGATTGCAACACGCTGCTGCTGGCCGCCGGAAAGCTGGCGCGGATAGGCATTCGCCTTTTCCGCAAGGCCGACGCGGGCAAGAAGATCGAGCGCTTCTGCTTCCGCCTGCTCGCGGGGAATGCGACGCACCGTGATCGGCGCCTCGACGACGTTTTCCAGAACGGTCAGATGCGGGAAGAGGTTGAAGTTCTGAAACACCATGCCGACTTCCATGCGGCGCTTCAGGATGTCCTTCTCCTTCAGTTCATAGAGCGTCTCGCCATCCTGCCGGTAGCCGATCAGTTCGCCGTCGATGGCGATGAAACCGTCGTCGACCCGCTCCAGATGGTTGATCGAGCGCAGCAACGTCGACTTGCCGGAGCCGGACTGGCCGAGAATGGCGGTGACGCTTCCTGCTGGGATGGAAAGAGTGACTTCGTCGAGAACCTTCAACTGCCCAAAGCTTTTCGAGACCCCGTGGATCGTCACTTCGCCGCCAAGGGCTCTGAGTGGCGCAACTGCGGCTTGGCGCGGGGCTGGCTTGGCAATCACTTCAGCCGCTTTCGGCGCGACCGCCACCTGCGGCACGAAACGGCGATAGAGGCTGGAGAAGATCGACCGCGGCGGATTTCTGAGAGCACCGCGGGCATAATGCCGCTCGACATGGTGCTGGATGATCGACAATACCGTCAGGATGACGAGGTACCAGACGGTGGCCACCATCAGGAGCGGAATCACTTCCAGATTGCGGCGGTAGATGATCTGGATCGTGTAGAAGAGTTCCGGCAGCGCAAGGATATAGACTTGGGACGTGCCCTTCGCGAGACCGATGATATCGTTGAAGGCGGTCGGCAGGATGGAGCGCATCGCCTGCGGCAACACGATCCGTGACGCCTGGCGGCTACGGGGCAGGCCGAGTGCGGAAGCGGCTTCCAGCTGCCCCTGATCAACCGAGAGAATGCCGCCGCGGATGATTTCCGAGGCGAAAGCCGCCTGATTCAGCGTCAGTCCGAGCACGGCGGCGGCGAACGGTGTGATGAGCTGTGTGGTATTCCAGCTGATGAAGTTGATGCCGGTATAAGGGATCCCGACAGTGATCGTCTCGTAAAGATAACCGAGATTGTTGAGGATCAGCAGCAGAACGATCAGCGGGATCGAACGGAAGATCCAGATATAAGTCCAGGACACCCCGACCAGCAAAGGCGAACGAGAGACCCGTGCCAGCGCCAGCCCTGTGCCGAGGATGAAGCCGAACAGTGCGCCGAGGGCGGTCAGCAACAACGTCCGGCCGAGGCCAATCAGAACCGGCTCGGCGAAGAACCACTCTGCGAAGACATCCCAACCCCAGCGCGGATTGCCGAGAACCGAATGGATCGTCGCGGCGATAACGATCAGTGCGAAGACGGTGCCGACGGTGCGTGCCGGATAACGTGCCGGCACAATGCGGTAATGAGAGTAATCCCCCTTGGCGGCTGCGGGTTGTCGCGGAGGAGCTGCCTGGATGTCGCTGAAATCGCTGGTGATCGTCATCCCCGCCTCCTCACGCCGCGCCGTGCAAAGTGGCCGAGACGACCGCCTTGCGCGCCGCGTAGCTGCCGAAACCGAGCGCTTTCTCGAACGGCAGCTTGCGGATGGTCTCAGGATCCGCCGTCGTGTCGAACAGCGCGGAATAACCGTGGGTAAGGTAGAGGCCAACGGCCTCAGGCTGGCGAAAACCGGTGGTTAGGTAGATACGGGTATAACCCTGCCGCACCGCCTGCTCTTCCAGTTCGACCAGCACCTTGCGAGCGAGGCCTTGGCGGCGATACGCGGAGTGGGTCCAGACGCGCTTGAACTCCGTGGTGCCTTCGTCCTGATGTCGCATGAACGCGCCGCCAGCGATCGCCTCGCCATCCCGCAGCAGCAGAAGGAAATTGCCGTGCGGCGGCGCGAAAACCTCCGGTCCGTAACGGTTCATCTCCTTCGTCGCACCTTCGGCGCCATAGAAGCTGCCGTAGCGGCTGTCGTATTCGTATGTGAGTTCATCGATCAGCGGCCTGGCCAGCGGATCAAGCGGATTTGTGTAGAGGAATCGGTCGCTCATGGTCGCTCCTTAAGGCAGGATCAGGAAAGATAAGTTTCGGCGAGCCGCACCCAGAACCGCGCGGCGGGGGCGATGATCTCGTCGTTGAAGTTGTAGTGGGGACTGTGAAGCGCGCTGCTGTCGCCATTGCCGACGAAGAGATAGGAGCCCGGCCGCTGCTGCAGCATATAGGCGAAGTCCTCGCTGGCGGTGCGCGGCCGGAAATCCTTCGCGACCTGTTCCACCGGGAAGTTTTCCTCGGCGACACGACGTGCAAATCGTGTCTCCTCGGCGTGGTTGATCACGGCCGGAAAACCGCGCCGGTAGTTCACATCCGCAAAGGCGCCAAAGCTCTCCGCCTGGGCGCGCGCCAAAGCCGGCAGGCGCTCCTCCAGCTTGTCGCGGATCGCTTCGGAATAGGCCCGAGCGGTCAGCTTCAGTTCGACGCTTTCCGGAATGACATTCGAGGCGGAGCCGCCATGGATCGAACCCACCGTCAGCACCGCCATTTCCAGTGGATCAACATTGCGGGCGACGATGCTTTGCAGCGCGATGATGAACGAGGCCGAAGCGAGCACGGGATCAACGGCCTCATGCGGCGCCGCCCCGTGCCCTCCCCGTCCGACGATGCGGATCAGCGCCTGGTCCACTGAGGCCATCGCCGGTCCCTCGACGAAACCGAACTGTCCCAATGTGACACCCGGCCAGTTGTGCAGCCCGAAGATCGCATCGATCGGAAACCGCTCGAACAGCCGGTCCTCAATCATCTTGCGGGCACCAGCACCGACTTCCTCCGCCGGCTGGAAGATCAGCGTCAGGGTACCGTCGAATTTGCCATGTTCAGCAAGATAACGAGCCGCCGCGAGCAGGATCGTAGCGTGCCCGTCATGGCCGCAGGCATGCATGACGCCGGGGTTGCGGCTGGAATAATCGAGATTGGTCGCCTCCTCGATCGGCAGCGCGTCGATATCCGCACGGATACCGATGCGCTTGCCGCCCTGCCCCCGCGAAAGCGTCGCGACCACGCCATAACCGCCGACACCTTCCGTCACCTCGTAGCCGTAGGATTGGAGGTATCTGGCCACGAGGCCGGAAGTCCGCCGCTCCTGGAAAGAGAGTTCGGGATATTGGTGGAGGTCGCGCCGGATAGCGACGAACTCGTCGATCGAGGCAAGGATCACCCGTTCGGCGTCGTCGCGATGACGCGAGCCGTCAATATGGATATTCATGATCTTCTGCTTTCCGAAGGTTGGGGCCGCACGCCTTGTGCACCCGCTTACCTCTGCTGTGCGCTAAGCGTTGAGCGTTATGCCCGAGCCTTCTCCGCAGCCGGATGACCGTCCGTGTAGATGCTTTCTTTCCGGGGCAGCCCGAGATGGTCCCGCAGGGTCTCGCCTTCCAGATGCGGATCGAAGTAGCCGCGCTTCTTGAGGATCGGGATGACCAGCCGAATGAAATCGTCCAGTCCTTCGGCGATGATCGGGAAGCCAAGGATGAAGCCGTCCGCGGCCTCCTGCTCCACCCAGTCGATGAGCTTGTCGGCAATCGCTTCCGCCGTGCCGACGAAACCTTCGCGTGGCGTTGCGGCTTCCAGTGCAGCTTCTCGCAGTGTCTGCCCCTTTTCCTTGGCGATCCGCTTGATGCGGTCGGTCGTCGAGCGGAAGCTGTTCTTGCCAATATCGCCGAGTTCAGGGAATGGCGCATCCAGATCGTAGACGGTGAAATCATGGTGATCGAAGAAGCGGCCAAGATAGGCGAGCGCATCATCGGTCGAGATCAGGTTGCGGATGATATTGTATTTCTCTTCCGCTTCGGCCTGCGTCTCGCCGACGATTGGACCGATGCCCGGGAAGATCTTCACGTCGTCTGCCGAGCGCCCCTGCGCGACGGCAGACTGCTTCACACGCCGGAAGAAGGTCTGGTTTTCCTCCAGCGAGACAGTATTGGTGAAAACCGCGTCCGCGTGTTTGCCGGCGAGGCCGATGCCGGCATCCGACGAACCGGCCTGAAAGAGGACCGGCTGCCCCTGCGGCGAGCGCTGGATGTTGAGCGGACCTTCGACCTGAAAGAAGCGACCCTTGTGGTCCAGCCGATGCAGCTTTTTGCGATCGAAGAATCTGCCGCTTGCCCGATCACGCACGAAGGCGTCGTCGTCCCAGCTGTCCCATAGACCTTTGACGATCTCCAGATATTCATGCGCCATCTCGTAGCGCAGCGAATGTTCCGGATGCGGGCGGCTGTAATTTTTGGCTGTGCCTTCAAGCGGCGTCGTCACCGCATTCCAGCCGGCCCGGCCACCGCTGATCAGGTCGAGCGAGGCGAACTGGCGGGCGACCGTAAAGGGGTCGCTATAGGACGTCGAAACTGTGCCGGCGAGGCCGATCTTCGTGGTGACGGTCGCCAGCGCCGAGAGGATGGTCAGCGGTTCGAAGCGGTTGAGGAAATGTGGGATCGACTTCTCGTTGATGTAAAGCCCGTCCGCCACGAAGGCGAAGGCAATGCCCGCGGCTTCGGCCTTCAGCGCCGTCGCCTTGAAGAAATCGAGGTTGACGCTCGCATCCACCGGGCTCTTCGGATGACGCCAGGAATTCATGTGGCCACCGGCGCCCTGTAGCATGATGCCGAAACTGATTTTCTTGGTCATTTTGTATCTCCTTCAGGAAATCAAGCCGCGGCCGAAAGCGGCCGGCGGGCCAGAAGCTCGATGGATGCAAGCCGCTCATCGGCACTCACTGCGGGCGGTTCGAGGATAAACTCCTCGATGCCGTGGGCTTTCGAAAGGCGCGCGAGTTCTTCATGGATGCTTTCCGGCGTGCCGTGCAGCACGCTCGGCTTGCGTTCCTCGATGCGGTATTCCTTGGCGCCGGCCTGTCTGGCGAATTCCTCCGCCTGATCCCGGCGGCCGAGGCTAACCGACTGGCCGTTGTCTAGAAACACCTTGAAGATCTTCAACTCGGAAATCTGTACGGCCGCGTGGGCGGCATTTTCCGACGCATAGGCCGCGAGTGCCAGGATCGCGGATTTACCGCCACTCTGTTTCCGGAATGTATCAAGGCTCAGCTGCAGGTTTCCCGGATCGCCGTTCAGATGGCCAGCAAAGACGAAATTCCAGCCATGGGCCGCGGCAAGCCGAGCACTGTCGGGGCTGGCGCCGAGCAGGAAACGGTCGGCGGTGACCGGCGGCCTCGGCCCGGAAAATGCAAGCGCCTCACCGACTTTCGCCATGGCAGAATTATCGAGAAACGCGGTCAGATCGGAAAGCTGCTCGACGAAATCCGGCTTCGCGGCGCGATAGGCCTGAAGCGCAGCTGTTGCCTTGGGCAGCCCGCCTGGCGTCTTGCCGACCCCGAGATCGACACGGCCAGGCGCCAGCGAAGACAGGAGGTTGAACACTTCTGCCACCTTGAAGGGGCTATAATGCTGCAGCATGACCCCGCCTGACCCGACGCGGATACTCGAAGTGTTGGCGAGGATCCAGGAGACCAGCACTTCCGGCGCAGAGCTGGCGAGTTCGGTTCCGCCGTGATGCTCCGCCACCCAGAAACGACGATATCCCAGCTCTTCCGCCCTCTTCGCCAGATTGACCGTGTTGGAGAGCGCCGAAATGGCGCTTTCCCCGGACGAAATGGGACTTTTGTCAAGAAGGCTCAGAGCGTACATCGGGGACCTCACGGATCATCGCTGAAATGTACCGCTATTTGTCTATTAATTTAGTATATAATGAAGGGCGATATTTCTGATTGCATCGACAAAAGAGGAAAATCGTTTTTCGATCTGATGAAAATTCGCCGCTCCTCATCGTCGGGCTGCCCATGTAGGGTGCAACAACTCTGTAGAACCATTCGATGTCTAGATTGCCGAAGACATCCAAACATCGACCATAGGCTTCACACAACTGACCGCGGTCGGAAGGAGCGGCCGGCGTTCGGAGAACGGCTGCATTTTCTCAGCAGACGGAACGTGGTCAGAAGGATCGTCTGCGACGATGATTTGTTGCGGGAAATGATGACGCCTGTAGCCGATGGGCGAATTCTCATCCCACCATATCCATGCCCCACTCCTTGACACAACGCCGCTAGGGCCATTGAGCTAAATATGATCCTCGACCTCTTGTGGGGCCGGTTGACTTACCAACCTTAAGGACTACTCTTTAGTGATCGCAAGCATATCCACGCCCGGATGGGGTGGATGATGGGGCGATTGGGCAACCTTGAGGAGGATGAGGTTTGCCATGACCTATCGTGTTATTCTGTTGATCGGCGCGTCTATCGTCGCCGTTTCGTCGTTTGATGCCGCAGCTCAGGAAGGTGACGCGACGGCGGGCGCCACCGTTTTCAAGAAATGCGCGACCTGTCATATCGTCGATTCCGATACGAACAAGGTCGGCCCGTCACTGAACAAGCTGTTTGGCCGAAAGGCCGGAACGCATCCCAATTTCGCCTATTCGACCGGGATGAAAGAGGCCGGAGACGGCGGCCTCGTCTGGGACGAGGCGACGTTGCGCGACTATCTGCACAATCCAAAAGCGAAGGTGAAGGGCACCAAGATGACCTTCGTCGGCCTGAAGGACGAGCAGGAGATCACCAATCTCATCGCCTATCTCAAGCAATATTCCCAGTAACCGGCCGAGAGACCACCGGCTGGACATGCCTAAATTGCAGTAATTGCCCATCTTTTCCATTCGTGCGATAATAACCCCGTATTTTTGCAGAATGCGGTTTCACGGTCGACCTGCTCAGGGAGGGGCGGAAATGGCTGTTGTGCTGATTCTCGTCTTGATTGTTGTCGGCTCCGTGCTGTTCCATGTGCTGAGCCCGTGGTGGTGGACGCCGATCGCCTCCAACTGGACCTATATCGACAGCACGCTCGTCATCACCTTCTGGATCACCGGTATCGTCTTCGTGGCTGTGGTTTCGTTCATGGCCTATTGCGTCTTTCGCTTCCGACACAAGCCAGGCAACCAGGCGGCCTATGAGCCTGAAAACCGCAGGCTGGAATGGCTGCTGGCATCGGGAACGGCAGTTGGCGTCGCGGCGATGCTGGCGCCTGGCCTCGTGGTGTGGAACCAGTTCATCACGGTGCCCGACGATGCCGTACCAGTCGAGGTCGTCAGCCAGCAGTGGTTGTGGAACTTCCGCCTGCCGGGCGCGGACGGAAAGCTCGGCCGCGCGGAGACGCGCGACGTCAGCGCCGAAAATCCGCTCGGCCTGAACAAGAACGACGCAAGCGGCCTCGACGATGTGATCATCGAGGGCGGCGAGCTTCATCTGCCGGTCGGCAAGCCGGTGCGCATATTGCTGCGCTCGGTCGATGTTCTCCATGATTTCTACGTGCCGGAATTCCGCGCCAAGATGGACATGATCCCCGGCATGATCACCTATTTCTGGTTCACGCCGACCCGGACGGGAAGCTTCGAGATTCTCTGCGCCGAACTCTGCGGTGTCGGCCATCCGCAAATGCGCGGCACCGTCGTCGTCGACGAGGATGCCGACTACCAGACCTGGCTTGGGCAGCAGCAGACATTCACCCAGCTTACGGCGTCATCGGGAGAGCCGCCGCGGCCGGCAAACTGACCCGGCGGAGCGGCCGGAAGCCGCTTCGGAAGGAAAGGGAAGAGAGATCATGGTCGAGATTCCATCCGGAAGTGCAGGCGCCATCCCCGCCGCCGAAGTCGAGGATGTCGAGCTTTATCATCCGGGCAGCTGGTGGACGAAATATGTGTTCAGCCAGGATGCCAAGATCATCGCCGTGCAATATTCGATGACCGCTATCTCGATCGGCCTTGTAGCGCTGGTGCTCTCCTGGCTGATGCGGCTGCAGCTTGCCTTTCCCGGCTATTTCGCCTTCATCGATGCCGATCACTATTATCAGTTCATCACCATGCACGGCATGATCATGGTGATCTATCTCCTGACCGCGCTGTTCCTCGGTGGTTTCGGCAACTACCTCATTCCGCTGATGGTCGGCGCCCGCGACATGGTGTTTCCCTACGCCAACATGCTGAGCTACTGGATCTACCTGCTCGCGGTGCTGATCCTGGTCGCCGGCTTTTTCGCCCCCGGCGGCCCGACAGGGGCGGGCTGGACGCTTTATCCGCCGCAATCGGTTCTTTCCGGCACCCCCGGCGGCAAGGACTGGGGCATCCTCCTCATGCTCTCGTCGCTGATCGTCTTCATCATCGGCTTCACCATGGGCGGGCTGAACTATGTGGTGACGGTGCTGCAGGGGCGGGCGCGCGGCATGACACTGATGCGCATGCCGCTCACCGTCTGGGGCATCTTCACCGCCACCGTGATGGCGCTGCTCGCCTTCCCTGCCCTGTTCGTCGCTTGCGTCATGATGCTGTTCGACCGCGTGCTCGGCACGAGCTTCTTCATGCCCGCCATCGTCGAGATGGGCACGCAGCTGCAGCATGGCGGCGGCAGCCCGATCCTCTTCCAGCACCTGTTCTG
Source organism: Neorhizobium sp. SHOUNA12A (assembly GCF_023006505.1). Taxonomy (GTDB): domain Bacteria; phylum Pseudomonadota; class Alphaproteobacteria; order Rhizobiales; family Rhizobiaceae; genus Neorhizobium. The sequence continues at coordinate 29,205 of NZ_JALBGV010000022.1, forward strand.
GTTCTTCGGCCATCCCGAGGTCTATATTGTAGCACTTCCCGCCTTCGGCATCGTTTCGGACCTGATCAGCACGCATGCGCGTAAGAACATCTTCGGCTATCGCATGATGGTCTGGGCGATTGTCATCATCGGTGCGCTGAGCTTCGTCGTCTGGGCACACCACATGTATGTCAGCGGCATGAACCCGGCCTTTGGCTTCTTCTTCGCCACCACGACGCTGATCATCGCCGTCCCGACGGCGATCAAGGTCTATAACTGGGTGCTGACGCTGTGGCGCGGCGATATCCACCTGACGCTGCCGATGCTCTTTGCGCTCGCCTTCATCGTCACCTTCGTCAATGGCGGCCTGACCGGCCTTTTCCTCGGCAATGTCGTCGTTGACGTGCCGCTGTCGGACACGATGTTCGTCGTCGCGCATTTCCACATGGTCATGGGTGTGGCGCCGATCCTCGTCATCTTCGGGGCGATCTATCACTGGTATCCGAAGGTGACAGGACGCATGCTGAACGACGTGCTCGGTCATATCCACTTCTGGATCACCTTCCTTGGCGCCTATGCGATCTTCTTTCCGATGCATTACCTCGGCCTGCTCGGGGTGCCGCGCCGCTATTTCGAGATGGGAGAAACGGCCTTCGTTCCGCCCTCGGCCCATACGCTGAACATCTTCATCACCGTCATGGCGCTGCTCGTCGGGGCCGGACAGATGGTCTTTCTGTTCAATCTGGTCTGGAGCCTTTTCCGGGGGAGAGAGGCCGGCGGCAACCCATGGCGGGCGACGACGCTCGAATGGCAGACGCCGCAGACCCCGCCCGCCCATGGCAATTGGGGCAAGGACCTGCCCGTCGTCTACCGCTGGGCCTATGACTACAGCGTGCCGGGAGCGGCCGAGGATTTCATTCCGCAGAATGTTCCGGCAAGCGATGGCGTCACCCGGGAGGTTTCCGCATGAACGTCATCCTGATCTTCCTTGCCGCGATCGCCGCCATCATCATCTGGTGGCTTTCCGGGCAGCGGCTGACCTCGAAGCCCTGGCTGGAAACCGGGTCGGTGCAACTGCCGGATCATATCGGCGCAGACCGGCGACAGCCGCCGGCGGTGAAGATCGGCCTCTTCGTGTTTCTCGGCGTCGTCGGCGCCGTCTTCAGCCTTGCCGTCAGTGCCTATTTCATGCGCATGGCGTCGGCCGACTGGTGGGGCATGCCGGTTCCGCGCCTCCTCTGGGTGAACACCGCAGCACTCGCATCGAGCAGTGCGGCGCTGCAATGGGCGAGACGAGAAGCGGGACACGGCCGCATGGAAAGCCTGCGGCCGGCGCTTGTGACAGGACTCGCGCTTGCCGTCTTCTTTCTCGTCGGGCAGATCCAGGCATGGCGGGAACTGGTGTCAGCCGGCTACGTGCTGGCCGACAATCCCGCCAACAGCTTCTTCTACATGCTGACCGGCCTGCACGGGCTGCATATCCTCGGTGGGCTCGCCGTGCTTGCGCACACGACGGTCAGGGCATTTTCAACCGACGTTGCGCCGGAGAGGCTGCGCCTCAGCGTCGATCTCTCCGCCATCTATTCGCATTTCATGCTCGCCGTCTGGCTGTTGCTCTTTGCGCTGTTTGCCGGGTGGGCGAATGATTTCGTCGATCTCTGCCGCACATTGCTGACCTAGGGGCCGAACCAGGAGATTTGCAGATGGCACAGACTATCGGGACACATGGCGAGCCAGACCTCAGGCCGGCGGGCCTGCGCGGTGTCGCCGCCGATTTCGCGTCGGATCAGCGCGCCTTCAAGACCGCCTCCTGGGGCAAGGCGATGATGTGGATCTTTCTCTTGAGCGATACCTTCGTTTTCGGCTGTTTCCTGATCGCCTACATGACCGCCCGTATGTCGACGCCGGTCGCCTGGCCCAATCCGAGCGAGGTCTTCGCGCTGCATATTGGCGGCCAGGACGTGCCGCTGATCCTGATCGCGATCATGACCTTCGTGCTGATCTCGAGCAGCGGCACCATGGCAATGGCAGTCAATTTCGGCTATCGCCGCGACCGCCGCACGACCGCGATCTTGATGCTGCTAACGGCGCTTCTCGGCGCATGCTTCGTCGGCATGCAGGCCTTCGAATGGACGAAGCTGATCACCGAAGGTGTGCGCCCCTGGGGAAACCCCTGGGGGGCGGCACAGTTCGGATCGACCTTCTTCATGATTACCGGCTTTCACGGCACCCATGTCACGATCGGCGTCATCTTTCTCCTCATCGTCGCCCGCAAGGTCTGGCGGGGCGATTTCGACCAGGAACGGCGCGGCTTCTTCACCAGCCGGAGAGGTCGCTACGAGGCCGTCGAGATCATGGGCCTCTACTGGCACTTCGTCGATCTGGTCTGGGTCTTCATTTTCGCATTCTTCTATCTGTGGTGAGGTCGTCATGAACGAGACAGCGGCGCATGCACACATCCAATCTGGACAACGGCTCCAAACCGGGCAGCAGCATCCGATCCGGCTCTACCTCCTCGTCTGGGGCATGCTCTTCGTGCTCAGCGCCTTTTCCTACATGGTCGATTATCTCGGCTTCCAGGGTTATCTCAGATGGACGCTGATCCTGTTGTTCATGATGCTGAAGGCCGGGCTGATCGTTGCCGTCTTCATGCACATGGCCTGGGAACGGCTGGCGCTCGTTTACGCCATCCTGCTGCCGCCGCTGCTGGTGCTTGTTTTCGTCGCGCTGATGGTATCGGAGGCGGACTATACGATCTTCACCCGCCTCGCCTTCTTCGGCACTGGTCCCTGAGGGGCAGTGCCGAAGCCGGTCTTCCGACCTACCGACCACTGCTGCTCCCCAAGCCGGATTCCGGTTCAACGACCTTGCGATACAGATGCCAGGTCGCATGGCCAAGTACCGGGATCACGATAGCCAGACCGGCAAAGAACATCGCAAAACCGACGACCAGAAGCACAGCCACGATGAGACCCCAGAGTATGAATTCCATGGGATTGACCGCGAAGGCTTTCATCGAGGTATAGACCGCTGCCGCCGCACCGGTGTCACGATCAAGAAGCAGCGGAAATGCAATGACTGTGGTGCAAAGCACGGCCAGAGCGAAGAGGAAGCCGACGGCATTGCCGTAGAGGATCAGCTGCCAACCCCTGCTCGTCGAGAACACCTCGTTGACGAAAGTCATCAGCGATTCCGGCCGTCCCGGCCCGAACAGGCTGACATAGAGCGACTGCGCCGTCAGAAGCCACAGGATAAAAATCACCGCCAGCATAACACCGATGGCAAGGATTGCCGGGACCGCCGGGGAATGCCTGATTTCGAGCGCATGCTGCCAGGAGGTGTCAAGGCCAAGCTCCCGCCGGCGACTGATTTCATAAAGACCCAGCGCCGCTATCGGACCGATCAGGGCAAAGCCTGACATGAGCGGAAACAGCAGTGGCAGCGCATTGGCACCGGATGTCCAATACGCGAGGATCACGCCGGCCATAGGGTAGATCAGGCAGAGAAAGACGTAGTGCGACGGCTTGGTCCAGAAATCATCCAACCCCTGACGCAACGAAGTGAAGACATCTGCTACATTGATGCGCCGCACGGTGGGATAGGCCACCTTCCTGGCGCCTCCCGCGATCACGTGAAAATGTGCCATAACAATTCCTCTCCATTCTTGTCACAGACAACAACGACCACAACGGATACCCGCGTTAGGAACGGCGCCATAGGACTGAACCTGCACGCGTGAAGATTATACGCCCCCGGTCGACACTTGACCAGCGGCGCAGAATTGCTGCGCATCTAAGCGTCGTCGCCTAAACCATATGTCAGTGAGCGGGGCGTGGAATTGTCACGTTATCGAGCAGTGATCGAACTATGCCGCTGCTGTCTGAGATCGGGTAACGCGCCCGTCACGACGTTCCAACGCGCCATGGCGCGGATGCGATGAATGTCAATGGCGAGAGACGAGCGCCTGGGCAGTGGCATGACGGAGAGATTACGAGACGCCAAGAAAATCGAGATGGAACGCCGCAGACCTCCGGCTGATCGGAACCCCTGCATTATCCGCTCTCGTTTTCGCAGCAGCAGACGCCATCGCGATGGCCATGCTCGGGGACGACTGGATGCCGGCCGCCCGCTTGTTCTCGAAAGTCATGTCTAACTCCCCAGGGAAACTGTGTTTGTGGCCGGCGGATCTCACCACCGGTCACTGGCGGATTAGCTTTTCGGCGCGTAGTCGAAATCCTTGTCTCGCTGCGCTGCCGCCGGATCACGCTTATCGGGCGCGCCGTATCCTCCACCGCCTGGAAGCTGCAGGATCAATCTGCGGCCGGCCGGCACATGCTGACGCCCCTTGGTGGCAAGAACCGTTCCGTCATCAAGCAAGACGGCACCCGCGGCGCCATCGGCCCCACCCTCACGTCCACGGGGTGGATGGTCGACGCGATCGAACATGGCGTTGAAATGCATCTCGTGACCTTCGGTCGGCGATATCTCCACCACCTGGCCTAGACCGCCGCGGAACTGTCCGGCGCCACCGGAACCGTCTCGCAACTCCTTGCGCCAAAAGATCACCGGGCCGACATGCTCGGTCGCCTCGATCGACATGGAATGCACGCCGCTCGGGAACGCCGTGGCGCTGAGGCCGTCGAGTGTGGAGCGAGCACCGGCGCCGCCGCTGTTAAACAACAGCACTTCTGCACGTTGCCCGCCCTCGGCTGGTGCCTTATCCCCCTGTAGCGGACGCACGCTGACATGCAGGTTCCACAATGCCCCTGCCCCTTCTGCCGGCACTTTGCCGGGAAGCATCTTGTGCACGGCCCCGAGCACCGCATCAGGAACCAGATGGCCAAGCACGTGGCGAACGGAAACAGGCGCCGGGTGCTGGGCATTGAGGATGCAGTTCTTCGGGGCGGTTACACGGAACGGCAGCAGAGACGCGTGGTTGTTGGGGATCTCCGGCGCGATCGAGCATTTCATGCCATAGCAGGCATAGGCGGCCGAATAGATGATCGGGCAGTTGATACCCTTCGGGCTTGGGGGTGACGTCCCCTCGAAATCAGCGAGGATATGGTCCTCTGCCACGTCGAGACGCACAGCGATATCGATCGGCGAACCGTACCCATCGACGCGCATAGTGTTCGAATAAGTGCCCTTCGGCAGGGCCGCGATCCGCTCGATGGTGGCGTCATAGCTACGCTTGAAGATGAAATCGCCCAGCGTTTCCAGATCGGCGAGCCCGAACTCTTCCATCATGTCCATCAGCCGACGATGGCCGATCTCGTTGCAGGCGGCCAGCGAATAGACGTCACCGACCACCTGATGGCTTTCGCGGACGTTGTTGTGCAGGATGTTGACGAGGTCCTTGTTGACCTTTCCGCGCTCGGCAAATTTCATGATCGGAACGAAGATGCCTTCTTCGTAGACCTCGTTGGCATCCGGCCCAAAACCGCGGCCGCCGACATCCACCACGTGCGCCGTGCAGGCGAAATAGCCGACGAGCGCGCCATTGCGGAAGCTCGGCGACACGACGGTGAAATCGTGCAGGTGACCAGTGCCCTTCCACGGATCGTTGGTGATGTAGACGTCGCCTTCGAAGATGTTTTCAGGCCCGATGTCGCGGATGAAGTGGCCGACGGCCTCGGCCATGGCGTTGACGTGGCCGGGTGTGCCGGTCACCGCCTGGGCGATCATCTTGCCACCGCGGTTGAAGACGCCGGCGGAAAGATCGCCTGATTCACGCACACTGGTCGAGAAGGCGGTTCGGATGAGCGTGACGGCTTGTTCTTCCACAACGGAGATCAGCCTGTTCCACATGATCTGCATGTGGACGTCGGAAAGTGCGCTGGTTTTCATGTCGAATCCTCCGTTCAAGCGCTCTGCTTGACGCGTATGAGCAGGCAGCCATCCGACTGCATGATGACTTCGCGGCTCGTGGTGATAATCGTTGACGTCTCGCGTTCCGTGATGACAGCGGGACCGGAAACCCAGTCGCCCGGTTTCATGTCGGCGCGCGCGACAATCGACGCGCTCAGAAAGCTGCCTTCCTGGACGTCGAAGATTTCGCGGGTACCGCGGACCTTGGCTTCGCCAACCTTTGCGGTCTTGCCTATCCTCGCCGGCGGGGCAACCTTTGAGGTTGCGCGCAAGGACCAGCTGACGATCTCGACGTCGAGACCATCGATGACCCGACCGAAAAAGTGTTCGTACTGCTCGTCAAACAGCTTCCGGAACAGGTGGCCGTCCGCATCGGCGTAGTCGCGTACCTCGATCGTGACCGGCACTTCCCACCCCTGACCGACGTAACGCATGTAAGCCGTACATTCGAGATCTGGATTTGCTTCGGGCGAACCGGAACGCACGAACGATATGGCCTCGGCGCTGAGGTCAGCGATCGTCTGATTGATCGCATCCGCATCGAACCGGCTAAGCCGGCTATAGGCGCTACGCACGCTTTCGAAACCGAAGGGAGCGCGCAGGAAGCCGATCGCAGAACCAACGCCGGCACCGGGCGGGATCAGCAGGTCCGACATGCCGAGCTTTTCGCACAGACGGGCGGCGTGGATGGGAGCTGCGCCGCCGAAGGCGATCATGGTGAATTCGGAAAGCTCCTTGCCATTCTCCACGGCATGCATGCGCGCCGCGTTGCTCATGTTCTCGTCGACCACCTCGCTGAGGCCGTAAGCGGCGGTCGCGATATCGGTGTCGAGCTTGGAGGCGAGATCGGCATCCATCGCTCGGTCGGCGGCCGGGCGGTCGAGCTTCATCGCGCCACCTGCGAACTCCCCCGGATCGAGACGACCTAGGATCAGGTCGGCATCGGTGACGGTCGGGTTCGCGCCGCCGCGGCCATAGCAGGCCGGACCGGGCTCGGAGCCGGCGCTGTGCGGACCGACACGGATCTGGCGCATGCTGTCGATAGTGGCGATCGAGCCGCCGCCGGCACCGATCTCGACCATCTCGATGACGGGAATAGAGATCGGCATGCCGCTGCCTTTCTTGAAACGCCACGTTCGCGCCACCTCGAAGGTCTTGGAGGTCTTTGGCGTCTGCTTTTCGATCAGGCAGATTTTTGCGGTGGTGCCGCCCATGTCATAGGAAAGGACCTGATCAAGACCGTAGCTGCCGGCGATATGGGCGGCAAAAATCGCACCGCCGGCAGGACCGGATTCCAGCAGACGAACCGGAAACTCGATCGCACTTTCGACGCTGATGATGCCGCCACCCGAATGGATCATGAAGACCGGGCAGCGCGTGCCTTCCTCGGTCAGGCGTCCAACGAGGCGGTTGAGATAAGATGCCATCAACGGTTTGACGAAGGCGTTGGCGCAGACGGTGTTGAAGCGCTGGAACTCGCGCATTTGCGGCGAGACTTCCGACGAGATCGACACGGAAATATCGGATTTTTTGGCCAGAAGACGGTCGCGAACAACCTTCTCGTGCGCGCCGTTAAGATAGGAATGGATGAAGCCGATGGCGACGCTGTCGTAACCGGCAGCGACGATGCTGTCGCACAGCGCATCAACCTCGGCAAGATCGAGAGGTTTCAGCACCGAACCGTCGGCGCCGATCCTTTCGGCGATGACGAAACGTTCGTTTCGCGGCACCAGCGGCGCCGGCAGCACAATATCGAGGTCATATTGTTCGAAGCGGCTTTCGGTGCGCATCTCGATGACGTCGCGAAAGCCCTTGGTGGTGATAAAGGCGGTGCGGGCGCCCCGCCGTTCGATCAGAGCGTTGGTGGCGAGCGTGGTGCCATGGATGATCGTGTCGATCTGCGAAAGCTCGACACCGGCGACCTCGGCGACCTCTCGGACGCCCTTCACGATCGCATTTTCGGGATAGGAATAATCGGTCAGCACCTTGATTGAATGGAGTGTGGTACCGACCTCCATTGCAACGTCGGTAAAGGTGCCCCCGATATCGACACCGACCCTGATCTGCTTGCCATCTTTCGTCATTTTCTCGACTATGCTCCCTAAGCGAGCTGTTGTTGCGCTTGCCCGATAACCCGATTTTCGGCGTGCAGCGGCCTGTCCCCGCCCGCACAGACGGGCGGGGGTCAAAAGCTCTTGAATGTGTTGAGTTTCTTAAGCTCAGCGCGGCAGATGTAGCGGCAACGCAGAGCTTTGGCGCTACAGTTTCCCGGTAAAGTCTACACCCGGCAATTCTGTTGGAAGTTTTGCACGGTCGACGCCGATCCACTTCTTGTAGAGGGCATCGAGTGACCCGTCCGTCGTGTGCTTGATGACGAAGTCCGTCAGGAAGGCGAGCAGTTCCTTATCGCCCTTGCGGACCGCCATACCCTGGAAGTTGTCGGCGACTTTGTATTTGCGTTCGAACTGCTTGTCATAACCGGTCTCTTTGATGACGAGGCCATAGGTGACGCTGCCTACGATCGCATCAACCTGACCGGACAAAAGCGATTGAACAGTCGTGGCGTCGTCATCGAAGCGCTTGATCTGCGTACCCTTCGGCGCGACCTTGACCAGCAGCGGCTCGAAAGCGCTGCCGCGGTTAACACCGATCACGTATTTCGAAAGATCCTCGTTACCTTTTATGGCGGCGTCCGTCTTGCCCCAGACAGTAATGTCGTTCGACGAATAGGGAATGACATACTGGATCACCTTGGCGCGTTCTTCGGTGATCGTCATCGACGGCACCAGGAAGTCAACGTTGCCGTTCACCAGCAGCGGAATGCGGTTCTGGCCTGTGATACGTTCGAACCTCACCTCGACGCCCAGCTCCTTGGCGATCATCTTGGCGATTTCGATATCGAAACCGTCATTGCCGCCCTTGGAGTCGATAAAACCCCACGGAAACTGGTCCATCTGCACGCCGATGGTTGCCGTGCCCTTGGCCTTGATCTCCTCGGATGTGACAGCCATTGCCGTCGTTGCGAATGAAGTCGCGGCGAAGAGAATGGCGGCAAGGCCGCTCAGGGCTTTCGAACGCGAAGGGGTCGGGACTGCGTTGGTCATGTGATCACCTCTGGTTGGTTTCTTGGCATGCGTTTTGTCTTACCGCGCGGCGTTGAGGCGCCGCTCGATCCGGGCACTGCAGTAGGTCAGTGGTACGCAGAGAAAGAAGTAGACGAGTGCGACCGCCCCGTAGACCTGCAGCGGCTGAAACGTGATGTTCGACATCAATTGACCGGAGCGGGTCAGCTCTGTGAGACCGAGCAGCGCGGCAAGTGCCGTGCCCTTGATCAGGTTGACGAGGAAGCTGATGGTGGCCGGCAGGCCGATGCGCAAGGCTTGGGGCAGCACGACATCGACCATGCGATGCCTGTAGCCGATGCCCAGTGCGCGTGCCGCCTCGCTCTGTCCATCGGGAACGGCCTGGATGCTGCCGCGCCAGATTTCGCCGAGGAACGCGCTGGTGTGGAGCGACAGGCCGATCGTCAGCGCCACCCAGACATCCACTTTGAAGCCCAAAAGTGGCAGGCCGAAATACACGAAGAACAGCTGAACCAGCAATGGCGTGCCCTGAAATATCTGGATGTACGTTGCCATGAAGATGCGCAACGGTTTCCATTTGCTGGTGCGTCCAAGCGCAACAGCCAGACCCAGCGCTCCGCCGACGGCGAAGGCAAGAAGCGAAAGGACAACTGTCCAACGTGCGCCTTCAAGCAGAAAGAGGAATTCATTCCAGCCAAATTGACGGATCATCGGACTGCCTCACTTTGCCGGATAAGTAAAATAGACCCGGCCGATGATGCCGAGGGCAACGGAAACGAACTGGGACAACAGGAGGTAGATGACACCGAGCGTGAAATAGATCTCGAAGCTTCGGAATGTCTGGGCATCCAGCGTCTGTGCAAAATAGGTAAGCTCTTCCGCCGAGACCGACGAAACCAGACTTGAGTTCAGCATCATCAGGATGAACTGGCTGCAGAGAGCCGGATAGACGGCCCGGATGGCCGGCCGGAAGACGATGAACCGATAGATATCAGCCGTATGCATTCCAAGCGCCCTGCCCGCCTCGATCTGACCCGGACGGATAGACTGAACACCGCCGCGCACGATCTCAGCCGCGTAGGCGGCGCAATTCAGCGTCATGGCCAGGATTGCCGCCTGTTCGCCGCTGAGCCGGATGCCGATCGCAGGCATGCCGAAAAACACAAAGAACACCTGCACAAGGATGGGCGTGTTGCGGATCAACTCGATGTAGCCAATCGCAATCGTGCGCAGCGTTGGCAGCTTGCTCATGCGCATCATCATGAAGAAAATGCCGAGCGACAATCCGAACACCATTGAGAGAGACGACATTCTCAACGTACCGATCATGCCTTCCAGCAGCGTTGGCCACGCAGCAAAAACGGGTGCGAAATCGAAAGTGTAATTCATCAGCCCCTCCTCAATGGTTGAGGATCTGGCTGAGGAACGTTCTGGTTCGCTCGTGAGCCGGATTGCTGAAAAATACGTCGGGTTTGGCGCTCTCTATGATTTCGCCACGGTCCATGAAGATGACACGGTGGGCGACTGCCCGTGCAAACCCCATCTCGTGGGTTACACAGATCATCGTGATGCCGTCGTCAGCAAGCGAGATCATCGTGTCGAGCACTTCCTTGACCATCTCAGGGTCGAGCGCTGAAGTCGGCTCGTCGAACAGCATGATCTTGGGGTCCATGCAGAGCGCCCGCGCGATTGCCACGCGCTGCTGCTGACCACCGGAAAGCTGAGCCGGATATTTCTGTGCCTGTTCAGCAATGTGGACGCGCTCGAGATGACGCATCGCTTTTTCCTTTGCGTCAGTCACCGAAGCCTTGCGCACCCGGCGCTGCGCCAGCATGCAGTTTTCCAGGACGGTTAGATGCGGAAACAAGTTGAACTGCTGGAACACCATGCCGACATCGCGGCGAATATGGTCGGCATTGCTACCCTTCTGGCTCAGCTCCGTGCCATTGACGGCAATGCTTCCCTCCTGGATTTCCTCCAGGTGATTGATACAGCGGATAAGGGTCGATTTGCCGGAACCTGAAGGTCCACACAGAACGATATGCTCGCCGCGACCAACTTCAAGGTTGATTCCCTTCAAGACCTGAAGATGACCGTACCATTTGTTGACGCCCGTCATGGCTATGGCTTTTTCCGACATGCTGGTCCCGTTCATGGCCAGTTCCCCTTTATTTGATGTCAGGCTTTCGGTGCGACTTCGAAAATGGCGTCGACTTCTACGGAAGATCCGCGCGGCAATGAGCCCGCACCAATCGCGGTGCGAACGTGGCGTCCCTTGTCTCCAAAGATCTCCACGAGAAGGTCGGAAGCGCCGTCGATGACGGCTGGATGGCCCCCGAAATCCGGCGGCGCATTAACGAAACCACGCAATTGAGCGCAGGCAATGACCCGGTCCAGATCGCCATCCAGCGCGGCATTCGCTCTGGCAACGATGTTGAGCGCGCAAAGGCGAGCGGCCTTGTATGCGTCCTCGGGCGAAATGTCCTGACCGACCACGCCGACATAATGCTCGACACCGTCGATCCGCGGGATCTGGCCCGATACGAAAAGAAGGCTCCCGACGAGCCTGTAAGGAATGTAATTTCCTGAAGCCGGGGCAATCGCAGGCAAAACGATACCGAGCTCCGAGAGACGTGCGACGACGACACCCATAGCAGTTTTCCGTTATTGTAAGACGCGCCGATGCGCGAACCACGTTCCCGGGACCATTCATCAGAAGCCATAAGCGTCGAATGTCGATCCACTTTTCTGATGACGAAGATTGACGAAATAGTATCTCATGTCAAGAGCGAGCCTAGAGGTACTATCTCTTGGGCTGGCGGTTTGTTACATGCTGTTTTTTAGAAGCTTTTACAATATATTAGCCAACTTAAGACGACCACTTCTCTGGTAGTGTCATTAAAATTTCGACCCGTTTCCCGCAATTTTTTTTGAAGCCATCCGCTGATTTGCGTCCAGTGGAACTTCTCTATGTGAAGTGTGCGCACACTAAGGCAATAATTCAGTGGTGGGTAGTAGCATCACCTCGGGATGAAGTGATAACTTGCGTCAAACCCTGCAGTCATTCAGCGGGGCGCGACTTAGGCAAAGGGAAACAGGTTTTGGACACTTTAACGGGCCGAACAATAAAGGCACTTAAAGCTCACATCGGCAGCAACCAGTTCGAAAGCGGTACCAAGCTCGGATCGCTCGCGGAATTGTCGGAGCAGTTCGGCGTCAGCAGAACAGTCATTCGAGAAGCAGTGTCCGCCTTGCGGTCCGACGGCATTGTCGAGTCGCGACATGGTGTCGGGGTGTTCGTTCGCAACAGACCAAGCCCCGATATCGAAGATGCCAGCTCGTTGGATGCAAACCTCACGCTTGCTCCCCTGGCTCGTCTGCAAACGTCATTCATGGATCTGCTGGAGCTCAGAATGGCTTTCGAGGTGCATGCTGCCGGGCTGGCGGCGGTTCGGCGATCCTGGGCTCAGGAATCCAATATCTGGAACGCCGCTCGCGAGTTCGAAGCCTCACTCGAAGACGAAGCTGCGCTTGATCATCTCGACTTCGTCTTTCATCGTTCAATCGCAGAAGCGACGAACAATGGTGCTTTCATCGAGTTCTTCAGCCTTATGAGCCTGCAGATTCTCCCGCAACCGGCTTTCTCCAAGCAGCTCAATCCTGCGCTCATAACTCTAGACTATATCCAGAATACTGTGGTCGAACATCGGGCAATCTGCGAGGCAATTAGCTCAGGCAGTGCGGAACGGGCGCGCGAGGCGATGAGAATTCATCTTAGCCGTAGCCATCTACGGTATCGCGGTTTTTCGGACGACGCTGCCTCGCCCCTGAGCAATGTGGCGCCCAAAGACTAGCCCACCTCGCCGTACATGCTCTTGATAGGATTTGAACCATCGGCACGTCTTGCGGTGTGATTATGTGGCGTAGGCCCACTTCGGTCCCACTCGAAGGCATGTTGTCGGAAGGTGGTTTGCAAGTGGGTTCTATTTCGGTGGGTCGATGACCGTCATGCTGATGCTCGCAACTTGCGTGAATCGGACCGGTTTCGAATTCGTCTGGGCAATGGACCAACAGTTCTTAGTCATGTCCATCGTGGGCAAGAGCTTTTCGAGAAGGCGGCCCTATCCCGCTCCAGGATGCGACTGGAGCTCGAATTCTTCAGATTCGTGGGATCAGACAGTTCCCTTACTTCCATCCGCTTGTGCAAGAGGTCTGGACCGGCCTAACGTCCGCTTCATCGCATGCAGACGAAGGGTGCCCCGTGAGTCCGTCCCGCAAATCGACAGCCCAGCAACAGCCGCGCTCCCTCGAGGCACGCATCTACGCGATCTATTCCACGCTCTCGCCCGCCGAAAAGCGGCTCGCCGACATCCTGCTGCAATACCAGATGGACCTGCCGAGCTATACGGCGGGCGAGCTTGCGGAAAAGGCGCAGGTGTCGAAAGCGACGGCGGCACGGCTGATCCGTTCGCTCGGTTATGCGACCTATCCCGATGCCAAGCGGCAGATCCGGGCCGACCAACACTGGGGATCGCCCCGGGCAGGCCTGGAAGACCCCGATCGCGCGCCGTCAGGCAAGGTCACGCTTTCCAGCACGGTCCAGATGGACCTCGACAATATTCGAACCACCGCCGAAAGCCTGTCCGAAACTACGCTGAGCGAGGTAAGCCAGGCGATCGTCGGCGCCCGCCGCCTGTGGATCATGGGCCTGCGCAGCGGCTACGGCCTGGCGCTGCAGGCGGCGCATTATTTCACGCTGATGAAGAGCGACGTGCAGGTGATCCCCGCCGGCGGGGGGAGCTATTCGCATGAGATCGCCTCCATCGCGAAGGGCGACGTGCTGCTCGTCATCGCATTCCGCCGGCGCCCCAGGCTGCTGCCGACGATCATCAAGGAGGCGCGCGCCGCAGGGGCGATAACGGTGCTGATTACCGATCTCAGCGCCGCGGCAAGCGCCAAGGCCGCCAACCATGTGCTGCGCTGCCGCTGCCAGTCGCCCTCACCCTTCAATTCCTTCGTCGCCGCCGTCACCATCATCAATTATCTCGCCTGGAGCGTATCGACGGCGATGGGCGAGGCGAGCCTTGCCCGATTTGAAAAGATCGACCGGCTGGTGAAACTGCTCGACGACGTATCGACCCCCCAGACCAGTATCGGCCGGTAGTCCGGTAAGGCGCGACTTTGGTCAGGAAAATTTTTCGAGCACGTGCAGACGCGTCGGCGACGCCCAGACACCGGATTTGGATGTAGTCAGGCCACACCTGACGAGCGTCTCGGCAAGACCGACGGCCGCCGAGACGCCATCAACCACCGGAATGCCGTGCGCGCGCTGCAGGTCGAGCGCAAATTCCGCCATGCCGGCACAGCCGAGCGAAACGCCCTCGGCACCCATCGCAACTCCCTGGCAAATGAAGTCGGATATCCGCTCGAACGCGCCGCTTTGCGGATTTTCCAACTCGAGCACCGGAATGTCGGTCGCAAAAACCCGGCGGCAGCGGTGGCCGAAACCGTAGCGGTGGATGTTGTCCTCGATGACCGGCGCCGAGCGGGAAAGTGTCGTCACCACGCAGAAACTGTGCGCGACAAGGCTGACCGCGTGGAACGAAGCCTCGCCAATCCCGATCACGGGTTTTGTCGCAATCGCTCTTGCAGCATCCAGCCCGGTATCGTCGAAACATGCTATGATATGGGCATCGGCGCCATCGCGTTCCGCGGCAACGATTTCCTTCAGCAGGCCGGGCACCGAAAGCGCCCCGTCAAAGGGACCTTCGATCGCTTCCGGCCCGGTTGTGGGCTGCCGGCCGACGATCTCGGTGTCACGGCCGGCAACGGCGCGCGCCGCAGCCGTGATGCGCTGCGTCATCGACGCAGTCGTGTTGGGATTGATGACGGCAATACGCATCGTCTTGGATACTCCAGGGATCAAGTTGGGTCAGGCGGCCGTGAAGGCTGCCGTCGGGCGCGTGTCGATAAGATCGCCATAAGCGATCGGCGCCTCGGTAAGATGGCCGTCGGCAATACCCTGCTGCCAGCGGGCATAGGCGTTCGGATCGATCCGCGGCGTCGTCCACATGCCGTTGGCCCGATAGATATTGGCTAGCCCCACAAGCAGGTCCGGCGAGAATTTCGGGAACGTCTTTGCCAGGAAGTCGCGGTATTCCTCGGCATCATGGGCCAGTATCCACGCCATGCCGCGACCGAGCGCCCTGGAGAACCGGGTCTGGGTATCCAGCCGTGCATCGTCGCTCTCACCTTCGGCATAATAGACGCTCCACGGCACGTTGCCGCCGGTGATGGGGAGTTCGGCAACGACATGGACGCCAGTCTTCGATGCAAGCGTGACGGCGGACGGGTAATCGATCACCAGATAGTCGCCCATTCCCCCCATGAAGAGATCGGACAGCATCTTGCCGTCGAGATCCTGGACGAAATTGACCGTCAGCGGATCGACGCCGTTTTCGCGCAGCAAAAGCTTGGTGAACAGGCCGACGCTGGCGCCATTGCTGCCCTTCATCGAAATCGTTTTGCCAGGCACGGCCTGCCAGTCGAAATCCGCGGGCTGTTCGCGGCCGAGGATGGCCAGGGGCGCGCGGGCCGCGATCTGCGCGAACGGCGTATAACGTTTGCCGCGGCCATGGAACATCGACGGGACCCAGATGCCACCAAGCGCGGCGTCCGCCATGGCCGAGCCGATGTCGCTGAGCACCAGGTCCCAGGGAGATGGAACGCTTGCGGTGACGCCGAGCCCCTCCTCCTGAAAGAACCCCTGCCAGACGGCGACATATTCGGGAAGATAGTTGAGGCTGTGCCCGGTCGCCGAGACGTGGAAGTTCTGCATGATGTTCACTCCTGGTCCAGGAAAATGCGATCGCCGTTGTCGATGTCGAACCACAGGACATCGTCCGCCTGATAATCCAGCGAACACAGTTCACCGATCTTGATCTTCGGGTTGCCCGAGACCCGGACGAAAACGAGGTCGTGTTCCAGCAATCGCTGGTCCTTGTTCTCCTCGCCGGTCATCAGGCGGCAACCGATCACCGTCTCCGCACCGAGGCGCTCGACGACAGCCACCTGGGCCGGCAGCCGCCCTTCCCCGGCCGGATGAAGGGTGAGCTTTTCGGGCCTGACCCCGAATGTCAGCTCCCGTCTCGGAGGGAGCGGCGCTGCGTGTTCGACCGCAAGCCTGCCCGAAAGCTGGAGCGCGTTGTTTCTGACCGAAGCCGGAATGAGGTTCATCGGGGGCGACCCCACGAAACGCGCGACAAAGGTGTTGGCGGGATGATCATAGATCTCGTCAGGCGTATCGACCTGCTGGACGATGCCTTTGTTCATCACGATGATGCGCGTCGCCATGGTCATGGCTTCGACCTGGTCGTGCGTCACGTAGACGAAGGTCTTGCCGACCTTGTGATGCAGAGCCGAGATTTCCGAACGCATCTGCGTGCGCAGCTTGGCATCCAGGTTGGAAAGCGGCTCATCGAGCAGGTAGAGGGCGGGGTTGCGCACCAGCGCGCGGGCAAGCGCGACGCGCTGCCTCTGCCCGCCCGAGAGGCTCGCCGGGCGTCTGTCGAGCAGAGGCTCGAGCTCGAGCTGACGGGCGATACTGAGGGTCCGCTCGGCGATATCCGCCCGCTTCATCAGCCTGTGGCGGGCGACGATGTTGACGATCGGCAGATGATACCACTTGCGAAACGCATCCATGATCAGCGGAAACGCGATATTCTCGCGAACCGTCATATGCGGGTAGAGCGCATAGGTCTGGAAAACGAAGGCGACGCCGCGCTGTTTGGGCTCCCAATCGTTGGCGACGGACCCGTCGAACAGCAGGTCCCCGGAGGTAATGTCGCTGAGGCCCGCGATCATGCGAAGCAGCGTCGATTTTCCGCAGCCGGAGGGGCCGAGCAGGACCAGAAATTCGCCGTCATGGATGTCGGCGCTGAAGGCGTCGATCACGGTGTTGTCGCCAAAGGTCTTGGAGACATTTTTGAAGGTCAAGGCGGGCATGGATTATCCCTTCACGGCGCCAGCCGTCAAACCGGCTACGATCTTGCGCTGGATAAGAAGAAAAAAGACGATGGCAGGAAGGCTGAACACGAGGGCTGCGCCAAGCACGGCCGACATCGGCGTTTCATACTGCCCAACGAAGGAGGCGAGCCCGACGCTTGCCGGCCACAAGGAATTGTCCATCAGGAAGGTCGAGGCGAACAGGAACTCGTTCCAGCCGGCAAAGAAGGCCACCACGGCCGCCGCCGCGATGCTCGGCATGATCAGCGGCAGAATGATCATGGTGAGCACGCTGAACCGCGGGCAATTGTCGATGATCGCGGACTCCTCGATCTCGTAGGGCACCGCATCCATCGCGCCCTTCAGGACGAAACACGCGACGGGCAGCGAGAAGCCGACATTGGCGAGGATCAGACCCGTCAGGCTGTTCAACAGGCCGAAGGTGATGAACATCGCATAGAGCGGCACCAGGATCAGTGCTTCGGGAACGACCTGGGTCATGAACAGCAGAAAGCCGACCAGGCCACGCCCATGGAACTTGAAACGGCTGAGCGCATAGCCGGCAAGCGCGCCGAGTGTCAGGCTCAGAATGGTGCCGCCTGAGGCAATCAGCAGCGTGTTGAACAGCCAGCGGCCGATCGGAACATTGCCGAGCTCGGTTACCAGATCCGGCAAATGCTGCAGCTGCGGCCAGGCGACCTGGCCGGTTCCGTAAAGCTGGGAATTGACGTTGAGCGCGGTGGCTGCCATCCAGTAGACCGGGAAGCCGGCGAGCACGACCAGAACTCCGATCAGCGTATATCGCAGCGCCTTCATGGCGAGTTTTCGGGGTGTCATCATCGCGACATCCTCTTCATGCGGCGTTGTTCGACAGTGTAGTGGACGGCTGCCACCATCAGCGCCAGTGCGAGACCGACCGCGCCGTAAGCGCTGGCCATTCCCAGTTCATGGCCTTCGAACGCGGTCTGGCGGAGCTTGACGACGAGGGTGCTGGTCGAACCAAGCGGGCCGCCCCCGGTTAAAAGGTAGATGATGTCGAAGCGACGAATGGACCAGACGGCAACCAGAAGGGCTGCGAGCTGGATCGAGGGACGGATATGCGGCAGCGTCACTGCTCGGAAGGTGCTGATCCCATCGGCGCCATCGATCCTGGCGGCTTCGCGCACCTCCTGCGGCACCGATTGGAGGGCTGCCAGCACAACCAGCATCACAAATGGTGCGACCTGCCAGACTGTGACGGCAAGAACCGAGCCGAGCGCATAGTCCGTGCTGGTCAGCCACGAGAAGCGGCCGATGCCGAGGAGCTCGGTCATGCGATTGAAGACGCCCGACCGTTCGTTATACATCCACAACCAGATCAGCGAGGCAGCCACCCCGGGCACGGCCCAGCCGAACAGCAGGATTGCACGGACGACCGCCCGCCCCTTGAAGGGACGATCGATGGCAAGTGCGGCCACAACGCCGAGAGCGATGCCGATAAGGACGGTCAGGACCGTATAAACCAGAGTTGCTTTCAGGGAGACATAGAAGGCTGGATCTTCGATCAGCCGTTCATAATTGCCGAGGCCGATGAACCGGCCTCGGTTGGGATTGACGATCCGGGTGTTGGTCAGGCTCATGTACATCTGCCGCGACAGCGGCCAGAACATGAAGACCACCAAATAGATCATGGGCGGAAGGATGAAGGCATAGGGCAACAATTTGACCAGGCCGCTCCTGTTTTTCAGGCCATTCGCGCTCACATCAGTCTCCCTTCTTGATGCGACGGTCTCAGAACTGCTTGTCGATGGCCGACTGAGCTTCGGCGAGCGCCGTCTTCGGATCGGCATTCGCAAGGATGACCTTTTCGACGGCCTGCATCACGAAACGCATGATTTGTGCCGTTTCGACTTCATATCCCTTGATCAGCGTGCTGCGGGAGGTTTCCGCGAGCTTGACGAAGGTCGGCGCCCAAGGGTTGGCCTTGGAGTAGGCGTCGCTGACAGGTACGTCGGTTGCAAGCGCATCCGGACCTGATGCGTCACGCAGAGCCTGCTGGCCAACGGAGCCGACCAGCCACTTGACGAAGGCGATCGCTTCCTTCTGGTGTTTGCCGTGCGAGCTCACGCCGACGAAGATCTGCTGATGCGCGCCGGGGTTCTTGAACGGCATAGGAGCGGCATAAAGATCGCCGGACTGAAGGGCGCCGCCGGAGGCGATATTGAGCGTGCCGCCGGAATTGTCGATCGAGAAGGCCGCGTGTTTTTCCTTAAAGCGCGTGCGCTGCGTCGGAAAACTGTCGCCGATCGGCATGATGCCGGCGTCGTAAGTCTTCTTGAAAGCCGTGATGGCGGCGACGGCTTCCGGAGTATTGATCGTCAGCTTGCCGTTTGCATCGACCCAGTTGACGCCGTAGCCGTAGGCCCAACTCTGGAAATCCATGAACCAGCCCGAAAAGTCGTTGATCTGGTGGCGGGCGGTAAAGCCGATGACGCCCGGAGTTGCAGCTGATGCAGCCTTGGCGGAGGCAATCAGTTCATCCACCGTCGTCGGCACCTTCGCATTGGCGGCATCGATCAGCGGCTTGTTATAGATCAGGGCGTAAACGGCGCGCTGCCAGGCGACGCCCAGGCGCTTGCCGTCGATCACCCCGTTTTCATTACTCTTGTTCAGTTTGGCGCCGTCGGCCGCAGCCGAGAGATCGACGAGGAAACCGGCATCTGCAATCGCGTAGAATAGGCCTTCCTGCATCATCGCTACATCCGGCCCCTGGCCTGCACCCATTTCCGTCGTCAGCTTGTCGGCGAATTCTGCGGACGGAATGGCTTCCTGTTCGAGCGTGACGTTCGGATTGGTTTCCTGGTATTTGGTGACCGCTGCCCAGAGGTTCTTGCCGCGCAACGCATCAAGCCATTGGGAATTGGCCAGTTTCAGCGTGACCTTCTCGCTCGATTGAGCATGAGTTTCGCCTGCACCGAGCCCGACGGTCAATGCAAGCGCCGCAACGGCTGCCGTAGCCAACAGCTTTCGGCGACGAATCCTATCAAACATGTCTGTTCTCCATCTGGGTTTCTTATTTGGCGGTTTCTTATTGGTAGTTGGCATTCACGGATCAGGCAGTGCGTCAGGCGTCCGCTTTCACACGATGCACTGCAAGCGGTGTATGGTGGCTGAGGTTTTCGGCACCCTTATCAGTGACGAGATAGCAGTCGCCGACGTTGCAGCCGGCGACCTCGGGCTCGAGCCATTGCGAGTGGAGGACAAAGGTCATGCCTTCTTCGAGCTTGTCGTGGTTGTTCGATTGGATGTTGTAATTGTTGAACTTCACCATCGAAACCGAATGTCCGACATTGGGATTGTGAGGACCTGATGTCGCCGGATAGACATGCATCAGCTTGCGGCCCTGGCGCTCCCAATCTTCATCCACGACATGCTTGCGCGGGATCAGACGCGGCTTGCCATCGTCTTCGGACACCCAGTTGTAAGGCATTGTCCGGCTGTCATGGGACGAAAGGTAGCCGCGGGCGATGTAGGGTTCGAAGGAAGCGTTGGCGAGATCGGAAATGATCGCGCCGGGCTTGATCAGCGCTGCCGCTTTCTGAACACCTTCGGTGCACATCTGCAGCACGTCTTCCTGCTTGTCGGTAATGTCGCCGACCGCGATCATGCGGGCGATCTGGGCCGTGTAGCCCTGATAGATCACCGCCGAAATATAGAGATTGATGATGTCGCCACTGCGCACCACGTGGCCGTAGGGCTTGCCGCAATGGGTGCCGTATTGGTTGATGCCGATCTGGTAGCCGTCGCCACTTTCGCCGCCTCGCGCCATCTGGGCATAGGTGAAGGCGGCGTAGATTTCATAATCGGTCACGCCGGGTTTTACGACGTGGTATGCGGCCTCTATGCCGATACTAGCCAGCTGTGCCGCGGCCCGCACCACCGCTTGCTCACGCTTCGAACGCACCTTCTGCATGCGATCGATGATCGAGCTTGCCTGCACGAACGAACTCTTTGGCAGACGCTTGCCGAGGCCGTTCCAGTAGCTGGCGGAGGTCGCGTCGCCGATCAGGCCGATCTGAGCCGACCCGAAGCCCTCGCGCTCCAGGAAGGAGCCCACGGCTTCGACGACCTTGTCGACGGTCCTGCCCGGGCGATTATAGGTTTCGCGGCCCCAGGTACCGACCTGCCAGATGTCTTCGACCAGGACCGCCTCGCCCGCCGGCGGCAGTAGGACGGAACTGCTGAAGATGGAAAACAGCGTCAGCGGCTTGTCTTCGTCGGTCGGGACCACCAGCACGCCTTCGCGTGCCCAGTCGCACATATAGCGAAGGTATGAGTTGGAAACGCGGTAGGAGCCGATGGAATCCGCATGAACAAGCATGACATCATGCCCTGCGACGGTCGCCTCGCGCCGAATGCGGCGCAGCCTGTCGACGAATTCGCTTTCGGGGAGCGGACCGACCGGCTCGAACTCGAAACTGGGGCTGAAACCGTCCAACATGCGCTCGAAACGCACATCACCGTGCTGAAAGGGGTGGTTAGGACGAGTTTGGGCGATCATAGGGCGTCTCATTTAGCGGATACTGATGAGACTAGATTATATCTGAAAATTAATTTGCATAGCCCGGCGAATGTTCATTTGTCGAGCGAACTGCTGTAAAAACAGGCATTTGAAAAAATGGCGCAGATTCCCGCTCGAAATGATTCAACCGGGAACGTTGGATGCGTTCCATTTCTCATTGGTAATCGGGAAGTTAAACGACCTTCTGGCTTGAGACGAGGGCAAAAAAAGCACCCCTAATCATGGAAAATCGGCACTCGCGGTTGGTACGGGCGCCTATAGTTTGGCCACGCGCCAGATCGCTTTCCGCGTAAGCAAGACAGGGAATGTGAAAAAAAAGTTTCTCTTACCTGAGTGGCCCCTAGGTAGCAGCAGTCAAGGTCAGGATAAAATTCACGATGCGCCAGCACTCATATAGCTGTAGGTCTTGAACGGAACCGAACCGTAGACCCGATAGATTAAGCACCAGGGGGTTCACCTCTACCAAGTCGATTGGCGGGACTTTTCCCGGAAGCCTGACCGCCTTAGATGGCTCGCCGACAAGTCCGTTAAAAGGCTTGCGCGCCCGCCGATCGCGGGAAATAGTTCTAGCGCCTCCTGCTCAACAAAAACATCAAGCAAGGAGCGCCTATGAGGGCTGACACGAGCCCGGCCGGGATCTGGTAGGGCGCTACGATGGTACGGCCGACGAAATCTGCCGCAACCATGAGTCCGCCGCCGATCAGCGCAGCGCCGGTCATCTGTGGAAGGGCGCGCGTCAAGCCGGCCTCCCGCGCAAGATGTGGCCCCATGAGTCCCACGAAGGATAGGGGGCCAACCGTCAACGTTGCGGCTGCGGTCATAAGTCCAGAAAGCCCAAACAGCGCCAGCCTTGATCTGGCCAACGGCATACCGACCGCAGCCGCAGGGGCTGGTCCGAGCGGCAGGATGTCAAGCCAACGGCGCGCTGCCAGAGCAACGGCAATCAGTGCGGCTGCTATTGCTGCTTCCGCCGTGGTTATCGGGCCGTCGACCAGATAGGTCGAGCCGCTCATCCATCGCATGAGCAGAACTGCCCTTGGATCTCCCGTCGAACTTAAGACGCCGACAATTGCATCGACCATCGCACTGAGCGCGATGCCGGCCAACAAGACCCGTTCCGGGGCGAAGGTGGAGCGCCGTGAACTCAGAAGAATGACCGTGAGAACCGAGATGGCGCCGCCGACCGCAAAGGCAAACTGGCCGGAAAACCCCGGTGCGATGGCAAAAAGCGCGATAGCAACGCCGAAGGTAGCGCCGGCGCTGATTCCGAGAACTTCGGGGCTTGCCATCTCGTTGCCGGTCAATCTCTGGAGGATCGAACCCGCGACGGCAAGCATCGCGCCGGATGCGAGCGCAGCAAAGACCTTCGGGGCGCGGATCGCAAGGATCTCATCGAGGAATTCGCCGGAAAGGACAGTCCAGCCGCCGCCAGGCCCACGTCCGACAAAAAGGCCGACAATCACGAGAACCAGAACACTTACGGCAGCAATGGCGACGGGGACTTTTGTGTTCCATGTGGGCGGGTGCCGCCGCGCCGCCGGCGGCTGCATCCTGTGCCGGATCTTCAATCGCGGCAGTAGCGCCAGGAGCAGCGGCGAACCGAAGATGGCAGTGACTGCACCAGTCGGCAGGAAATCGCCAAAGCCGCCCGCCGCGAGTTGGAGCACGGAGTCGGCAAGAAAGAGCAGTCCCGCGCCGATCAACGGAGACCAGAAGATCAACTGGACCGGCCGACGCGCTCCGGAGAGCCGCGCAAGCGTCGGTGCGACCAGCCCGATGAAGCCTATGACGCCGACAGCACTGGTGACGAAGGCGGCAAGCGCCACCGCACAGGCGACGACCACGATGCGAAGGCGAGCGAGCCTCACTCCGAGCGCGGCCGAACTGCTCTCCCCCAGATCGAGCAGCGACAGCGGCCTGATCACCAGCGCGCAGATGATGGCGACGGTGCCCACTTTCCAGATGAGCGACAGGGGAATGACCCAGCTCTGCTGCGCCAACGAACCGGCCCCCCAGATGAACAGGCTCGCCAGGTAGCGCTGGTTCAGGTAGGTCAGGATAGCCGACAGGCCCCCGCACCAGAGGCTCAGCACAAGGCCCGAGAGGACAAGCGAATAGGGTGAGAAGCCGCGTCTCGCGCCAAAGCCGACGACGATCGCAGCGGCGGCACTGCTCCCGAGAAGAGCGACAATGTCGCGGCCGGCCCCAAGCAGGCTGGGAATAAAAAGCGAGACGACAACCAGTGCGAGATTGGCTCCGGCTGACACGCCGAGCGTCGTTGGGTCGGCCAGCGGGTTTCGCAGGACCTGCTGGAACAAGGCGCCGGACAACGCGAACGCGGCACCGGCAACCAATGCCGTGGCTAGCCGTGGCAACGTCGAATAATAGAGCATCATGCGCTGGATGTCGGTGCCCTGCCCGGCCGATCCTGAGAGCACCGGTCCTGCGAGAAGCCAGAATGCCATGCAGCCGGCGCAGAGCAGGACGAGAGACACGAGCGCCGGCCCGAGATTTTCGCGGTGAATTGCCTTCATGCGTCTTGTTCCAGAACGTCGGTCACCAGGCCGGCGAAACGCATAGCCTCGTTGACCATGCCGAACATCAGTGCCGGCGGAACGACTGATAAATGGCCCGGCCGGGAAAACGGAAGCGCCTGCCACAATGGACTTTGCACGAGTTTTGGCAACACATCGGGCGGAACGGGATCGAAGGCGATCAGCCGGGCGTCCGGATCGGTGATAACGGACAATTCTTCGATGCCAATAGTCTCAAAGCCCCAATAGTTCGATTGCCGCGTCCAGGCATTACGCACGCCAATACGCTCAAGCGCATTGTGAAACAGGCCGGGGGCTGAATAGACGCGAGCGTGGCGGGCATCCATAAAGCTCACCAGCACAACTGGCGGAACAGTCCGGCCGGCAAGCCGTCGGCGGCATCTGTCAAAGAATGCGTCCGATCGCGCCAGGAAAAGCTCCGCCTCGCTTTCACGGCCGAGTTCGGCAGCCAGTTTGCGCGTCGCTACCATTGCCGCCGGGAGGATCGGGCCAGTGTCGGGCGTGAAGATCTCAAGCCGCAAAATCTTCGCAATCGGCTGGAGCCTGGGCAAAAGCTCGTCGAGATAAGGCGTCGTCAGAATAATGTCCGGCTTCAGCTGTATCAGGACCTCGAAATCGACTTCATTAGAACTGCCGATATCGACGACCGATTGCGGCATCGCGGGCTCGACCACCCATTTGCCCCAGTCGGCAAGGTCGGATATTCCGACTGGGGGCAATCCAAGCGACAGGAGCGTGGACGACAGCCCGTAGTCGAGGCTGACCACCCTTTGCCTGGCGACTTCGGCCCACAATGGCTTCGGCATCGACACGGCTGCGGCCGCGGCATAGTGCAGAAGTGAACGCCTTGAAATCTTCATCCCCGAACAGGCCTCAGCGGGCATAGGCAAGCGGATGCAAAAGGTGCGGAACGGAAATCACATCCATATCGATCCCGTAAATGGCGTGGAGCGTCTCAGGCACCACAATTTCGTCCGGCGTGCCGCTTGCGACGACCTGTCCGCCTTTCAGCGCATGGATCCGATCGCAAAAGCGTGCGGCCATGTTGATATCATGAAGAACGATCACGATGCTCCGGCCGCCTTCGCGGGCCAGCCGCTGCACGAGAGACAGCACTTCGATCTGGTGCGCGATATCCAGCGCCGCGGTCGGCTCGTCGAGCAGCAGGCACCGGGCGTCCTGAGCGATCAGCATGGCGATCCACGCACGCTGCCGCTCCCCACCGGATAGTGTGCCTACAATACGATCGGCAAAGGTCTCGATATGCGTGGCTGCTATGGCGGCCTCGACTTTTGCCTTGTCGGCATCGGAGAAACGGCCAAGCGCGCCGTGCCACGGATAGCGGCCGCAACCGACGAGTTCGCGGATCGTCATGTCTGAGCCTGTACCCAAATCCTGCGGCAAATAGGCAACCGAGCGCGCGAAGTCACGGCCGTGATAATGCGCGAGGTTGCGGCCACCGTAGGCAACCGATCCGGCAGTCGGTGCGAGTTGCCGTGCCAGGATTTTCAGGAGACTGGATTTGCCTGAACCATTGTGGCCAACCAGGGCCACCACCTCACCTGCCGGGAAATCGAGACTGACCTCTGACAGGATCGTGTTCCCGTCGATGGAAAGACCGACCTTGTCGACAGCAAAGGCATCCGTCGTTTCGGGAGCGTCCTGCGCTAGCTGAGCCGAGACCACGTTACCTCCTAAGCCAATACTGAAATGTCGCGCCAACAGCGCAGGTGTCTGTCACACATCTTTGTCCACCACTTCGAAAGCGACGCCCACTGCGCGATTGACGGCTGGTCCGAGGACGGACATGTGGGTCTGCCCTGCAAAAAGCTCGAACTGTGTGCGAATGCCGTCCTCGGGACGGTTCAGTCGCTCTGCCATTTCCTGCGCCAACGCAACCGTCTGCTCGGTTTTCCTCTTCTCCAGACGAGAGGCTGCATCTTCGTTTCGGTACTGGAAAGGAGCAAGTTTATCCCCCTCGTACTCACCGGCCGACAGATGCAGGAAGGCCGCGTGACCCGCGACGCTCTGGCGGCGCACCTCATTGTTCAGGATTTCACTGCCTTCCCAATAAATAGTCGGACTGGCAGCGATCCAGTTGGCAAAAAGGACTGGACGTTCGAAAAGGGTGTAGAGAGTGAAAAGACCGCCGAAAGAATGCCCGAAAAGCGATCGCCGCGTCGCATCGAGCCGCACCATTTCGGAAAGCCGCGGAAGCAGCTGCTTCTCGATAAAATCGAGCAGCTCGCCCGTCCCGCCGATGCGGACGGCAGGGCCACCGTCAAAATAGGGGGGATAGGATTTGATCGGCGGAGGCCCCAGGTCCCACGCCCTGCGGAGTGCGTTATAGGGTTCGTCAGAGGGGTAGCCAATCGCCGCGATAACGCCCCAACCGACGTTGGTTCCGGTCGGGTAAGGCGCTTGCGTTACCAGGCTCGCGACGGCAAAGGGAAAGGTTGCATTCCCGTCGGTCAGGACCAGAAGCGGCCATCCCTCGGCGGGAGGTTCGTCGGCGGGAATATAGAGGAAGATGCGATAGGGCTCGCCGCCCGCCTTTGGTGCCAGGTCAAAACAAACAGTTCCGGGCAACGGGTAGGTTTTTTCAGTCATGCTCAACTCGCTGAGATTTTCTGCCATGGCGCCAGCTTCCACCTGCTACCACTTATACTTCAGCGATCCGAGAACCGTGCGGCCTTGGCCGAAGTAGCAATAGCCGCCGTTGCAGACCTGCTCTTCGCGGTTGGCGAGGTTCGTCGCGCTGACGGAGAGTGAAAGTCCTTTCAGGTCCGGATTTTTTGCACCGAAGTCATAGGAAATTGCGGCGTCCAAATACACGACTCCCGCGTTCTTGCCGGTGTTGGCGTCGCTGGTGAAAGATTCGCTTGTTGCGCGGATGCCACCGCCGACGCTGAGGCCGTCGATCACGGTATCTTCAGACGCTGCATAGTTGACCCACAAAGAGGCGACGTGCCGGGGTGTCGTCGTTGGCGTGTTGCCGATAATGGAGCTGTCGAGATTGTCCGTGATTTCCCCGTGAGTGTAAGTGTAGGCGGCGATCAGGCTGATGCCGTTGTCGAAAGTCTTTCGACCTTCGACCTCGAAGCCCGTGAACGTATTCTCACCCGAGTTTTCATAGATAGGGACGAGGATCGGCGTGCCGGCATATTGCGGCTTGCCGGTTTCGACCAAACGATAAACCGCCGTGCTAAGTGAGAAGTTTTCGCCATCCGGCTGATATTTGATGCCGACTTCGATCTGACGGCCTTCGGTTGGCTCCAGCACGGCCCCTGAGGCAGAGAGCTCGGTCGAAGGGACGAAGGAGGTTCCGTAGCTCACATAGGGAGCGATCCCGTTGTCAAAGAGATAGAGAAGGCCGACCTGACCAGACAGAGCTCCGTCTTCCCTCTCGTCGCTTGTGCCAGCGACCTTATCTGTGGTGGTCTGATCCAGCCAATCGTAGCGCAAGCCGCCGACGAAGCGCCAGTTTCCGATCTCTGCCTGTTCCTGCGCATAAAGCCCCGTCTGACGCAGGTCGTTGCCAGTGAAGCCCGTCAGCGCTGGCGTTGGTGCGTTACCAACGTTGCCTGGCAATGTGGACCCGTAGCCGACGGCAAAATCCGAGTTTACGGCAGTGTAATCCAGTCCCGCGAGAATGGTATGGGACACACTGCCGGTTTCGAACTTGGCTTGGAGCCGGTTGTCGATCTGGTAGGCACGCATCTTGTCCGTAACCCCTGCGGTCGACCAGGGATCGGCCGGGGCGCTGAACATTGTCATCCGGTTGAGATAGCGTGCCTTGAGGTCCAGATCGCTCACGCGTGCGTTCTGCCGGAAGGTCAGGCCGTTGCCAAAGTCATGTTCGAGTTTGTAGCCCAGCTGATACTGCCGAATTTTCTGATAATCGTAATCCGGGTCGCTGACGAGATAGATCTGGCCGTCGTTTTTGAAAGTCCAGGCGCTGGCTGCGGTTTCGGTATCCTGGGCCAGGCCGTAGATGGTGATTTTGGTGCTGTCGGTCGGCTCCCAGGTAAAAGACGGCTGCAGCAGGTAACGGTCGTCCTGAATATCGTAGTTGGTCTCCCCTTCCCGGACGAGACCTACGACACGGTAAAACGCATCGTTGCTCTGGCCGATCGGTCCGCCGAAATCGAAAGCGGCCTGCTTGCGGCCAACCGTCCCGTATTGGAGTTCGACTTCATGGTGAGCTTCCTGCAGCGGCAGTTTGGAAATCTTGTTGACGATACCGGCTGCGCTCGCCGCGCCGTACATAACAGACACGGGTCCCTTCAGCACCTCCACACGGTCGAGCGTGTATATTTCGGTTGTGAATGTTCCGTAGGTCATCACCGGTTGGCGCAGGCCGTCGCGAAAATCACCGCTTACGGTGGTCTCGATGCCACGGATATAAATCTGATCGAAGCGCGGGTCATAACCGAAGCCACCGGTACTCACGCCGGAGCTGTACCGGGTTGCCTGGATTATATCGGTGACGGTACGCTGCTCCATCTCCTTGCGTGTGATCACGGAAACGGAGCGCGGCGTCTCGACGAGCGGCGTGTCGGTCTTCAAGGCGGAAACCGAACGCTCGGGAACGATGGTGTCGTTGTCTTCACTGATTGTTTGAGCGCCGGAGCCTCTTAAGATTATGGGTTCGAGCGTAGTCGCGTCCTGCGCAACTGCCCCAATAGGCATGATGGCTGCAGCCACGGCGCCAACGAATACGGTGGAGCCGAGAAGATGGCGGCGGGCACAAAACCGATTGAAAGATAACGTCATTGCCCGATCCCTTCGGCTGCAAACTGGGTGGTGATCCTGACAGATCACGGATGTGAGGGAGCAGCGAGAGAAGGTCGCTGGGCGAGATGGTTCGCCGAGCGCAGCTATAAAAGCCGAATCTTCGTCGATCAATCAAATATGAGTATCATACTCATCTTATTGAGGGGAGGGTCGCAAAATTGCAACGGACAATGGCCGACGCGAACCGGAAGGGCTGGCCATAACGTCTACATCCAACAGCTCTGCCAAACCCTCCCCTTCCACCGCCTTCGCAGGGCGGATTTCCGGCGCTGACGGTGAAATGCGCTAGGAGGGATCTAGCTGCTTTGAACGGATTGGGACCGTCGCCCATCATCTCCAGTGGAATGATGCCTTTCGATTTTTCTCGATTTTCCCGATCCTTATGACCGATCTCGGCAGAGCCTGCCCTCGGCGCTCATCCCGATCCCGGGCCGCTTGCCCAACGGGAGGACGACAACGACCGATGGGTAAAAACGAGAAGCGGAAGATAAAACTACAGGGACAAAAGGGAGCGGTTAGGGATGAACTGACCCCATAAAGTTGGACATCAACTTTATGGGGTTTTTGACTAGGTGTTGGCGATCAGGCAGCGCGAACCAACTGTTCTGCCTGACGCAGCGCCGAGATCACGCGGTTCTGGCCACGCACGAGTTGGGTCTTGGCAAAACCGAGTTTCTCAGGGCCGAGCTTGTCGAGATCGGCTGCCGTCGAGATGGCCGGCAGTTCCGGGATCGGCAGGGCCGGGTCGTGGCGGAATCGCTGCTCGCGGGTGTAGTTCAGCGGCACCAGGATGCGGGCGAGCCTTTGGATCACGTGGTTGGCGCTCTTCGCTTCGATCTTGCCGCTGTCGATCCCGGCGTAGAATGCGGCGAGTGTTTTAGCCAAGGACTCGACGGCCCGGCGACTCGGCGAAAGGTCGAAGCGGTCGCCGGCCTTCTTTTGGTAGGTGTCGACCGTGTGGAGGAACTCTCGTGCCGTCGCACGCCAGTCGAAGGGCAGGATCTTTGCATTGGCATTGCGCAGCACGGCCAGCAGATAGACCTTGATGTCGCGCAGCATGATGTCCTTATCGGCGATCTCAAGCGTGTCGTTTTCGGTGTGCCAGGCGATGTTGGCGCCACAGCCGCCGACCGTGTAGTAGCCCTTCTCCTCGCGGTCGCGTTCCGTCATGGTCGAGGACAGCATCAGGTAGCTCGACAGGCCGATATTGTTGAAGGAATAGTCGCCGGCGCGGTGCGGGCGCTCGGCCTCGGCTTTCTTGCCGGCCACTTCCTCGATGACGTCGGAGAGGAAAGCTTCCGTTTCGGTCATCATGCAGAGATTGATGAATTCCGTCGCCCAGCGGCAGCCGGGGCTGTCGCAATTGACCGAGGCGACACAGTTTTCGTCGAGGTCGAGCGCGAAATTGTCGGAGAACCAGGTTGAGCCTGCATAACGGCCGGTCGAGTGTCCCGGCCACCAGCAGATGCGGATCGAGCGCTTCAGCTTGTCTCGGTTGGCCCAGAGAACGCGGGCTATTTCGAGCATCGTCGCGTCGCCGGTGGCATTGTCGCCAACACCGACATCCCAGCTGTCGAGATGGCCGTGCAGGAAGACGTATTTGTCCGGCTCCTCGGTGCCCTTGATGAAGACTTCCGGCAGCTTCGACTTGAACCAGCCCTCTTCCATGTCCGCAAAGATGGTGACCTCCGTGCCGGTCTTGGCAAATTCGATCAGCGCATCGCCGCTCTCGCGGTTGACGGCAACGGCCGGGATCGACGGCTTGCGCGGCAGGTCGTCAAGGTCAGGCGTGCCCCAGACGGTGGTGCAGGTGCCCCAATGGATGTCGACGCCCGGATTGATGGCGATGACGCCGACTGCGCCAAGCTCGGTGAACTGCGAAACGAGACCCGGATTGGCGAAACCTTCCGAGAGAACCACTTTGCCGCGGACCCGGGCAGCGAGTTCCCCGGTGCCGTCGACGGTCTTTTCGAACATGGTCGAGATCGCCTTCGGCTGCAGACTGGCGATATAAACGATCTCGCCCTTCACGCCCTTCGATGCGTCCAGCGAATAGGATGGCGGCTTGGCGCGGAAGGTCTTGCCCCCGGCTTCTACGCGGGCGAGGCCCGGCAGGCTGAGGAAGAGGTCGGCTTCGTGCATCTTGACCTCGACGCCGTGCTTGGCGAGCCTCGCGGCGACCTCGTCCATGGCCCGGTTCACATCGGTGGGATGCTCGCGCTTGTAGGTCGCAAAGCTCTCCACCAGAGCCCAGGGTTCATCCAGCGTCACCGCTCCCAGAACGGCAGATTCGATCTCGTTCATATCCGTTACTCCCCTACCTGTTTTATCTATCGAAACAATGTTTCACAAAACTTGAAAACGCTAACAGAGGTTTGATGACCCCGCAAGCGGCTTCGAAGGGCCAGAAATCGCACTGACGAAAACGGGCGCCAAAGCGCCCGTCTATTTCCGGATGATTGGAGATCGGCTTGATCGAGCCTCAAGCCCTTGATTTCACGAGGCCGTTTTCGCCAGGGCCGTGGATCGAAAGGCGCTCGGATATTTCCGCAGCGGCGTCGAGGGCGGCCTTCAAATGGCTTTCGCGCCGCTCTTCGTCGAAACGGGCGACAGCGCCAGCGACCGAGATCGAGGCGATGATGGTGCCGTCGGCGCCGGTGATCGGGACGGCAACGGAGAAGGCGCCTTCATCGAGATCGTTGAGCACGATATTGTAGCCGTTGGCGCGGATGCGTTCGAGTGCCTGGCGCAGTTTCGCCCGGTCGGTGATTGTGTAGGGCGTGAAGGCTTCGAGCGGCTGGGAAAGTACCGCATCGATGACCGAGGGATCGGCGTAAGCCAGCAGAAGCAGCGAACCACCGCCCGCATGCAATGGGCCATTGCGTCCCGCCTGGGCAAAAAGCCGGATCGAATGGCGGCCGGCGCGGGTCGCCAGAACGTAGGTCTTCAGGCCTTCCCGCACGACAAGGTTGACGTTCTCGGATGTCTGGTCGCGGAGCGCATCCATGACGGGCCGGGCGGCGTAAAGCAGGGCACCGTCCTTGCCAAGGCGCTCGCCAAGCACCCCGATGCGGTAGCCGAGCGAGAATTCGGCACGCTCCGGATCGCGCGATACGAACCCGCGTTCCTCCAGCGTGTGCAGCAGGCGGAAGACCAGCGATTTGGTCATCCCCAGCGATTTTGCAAGCGAGGTCACGCCCTGGTCCGGACGATCGGCGAGGGCTTCGAGAAGGGCGAGCGCCCGGTCCACGGCCGCGATCTTGTAGTCTTTTGGTTCGGTCATCGGATGGTCTCCTCCGGCATGTGATTTGGATTGCTTGAAGCTTCTTGCAATCTTCTTGGAATGTGTTTTACTCGCCATCAATGCGAAACGATGTTTCACACAATAAAACATTGAGAGCCGGGTTGCAAACCCTTCGAAGGCGCTCGTGAATTTATTCTGTGGATTGAGTGTCGGCATTGAACGCGCGGGAAACGTGTTCGAAGGCCGATTTCGGATTTGCGATGCGGAGGGAGAAAACCCTTTGCCAACAAAGAGAATAGTCAAGCTATTCAGAGGAGAACGATCATGAAGTCCGTTTTGAGAAGTGCATTTGCAGCTCTTGTGGTAACGGCCATCGCTCTGCCCGCCTGGGCCGGCGATCCGATCCGCAAGATCACCATCCTGTCCCGTCCGCAGGCCGGCCAGCAGGCGGAATTCCAGTCCGTCCAGCTGATTGCTCAGGAATGGCGCAAGCTCGGCCTCGATGTCGAAGTCCGGGCGATCCCTTGGGAGCAGATGTCCGACGAAGTCTGGTACAAGCGCGACCAGTGGGACTCGACTGCCTGGCAGATGGTCGGCCGGCCTGAGCGCTCCGATCCGGACGAGCTCATCTTCAACCTCTTTCATTCTTCGACCGCCAAGGATGGCTACAACTTCGCGGGCTACCTGAACAAGGATTACGATGCGACCGCCGAAGCCCAGCGCGGCGAGATCGATCCGGCCAAGCGCAAGGCGCTGGTCTTCAAAGCGCAGGAGATCCTCTCCAAGGATCAGCCCTACATGATGCTGGTGCATCCGAAGTCGACCTTCGCTTTCGACAAGACCGTCTGGAAGCCGGAATCGGTCGTCAACCAGAGCGGCATCGGCATCCGCAACACCTGGACCTTCCTCGGCATCGAGCCGGCGGGTGCAAAGAAGGACCTGATCATCAATTCGTCCGACAATATCAAGGCAATCAATCCGCTTTATATTTCGGGCAGCGTCGACAGATGGATCACCGAACTGGTCTGGGACCGCCTGCTGCGTGTCGGTCCGGATGGCCTGCCGAAGGCATGGGCCGCTGAAAGCTTCACCTGGAAGGACGGCACCACGGTCGACGTGAAGCTGAAGTCCGGCATGAAATGGCATGACGGCAAGCCGGTCACCCCTGATGACGTCAAGTTCTCGTTCGAAGCGGCAGTCGGCGGCGAAGCCCCGATGTACAAGCCTTTCGCGACGAATATCGATGCGATCGCCATCAGCGGCGACGTCATCACCTTCAAGCTGAAGAAGCCGGCCGCCTCCTTCGTTACGTCAAGCCTTGCCAAGGTCAACCTGATCCCGAAGCATATCTGGGAGCCGATCCTCAAGGATCTCGCCACCAAGCCGGAGACTGCGGAAAGCTATCAGGAGCAGATGCCGATCGGCTCCGGTCCGTTCAAGTTCACCAGCTGGGCGAAGAACGAGTCCGTCACGCTTGCCGCCAACAAGGATCACTTCGCCGCGCCGAAGGTCGATCGCTGGATCCTGCGTATCGTACCGAACGCGGAAGCCGCACTCGGCATGCTGCGCTCGGGTGAAATCAACTTCATGGGCGAGTTCACAGGCGATCCGCAGGTGCTGATCGACGCCGCCAAGAAGGACGGCGACCTGGAAGTCGTTTCCACCGTCGACATGGGCTTCCGCTACATCGCCTTCAACGAACGCCGTCCGCCCTTCAATGACCCGGCCTTCCGCCGCGCGCTTTCCGAAGCGGTCGACCGCCAGCTGATCGTCAAGGCTGCCTACAAGAGCTTCGCAGTCGGTTCCAACTCGATCGTCTCCCCGGCGCTCGAATTCTGGCATGACAAGTCGGTCGTCGATGGCTTCAAGACCGGTCAGGCCGTTGCGGCCAAGACCCTGAAGGATGCCGGCTATACGCTGGACGGCGGCAAGCTGCGCTATCCCGGTGATGCCAAGGAAACCATCGCCGCCAAGTAATCTTCACGGAGGCGGCGGGTTCTCCCTGCGCCGCCTCCACTTTTTGCCTGACGCTTGACATCGGCAGCCTCGCCTTGTCCTCCCAAGGCGGCGCCGAGCCAAGAGAAGGAATTTTTTCAGATGAAGAATTTCAAGGCTGTGGGCAGCAGGTTGCTGCAGCTCGCTCTCGTTTTATGGGCAGTAGTGACCATCCTGTTTCTGATGTTCCGGCTGATGCCGGGCAACCCGATGGCCGCTTATATCGATCCGACCTTTACGCTCGAGCAGCAGCAGCAGCTCATGGCCCAGTTCGGCCTCGACAAGCCGCTGTGGCACCAGTACCTGATCTATCTCGGCAATCTTCTGCAGGGCGAGCTCGGCCAGAGCTTTCGCTACCGCGAGCCGGTTGGCCAGCGCATCTGGATCCTGTTGCCGAACACGCTGATCCTGACATTTTCCTCGCTGATCGTCGCTTATGTCTTCGGCATTCTCGCCGGCGCCTATCTTGCCTGGCGCCGCGGAAGTTGGGTGGAGCAGGCGGCCATTCCGCTGGTGCTGACCACCCGCGCCATGCCGGAATTCTGGCTCGGCATGGTGATGCTGGCGATCTTCTCGTTTTCGCTCGGCTGGCTGCCGGCGGGCGGCACGCGCGCTCCCGGCAACGAATATTCCGGCTTTCTCGACCTCTATACCTCGCGCGACTTCCTGGCGCATCTGGCGCTGCCGGCGGCGACGCTGGCGATCTATAGCCAGGGCCTGCCGCTTCTGCTGATGCGCTCCAACATGCTCGACGTGATGAAGGAAGACTTCGTCACCATGGCCCGCATCAAGGGCCTGTCGAACTGGACGGTGGTGGTGCGTCATGCGGCCCGCAACGCGCTGCTGCCGGTGATGACATCGTTCGCGATCGCCGTCGGTTATCAGCTGCAGGGCAATGTCGTGGTGGAATCGGTATTCTCCTGGCCCGGCCTCGGCCGCGAACTGGTCAACGCGGTCGCCGCTTCCGACTATCCGCTGGCGCAGGGCGCCTTCCTGATGATCGCGCTCGTGGTGATCTTCATGAATTTGGCCGCCGACCTGCTCTATGCTTTCCTCGATCCAAGGATTTCCCATGCCTGAGATCGCCGCACCCGCCATCATCAAGCCGAGACGCCCCCATATTATTGCCCGGATGTTTCGCGCGCTGAGACTGCCGATGAACGACCCGTTCGCGGTCGCCGGTCTTCTCATCTATCTGGTGTTCATCGTCGTTGCGGTGTTCGCCGATCAGATCGCCACGCATGACCCGACCGAAATCCTCTACACGCCAGCCTACGATCTCGCGGCGGACCTCCGGCCGGGGCAAGATGGTTTCATCATGGGAACCACCAGCCTCGGCCGGGACATCTTCTCGCAACTCGTCTATGGCAGCCGCTCGGCACTGCTGATCGGCATCACCGCCGCCTTCATGGTGGCACTGATCGGCTCGATCATCGGCCTCGTGGCCGGTTATTTCGGCCGCTGGGTGGATGCTATCCTGATGCGGCTTGCGGATATCGCCTTCGGCATTCCCTTCCTGCCCTTCGTCATTGTGCTTGCCGCCTTCCTGCGGCCGTCGATCTGGAACGTGGTGATCGCCATGGCGCTCGTTCTGTGGCGCGATACCGCCCGTGTCATCCGCAGCCAGGTGCTGACGTTGCGTACCCGTGGTTATGTCGAGGCGGCGCGAGTGGCGGGGTCTTCCGATTTCAAGATCATCCTGCGCCATATCGCGCCGAATATCCTGCCGCTGTCCTTCCTCTACGGATCGATCGCCATCGGCTGGGCGATCCTGACCGAAGCGTCGATCAGTTTCCTAGGCTTCGGGGACCCCAACTCGATCAGCTGGGGCTATATGCTGCAGGATGCGTTTGCCAGCCAGGCGCTCGCCAAACAGGCCTTCTACTGGTTCGTGCCGCCGGGCATCTGCATCATCCTCGTCGTCAGCGCGGGCTTCTTCATCACCCGCGGTTATGAAAACATCCTCTTCCCGAAGTTGAGCCGATGAGCGAACCCCTTCTTTCCGTGAGAGATCTTCGGGTCAGCTATCAGGTGGGGCGCAATTTCGTCCATGCTGTGGACGGCGCAAGCTTCGACATTCCGCGCGGCTCGATCACCGGCCTCGTCGGCGAATCCGGCTGCGGCAAGACCACCGTTGCCCGAGCACTGACGCGGGTGATTGCCGAAAATGCGGCGATCACCGGTGGCCAGATCCTGTTCGACGGCAAGGATCTCGCAAAGATCCCCGAAAAAGAGATGAATGCGCTGCGCTGGCGCGACATCGCCTTCATTCCCCAGAGCGCCATGAACTCGCTCGATCCGGTCTATACGGTCGAATACCAGCTCGACGAGGTGCTGCGCCGCCGCGGCGGCCTGGGTCGAAAACAGTCCCGTGCCCGTTCCGAGGAACTGTTCGAGATGGTCGGCATCGATGTCAATCGCCTGAACGATTATCCGCACCAGTTCTCCGGCGGCATGCGCCAGCGTGTTGCGATCGCGCTGGCCTTAGCGCTCGATCCGAAGCTGATCATCGCCGACGAGCCGGTGACGGCGCTCGACGTCATCGTGCAGCGGCAGATCCTCGATCAGCTCAAGGAGCTGCAGACGCGGCTTGGCGTGTCGGTCATCCTCGTCACCCACGATATCTCGGTCGTCGCCTATATCTGCGACCGCACCGTCGTCATGTATGCAGGCAAGGTCGCCGAATCCGGCACGATGCAGGCGGCGCTGACCGCGCCGTCGCATCCCTATACGATGGGCCTGCGCAACGCCTTCCCGGATCTGCAAGGAGCCGCCTCCGGCATCCTGACGCCGATCGAAGGCGCACCGCCTAACCTCGCCTCGCCTCCGGCCGGCTGCCGGTTCAAGCCGCGCTGTCCTTTCGCGCTCGACATCTGCGGCACCGAGCCGCCGGTCATCGATGTCGCGCCGGATCATCCGGTGCTCTGCCACCGCGCCAACGAGAGTGCTGCCTTGCGTATCGAAGCCGCCAAGACGGAGACATGGATGGCCCCGGCATGAACATGATCACCAAAAGGCCGGATATTCTGGTCTCGGTCTTCGATGCCAAGCTGCATTATGCTGTCGGCGGTGCGTTCGCGGCGATGCGCGGCAAGTCGACGGTGGTGAAAGCCGTCGATGGCGTCAGCTTCGATATCGGGCGCGGCGAAAGCGTCGGCCTACTGGGCGAATCCGGCTGCGGCAAGACCTCGATGGGCCGGCTGCTGCTGAAGCTCGAAGAAAAGACCGGCGGCACAATCCATTTCGACGGCGAGGAGATCGGCGCGGTGCGCGGCAGCGGGTTGAAGAAATTCCGCTCCAAGGCGCAGCTGATCTTCCAGAACCCGTTCGATGCGATCAATCCGCGGTTCACCATCCGCCAGACGCTGGCCGAGCCGTTGGAAAATGCCGCCATTCCGAAGCGCGAACGCGAGGCCCGGATCATCACGGCGCTCGAACTGGTGAAACTGCCGGAGCCTGCGCAGTTTCTCGACCGGTATCCGCATCACCTGTCCGGCGGACAGTTGCAGCGCGTCGTGATGGCGCGGGCGCTGATCCTGCAGCCGGAATTCGTTGTCGCCGACGAGCCGGTCTCGATGCTCGACGTCTCTGTGCGCGCCGGCGTGCTCAACGTTTTTCGCGATGTGCGCGACCGGCTGGGGCTGACCGCGATCTATATCAGCCACGATCTGGCGCTGGTGCGTTACGTCTGCGAGCGGACGATCGTCATGTATCTCGGCCGGATCATGGAAGACGGGCCGACCGAGGATATCGTTCGCGAACCTTTGCACCCCTATACCAAAGCGCTGGTCGCGGCCGTGCCGGTTCCCAATCCGGACCAGAGCCACGAGCCGTTGCCGATCGGCCGCGGCGCGCCGGACCCGCGTAATCCACCCTCCGGCTGCGTGTTTCGCGACCGCTGTCCGGCTGCCCATGCGCGCTGCGCGGCCGAGATACCTCAGCCGAAGCCGGTCGGAACCCGCACCGTCGCCTGCCATCTGTACTGATTGGAGTTATCGATGTTCGCCGCTTCCTACACACGCACCGGTCCCGCCGCGGAGGTTCTCTCCGTCGGCGAAATGGCTGCACCGGTCGCCGGTCCCGGCGAGGTGCTGGTGCGCGTGCATACGTCCGGCATCAATCCTGCCGACGTGAAACGCCGTGGCGGCTGGCGCGGCATGGGCATGGATCACAAGCTGATCATTCCGCATACGGATGGTGCCGGCGAGATCGTCGGCGCCGGGGCGGGCGTCGATCCGGCGCGCATCGGCGAACGGGTCTGGATATGGAATGCCCAGGGCGGATATGGCGAAGCGGGCCGCGCGTTCGGCACCGCCGCCGAGTTTATCGCAATCGCTTCCCACCAGGCGGTGAAACTTGCCGATGCCTTGAGTTTCGCCGACGGCGCCAATCTCGGCGTGCCGGCGATGACCGCCTATCGCGCCGTCTTCTCCGATGGCCCGGTTACCGGGCAGACCATATTCGTGAACGGTGCGGCCGGTGCGGTCGGTCATTTTGCGGTGCAGATGGCGGTTGCCGGTGGAGCGCGGGTGATCGGTACGGTGAGCACGCCGGAAGCTGCGGCCCACGTGAGGCAAGCCGGTGCCTTCGCAACGATCGATCGCAAACAGGAAGATGTGTCGGCTCGTATTCTCGAACTGACCGAAGGACAGGGCGTCGATCGCGTCGTCGAGGTCGATTTCGGCGCAAATCTGGAGTTCGACGCGGCCGTCCTGAAACGCAACGGCACTGTTGCCTCCTATTCGTCGAGCAGCAATCCGACGCCTGTGCTTCCCTACTACGCCTTCGCAGCCAAAGGCGCCAACCTGCGCTTCATCCAGGGTTTTCTGATCCCCGAGGATCAGCGGCTGGCGGGTGAAAAGATGATCGCCGAGCTCGCCGATGCCGGCAGGCTCAAGGTCGCCATCGGCGCGACATTCCCCCTCGAAGACATCGCCAAGGCCCATGAGCGCGTCGAGCGCGGTGGCCTCGGCAATGTCGTCGTCCTGATCGGAGGCGCGTGATGAGGCCCCGGTCGATCCATTCCACAGCATCCAACGAGGATTCCAAGATGTACAATCCCAAGGAAAGCGAAAGCACGCCCGCCAGGGCGGTAAAACCGGAAGGGGCCGTCTGCGATCCCGTCTCGCTCGAAATCATCCGCGGCGCCATCGCGGCCGCCCAGTCGGAAATGGAAGCGCTGCTCGAGCGCACCGCAATTTCCGCCTTCATTCGCGAGAAGAAGGATTTTTATACGGCATTGTTCGACGGCGAAGGCGTGATGGCGGTCGGTTCCATGGTGCCTGTCTTCGGCGACATGACCGGCCCGGTCTTCGACAAGTTCCCGGCCGATACGATGAAGCCCGGCGATCTCTACTGGTACAATGACTGCTACGGCTCGCGCGGCGCGGTTTCGCATTCCAACGACCAGGTTTTGCTGGCGCCGGTCTTCAAGGATGGCAAGCGTTGCGCCTTCGTGATGAGCTGGGCGCATTTCGCCGATATCGGCGGCATGCGGCCGGGCTCGATCAGCCCGGATGCGACCGACATCTATCAGGAAGGCATCATCATCCCGGTCACCAAGCTGATGGATGGGGGCGTGACCAACGAGGCGACGCTGTCGATCTTCCATCGCAATTCCCGTTTTCCCGAACAGAGCATCGGCGACATGCGGGCGCTGATGGCGAGTGTCGATGTGGGCGTCAAGCGCATCGGCGAGATCCTCGACCGCTTCGGCTCCGATGTTGTGGAGGATGCGCTGGCGCAGCTGCTCACCCGCACCCGCAAGCTGGTGCGCTCGAAGCTCGCGGAGACCTTCGACTACGGCACCCATAAATTCACCGATGCGATCGACAGCGACGGCCACGGTAATGGCCCGTTCAAGATGCGCCTCGCATTGACCCGCGAGAAGCTGGCGAATGGCGAGGACAAGTTCACGTTCGATGCGACCGAGTCCGACGATCAGGCGCCCGGTCCGGTCAACTTCCTGATGAACCGCGGTGTGCCGGGCATGGCGCTCGGTCTCTTCTATCTCGGCGGCGATCCGGGCCAGGTGTGCAATGCCGGCGGCCCGCAGGCGCTGGATGCCGTGAACCTGCGCCAGGGCTCGTTCCTGCAGCCGAACTTCCCGGCCTCGCTCGGTATGCGCGGCCTGACCATGATGCGCGTGCTGTCGGCTCTCAACGGTCTCGTCAACACGGCGGGCGGCAAGGCGCCGGCTTCCAATTCGGCCTATGTCATCACCATCATGCGCGGCAATTACAAGGATGACGCGGGCGACCTGAAGCGCTTCCTGCTCGCCGATGGCATCGGCGTCGGTTACGGCGCGCGGCCGGATTCGGATGGCATCGACGCGGTCTATTTCGTGGCGCAGGAGAACTATCCGGTCGAGTTCCTCGAAGTCGGGTATCCGGTGCGCCTGCGCACCTATGGCATCGTCAAGGATTCCGGTGGTGCCGGCAAGTTCCGCGGCGGCTGCGGCATCATCCGCGAATACGAGATTCTTGCCGAAGACATGATGCTTGCGGTGCGCATCGACAGCGTCAAGAACCCGCCCTGGGGCATCAATGGCGGCATGGGTGGCGGTACCGGCCGCGTCACCATCAATCCAGGCCGGCCAGACCAGCGCATGGTTCCGCCGCTTTCGGACGGCAACCGGCTGGTCAAGGGCGACGTGCTGCGCATGGAGACCGGCGGGGGCGGCGGCTATGGCCATCCGTTCGACCGTAATCTCGATGCCATTCTCGAAGACGTGCTCGGCGGTTTCGTCAGTGTCGAGTCGGCCGAACGCCTCTATGGCGTTGTCGTGAAGGGCACCAAGGTTGACCACGCGGCTACGGCCACACTTCGCGCCAACCGCCCCGCCACCCGTGCATTCCATCGTCAGGAGTATGTCGATGTCCTCGCCTGAGACCTTTGTCGATACGTCCCTTTCCGTCGCCGTCGATATCGGCGGCACCTTCACTGACGTGGCCCTTCTCGACCGCGCCACCGGCAAGGTCTGGCGGGCCAAGACGCCGAGCGTGCCCTCCGATCCTTCGGAGGCATTCCTGAACGGTATCCGGCTAGCGCTCACCGATGCCGGCCGCGAGGCCTCATCGCTCGGCCAGGTCCTGCATGGCACCACCGTCGCGACCAACATGATCCTGGAAGACAAGGGCGCCCGCACGGCGCTGGTCACCACCAAGGGTTTCCGCCACGTGCTGAACATCGGCCGCCAGGACATTCCCCGCAAGGCGAACCTTTACACCTGGGTGAAGCCGGAGCGGCCCGTGCCGGCATCGCGCATCGTCGAGATCGACGAGCGCATCGCTGCCGGCGGGGCGGTGCTCGACGCGCTGGACGAGGACAGCGTGCGGATTGCGGCCGAAGCGATCCGTGGAATGGACGTCGAGGCGGTGGCCGTCTGCCTGCTGCATGCGTTTGCCAACCCGGTGCATGAAAAGCGCGCGGCGGACATTCTTCGCGCAGAACTGCCGCATCTCGCCGTCACCACCTCGACCGACGTTCTGCCTGTCGTGCGCGAATTCGAGCGCACCCTGACGACTGTGCTCAACGCTACCGTCATGCCCGGCGTCACCACCTATGTGGGACGCCTCGAAAAGCGGCTTGAGGACGAGAAGGTCACAGCCCCGCTGCTGCTGATGCAGTCGAATGGCGGTGTCGCCGGTGCGGCCACCATCCGCCAGGCTCCGGCGCTGACGGCACTGTCCGGCCCCGCCGCCGGCGTGGTCGGTGCGCGCTCAGTTGCCGCCGCCTGCGGCATCAAGGATATCATCACCGTCGATATCGGCGGCACCAGTGCCGATATCTGCCTGATCAAGGATGGCAAGATCGGGCTCACCCAACACGGCAAGGTCGGCGAATGGCCGCTGCCGCTGCCGATGGTCGACATGGTGACGATCGGCGCCGGCGGTGGTTCGATCGCCAAGGTGGCGGATGGCACGCTGACCGTCGGCCCGCAGAGCGCCGGTGCTCG
>NZ_JALBGV010000023.1 GCF_023006505.1 Neorhizobium sp. SHOUNA12A
ACCCTCGAGCGTCACCATCTCAAGAGCCGTCTGGCAAGGGGCAGGTTTCTTCAACATGTCCCAATGAATCACAAACCCCCGGACCACGCCAGGGGTTTGTCAGCAGTCTGAGCGGGCCTTGAGCCCGCCTTCGATTTCGCCCTCGTGTCGCGCCGCCGCTCAGACCCGAGCGGCAACTTTGCGGCGCTCGTTGACCGGCTGGTAGGCGAGCTTTGCGTGGTAACCGCAATAGGGCGATGCATCCGGGGATTCACAGCCGCAGAAGTGGAAGTCTTCCTTGAGCGGGTCGCCGACCGGCCATTTGCAGGTGCGCTCGGTGAGTTCCGTCAATGCAAGGCGGCGGGAGATCGGCACGACTACGTTGGAGGCGGGACGATATTCCATCTCCTGGTAGGGTTCGATCTCGATCTCTTCCTTGACCATCGTCGCGCCGACGGCGCGGGTAACGGTCCGGGTCGTGACCCGCGACGCATAGTTCGGAGCCCGCGGCGCCGATGTCGTGCGCTTGGCAGCCGATGCGCGGCCGGTCGCAACCGTACCGCCTGCTT
Source organism: Neorhizobium sp. SHOUNA12A (assembly GCF_023006505.1). Lineage (GTDB taxonomy): Bacteria > Pseudomonadota > Alphaproteobacteria > Rhizobiales > Rhizobiaceae > Neorhizobium. The sequence goes on from NZ_JALBGV010000023.1 coordinate 549, forward strand.
TCGCCCGGCCCGGCAGGCTGAGACGATGCACCTTGCCGATCACGGCATTTCGGCTTACGCCACCAAGTTGTGCTGCGATCTGGCTGGCGCTCAGGCCCTCCGACCACAATCTTTTGAGCTTCTCGACACGCTCGTCTGTCCAGTTCATGCCCGTTCTCCGCCTTTGAACGTTGCTGGCATGCAGAATCCTTCCACCTTTGCTGCGAAAATCATTTCGCAGCACCCACTATATCTATGCTTGAGGTGACTAGTTCCGCCGCATGCAGTCTAGTAATTGATCATTAACCTAGTGTGAGGCTGACTCCGTGGCAAGAGTCGGAGGAATCTGCGGGATTCGATTTCGTGGTTTTCCCCAACTTGCTGTGATGGAGAGTCATTTTTGTCACAGAAGCCAGTACCTGTCGGTTTCCGGTCGAAACACGCGTAAAACGCCGAGCTTTGTTGACATTGGCGGCCTAAACCCCGATAGTGCCCCCGCCGCCCAGTGGGCGGCATTTTTGGTTTTTCTGGCCGGTTTTGTCGGCCTTTTTTGACTGCCTAGAGGAGTGATGTCGCCATGGCTGAAGCCGCGCTTTTCGACACGTTTGCCCGGGCTCCGCTGCGTTTTGAACGCGGCGAGGGCGTATGGCTTGTGACGGAAAGTGGAGAGCGATATCTCGACTTCGGCGCGGGCATCGCCGTCAACTCGCTCGGTTACGGCCATCCGCACCTCGTCGGCGCGCTGAAGGCACAGGCCGACAAGGTCTGGCACACATCAAACCTCTTCGAGCAGCCCGGCCAGGAGACGCTGTCGCGCCGCCTCGCCGACAACTCTTTCGCGGATAAGGTGTTCTTCACCAATTCCGGTGCGGAGGCGCTCGAATGCGCCATCAAGACCGCGCGCCGCTACCAGTTCGTGAAGGGCCATCCGGAACGCTTCCACATCGTCACCTTCGAGGGCGCCTTCCATGGCCGCACGTTGGCGACCATCGCTGCCGGCGGCCAGGCGAAATATCTCGAAGGTTTCGGCCCCAAGGTCGAAGGCTTCGATCAGGTGCCGTTCGGCGATATGGACGCTCTGAGGGCTGCGATCACCGATGCGACCGCCGCGATCCTCATCGAGCCGATCCAGGGAGAGGGCGGCATCCGGCCGGTTCCAAAGGAATTCCTGGCTGCGCTGCGGCAGATCTGCGACGACAACGGCCTGCTGTTGATCTTCGACGAGGTCCAGACCGGCGTCGGCCGCACCGGCAAACTGTTCGCCTATGAATGGACGGGCGTTTCGCCCGACATCATGGCGCTCGCCAAGGGCATCGGCGGCGGGTTCCCGCTCGGGGCCTGCCTTGCCACGGCGGAAGCCGCCTCCGGTATGACAGCTGGCACCCACGGCACCACCTACGGCGGCAACCCTCTGGCCATGGCGGTCGGCAATGCCGTGCTCGACGTGATCTTGGGGGACGGCTTCCTGGAAAATGTCCGCGACGTCACGTTGGTCTTGCGGCAGGGGCTAGCCAGCCTCAAGGATCGTTTCCCCAGCGTCATCGAGGATATCCGCGGCGAAGGCCTGCTGCTCGGCGTGAAGGCCAAGGTGCCGGCGGGCGACTTGGTTGCCGCCATGCGCGGCGAACATATGCTGGCCGTTCCGGCCGGTGACAACGTGGTGCGTCTCCTGCCACCGCTCACAGTCACGGCGGAGGAAGCTCGCGAGGGTCTCTCCCGCATCGAGAAAGCGGCGGAAAAGCTCTCCGCCTCGGAAATGAAGAAATCGGCCTGAGCGGGCAAAAAGGGGGATGCCGTTGTAGGTTTCCCGCGTCACAGGGAACATCACATGGCATCTCCCAAGCATTTCCTCGACCTTTCCGCCGTTTCCCCGGCTGATCTGCGCAGCATTCTCGACGACGCGAAGACCCGCAAGCAGGCCACCAAGGCCGGCACGGCGGAAAAGCCGCTGGCGGGCAAGATGCTGGCGATGATCTTTGAAAAACCTTCCACCCGCACCCGCGTATCCTTCGATGTCGGCATGCGCCAGCTCGGCGGCGAGACGCTGTTCCTGTCGGGCACCGAAATGCAGCTCGGCCGCGCCGAGACGATCGGCGACACCGCCAAGGTTCTGTCGCGTTACGTCGATGCCATCATGATCCGCACCACGGATCACGCCCGTATGCTGGAGCTTGCCGAACACGCGACCGTACCGGTCATCAATGCCCTGACCGACGACACGCATCCCTGCCAGATCATGGCCGACATCATGACTTTCGAAGAGCATCGCGGACCGATCGCCGGCAAGACGGTTGCCTGGACCGGCGACGGCAATAACGTGCTGCATTCCTTCGTCGAAGGTGCTGCCCGTTTCGGCTATCGGATGAACATGGCTGTGCCGATGGGTTCGGAACCCGCCGACAAGTTCCTCAACTGGGCGCGCAACAACGGTGGCAACATCATGCTTTGCCATGATGCCGAAAAGGCGGTTGCCGGCGCCGATTGCGTCGTCACCGACACCTGGGTCTCGATGAACCAGGAGCACAAGGCGCGCGGCCACAACGTCTTCCAGCCCTTCCAGGTCAATGCCGACCTGATGAAGCGGGCCGACAAGGAGGCGCTGTTCATGCACTGCCTGCCGGCTCATCGCGGTGAGGAAGTTACCGACGAGGTCATCGACGGCCCGCAGTCGGTGGTCTTCGACGAGGCTGAGAATCGCCTGCACGCGCAGAAATCCATTCTCGCCTGGTGCTTCGGCGCGATCTGAACGCAATGTCCCGGACGGTGCGGATGTGAAGAGCGGCGGCGATCGAACCTTGATTTCCGCCCCGCAATCCCCCATCTGTCGGCTTTCAACAATACGCCGTCTTCTGGACTGGCGTTTCAACACACATCGTCGACGTCTTTTCCTCCGGCCAGCGGTTCCGCTCGGGCTGGCGCTTGTGTAAAGGTTTTTGGGTCGGCGCGAAGGAGTGAAGGCATGGCGGAAGCGACTGTGGAACTCAATGAACTCGACTTTGCCGGAGATGACCGGGTCGTTCCCTTTCAGGTGGACGGTCTCGACGTGCGTGGCCGGGCGGTCCAGCTCGGGCCGCTGCTCAACTCCATCCTTAGCCGCCATGATTATCCAGGCCCGGTCGCGCGGCTGCTTGCCGAGGCGATCGTCCTGACCGCTCTGCTCGGCACATCGCTGAAATTCGATGGCAAGTTCACGGTGCAGACCAAGGGCGACGGTCCCGTCGACCTGTTGGTCGCGGATTTCTCGACGCCCGACAGTCTTCGCGCCTACGCCCGCTACGACGAGGAGGCTCTGGCGGCCGCCGTCACGGAAGGCAAGACTTCGCCGGCCGACCTCCTGGGGCACGGCGTACTTGCCTTCACCATCGACCAGGGCCGCGGCATGCAGCCCTATCAGGGCATCGTGCCGATGGACGGCTCATCGCTGGAGGAGATCGCCGGCGTCTATTTCCGCCAGTCGGAGCAAATCCCGACCAGGGTGCGCCTCGGCGTTGCCGAGCTCTTCGATCGCGATGCCGATGGTAAGCCGCGCCACAACTGGCGGGCAGGTGGTCTGGTCGCGCAGTTCCTGCCGCAGGCACCCGAGCGCATGCGGCAGCCGGACCTGCATGGCGGCGACGGCGATGAGCGCGATTTCGAATTCCCCGAGGACGATTCCTGGGCCGAAGCCCGCACGCTGGTGGAAACGATCGACACTGACGAGCTGACCGACCCGCGGGTTGCGATCGAGCGTCTGCTGTTCCGCCTTTTCCACGAGCGCGGCGTCCGGGTTTACGCGCCGCACCCGGTGTTCGACCGCTGCAGCTGTTCGCGCGACAAGATCAAGGGCGTCCTCTCGGGTTTTTCCGCCGAGGAGATTGAGGCAAGCGAGGAAGACGGCGAGATCGCCGTCACCTGCGAGTTCTGCTCGACCACCTATCGCTACAAGGCGGATGAATTCGCTGCAGCCTGAAAATCAGACGGCGGGAGTTTCCTCCCGCCGCTTTCGTTTCAGGGCATCTTGCATTCGAAGTTCGCTCCATCCTTCACATCGCCGTTGCCGGAGTATTTGGCCGATTGCGGGTAGGGGCAGAGCGGCCGGGTCATCGCCTGTTTGCCATCTTTGATCTGGCTTGCCTGGATCACCGTCGGCGCTTTGCCGTTTTCCACCCAGTCCATCAGCGGCGTGAAGGCGTCGAAGACATCGGTGCCGTAGCCCGCGGTGCAATGGAACATGCCGGGCACCATGAACAGCCGGTAGAATTCCGCGGTCCGATCGGCACCCATCTGCTTGCGGACGGCTTCATAATAGTTCACGCCCATCATCGGGTTCAGCGCCGGATCCGACCAGCCGAAATAGGTGATCATCCGCCCGCCGCGTTTTTGGAACTCGCTGAGGTCGGGATTGGTCGCGTCGACGATCTCTCGGATCGCGCCGATCTTCGGATATTCGGCATCGAAGTCGAAGGTTTTCCAGTCGATCGCCTTTCCGGAGGCGGGCAGCATCGCCATGTTCTTGACGAAGGTCTCGCCATAGGCCAGCTGCCGGCTTGGTCCCTGTTCGGACACCATCCACATGTCCCAGCCGCTGACCCCGCTCGGATCGACACCCTCGGTGCCGAACTGCACGCCGGGGAAAATCGTCTCTCCCTTGATCTTCACACCGCCCGCCAGCGCCTTCAGCGTGTCCACCTGCGCAGGCGTGAAGCAGTCCGAACCGCCGGCCTCGCAGGTCTTCAGGTCCTTGGCCGGATCGAAATTGCATTGGCGCGGATCGGCGATCAGCCCATCCTTGGCACCGTCGATCGCATCGCATTTGTCCATAACCGCCTTGGCGAGCACCGGAAGCTGGGCGCGGCTGATCGGCGCCTTGAGGAGCGCTCGCGCATTCCAGACGCCCCAGATCTGCGTATTGGTGAGATCGAGGACCGGCGCTCCAGCGAGAATGCCATCGAAATCGCCCGGATAGCGTTGCGCCGCCATCAGCCCCTGGCGTCCGCCGGTCGAGCAGCCGTCCCAATAGGAGAAGGAGGGATGCCGGTCATAATAGCGTGCGGCGATCGCCTTGGCCGTGTCGACCGTCACATGCACGGCTCGTGATCCGTAGTCGATCAAGAGGCCGAGGTCCTGTGCAAAATCCCCGAGCTTATAGGTGACCGCATCATGGCCGGTATTCTGCTGGACGGTGAGAAAGCCTTTCGTAAGTGCGGCATTGCGGGTGGTGATCCGCGACGCCGCGGCAAGGTCTTCGCCGGCATACCCGCCATTGCCGAACATGTAGAGCCGGCGGTTCCAGTTGTCCGGAAGGGTGATTTCGAAACGGACCTGCGGCCGGATATAGCCGGTCACCTGGCAATGGCCCGGCACGTTTCCGACGCTCGCGACATGCGTGGCTTTCAGCGTCGCGACCTCGGCAAAGGATTGGCTGTTCAACATACCGCAGGCGATCTGCGGCGAGACCGTGGCGGAAGCGAAATCCGGCCGGTCCTTCTGGTCGATGAAACTGCTTTTGTTTTGTGCGAGCGCCGGCGTAAAGGCCGTAAGCGTCGTGAACGCGCAGGACGCCAGCAGAATGACCGGCAAAGCGGAACGTGCCATCAAGTACTCCTCCCAAAGACCGTTTGACGGTGCCAAGATGCCGCAGGAGGAAAGGGGTAACAAATAGAAAAACCGCCGCCACCCATAACCTGTAGGTTGTCGGCAGCGCCGTCTAGTTGAGGACGCGCATCAGGCCTGGTGAATCCAGCGAGAAAGCCGGGATCGTCACCTCGAAGGTTTCGCCGTCGTCGGTCTGCATGTCGTAGTGGCCGAACATCAGGCCGGACGGGGTGTCGAGCGGACATCCTGAAGAATACTCGTAGCTGTCGCCGGGCTTCAGCCGCGGCTGCTCACCGATGACACCAGGCCCGTCCACTTCGTCGACGATTCCGTTCTGGTCGGTAATGTTCCAGTAGCGATGCACGAGCTGCACAGTGAGCGTCGAATGGTTTTCGATGACGATACGATAGCCCCAGACATAACGGCTCTCTTCCGGATTGGATTGCTCCTCCAGATAATAAGGCTCGACGGCGACATCGATATCTCTTGTCCGGGCGCGATACATGCGACACCTCAACAAATCCAACTTGGTTCGATATTGTACAGAGGCGCCGCAACGTCAAGAATTCTCGCGGTTTGAACAACCAAGTGTGGGCATTAGTTGAAGTTAAGGATAACCGGGATGGTGAATATCTGATCGATCCACCACCCCGCAAAGCCAATGCTTACATGCCGGCCTTTGAAAGCGCCCGAGCGAAATCCTCGATCAGGTCGTCGGTATCCTCGATGCCGGCCGACAGACGCACGGTGCCGGGCGAGATGCCGAGTTCGGCACGGGCCTCGTCCGTCAGGTTCTTGTGCGTCGTGGTCGCCGGATGGGTGATCAGGCTCTTGGAATCGCCGAGATTGTTGGAAATCCTGACGATCTCCAGCGCGTTCTGCAGCTTGAAGGCCGCGTCCTTGCCGCCCTTCAGTTCGAAGCAGACGAGCGTCGAGCCGGCCTTCATCTGCCGGGCGATGATATCGGCCTGCGGATGGTCCTTGCGGCCAGGATAGATGACCTTTGCGACCTGCTTCTGCTCGGCGAGGAAGTCGGCGATCTTCGAGGCGCTCTCGGTCTGCTGCTTGACGCGCAGCGGCAGGGTTTCGATGCCCTTCAGCAGCGTCCAGGCATTGAACGGCGACATGGCCGGGCCCGTATGACGGAAATAGTCGTGCAGGTTCTCGTCGATCCAGGCCTTGTCGGAGAGCACGACGCCGCCGAGGCAGCGGCCCTGGCCGTCGATATGCTTGGTGGCCGAATAGACGACGATATGCGCGCCGAGTTCCAACGGCTTCTGGTAGAGCGGGGTCGCGAACACGTTGTCGACGACGACCTTGGCGCCGATCTGGTTGGCGAGCTTGGCGACACCGGCAATGTCGACCACTTCGAGCGTCGGATTGGTCGGGCTTTCCAGGAAGAACACCTTGGTCTTCGGCGTGATCGCCTTTTCCCAGTTCTCGAGGAAGCGGCCGTCGACCAGCGTGCATTCGATGCCATATTTCGGAGCGAGCGTCTCGACCACCCAGCGGCAGGAGCCGAACAGGGCGCGGGCCGCGACGATATGGTCGCCGGCCTTCAGCTGGCAGAGGATCGCGGCGGTAACGGCAGCCATGCCGGATGCTGTGGCGCACGCATCTTCGGCGCCTTCCAGCATGCACATGCGCTTTTCGAACATGTCGTTGGTAGGGCTGCCGTAACGGGCGTAGATGAAGCCGTCGGTCTCGCCCTTGAAGCGGGCTTCCGCCGCTTCCGAGGTGTCATAGACGAAACCCTGGGTCAGGAAGATCGCTTCCGACGTTTCGCCATATTGCGAGCGCAGCGTGCCGCCGTGTACGAGTTGAGTTGCCGGGCGCCAATTCTTAGTCATGCGTGTTCCCCATTCAGAACAAAAAAACCGGTCGCATAAGCAGACCGGTTTCGCACCCGGTCTTTTTAGCCACTTATTTAACGTGGCTGCAAGCCGACCGGCCAAATCACCACGGGATAAGAGTGGCATAGCGCCGCGTCCCGCTTGCGTCAATGGCTCGCATTTGGTTTTGTCGCCTCGTAAACTTGAGAGAGACATGATGGCTCGCGAAACAGGAATTTTGGCAGACCGCGCGATCGCGGCGCTTTTCGACAGTGGACGGCTGATTTCCGAACGTGAACTGGACCGGGACCAGGTCCAGCCGGCAAGCCTGGACCTGCGCTTGAGTGCCAAGGCTTTTCGCGTCCGCGCCAGCTTCATGCCGGGCCCGACGAGCCTGGTCTCCGATAAGCTCGATCGGCTGAAGCTGCACGTTATCGATCTTTCCGAAGGCGCCGTGCTGGAAACCGGCTGCGTCTATATCGTGCCGCTGATGGAGCGGCTCGATCTGCCGGCCAATATGTCTGCCTCCGCCAATCCGAAAAGCTCCACCGGCCGGCTCGACATCTTCACCCGCGTCATCACCGACTACGCCCAGGAGTTCGACAAGATTCCGACCGGTTATTCCGGGCCGCTCTATCTCGAAATCTCGCCTCGTACGTTCCCGATCGTGGTGCGCCGCGGCTCGCGCCTGTCGCAGATCCGCTTCCGGGTCGGCAATGCGCTGCTGAGCGAGCCCGACCTCCTGCAACTCCACAACGACGAGACCCTGGTCGCATCCGCCAAGCCGAATGTCTCGGGCGGTGGAATCGCCCTGTCGATCGATCTGTCCGGCGATAGCGTCGGCCTGATCGGCTATCGCGGCAAACACCACACGGCCGTCGTCGACGTCGACAAGAAGGCGCAGCACGACATCTTCGATTTCTGGGAGCCGCTTTACAGCCGCGGCCGCAACGAACTGATCCTCGATCCGGACGAATTCTATATCCTCGTCTCGCGCGAAGCGGTGCACGTGCCGCCGCTCTATGCCGCCGAGATGACGCCCTTCGATCCGCTGGTCGGCGAGTTCCGCGTCCACTATGCCGGTTTCTTCGATCCGGGCTTCGGCCACGAGGCGGCAGGGGGACGGGGCAGTCGCGCGGTGCTCGAAGTGCGCAGCCACGAGGTGCCCTTCATCCTCGAAGACGGCCAGATCGTCGGCCGCCTTGTCTATGAACACATGATGGAAAAGCCCGAAGGCATGTACGGCACGGGCCTCGGCTCCAACTATCAGGCCCAGGGCCTGAAACTGTCCAAGCATTTTCGCGCCTGACCTCACCTCCGGCTTGACAGGCGAGGCCGTCTGTTGGAAGTCTGAAACCTGACGCGGGTGTAGCTCAATGGTAGAGCAGCAGCTTCCCAAGCTGAATACGAGGGTTCGATTCCCTTCACCCGCTCCAGCTACCCCTTTGTCTTAACCGTAGGCGTCCAGCGATTTTCCCGTGGCTTGGTGGTGGTGCCGGAAGCACGCATCACCAGCCTCCATGTCGCGGAGGCACGGTCGATGGCCGAGGCATGGAGGCGATTTTCGCGAAGGCGTGTCTGGCGCGGAGGCGAGCGGGGCCTATCGGATTGTGTACTGGAGCTTTTCGCGAGCACCGGAGCTTTCACGCGAGCCAGGCATTTTGCAGTCGGTGGTCGCCGGGCGCCTTGAGCGCCCGGCGAACCGGCTTACTTCTTGGTGTCAGCCCAGCTCTTTACGAGTTCGTCGTAGTTGACGGTAACGGGCTTTTCCTTCTCGGCTGCGATCTTGAGCTGCGGAGCGAGGTTGCCTTTCGCGACGGCATCCTTGTTCCAATATGCGAGATCGTGTTCTTCGGCGAGCTTCGGTCCGATGTCGCCCTGGACCTTGGCGCGCTCCAGGCGCTGCAGGACCTTTTCCTGCTCGGAGCAAAGCGAGTCCATGGCCGCCTGGGCGGTCTTGGCGCCCGACGACGCATCGCCGATTGCCTGCCACCAGAGCTGCGCGAGCTTCGGATAGTCAGGCACGTTCGTGCCGGTCGGCGACCACTGGACGCGAGCCGGGGAACGGTAGAACTCGATCAGACCACCGAGTTTAGGCGCGCGATCCGTGAAGCTCTTGTGGCGGATGGTGCTCTCGCGGATCAATGTCAGACCGACATGGCTCTTCTTGACGTCCACCGTCTTCGAGGTGACGAACTGGGCATAGAGCCAGGCCGCCTTGGCGCGGTTGGTGGGCGTGGACTTCATCAGCGTCCAGGAGCCGACGTCCTGATAGCCGAGCTTCATGCCGTCCTTCCAGTAGACCCCGTGCGGAGACGGAGCGAAACGCCATTTTGGCGTGCCGTCCTGGTTCATGACAGGCAGGCCTGCCTTGACCATGTCGGCGGTGAAGGCCGTGTACATGAACATCTGCTGGGCAATCTCGCCCTGAGCCGGCACCGGTCCGGATTCCGAGAAGGTCATGCCCTGGGCGGCGGCCGGTGCATAGGCCTTCAGCCAGTCGAGGTATTTCTGGATGGAGTAGACCGCGGCCGGGCCGTTCGTATCGCCGCCGCGGGCGACGCAGGAGCCGACCGGACGGGATTTCTCGTCGACCTTGATGCCCCATTCGTCGACGGGCAGGCCGTTCGGCAGGCCTTTGTCGCCGTTGCCCGCCATGGAAAGCCACGCATCGGTGAAGCGCCATCCGAGCGAGGGGTCCTTCTTGCCGTAGTCCATGTGACCATAGACCTTCTTGCCGCCAACCTCGCGGCCGGTGAAGAAGGCGGCAATGTCCTCATAGGCGGACCAGTTCACCGGAACACCAAGATCGTAGCCGTATTTCGCCTTGAAATCGGCCTTGTTCTTCTCGTCGTTGAACCAGTCGTAGCGGAACCAGTAGAGGTTCGCGAACTGCTGGTCCGGCAGCTGGTAGAGTTTCTTGTCCGGCGCCGTGGTGAACTTGAGGCCGATGAAGTCCTCAAGATCGAGGCCGGGATTGGTGACGTCCTTGCCTTCTCCCGCCATCCAGTCGGTGAGCGAGCGGGCCTGCTGATAACGCCAATGCGTGCCGATCAGGTCGGAGTCGTTGACATAGGCGTCGTAGATGTTCTCGCCCGACTGCATCTGCGTTTGCAGCTTTTCGACGACGTCGCCTTCGCCGATCAGGTCGTGGCTGACCTTGATGCCGGTGATTGCGGCGAAGGCTTGCGCCAGAACCTTCGATTCATACTCGTGCGTCGTCAGGGTTTCGGAAACGACCTTGATGTCCATGCCGGCAAAAGGTTTCGCCGCATCGATGAACCACTGCATTTCCTTTTCTTGTTCGGCACGGGAAAGCGTCGAGAGTTCGCCGACTTCTTTGTCCAGGAATTGCTTTGCCTCATCCATGCCGGCATAGGCGGAACCGGTCAGAGCCAGCAGCATTGCCGCTGTCGTTGTCATAAGATGCCGTCGCATTTTATCCTCCCAGAGTTTTGCGATTGCAATTTCCGTATCGGGCGGCGGTTTTCCCGCCACCTTTTCAGCTTGCCTTAAACGAAGCGGAAGACGCCGATGGCGTAGACCACTGCAAGGGCAAGAGCCCACCACAGGTTGGGGCCAATCAGCCCCAGCCATGCAAGATGAATGAATGCCGCGCCGAGCAGCGAGATGAAGAGCCGATCTCCCCGCGTCGTCTCGAAACGCAGGATGCCGATCCTGGGCGAACCGCCCGGCGCAAAATATTCCCAGATGCTCATGCCGACGAGCAGGGCGAGGATCGTCAGAAAGAACAGCGCCGTGGGAAGCGTCCAGGCCATCCATGAAAAGTTCATGCGTGGTTCCTCCTTGTCAGACCCGCCCGAGGGCAAAGCCCTTGGCGATGTAGTTGCGGACGAAATAGATGACGAGGGCGCCAGGAACGATCGTCAGCACGCCGGCCGCTGCCAGCACGCCCCAGTCCATGCCGGAGGCAGAAACGGTGCGCGTCATGATGGCGGAAATGGGCTTGGCGGCAGTCGTCGTCAGCGTCCGGGCGAGCAGCAGTTCCACCCAGGAAAACATGAAGCAGAAGAAGGCGGCGACCCCGATGCCCGAGGCGATCAGCGGCATGAAGATCTTCACGAAGAACCGCGGGAACGAATAGCCGTCGATATAGGCGGTCTCGTCGATTTCCTTCGGTACGCCCGACATGAAACCTTCCAGGATCCAGACGGCAAGCGGCACGTTGAACAGGCAATGGGCGAGGGCGACCGCGATATGCGTGTCGATGAGACCGAAGGCGGAATAGAGCTGGAAGAAGGGCAGGGCGAAGACGGCGGGCGGCGCCATGCGATTGGTGAGCAGCCAGAAGAACAGATGTTTGTCGCCGAGGAACCGATAGCGCGAAAACGCATAGGCAGCCGGCAAAGCCGCCAGCACCGAAATCAAGGTGTTCAGCACCACATAGATGATGGAATTGATATAGCCGTTGTACCAGGAAGGATCGGTGAAGATCACCATGTAGTTCCTGAGCGTCGGGTTCTGCGGCCAGAGCGAGAATGCACCAGTGATCTCGGCATTCTCCTTGAAGCTCATGTTGACGAGCCAGTAGATCGGCAGGAGCAGGAAGATGATGTAGATCGTCGAGACCAGCCAGGAGAAATTGCCTGCAGGCTTGTATTTAATCGTCTTCGCCATGGTTTTCCTCCCTCCTTCAGGTGTCTGCGTCGCTGCTGGTCATCACGGTGTAGAAGATCCATGACAGCAGCAGGATGATGAGGAAGTAGACGATCGACATGGCGGCGGCCGGCCCGAGGTCGAACTGCCCGACCGCCGTCTTGACGAGATCGATCGACAGGAAGGTCGTCGAGTTTCCCGGGCCGCCACCGGTCACCACGAAAGGCTCGGTGTAGATCATGAAACTATCCATGAAACGCAACAGGACGGCGATCAGCAGCACCCGCTTCATCTTCGGCAGCTGGATGTAGCGGAACACCGACCACCTGGATGCACCATCGATCTTGGCCGCCTGATAATAGGCGTCCGGAATGGAGACGAGGCCGGCGTAGCACAAGAGCACGACGAGGCTCGTCCAATGCCAGACGTCCATGACGATGACCGTGATCCAGGCATCGAGAGGATCGCGCACGTAATTGTAGTCCACACCGAGCGCCGCCAGCGTGTGGCCGAGGAGCCCGATATCGACGCGGCCGAAAACCTGCCAGATCGTGCCGACGACGTTCCACGGAATGAGAAGCGGAAGAGCCATCAGCACCAGGCAGACCGGAACGCCGATACCCTTCTTCGGCATGTTCAGGGCAATGAAGATGCCGAGCGGAATTTCGAGCGCAAGGATGATGAAGGAGAAAAGCAGATTGCGCTGCAGAGCTTCCCAGAAACGGGCAGAATGCAGGATTTGGTCGAACCAGTCGGTGCCGGCCCAGAAGAACGCGTTGTTGCCGAACGTATCCTGAACCGAATAATTCACCACGGTCATCAGCGGAATGGCTGCCGAAAAGGCGACGAGCAGGAGCACGGGAAGCACCAGAAACCAGGCCTTGTTGTTCCACGTCTTTTCCATGGTTCAGGCCTCCCTGCCAATGCGCCACGAATTGGCATAGATATTCAGCGCAGCGGGATCGAAGGTGACGCGAGGCTCAGCCGGAATCTCTGCATCCTCGGAAACGACAATCGCCATCGGTTGCCCCGCAAGGCTCGCGCGGACGATCCTGCGCCGGCCGATATCTTCGATGCGCGTTATCGTGACAGGCATTCCCTCCCGGCCGATGCGAATGAATTCTGGTCGAATGCCGAGCTCGACCCGGTCTCCAGCAGTAATCTTTGGTGCATGGTCGAGGGCGATTGTCTCACCACCGAGCGTGATCGTGCTGCCATGGACCTCGGCGGGCATCACGTTCATGCCGGGCGAGCCGATGAAATAACCAACGAACGTATGGCTCGGTCGCTCGAAGAGTTCGGCCGGCGTTCCGATCTGAACGATCTGCCCGTCGTACATCACGACAACTTTGTCCGCGAAGGTGAGCGCCTCCGTCTGATCATGGGTGACATAGACCATGGTGAAGCCGAATTGCTTGTGGAAGCGCTTCAACTGGGAGCGGAGCACCCATTTCATGTGCGGATCGATGACTGTCAGGGGTTCATCGAAAAGGATCGCGTTGACGTCGTTGCGGACGAGACCTCTTCCGAGCGAAATCTTTTGTTTCTGATCGGCCGTGAGCCGCTGGGCCTTGCGGTTCGACCAGTCGGAGAGATCGATGATGTCAAGCATCTCGCGGACGCGGCGATCGACATCCGGCTCGGCGATGCCTCGGTTGCGCAAGGGAAATGCCAGGTTGTCGTAAACGGTCATCGTGTCGTAGATTACCGGAAACTGGAAAACCTGGGCGATGTTGCGTTCCTGCGTGGAAAGATTGGTGACGTCGTTGCCATCGAACAGAATACGACCGTGGGACGGCTGCAGCAGGCCGGAAATGATGTTCAGCAGGGTGGTCTTGCCGCAGCCGGAGGGGCCGAGCAGGGCGTAGGCACCACCATCGGCCCATTCGTGATCGACTTCGCGCAGCGCGTAGGCCGCGTCGGATTTCGGATTGGGACCGTAGGCGTGGCGGATGTGATCGAGCGTGATGCGTGCCATGTTCCCCTCCTTCAAGCCGCCGCCGCGATGGCGCGGCCGTCTGTTCCGAAAGCCATCAGATGACGGGTATCCAGGAAGAGCTCGATTTCGGTATCCGGGTCGATGTCGTGGATGCCGGGAGCGAGCATGACCCAGCGCACGCCATTATAGTGCATGTGCACGAAGCTTTCGGAGCCGGTGATTTCCGAGATCTGCGTTTGAGCCTTGAGCCTCGCTGCGTTGCCTGTCTGCGCCGTGAGCCCCAGGTGATGGGGATGAAAGGCGATCGTCACCGGGCCGTCCGGCACACTGGAGAGATGCGACGGCACGGCAAGGCTGTCTGTTCCCTGATACTGGAATGAGCCGCCGGACTTGATCACATCGATGAAGTTAAGTGGGGGATCGGCAAATGTCTTGGCAGTCACGAGGTCTGCCGGGCGACGATAGACCTCGATCGTCGGCCCGAACTGCGTGATCCGTCCTTCCGAGAGTGTCGCCGTATTGCCGCCGAGCAGCAAGGCTTCGGAGGGTTCGGTCGTCGCATAAACGAAGATGGCACCGGATTGCGCGAAGATCTTCGGTAATTCCTCACGCAATTCTTCGCGAAGCTTGTAGTCGAGATTGGCCAATGGCTCGTCCATCAGCACCAGGCTGGCATTCTTGACGAGGGCGCGGGCAAGCGCCGTCCGCTGCTGCTGCCCACCCGAAAGATTGAGCGGCGTCCGATCGAGATAAGGCGTCAATCTCAGCAGTTCCGCCGCCTTGCGGACTTCGCGGTCGATCGTCGTTGCGTCCTTGCCTGCAATCCGCATTGGCGAAGCGATGTTTTCGTAAACGGTCAGGGCCGGATAATTGATGAACTGCTGATAGACCATCGCGACATTGCGCTTTTGCACCGCAATCCCGGTGACGTCGACGCCGTCGAAATACACGGAGCCGCTGGTGGGACGGTCCAGCCCGGCCATCAATCGCATGAGTGACGTCTTGCCCGACAGCGTCGGGCCAAGCAATACGTTCAGCGAGCCGCGATCCAGTGCAAGATTGGTCGGATGAATATGATATTCACCACCCACCATCTTGGCGACGTTGCGCATTTCCAGCATTCGAGTTCCCGTGCCTCCTCACACCGGGAACACATGCCGCTTATCCGGCCATTTTTGCCGGTATAGCGGCCATGTACTCCTCCAGATACTCTTTCTCAGTTTCGCTCAGCCGCAAACCGTCTTTGGTTCTCCTCCAGAGCACGTCCTGCGCACTCATGGCCCATTCCCGGTCGATAAGATATTTGACCTCCGCTTCGTAGAGATCGCCGCCGAAGTGGTGGCCAAGATCCTCCATCTTGGCCGCCCTGTCGAGGATCATCCCGGCGCGGGTTCCATACCGGCGCACCAGTCGCCGCGCATGCCGTTCCTCCAGAAATGGATAGCGTGCCTTGAGTTTCGCTACTTCTTCCTCGTAACCCTGGGCCTCAAAATCGCCGCCCGGCAGGTGGCTCTTCGCCGTCCAGGGCCGGCCTTTTGCTCCGATCGCTTCGGCGATCTTCTCGAGCGCATGTTCCGAAAGCCGGCGATAGGTGGTCAGCTTGCCGCCGAACACGTTGAGCAACGGCGCGCCCTGGGTGTCGTCGAGCTTCAGCACATAGTCGCGCGTTGCTTCCTGCGCCTTTGAGGCGCCGTCGTCGAAAAGCGGGCGAACCGCCGAATAGGTCCAGACGATGTCTGCCGGCCGCACCGGCTCCCGAAAATACTCGCTCGCTGCATTGCAGAGATAGGTCGTCTCCTCTTCGGAGATTTTCACGTCTCTCGGATTGCCGGAATAGTCCCGGTCGGTGGTGCCGATAAGGGTGAAGTCGTTTTCGTAAGGGATCGCGAAAATGATGCGATTGTCCCGGTTCTGAAAGAAATAGGCCCGGGATCCTTCGAACTTCTTTTTCACCACGATATGGCTGCCCTGGACAAGGCGGACATGACGGGCGTCATTGTCGCCGAGCGCTTCGCGGATTACCTGATCCACCCACGGACCTGCGGCATTCACCAGCATGCGGGCCTTGTAGGTCTCTGTCCTTCCCGTGCGGGCGCCGACGGTCTCGATCATCCAGAGGCCGCCTTCCCGACGGGCGGCAACCACGCGGGTGCGCGGCAGGATCAAAGCGCCGCGATCGGCCGCATCCCGAGCGTTCAGCACCACCATCCGGGCATCGTCGACCCAGCCGTCGGAATATTCGAATGCCTTGGTAAAAAGCGGCTTCAGAGGCTTTCCGGCCGGATCGGTACGCATGTCGAGCACGGCCGTCGGCGGCAGCAGCTTTCGACCGCCGAGATGATCGTAGAGAAACAGGCCGAGCCGGATCAGCCAAGCCGGGCGGATACCGCCCTTGTGGTATGGTAGGACGAAGCGCAGCGGCCAGATGATGTGCGGTGCCATCGCCCAGAGGGTTTCGCGCTCCATCAGCGATTCCCGCACCAGCCTGAATTCGTAATGTTCGAGATAACGCAGGCCGCCATGGATGAGTTTGGTGGCGCCGGAGGAGGTGCCCGAGGCAAAATCGTCCATCTCCGCAAGTGCCACGGAATAACCGCGCCCGGCCGCATCACGTGCAATGCCGCAACCGTTGATGCCGCCGCCGATCACGAAGATGTCGTGGATTTCCTCGCCCATCATTCCCCTCGCTGAACCGAAATGGACAGCAATCCACAAACGTTGTGAACCTAAAGTGGATTAAATCGAAAATATTCCGAATGTCAAATGAAACCCCGGGGCTATAAATCCAATTCCTCGTCTTTCGAAGTTTCCACGAGGGCCACACCGTTCACGAGGCATACATCTCGGATCGACGGCGAAGGGCAACGGTCGGTGATAAAGGTTTGAACCTGCGAGATCTGTCCGATGCGCACGGGTGCGGTGCGCTCGAATTTTGTCGAGTCGGCGACCAGGATCACGTGTCTGGCATTGGCGATGATTGCCTGGGCAACCTTCACTTCGCGAAAATCATAATCGAGAAGGGCACCATCCGGATCGATCGCCGAAACGCCGATGATCGCATAGTCGACCTTGAACTGGCGAATGAAGTCGACTGCGGCTTCACCTACAATGCCACCGTCTGACTGACGAACGACACCACCGGCAATGACCACCTCGATTTCGTCCAGAAGGCGCAACCTGTTGGCAACGTTGATGTTGTTGGTGATCACCATCAGTTCTCGATGATTGACCAGCGCCTCGCTGACCGCCTCCGTGGTGGTGCCGATATTGATGAAGAGCGAGGCGTTGTCCGGAATGAGATTGGCGGCGGCGACGCCGATCGCCTGCTTTTCCGCCGCCGCGATCTGCCGGCGCGCGTCGTAACGGACATTCTCATTGCTGCGGGGAAGGGTGGCGCCGCCGTGGATACGGGTCAGAATTTGCTTGTCGCATAGATCATTCAGATCTTTGCGGATCGTCTGCGAGGTTACCGAAAACGTTGCTGCCAAGTCGTCGACGAGGACCCGACCCGCAGTTTTCGCGCGTTCGACAATCTTCGCCTGGCGGTCCGTAATAAACATCCGACCCCTCCGTTTCGCTTTTCTTTCACTTCTAACGAAAGCGCGCGTGAAGGCAAAGGCCGTAGACCGATTTTTCGGGGTCGGATGCGAGTGCGGTCTGAAGTCTTCAGTCGGCGCGGGCGCCGGATACGCCTTCGAGTTCCGTCATCACGGCGTCCGACAGCTGCAGTTCAGCCGCGGCGAGATTTTCACGCAGGTGGGCCACGGACGAGGTTCCCGGGATGAGCAGGATATTCGGTGCCCGACGCAGCAACCAGGCAAGTGCGACCTGCATCGGCGTCGCGCCCAGGCGCTGGGCAACGTCCGACAGGATCGACGACTGGAGCGGGCTGAAGCCTCCGAGCGGGAAGAACGGCACATAGGCGATACCATCGCGAGCGAGATCGTCGATCATGGCATCGTCTTGCCGATGGGCGAGATTATACTGGTTCTGCACACAGACGATCTTGGCGATCCGCTGACCCTCGGCTACCTGCGTCGGCGTCACGTTGCTGAGCCCGATATGGCGAACAAGCCCCTTGCGCTGCAGTTCGGCCAGAGCCGTCAGGGGCGCTTCGATCGAGCCTTCTGCCGGGCCGTGGACATCGAACATGATACGCAGGTTGACGACGTCCATGGCGTCGAGACCAAGATTGCGCAGGTTGTCGTGGACGGCCTGAGTCAGCTGGTCGGCTGAAAATGCCGGGTTCCATGAACCGTCATCCCCGCGCACGGCGCCGATTTTGGTCACGATCACCAGGTCATCGGGATACGGATGAAGCGCCTCCCGGATGATTTGATTGGTCACATGCGGACCGTAAAAATCGCTGGTATCGATATGATCGACCCCAGCCGCAACCGCTTCGCGCAATACCGCCACTGCTGCGTCGTGATCTTTCGGCGGCCCGAACACACCCTTGCCCGCAAGCTGCATGGCGCCGTAGCCGAGCCGTTTCACGTTGCGGTCGCCGAGGATAAATGTGCCTGCCTGATCAATATTCGACATGGGAATATCTCCTGTTCAAGATGATGTGGATATAGGCCTTGAGAGGCCGCACGAAAATCCGCTACAATCGGCACAGGCCGTGCGGAATTTCGAACGATGAAAATCGACCTAGGTGATCTGAATGCTTTTGTGGCGGTGGCGCGCGCTGGTGGGTTTCGCGAGGGCGCGCGTGCCACAGGCAGCAGCGCATCAGGATTGAGCGAGGCGGTGCGGCGGGTCGAGGCGCAACTGGGGGTGCGGCTCCTCAATCGCACGACACGCAGCGTGGTGCCGACGGAGGCAGGGGCAGGTCTCCTGGCTCGGCTGACCCCGGCGCTTACCGAGGTCGACGCTGCCCTCGACGTCATTAACAGGTTTCGCGACAAGCCTGCCGGCGCGTTGCGTCTCAATGTACCGGTCAGCGCCGCCCGATTGGTGCTCCCGGCGATCATCCCGGCGTTCCTCGCGGCCTATCCCGACATACGGCTCGAAATCGTCGCCGATGACAATTTCGTCGACGTGCTGGCTGCCGGATGCGACGCCGGCATCCGCTACGACGAGCGGTTGGAGCAGGACATGATTGCGGTGCCGATCGGTCCGCGGCTGCAGCGCTTCGCGGCCGCGGCATCCCCGGCATATCTCGATCGCCATGGCCGCCCCGATCATCCCCGCGATCTGCTTGGCCATGCCTGTATCCGCGGGCGTTTTACGAGCGGCGCAATGATGCTGTGGGAATTCGAGCGGGACGGCGAAGTGGTGCGGGTCGATCCGACAGGACCGCTGATCGTGCAGGTGGGTGCGGCAACCGATCTTGCCGTCGATGCAGCGATTGCCGGCGCCGGTGTCATATCGCTGTTCGAGGACTGGCTGCGGCCCCATCTCGACAACGGCTCACTCGAACCCGTGCTCGAGCCATGGTGGCAGCAATTCTCCGGTCCATTTCTCTATTACCCCGGCCGGCGGCTCGTACCAGCGCCGCTGCGGGCCTTCATCGATTTCGTTAAGGTTTCGTCCAGCCAACGGTGACGAGCGCGAAGCGCGTATTTAGCGTCAATCGCAGGACATTTCCGATATCGAATCTCCATTCGCCGGCATCAAATCCTGCTGTCCGTCGCCGACCGGAACCACGTTCCAGATCGGGCGTTGAGGAGGCGCGCGGAGAATGAAATGGCTGGCAATTGGATTCATCTTTGCATCGACATGCAGCGGATGTTCGCTGAAGACACCCCATGGCACGTGCCCTGGATGCGCGAGGTATCGCCGCAGATCCAGGAACTATCCGGCCGCCATCCCGAGAATACCATCTTTACCAGGTTCGTGACGCCGACGCGCCCCGAAACGATGGAGGGGATGTGGCGTGTGTATTATGAAAAGTGGCGGATGATGACGCGCGAGCATCTCGATCCGGGCCTTGTCGACCTGATCCCCTCGTTGAAGCTCTTTGTCCCTCCTGCGGGCATATTTGACAAGATGACTTATTCTCCCTGGGTAAGCGGAGAGTTGCACCGAATGCTGCTGAAGAAGCGTATCGAAACCGTGGTCCTGACCGGTGGCGAGACCGACGTTTGCGTCCTCGCCACAGCGCTTGGCGCCATCGATCTTGGGTACCGCGTGGTCGTGCTGAAGGATGCCGTCTGCAGCGGAGCCGACGACACACATGATGCGTCGCTCGAACTTCTGGGAGACCGCTTCTCCGTTCAGCTGCGCATAGCAACCACCGAACAATTCCTGCGAGAGCTGTAGAGTGCTGGTGCGCCTTGGGAATGTTCGTAGGATGAGAGTTCGCTCTGCGGAACTCCCTCCTGCCATGCCGAGCGGCCTGCCCCATTTCATTACCCGGGGTGAGTTCTCTGTCGAGAGATTAACGAGGTGTTGACTAAGTGCTTTAGCGATTTTTAATATTCGTACATGCTATTGGATCCGTGCAGCGCAATGCGGACATGACGTCTTCTGCAGCCTTGGGCAATTCAATAAAGCTGGGATCTGTCATGCTCGCACGCCGACCGAAGGAGAGCCGTGAAGGCTACTCCGTTTTCATTGCCACCTCGCTACTCCTTCTTGTCGCCGTGATCCTTGGCGGCATGGGTGCTCATGTCGTTGACCGCATGCGCAGTTCTGCAAATGCGCTCGATGACAACAGAGCCATATTGGCGGCAGAGGCTGCCGTCTCGTCCTTCAAGGGGAAACTTGCAGCAACGGTGCGGGACAATGCCGTTTGGGATGAGGCCTACAAGGCGATAACGCAAGGGGATCGCGACGCTTGGACTTATGAGAATTGGGGCAAGACCAGCGCGGACTACGCGCTCTATGACGGGGTCGTGCTGACAGCCCCGGCAGGCGGTAAGAGCATCGCCTATCTTAAAGCCAATATAATAGATCCGAACGAATATCTTGGTGCAAAATTTCGTGGGCAAACGGAATCAGCCGCTCGGCCCGGCATGGACCCTACCGTCAACTTCTTCAGAAACGGCGACGATATCATTGCAGTGGCGTCGGAGGCGGTTCAGCCGTTCGGATCGAAGGTTGAGGATTCGCAGTACTATGTCCTCAGCTTCTTCAAGACCCTGACTTCCGAAGTCGTGGCTGAAATGGCCAAGGATCATCAGCTCCCGGAACTCCACATAACCTACGGTCCGGCGGGTGATCTCCTGAATTTGCCGCTCATGGATGTCGATGGAGTTGAAGTCGTGCGTTTGGCTTGGCCAAGCGCCGCTCCCGGGAATACGATTTTCGATGCGGTGCGCCCCTTTATTGCCGCAGCGATTGCCATCCTTGGCGTTTATTTGGTGGGCGTTCTGTATGCAGGCTGGTCAGAAACGCGTCGCTTGAAGAGTTTGGCCGATCGCGCCCGGCATGAGGCCACGCACGATAGTCTCAGCGGTCTCTTGAACAGGCTCGGTCTGATCGAGGGACTGGACCGGCTGATGCAGGCTAACAAGAGCCAGATGCTGGTTTTGCACCTCATCGATCTCGACGGCTTCAAGGCCGTCAACGATGCCTGGGGGCATGCGATCGGCGATCAGCTGATCAGGCTGGTGGCAGAAGCCCTGCGTGATATTCATCCCGACGCCGCTGGTGTCGCGCGATTGGGCGGCGATGAATTCGCTCTTATCCAGCTGGGCTCCACCAACCTCGCCGAGCTCGACGATCAACTTCTTGAACGTCTCAAAAAGCCGTTTCTCATCGAAGGCCGCACGATCGAAATCGGGGCGAGCATCGGGGTTGCTTCCCGTGACGACGCAGAGGATGCGCATGAACTCCTTCGTCGGGCGGACATGGCCCTTTATGAAGCGAAGGAAACGGGCAGGGGATGCGCGGTCACCTATCATCCGGATCTTGACCGCCAGCGCGAGAAGATCGCGGCGTTGGAAAGTGAGCTTCGGCGCGCACTTCAGAAGGATGAGATCCAACCGGTCTTCCAGCCCCTGGCTTCGGCTGCCTCCGGAGACATCACAGGCGTGGAGGCGCTGGCAAGATGGAGGCGCGCGGAAGGAGCAATCGGCCCGGACGCCTTCATACCGTTGGCGGAGAAATGTGGATTGATCGATACCCTGGGCCTCCAGATGCTTCGAAAGTCCATCGTGGCGTCGAAGGCGTGGGCTCCGCTTTCCTTGTCGGTCAATGTCTCTCCGATCCAGCTGTGCAACCCGAACTTTGCGGGGGACGTGCTCGCCGTTCTGGAAGAGGAAGGGTTTGACCCTTCCCGACTGACACTGGAGATCACCGAAGCGGTTCTGATGTCGAACCCTGAGCAGGCGCGGCGCTCCATCACCGCCCTGAAATCGGCCGGCATCCGTTTTGCCCTCGATGATTTTGGTGCAGGTTACGCCAGTATCGGCACGCTACGTGAATTCGGCTTCGACCGGATGAAGATCGATCGCTCCCTGGTCCAAGCCATGGATGACGGCAGCACTGGCCGGAACGTCCTGACGGCCACGATCTCCTTGGCTATGGCGCTCGGAATTCCGGTCACTGCGGAAGGCATCGAATCCGCCGATCAGGCGGACGCCCTTCGAGTTGCCGGTTGCGATCAGCTGCAAGGCTACCTGGTGGGCAGACCCATGGGACGGGACGAACTTGTATCCTGGCTTGCTTCATCGATTGCTGCGTAAAGGGCTCTTCCCGTGACGCGAAGCCCTACGCCGACTGCTGTTGCCTGACTTCTTCGAACGGCAGATCGACCGTGAAGGTCGTGCCTCGGCCCAGAATGCTCCGGACTGAGATCGACCCTCCGTGCAACTCGACAATTTCCTTGACGATATTGAGACCGATCCCCGTTCCCGCGATTCCGGTGGCGCTGCGGGCGCGAAAGTAAGGTTCGAACAGTTTCGGCAGGTCGTCGGCATCCATGCCGATGCCGGAGTCGGTGACGCCGACAATAACTCGCCCACCGTCCTTCCATCCGCTGACATGAATGTCGGAACCGGCGGGTGAATATTTGACCGCGTTCGACAACAGATTGGAAAAGACCCGCTCTATCGCGTCCCTGTCGATCATCTGCAGCGCTGGAATTGCATCGAGATTGTGGCTGATCGTGTGACTTTTGCTGAGTTCGGCTCGGCTTGCGATGCATTGACGAAGTATAGCGCTGAGCGAACTGGCTTGTTTGTTGATGGCAATGGTCCCGGTCTCCAACCGCCCGGCGGCGAGGATGCTTTCCATCAGCTCGACCATGCGGGCGACTGCGCCCTTGATCTGCAAGGCCTTGCCTTCCAGGAACTGTGGAGTCACAGCCATCTTTGTCCGCGTAAGCCGCTGAGCCGCTCCGTCGATCACGGCCAAAGGCGTCCTGAACTCGTGCGATATCATCCCGACGAAACGGCGCTGCAGCGCATTGATACCCCGTTCGTGCTGGAGAAGTCGGTCCAGCTCAATATTCTTTTCCTGAACTTCCGCCGTTCGGTCCAGAACGATCTTTTCGAGCTCGTCCCGATGCTGGCGCAGTCTCCGCTCGCTGGACTGAAGCGCCTTGAGGGCAAGTTGTCGGTCATGGACGTCTTCAAGGAGCCCATACCAGCGGACGACCCCGCCGTTGCCATCGAGCCGAGCTGCCGCGCGGTTCCGATACCACCGATACCGCCCCCTCGCTGTCCCGATCCTGTAGATCATGTCGAACGGTGCGCCGGTCTTGACCGAGGATCCCCATTTGGCAATGACCTCAGGCAGGTCCTTCGGGTGCAAGGTCTTCTCCCACCCGCGCCCCAGGGCTTCGCCGACTTCCCGTCCGGAGGCGTTCTGCCACCCTGGGCCGACCTCGACGACATTCCCCAGCGCGTCGGCTAACCACGGTGTCTGGGGATGCAGCTCAATGAGAGAGCGATAATGTTCCTCACTTGCCCGCAGGACCTTCTCGGCATGGCGGAGCTCCGTAATGTCGGAAATAACGACAATCAGGACCGGCTTCTTCCCCGCAGCCGTTGGCACGAAGGACCGCCGCTTGTGCGTCAGAAGCGTCCGGGCCGAACCATCCGGACCGGTGACATTCTCCTCGAACAGCCGCTCCTCACCGGTAGCCAGCACTCCCGCATCCATCTCTCGGATCCGTTCGGCTTCGCCTGCGGGCAAGAAGTCGCGGTCGGTACAGCCGAGTATGTCGCCGAGGCCGACGCCGAACATCCCGCACGCCTTGCTGTTGAGGAACAGGAAGCGTGACTCTTCGTCCTTGATGATCGTGGGTCTCGGGGCGCCTTCGAAAAGGTCTTCCAAAAGTTCGCGATGAGATGTGTGCAGATCAGGTCCGATGGCGGAGTCTTGGTTCATTCGCAAGGGTCCAGATCTACTCGCGTAATTTGATCGGTGCCTAATGTACAATCGGAGCGTTACCGAATGCTGAAACCAAGGGGGGCTATTTTAGCCGAAGAGAAATCGAAGAGAGACCTGAATATGGCGGTTTTTCACCCATGCCGAATTGCTCAGGACGTCCTTGTCGTGGCACCTAAAATCATTCCTCGACCCAATAGGAAGTCGTATTCTCGATGACTTTTTTGATCTTGCGGTTGTCTCTCCATTCTCGTCCGGTGTCACGGATGACCGGTGTCTGCCGGGGAGAAAAAATATAGTTCTTATGCGGCGCCGCCAACCGCTCCAGTTCTGCGTTGACGCCGGAATAGAATTGTTTTTCCGGATCTCGCGAGGCGTCCATCAGGCCGGAAGCCTGCCGGGCGAAAGAACCGTGAAGAATGGAAGGCGACGTCGTGAATTTCGGAAAAGTCCGAAACAGCGGGATTTTAATGCCGAGAAACCGTGCATATTCGTTTCTCTCGTGAAGATGGCCGTCTTTCGCGATGTTCCAGTTCTGGTCAGCCGTGTGAAAGGATACCTGCATTACGGCGGGATCTGCAAACGGAGCAAAAATCTCCTCGCCGAGATCCGTCAGCGCGATCCAGTCGTCTTCGAGGTGGAACACGTAATCCGACTGCGTATTGGACCAGAGACGCTTGACCGCAGCGCCAAATCCAGGCTCGCTGGGTCTAAAGAAGGAAGCTGACGGAAGGTAGTTCGAGACGACCCGCAGGCACTCGGCCTCATCCTCTTCGGTTCCGAAGATCGGATCCATGTTGACGAGGACATTCGAGACGGAGAAATGAGCAAAGCAGCGCTTTGAAAAACTTTCCAATGTCTGCTCAAGCAAATCCGGCCTTCTGCCGGCAACGATGCACAAATCCAGACTAAAATTCGCCAACGCAGCATATCCCACTGAAACCGGAGCTCTTTAGAGTTCGGTCCAAATACCATAGTGGCGGCAAGGTCGCCACCTTCTGGGGACATGCAGTCCTCTCGCCCACAACGGTGTGGGTTACGACGCAAACTTCTCACGCCGCGCGTGGTCGCAGCGGTCAAAATGGATCGACAAGGGCCGCACCGGCCGCCTCGTTCTTTCAGGACGCGGCATCAACCATCGGCCGTTCCCGCAACGGCAAGCGGCAACGCCGAGGCATCGGGCAATCGCCCAGCAAGGCGCAGTCTGATCGTGTTCGACGAAGCGACAAGGCTACCTTCTGAAGAAAGAAGCCAGGTATGCAAGGGGGCCGCTGGATCTGCGGGTGGCGATGGACCGCACCTGATGGGCGACGGTGCTTGCGCTCACATGCGCTCCGAAGTGGCAGAAGCAGACCAGTTTGTGGATCTGTCGGTCTGACAGTTCAAAAAACCGCCTGGCTTCCCCATAGGTGTCGTCTCTCATCCCCGCGGCGCGCAGCACGGGATCCCCGAACGCGACAGCAATCGCCGTCCCGTCGCCGCGCATGGCGGCCCTTATTTCATCCGGCTGGTATTCGGTTTCCCGAAATGTCGAAAGGGATCGGTCGGGGTTGAGCTCAAGAATCTCGGCCCACCGTTCGAGCCGTTCGCTGCTGGACATCTGGAAGTCGGGATAGCTGCGGTTTATCCTGGCGATAGTCTTCAGCTGATCGACTGCACGTTGCTCCATTACGGCCTCCTATTTGAACAAAATAGATGCCCGTCGCCCAGACGTTATTTTGATCCTGACCGCTTTTGATGTCCAATCACGATTGTCCATCGGCAGGAGATCCGGCCGCTCCTGTAATCAAAGTTGATGAGCGGGGATCAACGTCGCCATAACGTCCCGCCGCGCCTGGAGTTGCCGGATCGGCAGAGACCTGCCTCGTGCGCTGTCGTCAGGAGAAAAGGTCACCCTTATGAAGGATTTCGCGGGGATGGGCGGCATGTTCCTTCACCACCTTCTCGGCGCTGTCGATTTCCTGCAGCATGACGTCGTATCCCCACAGATCCGCCAGATGTTGCAGAACCTGCCGGGTCTCGCTGTCCTCGAGAACCCAGTCGTTCGGCGCCCGGTGCTGCAGGAGAAGGCGGCGGTCGCCGGCGAGATCGACATCGATGATGTCGATCCTCGGATCGGTCCAGCCGATATCGTATTCGCGCGCCAGCTGGCGGCGGACGCGCTTGTAGCCGCGCTCGTCGTGGATCGCCGAAACCAGAATCCCTTCGCTCATCTGCGGATCGTCGTAGAGCTGGAAAAGGCGCCACTTGCGGATCAGGTGCGGGCTCAGGAACTGGCTGATAAAGCTCTCGTCGCGATAGTCGGCCCAGATGCCGCGCAGGACCTGCATCGGATCTCCGCGGCCGGCGATATCCGGGAACCATTCGCGATCCTCGTCGGTCGGCTTGGTCACGATCCGCTCGATATCCTGCATCATGGCGAAGCCGATGGCATAGGGATTGAAGCCGGAGAAACGCCGATCGTCATAGGTCGGCTGGAACACGACATTGGTATGTGATTTCAGGAATTCGAAATAGTTGCCGTCGCTGATCTGCCCGCGGTCGTGCAGCCTTTCCATGATCTGGTAATGGACATAGGTCGCCGTCCCCTCGTTCATCACCTTGGTCTGGCGCTGCGGATGGAAATATTGTGCGACGTGGCGGACGATGCGCAGGATTTCCCGTTGCCATGGTTGCAGCCGGGGCGAGGACTTTTCCAGGAAGTAGAGCAGATTGTCCTGCGGCAGGCCGAGCGCTGCGCGCCGTCTTTCGAGATCGACATCGGCCGCATCGCGTTTGCGGCCCGTCGGCACCGTGCGCCAGAGATCGTTGAACATCTGTTCTTCATGGGCGCGCCGTTCCAGCTGGCGTTTTTCCTCCTGGCGCAGGTCGAGCCTCGTCTTGCCGGCATAACGGTGTACGCCATGCGACATCAGAGCATGGGCCGCGTCGAGGGTCCGCTCGACGGCTGTTTCGCCGTAACGCTCTTCGCAGCGGGCGATATAGCCCTTGGCGAAATCGAGATAGTCGAGAATGCCCTCGGCATCCGTCCACAGCTTGAAGAGATAGTTGTTCTTGAAGAAATGGTTATGACCGAAGGCCGCATGGGCGATCACCAGGGTCTGCATCGTCGCGGTGTTCTCCTCCATCAGGTAGGAGATGCAGGGCGACGAGTTGATGACGATCTCATAGGCGAGATCCCGCATGCCGCGGCGGTAGAAGGCTTCGTGATGGGCGAAATGTTTGCCGAACGACCAGTGCCGGTAAAACAGCGGCATGCCCGTCGACGAATAGGCATCCAGCATCTGCTCGGCGGTGATCACCTCGATCTGGTTCGGATAGACGTCGAGCCCGAGTTCCCCGATCGCGATTTCCTCGCAGGCATCGTGGATACGCTGGAGCGTCGTGAAATCCCAGTCCGCGCCTTCGAAGAGCAGTCGATCCTTCTGCATAGCCGCCTGAGTCATGGCACCGCCTTCGTCTGTGTCGAACGCTTCTGGAAGAGATCGTGGAAGACCGGAAAAATCTCGTTCTTGCGGCAGACCTTGCGCATCGCAAGCGTTGCCGAACCGGACCGGATGCTTTCATAAAGGCGCCAGAGAGGGGAATTCGATACCGAGGAATCGCCACCCTCTTCATCGACCTCAATATAGGCGAAGTACTGGCAGAGCGGCAAAATCTCGTGTCTCAGCAGATGGCCGGCCGGAGCTTCGTCCCGATAGGAGTTGTCGCCATCCGAGGCCTGCGCGGCGTAGATGTTCCATTCGGTGGGGTCGAAGCGTGAAGCGATGATGGAGCGCATCGCCGCAAGTGCGCTCGATACCAGCGTGCCGCCCGTCGCCTGGCCGTAGAAGAAGGTCTCCTCGTCGACCTCCTCGGCCTTCTCGGTGTGGCGGATGAAGACGATCTCGACCTTCTCGTAACGCTGCGAGAGGAACAGATAGAGCAGCAGGTAGAAGCGCTTGGCCAGATCCTTCATGTGCTCCGACATCGATCCGGAGACGTCCATCAGGCAGAACATCACCGCCTTAGCAACCGGCTTCGGCTCGTTGTCGAAACGACGATAGCGAACGTCGAGCGGATCGACATAGGGAATGCGCCGGATCCTGTCCGTCAGCGACTTGAGTTCCGCCTCCAGCGACAGGCGCGTCTCCTCGTTCTCAGATTCGTCGATCTGGCGCTGCAGCGCCTCGATCTCGGCAGGCTTGGGGCGCTTGAGGGCGATGCGTCGCATCATCGCGAGCCGCGTCGTCCGGTCGATGGAGAGATTGGAAGGGGAGCCCGAAATGGAGTAGCCGGCCCGCACTGGGCTCATCTCCTCGGTCTCGCTGAGCCGTCGCTTGGCGAGTTCGGGCAGTTCGAGGTCATCCAGAAAAACCGAGAGGAATTCTTCGCGCGTCAGAACGAAGCGGAAGCCGTCTTCACCATCGCCCTGGCCGGCCTCCTTGGGTCTGCCGGCACCCTGGCCGGGTGGGCGGGGAATGATATCGCCTTCGACGAAGGCCCGGTTGCCGGGCAGGACATGATCCGTAATCCCGCCTTCGGCCCGGCGAAAACTCGGCTCGCCCATGCCGCCGATCGGGAGGCTGACTTCGCCGCCATCGAGTACATCACGGATACTGCGGCTTTGCAGGGATCGCCTGACTGCTTGCTGCACGGCGTCCTTTGCGCGCCGCAGAAACCGCTGTCGATTTTCCAAACTTTTACCGCGCGGGTTCAGCCGCCGGTCGATGATGTGCATGTTGGCTCCTGCATGAGCATTAGGGTCTGTACTCAACTAGGTTTCGGACGCCGCACAACCCAGTATGCCACAATCCTACGTCCTGTCGTCACACACAATGATGGAGATGACGTCCACCTTTGTGTGTTTAAGGAACTGAACGGTTTTCTTGCATGCTGCGTTCCAAATCCTAATTGAGTACAGACGCTAACCTGCCTGTTTGACCCGCATGTACCACTCCACCAGACGGCGAACCTGTCTTTCGGTGTAGCCGCGCCCCGTCATGCGCGACACGAACTCGCTGTGTTTCTTTTCTGTTTCGCCGTCCTTCTTCGACCCGAAGGAGATCACCGGCAGGAGATCCTCCACCTGGGAGAACATTCTTTTCTCGATCACTTCCCGGATCTTCTCGTAGCTCGCCCAGGACGGGTTCTTGCCGCCGTTATTGGCGCGCGAGCGCAGGCAGAACTTGACGATCTCGTTGCGGAAATCCTTCGGATTGGCGATGCCCGCCGGCTTTTCGATCTTGGTCAATTCCTGGTTCAGGAGTTCGCGATCGAGAAGCTGCCCGGTATCCGGATCCTTGAAGTCGACGTCCTCGATCCAGGCGTCGGCATAGTCGACGTAACGATCGAAAAGATTCTGACCGTAATCGGAATAGGATTCCAGATAGGCCTTCTGGATCTCGTTGCCGATGAACTCCGCGTACCGAGGAGCAAGGTCTGCCTTGATGAACTCGATATACCGCTTTTCGGTTTCCTCCTGAAACTGTTCGCGGCGGATGGCCTGTTCCAGCACATACATCAGGTGAACCGGATCGGCGCCGATATCCGTCGTATCGTGATTGAAGGTCGAAGCTAGAACCTTAAAGGCAAAACGTGTCGATATTCCGTCCATGCCTTCGTCGACGCCGGCCGCGTCCCGATATTCCTGAACACTGCGGGCGCGCGGATCGGTTTCCTTGAGGCTTTCGCCGTCGTAAGCACGCATCTTGGAGAAGAAGGTCGAATTCTCGTGCTTGCGTAGCCGCGAGAGCACGGAAAACCGGGCCAGCATCTCAAGCGTCGCCGGCGCGCAGGAGGCATCCGCAAGCTCCGAACCTTCGATCAGCTTTTCATAGATATGCTGTTCTTCCGTCACCCGCAGGCAATAAGGAACCTTGATGACGCATATGCGGTCAATGAACGCCTCGTTGTTCTTGTTCGCCTTGAAGCTCTGCCATTCCGCCTCGTTCGAGTGGGCAAGGATGACGCCGGAGAAGGGGATGGCGCCGATATTCTCGGTGCCCATGTAATTGCCTTCCTGCGTCGCCGTCAGCAGCGGATGCAGCATCTTGATCGGCGCCTTGAACATCTCGACGAATTCGAGCACGCCCTGGTTGGCGCGATTGAGCCCGCCGGAATAGCTGTAGGCGTCCGAGTCATTCTGGGAATAGTTTTCGAGCTTGCGAATGTCGACCTTGCCGACCAGCGACGAGACGTCCTGATTGTTCTCGTCGCCCGGTTCGGTCTTGGCGATGCCGATCTGGCGCAGTCGCGAGGGCTGCAGCCGCACCACCCGGAAACGAGTTATGTCGCCTCCGAACTCATCGAGCCGCTTCAGGCACCAGGGGCTCATCAGCCCGCTGAGACGCCGGGTCGGAACGCCGTATTGCTCAAGCAGCATCGGCCCCATGGCGACCGGATCGAAGAGGTTGAGCGGGCTTTCGAAGACCGGACTGATATCGTCGCCGGCCTTCAGCACGTAGATCGGATTGGCTTCCATCAGCAGCTTCAGCCGCTCGGCAAGCGACGACTTGCCGCCACCGACCGGACCGAGCAGGTAGAGGATCTGCTTTCGCTCCTCGAGCCCCTGCGCGGCATGCCGGAAGAAGGAAACGATCCGCTCGATCGTCTCTTCCATGCCGAAGAAACCGGAGAAAGCCGGATAGGCCCGGATGGTGCGGTTCATGAAGATCCGGCCGAGCCTGGCATCCTTGGCCGTGTCGACCATCTGCGGCTCGCCGATCGCCGCCAGCAGCCGCTCGGCGGCGTTGGCATAGGCCATCGGATCTTTTTTACAAATCGCCAGATACTCGGCGACAGACATATCTGTCTCGCGCCGCGCTTCGTAGTTCCTGGTGAAGGCATCGAACAAGGATTCACTCGGCATAGGCTACTCCAGTCAGGGTTGCGCTACTGCTCGACTGCCGCAAAGATTGAAAACGCTGCGGCAATCTATTGAGAATCAAGATGTTTCTAAACCTAATACGACACCCGGAGCGTTTTCATGGCAATGCACAAAAATGTGCGTCCACAAATCCGTGCTGACTTGGCAAACAGCAAGTCGGGGCCTGTTGCATCCCCACCACAACGTCTGCGCAACGCTTCGGGTCTTCCGGAAAGTCGCGTCGTCGGCGGGGAAGACAAGCCCTGCTTCGCCGTCTATGGATGCAACCGGCAGCGAGACGGGCGTTTCTTATGGACCAGCAGTTTTTCGATAGAGGCTCCGTAGAGGTGGCGCGTGATCTGATCGGCGTCGAACTCGATGTCTCCGGCGCAGGCGGCGTGATCGTCGAGACGGAAGCTTATGAGCCGGACGAGCCGGCCTCCCACAGTTTTCGCGGGCCCACGCAGAGAAACGCGGTGATGTTCGGGCCGCCGGGACACGCTTATGTCTACCGTTCCTACGGCATTCACTGGTGTCTGAATTTTGTCTGCCGGCCCGGTAGCGCCGTGCTGATCAGGGCGTTGCAGCCGGTCAGGGGCCTTCAGGAAATGGAGAAAAGGCGCGGTCTTGCCGATCCGCTGCTCCTCTGCTCCGGTCCGGGCCGCCTCTGCCAGGCGCTCGGCATCACCATCGAGCACAACGGCCTGCCGCTGTTTGCGCCACCGTTCGAGTTCACGTTGCCGAAAACACCACCCCTGATCGTCACCGGTCGGCGGATCGGCATCTCCCAGGCTGTCGACCTGCCCTGGCGTTTCGGTCTTTCCGGCTCGCTGCATGTCAGCAAGAAGTTCACCGGCAAGGGTGGCATGGCGCTTTGAGTTAAAGCTTATCCGTTGCAGCCGCTCGCCGATATGGGAGACAAGGCGGGTTGGCCGACGTTCAAGCGGCCAATTGAGAAAAACCGTAACCACCGAGCAATGCCGAAGCGAATACCCTGACAGCGGGTAATATGCGCCTGCCTGAAGCAAAACAGGCATGCTTCTACCTTCCATTAACCTTCAGGCAAGGAATTAACCATACATATTAGAGACCACGGCGAAATGGGATGACTGCGGTCCCCCACCAGGCATGAAGCCGCAAAGCCGTACCGGTCCAATCCGGTATCCGCTCATGAAAATCCAGCAAAGCCCGTGGTGACCGCGTTGCCCATGCCCGACGGATATCGATCCGGTTTGGCGAGCATCCCCCGTTCATCCAGGCGCTGGCTGACAGCAGCTTGCATGCCGCTGATCCTCTCCGGGGATTGGCTTGAATAATTTTGGGGACGGTTTTGGTGCAGGAAATGCCATCGGATCAGGCGCGACGTGGCCAGGCAGGCAGCCTGGGCGAGAGACTGGCATTTGCCGGCCTCGACGGCGAACTGCGCGATCTGCTGCGCCGCTGCCGCCCGCAGCTCGACCGGCATCTGAAGACCGGCCTGCGCGATCTCTTCCACCGCTTTCAATCCTTTCCGGAAGCCGCCCGCAATTTCGAAAGCGAGCAGCAGATCGAACGGCTGCACGACCTGCAGGCCTCCCATTGGGGCGTGCTGACCGATGCCCGCTTCGATGCGCTCTACGCCGAGCGGGTGAAGGTTCTCTCCGACGCCGAGAGCCGGATGGGCCTCGACCCGCGCTGGCACGTCGCCGGCCACGCGGTCATGCTCGAACATCTGATCGCCGGCGCGATCGTCGACCTTGCTCCGAAGTCGCTGCTGCCGGGCGGCCGTAAACGGGAGCAGGAATTGCTCGATCTCGTTGGCGCGATCACCCGCCTTGTCATGGTCGATGTCGAGATCGCCGTCTCGCTCCGCTTCAACGAACAGCGCCAGAAGCACCAGCGCGCGCTCGCCGAGCAGCGCGAAGCCGATCATGCGCAGGCGATCGAAACTTTTACCGACGTCATCACGGCACTCGCCGACCGCGATCTGACGGCAGGTCTTGCCGACGACGTGCCGGATGCCTACCGCGAACTCGCCGATCTGCTCAATCAGGCAGTCGCCGGCATGCGCTCGTCGGTCGAGACGGTCGATGGGCATGGTCAGAAGGCCGGGACGCTGACGCAGGCGCTCACCGAGGGCACTCGCTCCTTTGCCGCCGCTTCGGAAGAACAGTCCACCCGCCTCAGGGAGGCGGCACGCGTGCTCCTCGACGTAACCGCCAGGGTTAAGGGCAGCGCTGCCGAGACGGCCGCCGCCGAAAAGGCCGCCGCCGAGACGCGTCGTTCGGTCGAGGCAAGCGGCGAGGTTGTCGGTCGCGCGATCAACGCCATGGCGGATATCGAATCCTCGGCTGAAAAGATCGGCGAGATCATCGGCGTCATCGACGACATCGCGTTCCAGACCAATCTGCTGGCGCTGAACGCCGGTATCGAAGCTGCCCGTGCCGGGGAGACCGGCCGCGGATTTGCCGTCGTTGCCCAGGAAGTGCGCGCGCTCGCCCAGCGCTCGGCCGACGCAGCACGCGAGATCAAGACGCTCGTCAACGGCACCAAGGCCCAGGTGGATGCCGGGGTCGACATGGTTCACCGCACCCAGGACGCGATCGGCGGCATCGTTCGCCAGGTGTCCGACATCAACGACGCGATCGCCGGTATTGCCCGCGACACCGGCGAACAGGCCGTCGGCCTCGACCGGTTGACCGCAGAGATCGGTTCGGTCAGCGAACACGTCGCCTCGAACGCCAGCCTCGCGTTCCGAGCGGGCGAGGGCGCCGACGAACTCCATACCGTTATCCTGGAACTCGGCCGCACGGTCCGCGAGTTCCGGATCGAGCGGCAGAACCGCTATGCGGATGCGCGCCGCCCTGCAGCTCCAAGACCTCAGCCGACTTTGGTCCCGATCGCGCCGATGGCGACTGAGCGGGCGGATGACGGCGAATACCTCTTTCAGAAACGACAAGGAATAAGCTGATGGCAGCAAAGAAGGCTGGAGCTGGAAGTTTGAAGCTGGCCGCAGTGTTGGACCTCAACGAGGCCTCGAACCTGCATGGCAAGCTGGTCTCCATGCGGGGCAGCGATCTCAAGATCGACGCCTCGGGCGTCGAGCGGGTCGGTGTCCAGTGCGCCCAGGTTCTGGTCGCCGGCGTCAAGGCTTGGGAAGAAGACAAGAAGTCCTTTCTCGTCGAGAAGGCTTCGGATGCATTTCAGAAGACGATGCAACTCATCGGCATTAATAACGAAAATTTGGTTGCTAAGGAGATCTAGCAATGAAGAAGAAAGTACTGACCGTGGATGACTCACGGACGATCCGGAACATGCTTCTGGTGACCCTGAATAACGCAGGCTTTGAGACAATTCAGGCGGAAGACGGCATTGAGGGCCTCGAAGTCCTCGAGGGCTGCAATCCGGACGTCATCGTCACGGATATCAACATGCCGCGCCTCGATGGCTTCGGTTTCATCGAAGGTGTTCGCCGCAACGAAAAATATCGCGCCGTTCCGATCCTCGTCCTGACGACGGAAAGCGATGCCGAGAAGAAGAACCGGGCCCGGCAGGCCGGCGCGACTGGCTGGATCGTCAAGCCCTTCGATCCTGCCAAACTGATTGATGCGATCGAGCGTGTAACCGCCTGAGCCAGGAATTCCCCCGATGGATATGAACGAAATCAAAGAGATCTTCT
Source organism: Neorhizobium sp. SHOUNA12A (assembly GCF_023006505.1). Lineage (GTDB taxonomy): Bacteria > Pseudomonadota > Alphaproteobacteria > Rhizobiales > Rhizobiaceae > Neorhizobium. The sequence continues at coordinate 35,279 of NZ_JALBGV010000023.1, forward strand.
TTCAGGAATGCGAAGAGCAGCTCGCAGAACTGGAGTCGGGTCTTCTCAAGCTGAACGACGGGGATCGCGACCCCGAAACGGTGAACGCCGTTTTCCGTGCCGTTCATTCCATCAAGGGGGGTGCTGGCGCCTTCGGTCTGGACGACCTGGTTTCCTTCGCCCACGTCTTCGAGACGACGCTCGATTGCGTACGCTCCAACAAGCTCGAGCCGACGCAGGACGTCCTAAAGGTCATGCTCAAGTCGGCAGACGTGCTGGCCGATCTCGTCAGCGCATCGCGTGACGGCGGCGGCGTCGACGAATCGAGAAGCCGCAGCCTCGTCAAGGAACTTGAGGCGCTCGCCCATGGCGGGTCGCCCTCTTCCTCCGGCCACGACGCCCCGAAACCGGCCGCAAAGGCTGCCCCGGCTCCCGTGGCGAAAGTTGATCTTCCCAAACCGAGCGACGACAGCGGCTTTCAGCCGGTCCCCTTTTCGTTCGACGGCTTCGGCGAGGACGATGAGCCGGCAATTGAAGGCTCGGTCTACGAAGTCTCGTTCAAGCCGCGTCGCGAACTCTATTCCAAGGGCAACGAGGCAGCGCTCCTGCTGCGCGATCTGTCCCGTCTGGGAGAGATGAGCATCAATTGCGACACGGACGCTCTGCCGACCCTCGACAAGATGGATCCGGAGGCCTCCTATTTCAGCTGGAAGATCTCGATCCGGACCACCAGGAGCGAAGACGACATCCGTGCCGTCTTCGAATTCGCGGAATGGGATTGCGACCTCGAAGTGAAGCTTGCCGAAGAGGCATCTTCCAACGAGGAACTGCCGATGGTCCCGGTTCCGTTCGATCTGTCGATCCTTGATGACTCCGCTGGTGGAGAAGACGAGGAAAAGACCGCCGAACGAGGCGTTTCGGAAGAAACCGTCGCTGCGGCCGTATCCGCTGCCGAGACCGCAAGCAACGTCTCGAGGACGGCCCGTGCCGCCGAGAGGAAGGAATCGGCTGCCGCGGCAGCTGCCGCCCAGAACAATGCCGCTGCCGCAGCAGCCGGCGCTGGCCAGACGATCCGCGTTGATCTCGACCGCGTCGACCGTCTCATCAACCTCGTCGGCGAACTCGTCATCAACCAGGCGATGCTCTCCCAGAGTGTCGTCGAGAACGACGCGACCGGTACATCGGCCGTCAACATGGGCCTCGAAGAGCTGCAGCAGCTCACCCGCGAGATCCAGGACTCGGTCATGGCGATCCGCGCACAGCCGGTAAAGCCGGTCTTCCAGCGCATGTCGCGTATCGTCCGCGAAGTGGCCGACATGGTCGGCAAGTCGATCCGCCTGGTCACCGAAGGTGAAAACACCGAAGTCGACAAGACGGTCATCGACAAGATCGCCGAACCGCTGACCCACATGATCCGTAACGCCGTCGACCACGGCATCGAGTCGCCCGAAAAGCGCGAGGCCGCCGGCAAGGATCCGGAAGGCACGATCAAGCTGACCGCAAAACATCGTTCGGGCCGCATCCTGATCGAACTTGCCGACGACGGCGCCGGCATCAACCGTGAGCGCGTCCGCCAGAAGGCGATCGACAACGACATCATCGCAGCCGACGCCAACCTGTCGGATGACGAGATCGACAACCTGATCTTCATGGCGGGTTTCTCGACCGCCGATAAGATCTCCGACATTTCCGGTCGCGGCGTCGGTATGGACGTCGTCAAGCGCTCGATCCAGGCGCTCGGCGGCCGCATCTCGATCTCATCGCGGCCGGGCTTCGGCTCGACCTTCACCATGAGCCTGCCGCTGACGCTTGCCGTTCTGGACGGAATGGTCGTCACGGTCGCCGGCCAGACGTTGGTGGTGCCGCTGACCGCCATCGTCGAGACGCTGCAGCCGGAGGCTGCCGCCATCCATTCCTTCGGCGCCAATCAGCGGCTTATCTCGATCCGCAACTCGTTCTGCCCGCTGGTCGACGTGGGCCGGGTCCTCAACTACCGCGCCACCCAGGCCAATCCGGTCGAAGGTGTCGCGCTGCTGGTCGAATCGGAAGGCGGCGGCCAGCGCGCCCTGATGGTCGATGCCATCCAGGGCCAGCGCCAGGTCGTCATCAAGTCGCTCGAGGCAAACTACACGCACGTTCCGGGCATCGCCGCAGCCACCATTCTCGGTGACGGCCGCGTCGCTCTCATCCTCGACGTCGATGCGGTCGTCGCAGCGTCTCGAGGCCAGTCCATGAAACCTGAAATGTCGTTAGCCGCCACGGGTTGAGTTGTTATGTCGTATGCCGTGAAAAATCTGGTCCCGGGAAGCAAGGAGCTGATCGCTTTTCGCATCAGCGATCAGGAATTTTGCGTGAACATCATGTCCGTCCGCGAGATTCGCGGATGGACCCAGGCAACCCCGCTGCCGCATGCGCCCGCCTATGTCATGGGTGTCATCAATCTGCGCGGCGCGGTCCTGCCGATTGTCGATCTTTCGGCCCGGCTTGGCATGAAGGATGCCGAGCCGACGGTACGCCATGTGATTATCGTGGCGCAGATGAAGGCCAAGATTGTTGGTCTCCTCGTCGAGGCCGTTTCCGATATCCTTACGATTACCGACGAGAATATCCAGCCAGTACCGGAAGTCTCCTCCGATCTGGAGAGACAATATGCCCGGGGGATTCTCGCCATCGATAAGCGGATGATCTGCATGATCGAGTTGGACGCCCTCTTCCCCGACCAGGAAAGCGACGCTGCATGAAGCCCTTGGGCGCCATAGAAAGCCGACAATCACCGGATGAGGTGCTCGCAAGCGGAGAATATCCGCTGACGCGCCGCGACCTCACCGACATTTCGGCGATGATCTACTCGGATGCCGGAATCTATCTCAACGATTCCAAGGCCTCGCTCGTCTATTCCCGCCTTTCCAAGCATATTCGGGCCTTGGGTCTGCGCGGCTTCAAGGATTATTGCGTTCTGGTGGCCTCACCCGAAGGTGCCGCCGCCCGCCGCGAGATGCTGTCGCATCTGACGACCAACTTCACCCGCTTCTTCCGCGAAAACCATCATTTCGAGCACCTGCGCGACGAGGTTCTGCCGGGTCTTATCAACCGCGCCAAGAGCGGCGGCCGCGTGCGCATCTGGTCGGCCGCCTGTTCGGATGGGCAGGAGCCCTATTCGATTGCGCTGACCGTACTGTCGCTGCTTCCCAACGCGGCCGATCTCGATTTCCGTATCCTGGCGACCGATATCGACCCGAAGATCCTGGCCGCGGCCCGTACCGGCCTCTACGACGAGAACGCGCTCGAAACGATGACGCCGGCCATGCGCAAGCAATGGTTCCGCGAAGTCGATGCCGGCGGGCGCCGCAGGTTCCAGATCGACGACCGCGTCAAGAAACTGATTACCTTCAACGAATTGAACCTGATGGCGCAGTGGCCCTTCAAGGGCAATTTCGACATCATCTTCTGCCGCAACGTCGTTATCTACTTCGACGAACCGACGCAGGTGAAAATCTGGTCCCGCTTTGCTTCGCTCCTGCCCGAAGGCGGACATCTCTATATCGGCCATTCCGAGCGTGTTTCCGGCGACGCCAAAAACCTGTTCGATAATATCGGTATCACCACCTATCGTTATACCGGTAAGGGCGCGGGGAGAAAAGCATGAGCGCTCCGGCACGAGTCCTGGTCGTTGACGATTCACCCACCATGCGCGGGCTGATTACGGCCATCCTGAATTCCGACCCGGAAGTGAATGTCGTTGGCCAGGCTGGCGATGCGCTGGAAGCACGCGTCGCGATCAAGCAGCTCAACCCCGATGTCGTTACCCTTGATATCGAGATGCCCAACATGAATGGGCTGGAATTTCTCGAAAAGATCATGCGCCTGCGTCCGATGCCGGTAATCATGGTCTCGGCAATGACCCATCAGGGTGCCAATGCGACGTTGGCTGCTCTTGAGATCGGCGCGTTCGATTGCGTCGGCAAACCGGCTCCCGGCGATGTCCGCCCGTTCATGGATCTTGCCGAAAAGGTGAAGGCTGCAGCCCGGTCCGGACCCCGCCGGAATGGGCCGACGCCTTTCATCGCCGCCTCTCCCGCTGCGGAATACCGGGTGGGTCGGAAGGTTGTGGCTATAGGGTCGTCAACTGGAGGTGTTGAAGCTCTTATCGCGGTATTACAAAAGTTCCCGCAAAATTGTCCGCCGACCGTAATTACTCAACATATGCCTTCCACGTTTACCAAAAGTTTTGCCGAACGCCTTAATCGTATCTGCGCTCCTGTGGTGCAGGAAGCCACCGATGGCGCGCGGCTGGAGATCGGCAGGATCTATCTGGCGCCCGGTGGCGAACGACACTTGCAGGTGGTCAATCCGTCGGCGCCATGTTGCCGGCTGATCGAAAAGGAGCCGGTAAACGGTCACAGGCCCTCAGTGGACGTCCTTTTCGACTCGGTCGCCGACCTGGCAGGTCGCAATGCGGTCGGGGTCATCCTGACGGGCATGGGCCGCGATGGAGCTGCAGGTTTGCTCAGAATGCGTAGCGCGGGCGCACGCACGATCGGGCAGAACGAAAAGACCTGTGTGGTCTACGGCATGCCGAGGGTTGCCCATGAAATGGGGGCTGTCGAGCAACAACTGCCGTTAGGCTCCATAGGAGAAGAAGTGTTGAAGTTAACTGCTGCCCGAAAAGAAGGTACCGAATAAATGTCTATCGCTGAAAAAATCAAAGTTCTGATCGTCGACGATCAGGTCACCAGCCGCCTGCTGCTCAGCGACGCCCTGACACAGCTCGGCTTCAAACAGATCACTTCTGCCGGCGATGGCGAGCAGGGCATGAAGATCATGGCCGAGCAGCCGCACCATCTCGTCATTTCGGATTTCAACATGCCGAAAATGGACGGTATCGGTTTCCTGCAGGCCGTTCGCGCCAATCCGAACACGAAGAAGGCCGCATTCATCATCCTGACGGCCCAGGGCGACCGTGCCCTGGTTCAGAAGGCTGCATCGCTCGGCGCCAACAACGTTCTCGCCAAGCCGTTCACGATCGAAAAGATGAAGGCCGCTATCGAAGCGGTGTTTGGAGCATTGAAATGAATGACGCCGCTGCAGTCAGGCGTGTCCATATTATCCAGGGGGAATTTAAGGTCCTGAACGACCCGAATGCTGTTCTCTCCACGATTCTGGGCTCATGCGTGGCTGCGTGTCTTCGCGATCCTGTCGCCGGTATCGGCGGCATGAACCACTTCCTGCTTCCGGGATCCGCCGGTTCCATGGCCTCGGGCGGCGATGCGACGCGTTACGGCGTGCATCTGATGGAACTGTTGATCAATGGTCTTTTGAAGCAGGGAGCCCGGCGAGACCGGTTGGAAGCGAAGATTTTTGGCGGCGCCAAGACAATTGCCAGCTTTTCGAATGTCGGCGAACAGAATGCCGCATTCGCTATGGAATTTCTAAAGGACGAAGGTATTCCGGTGGTCGGCTCCTCAACGGGCGGGGAGCACGGGCGCAAGCTGGAGTTCTGGCCCGTAAGCGGTCGGGCTCGTCAGTATCCGCTGACCGGCGCCGAAACTCAACGGACCGTGGCGATGGAGCAGCGTCCGGTACGCATGCCGACGAAGCCGGTCGAGAGCTCAATCGAGTTCTTCTAAAAAAATCATTTCTCGGGGCGAAGATAGCCATGAACGACATCGTCAAGACGCCAATCGCTCCGTTTGAGGAATCTCTTCCAGAAGTCCTGATGCGCCTGGTCTCGGAGCTTCATGACGTGGCATACCTGATCGAACGGGTCGAGCCGCAGCTTCTGGAACTCGGCGGAGAAACAATCCTGCAATCGCCGGACAGCCTGAAAGTCCTGCAGGGCATCGACCTTGCCGTGCAGAAGACGCGCGGCCTTGCGGAATTCGTCGACACCATCACCGGCGGCATTCCGAGCGAATGGATGGTCGATGTCTCGACCGCGCTCAATCTCGTCAAGCTTGCCGACATGCAGAAGGCGCTGACCAACGGCATGCGCCACGGCCATTCCCAGCCTTTGAGCAAGGCAGCCGGCGATTTCGATTTCTTCTGATCGCCAGCCCTGACATGCATGTTTCGGCCATGATGGCCGATTACCCAGCCAGCCCTCCATAGTCGCCAGAATCCCTGCGCTCGCGAAACGCTCGCACAAGCTTCGCTTTCTAAGGTGCGACTGGGCATGGGCTCGAATACCTAGTTGGCGATGTGGGAACAGAATGAATCTGTTGGCTCAATTTTCACAAGTCTTTAGAAATCTGGCCGGTTTAGGCCAGACGAGACTTATTGCTTTAGGCGCTGTCGGCGTCATTTCAGTTGCGATCGTTATTGCGGCGGCCCTCTTCGTTAACAAGCCGGCTTACGAAACGCTCTATGTCGGGCTTGATAAGGCCGACCTCAACCAGGTGAGTATTGCGCTGGCAGAGGCTAACATGCCTTTCCAGGTCGGTACGGACGGTTCGAGCCTTCAGGTTCCGGCCGGCTCGACGAGCAAGGCGCGGCTTCTGCTGGCCGAGCGCGGTCTACCGAACAGCTCCAACGCCGGTTATGAACTCTTCGACAACGTCGGCTCGCTCGGCCTGACCTCCTTCATGCAGGAAGTCACCCGCGTTCGGGCCTTGGAAGGCGAGATCGGCCGGTCGATCCAGCAGATCAACGGCGTCAACGCCGCTCGCGTCCATATCGTGATGCCGGATGTCGGCAACTTCCGCAGGGGTGAACAGAAGCCGACCGCATCGGTGATGATCCGGGCCAGCTCGACGACGGGCCGCAAGGCGACGTCGTCCATTCGTCACCTTGTCGCTTCCGCAGTCCCGGGCCTCGACGTCGATGACGTGACAATTCTCGACTCCACCGGTCAGTTGCTCGCATCGGGCGACGAATACGGCGGCAGCGAAATGAATAAATCGCTGAGCATCGTCCAGAACGTTCAGCAGGAAATCGAGAACAATATCGACAAGGCGCTGGCGCCTTTCCTCGGCATGGACAATTTCCGTTCGAGCGTCACGGCGTCTTTGAACACGGACAGCCAGCAGATCAACGAGACGGTCTTCGATCCGAACTCCCGCGTCGAACGTTCGGTCCGGACCACCAAGGAAGCGTCCAAGTCGCAGCAGACCCAGGACGACAACGCTACGACCGTCGAGCAGAACGTGCCGCAGGCCGCTCCGCCTCCGGGTGGTGCCAATGGTCCGAAATCGACTGATCAGTCCGACAAGAAGGAAGAACAGACCAACTACGAAATCAATCAGAAGACGGTCGCCACGACGCGCAACAGCTATCAGATCGAGAAAGTCTCGGTCGCGGTGGTCGTCAACAAGGGCCGCGTCGCCAAAATGATCGGCGAGCCGGCTGACCAGGCCAAGGTCGATGCCTATCTCGCCGAGATGCAGAAGATCGTGGCATCCGCGGCAGGCATCAATTCGGGCCGCGGCGATGTCGTCACCCTGACGGCCATGGACTTCCTGGAGAACCAGCTTCTGAGCGAGGCCTCCAGCGGTCCGGGCATGATGGACATGCTGAGCCGGAATGTCGGAGGCATCATCAACTCGCTCGCCTTCGTCCTGGTTGCTTTCCTGGTGGTCTGGCTCGGTCTTCGCCCGCTCATCCGCACCGTCAGCGGCACCAATGTCGCCGGCGAAGCGGCAGAGGGTGCAGGTCTCGAACTTCCCGACTTCTCGCCTACGACCGGCAGCCCGGCTCTCATGGACGGCTTCGGTTCCGATTTCGGTTTCGACAGCTCGAACGACATGCTGGGCGGTGGCGACGATGAGGGCTTCAACCGCCGCGTCAAGGAAGGCCCCGAAAAGCGGCTTGCCCGGATGGTCGAAATCTCCGAAGAGCGCGCCGCGAAGATTCTCCGCAAGTGGGCGCTCGAAAAGGCAGCGTGACAAGGTATCACGAAAATATGATTGCGATGGGCCGGACCTTGTCCGGCCCATTTCTTTTCAGCCCCGCCGCACACTTGGCGGATTTATCCATTAGCGAATCAGTGAACAATATGGCGCAACTGGGGAAATCCGGTGTCGAGGCGATGGTAATTCGTAATGCGTCTCCTACAATGGCCTTGATTCGTACAATGGCTTCCGAGGTCCCGTGGAGGGTGGGGCTGGCTGGAAATTCCGGTGTGGACGACGAATGAGAGCGGCTACCAACAGTATTCCTTGAAGAATTCGTCTAACTCGGGATCGTTTCGGCCCAAGAGGGGTTGTATGAAATCGCAGCATGCCGCGGCGCGCGCATTCATGATGGATGCGCCACGTGGCGGGGAGCAGATCGCGAATGGAGTTGTCGGGGGTAGAAATGATGACGGAGGGGCGCTCCTATACGGAGTCTGCCGGCTCCCGGGGACTATCGCGTGAGCAATTGGTTCGCCGTCTTTCTGTTCTGGCGGGATCCAACAACGTTCAGGCAGTCATGCGCCTGCTTGCCGATTACGTCGGCGCTTCTCATTTTCTGCTGGCCCGCTACGACCTTATCCAGGAGCAGGGCCTCGATTTTATCGTAGCGTCCAACTGGCCGTTCGATCTCGTCCGGCGCCTAGGCTCGGAGCTTGCGAGCGGTTACGCCCGTTCCACCGAACTCGAAAAATGTCTCTCGCTGCTGACCCCGAGCTTTGCGCTGTTGCCGGACGACATCGTGCCGCCGGACGACATCAGCCGGCAGTATTGCGCGCTGACGTTCTGTGTCGGCCGGACGCGCTTCTCGCTGATGCTGCTGTTTCTGGACGGCATCATCCTGTCGCAGGAACGGTTGAGGGAAGTAGGGCTGTTCGCCGCCTACGGCTCCAGTTTCGGAGAGAATGCCGACGCCAGGACGGAACGTGATTTCGAACTGACCGAACGCGAGCTGGAATGTCTCTTCTGGATTGCCGAGGGCAAGACCAGCGACGAGATCGCCGTGATCCTCGGCATATCTCGCAACACGATCAACAATTACATTACCAGCGTGATGCGCAAGACGGCAACCAAGACTCGTTCCGAGGCGATTGCCTACGCCGTTCGCAACAATCTAGTTTAGGAAAATAATTTCAATGGGTTATTCGCGCAGCGGCACGGCAGATGGACCTGGAAGCATCCAGTATCTGCGCCTCCAGCGCGCATCGAGCCGGTCGGACATCTTCCCGAAGCTCATCGCCATGCAGAAGAACCTGAAGGCGCGGAATTTTGCGGTTTTCCGCATCGCAGGCGCCGGGTTGCCCAACAAGCGCAAGCTCGTATGCGAGCTTGAAAACTGGGGAGCAGGCGCACTCGAAAGCAGCAACCAACTCATCAGCGCTTATGGCGAGGCGCTGCTGGACCATATCGAGACGTCACTCCTGCCGCTGATCTGGAACGGTTCGGAGAACACGAGTTTTGCCGATGCCGGCGAATTCTCGCCATTGACGCATCGTCTGGATGCCGGCGCCGTTCCCTTTTCGGGGATAGCATTCCCCGTACGCCTTGGCGCCCTCGGCAATGGTTATGTTGCTTTCTTCGGGACGTCGATGGAACTGGTGAGCGATGTCATTATCGACCAGCACGTCAAAAGCTGTCAGGTCGTCATGGACCTGCTGGCACTCGACGAACGCCGGAGCGTACCCGCGGAATCCCTGAGCGAACGCGAGATTGCCTGTCTTCAATTGGCCGGCGACGGCCGCATCAGCGAAGAGATCGCCGAAAAACTCGGCCTCTCCGTCCACACCGTCAACGCCTATCTCGGCTCTGCTACCGTCAAGCTCGATTCGGTCAACCGCATCCAGGCGATCGCCAAGGCGATCAGGCTCGGCTATATCCATTGACCGAGCCGACCGGGAACGCGTCTCTTACGCTTCGGCGGCAGCCTCACATCTGCGAGTTGCTGGTCTTTACGAATTTGGCTTCCTGAAGGCTTTGTGCAAGGAACGCGGTGTTGTCGTGCGGGTCCTCGAAAGGGGCCTGGAATGCGATATGGTCGATCTCAAGCGCCGCCAGTTGGTCCGCCAGCGTCAGGCGCGCATAGACCGAAACGCCGCGCGGCTTAATTTCGAGGTCAAGGACGACTTCCGGCTTGCCGTTCCATTCGAGCTTGTAGTCGCCGCCGGCGCCGAAACTCACGGTCCCGGGGTGGAAATAAAGCTCGGCTGCCGAAGATACGAGGTCGGCGAGGCTGCTGTGGCACTCTAGACGGAGAAGCGAGATGAGGTCACCGGCATCGAGCAGGCGAAGTTCCGAAGCCACCGGGCTGATTGCTTGTGCGACGATTTCTTCTCGTTCGGTGGAGTAGGTGCATTTCTTCATGACGCTCAGCGTGTCCGTTTTTTTTGCGACCGGGAGGCGTAGACCCGGTGCACGAGTTCTGCCACAGCCTTATAAAAGACTGGCGGAATGACACTATCCACTGAGACTTGCGCAAACATGGAGCGTGCCATGGGCGGATCTTCAAAAACGGGGATGCCGTTTTCCTCTGCAATTTCGCGGATCTTGAGCGCAATCAGGTCCTGGCCCTTGGCGACGACGACCGGGGCGTCGTTTTCTTCGCGCACGTATCGCAGCGCCACCGCAAAGTGAGTCGGGTTGGCGATCACCAGCGTCGCACGGGGGACGTTGTTGATCATGCGCCGGCGGGCACGGTCGCGCGCCACCGATTTCTGGCGCTGCTTGACGATCGGGTCGCCCTGCGCCTGCTTGTATTCGTCCTTGACCTCCTGCTTGGTCATCTTCAGTTCGTTGTACCAGTGATACCGCGTCCAGAGGACGTCGACGACGGCGAGGATGCCCGCCGACATGACGACAACGATCACCATTCGGCGGATAATTGCGTCCAGTTTGACGAGAATGATCTGAGGATCCGAGAACATTGCGTCGAGTGAGGCGAAATATTCGCTGCGCAGCGCGAAATACATGATCACCGCCACGATCAGGATCTTGAAGATCGACTTTGCGAATTCGACGAAGCCGGGGACGCTGTAAATCCGTCCAAAGCCCTTGGTCGGTGAAACACGGGCAATCTGCGGCCGCACGCGTTCGAGGACCAGCGACGGCATGTTCTGCGCGAACGAGGAGCCAAGCCCGAAAATGATGAAGAGCAGCATCACCGGAACGAGGAATGCGGCGATGGCCCAGCCAAGATGGACGCTCAGCGAGACGACATCCGTCGAATTTTCGAGCCGCCACTGATCCGGCTGCTCGAAAAGGTCTTTCAGCGTCTCGGCCATCTTTGCGATGCCGGAGGGAAGGAAGAAGACGAGATACACATAGAAAGCCAGGATCGAGGCAAAAAGCGGCACTTCGCGGGAGACCGGGACGTTACCCCTGTCTGCCGCTTCCGACATTCGTTTGGCGGTCGGGTTTTCTGTTTTACTGTCTTTATCGTCGTCGGACACGGCTTTGAACCAATCGGTCTTCCGGTTGCGAGGACGTGGCTCAAACGAATCGGCCGCCGCCGCTCGCGATGTTACCGCATCGCCTGCTAGCCGCTAATCGAGTCAACAAAAAGACTGTGGGTGGCCGGAGAATAACGGCGAAAGGTGGCTTGAAACGAAAACGGAGCGAGATGTTTCCCGCTCCGCTTCTTTTGTGGTGTCTCAATAGGCAGCTCAGGCGGCCTCGGCCGGCTTGTCGCCATCCTTCTTTTCTTCCTTGAGGAGGATTTGGCCGGAATTGGCGAGCCGGATCGCTTCCTGTGCGATCGCGCGGCGGGCAATCGCCACTTCGCGCGGATTGAGGTTCATGTTCTGGACCGCCAGATCGCTTTCGATCATGCGGCGCTGGCGCGGGCTGATCGCCGAGAGGACACATTCCTTGATCTCGTTGGTCGCACCGCGCAGCGCCATTGTGAGGATGTCGCCTGCGACGTCGTTGAGCAACATGACGCGGCTGCGCTGCGGCATGAACATGAGGTCTTCGAAGAGGAAGATCTTCGGACGGACCTTGTTGACGGACTCCTTGCTGATCGTCTCGAGGGAGCTGAGCAGGGTATCGACCTGGTTCTTGTCGAGCTCGTTCATAAGCTCGGCGACCTTGTTCGAGCCGTTGGAGTTGCGTTCGGCTTCGATTGCCGCAATCAGTTCCATTACCCGGTTCTCGATGATCTGGGCTGCCTTGGGGCTGACTTCCTTCATGTTGACGGCGCGGTTCATGATATCGGCGCGGCGGCTGTCGGGAAGCTGAAGCAGGACCTTCGCACCGAAGATCGACGGCATCTGCGAAAGAATGTAGGCGACGGTCTGAGGATGTTCACGCGACAGGAATTTGCCCACGAATGCCGGATCGGCATCCTGCAGGCGGTCCCAGATATTGGCTTGGTAATCGTCGAACGCGGTGCGGCGGCCGAGCAGGCCGTCAACTTCTTCCGGTGTCAGGCCCGCTTCGAGAATGCCCTCGATCGCTGCGGCATTGTCCATAAGGCCGGTGCCCTCGGTGAACAGGTCCTCGAACTCGTTGACGAGTTCGAGTAGTTCGTCCGGCGGGATCGCGCGCAGCGTCTGAGCACAGGCAATGATATTCTGCAGCTCGCTCTGGGTGAAATACTTGAGAAGCTTGCCAGCGACGCCCTTGCCCATAGCCAGGAGCACTGCCGCGGCCTTTTCGGCCTTGGACAACGGTTTCGTAGATAAGGCGCTGCCACCGAAATCCTCAAAGTCCATCATGGTCTTCCTTTTCTGTCCCAAACAGGGATCAGGTTCTTCTCGTGCTCAGTACTTCCGTCAGTCTCACACCGAAGCGCGTGTCGTCATTTTCCAGCACGGTGATCTCACCCTTGCCGATGCGGCGTCCGTTGACCACGATCTCAACCGGCTCGCCGATCTTCTTGTCGAGCGCGATCGTCGCACCCTCTTCGAGCGTCATCAGGCCCGAGACCTGCATGCGGCTGGTTCCGAGCACGATCTCGACGTCGATCGGGATATCCATGATCAGGTCGAGATTGGCATTGAGCGCGCTGCCCGGCTCCTGATAGGCGGCGCTGCTGGATGTCGAGCTGCCGAAATCGTTGCCGCCGAAGCTTTTTGCACCGCCAAGGCCAGCGCTACCGCCGCCGAAGCTTCCGCCGCCGAACGTATCGGCCTGGGCTTCGAAGCCGCCTCCGAACGATGGGGCGTCGGACGAAAAGTCGCTGGTTGCGGATGCGCCGAAATCAGCATCGAAGCCAGGCACGCCGCCGTCGGCGTCCGTCTTCAAGACGCCGCGCAGATCGTCGATAGCCTGATCCAGATCGACATCATTGCCGAGGGGCATCAGTGAATCGTCATCGGTGAGAGGTGTCTTCTTCGTAGCCATGCGGTGATTATTCCCGTTGAAACTTGCGTCAGCCTGCCTTTGCGAAAACGCCGGCGGCAGGCTCGCCGCGGATCTAGCCTATCAGGTGTTGGAGAATCTCGTCGTCCGTGCTGATGTTATCCTTTACGCGGACTGTATACCGCTCGCCGGACCGCCCGAATTCGCAAGAATACATATCCCGGCCATTGGCACTGACCTGAACCTGGACATCGCGCTTGTCCTGGAAAGCAATCACGTCGCCGGCGGCCAGCCGCGAGATCGTCCCGAGTGTCAGCTTCTGCAGCCGGATACGGGCCTCGAGGGTCACATGCGAACGGCGGACCTGGTCATTCATGCGGTCCGTCCATTCTTGCTTGGCCTTGACTTGAGCCTTCGCCCGCGGAGCGGTGACTTTGGTCTTCAGGAAGGCACGTTGAGGGATGACCAGGGCAAATTCGGACATGACCGAGCCGAGCTCGAATGCCATGCGGATGGAGACCCCGAATTCCGGGCGTGCCAGATCATCCGATTTCGGCCTGTCCTCGGCGTTATGGGGTCGTTCAAGGTTTGCTTCGAACCCTCCCTGCGAATTGACGCCGGAGCGCAGCACGTTGGCGATCCGCTCGAAAACCATCGCTGCGAGGTCGAGCTCGATATCCGAGAGCGGACGTTCGATCGGCTGCATGATCGTGTCGGCTGCCGAGCCCAGCATCAATTCCATGAGCGCGATCACGAAGCTGTTGCCGCAACCGAGCACGAAATTCGGGGACCAGTTGCGCAAGGATCCGTCAGAAAGCGCAAACCCATCGCCCAGATCGGCGATGAGGTCGGTCATCAGGCCGGACGTGCAGCTCACATACGAGACGCCGATCCGGATGCCCGTTTCGCTGTGGAAGACGTCTGGCAGGAATTCCGCGTAGAGTTGCGCGAATTCGCTGCTGATCTTCTCGACGGTTTTCTTGTCGCCGAGACCCCCGGTCAGTTTTGCGAGGAGCGCCAGGTCCATGCCCGACGCCGGTGATTGGTTTGCTTGGTTCGACGTCATCATGCCGCCTTTTCTCCACCAGGATTCATCATTTCCTGCTCGACCGAGTCGATCGAGGGCCGTTCTTTGTTGGAAATAGTCTTACGTCCGTATTCGAGCGCAACCTGCGGCACGGAGCCGTTCATGTAGGCAAGCAGGGTCTGCTTGACGATGATGTACAGGCGGTGCTGCTTGGTGCGGACGATCTTGATCTGCGAGGTCAGCGGGTTGCAGACCGAATAGGACAGGAAGATGCCGAGCATGGTGCCGACGAGAGCCGCACCGATGAGGCCACCGAGAACTTCCGGCGATTCGTTGATCTTGCCCATCGCCTTGATAACCCCGAGAACGGCGGCGACGATACCGATGGCCGGGAAGGAGTCCCCCATCGCGGTGATCGCGTGATAAGGCTTCATCTTGTCGGAGAACATCGTGTTGAGTTCTTCGTCCATCAGCGCCTCGATCTCGTGGGAGCGGGCGTTGCCGATGATGATGAGGCGCACGTAGTCGCAGATGAAGGCGGTCAGTTCCTTGTTCTTCAGGACCGTCGGAGCAGTCTGGAAGATCGGCGATTCATCCGGGTTGTCGATATGGGCTTCGATTTCGTTGCGCGACTTGGTTCTGAGGTCGCGCATCAGCGAATAGAGCACGCCGAGAACGTCGAGGTAGTTGCGCTCCTTCGGTACGGCATTCTTGAAGGCTTCTCCAAGCGCCTTGCCGCTATCCTTCACCACCTTCATCGGGTTGGCCATGATGAAGCCGCCAAGACCGGCGCCGCCGATGATCATCAGCTCGAAAGGCTGGATGAGAACGTTGATATGGCCACCCATGGCCATGAAGCCGCCGAGAATACAGCCAACGGTGATGACAAAGCCGATAATAATATTCATCGCGTACCTGTGCCCGATCGTTTTCGTTTGTCTTGGGGATAAGGCTTCTGGCTTGCGTGAGGCTGGCTGTGAAGACGCTAATAAAAGCGGGTGCCGAACAGTTTCGCACAAGTCTTCGGGGCTAGTTCTGCCTACGATCGGACCGGATTGCCGGCTCCGCAGCGACGTTCGCCGCTTCCGCGGACTTAGGTAGAGCTACCGTGATCACGACTTACACCAGCTACGCAATGATCAGTCGCGACATGTCGAAGTCGCTGGAGCGTGTCGCCGAAAAGCCGGAAGTTGCGCGCGAGACCGAATACTATCTTTCCAAGATCGGCAGCATCAAGAACATCGACGACTTCATGGCCGATACGCGTCTCTATAACTACGCGCTGAAGGCACACGGTCTCGAGGATATGGGCTACGCCAAGGCATTGATCCGCAAGGTCCTGACGGAAGGCACCGACAACAAGGCCGATTTCGCCAACCAGCTGTCCGACAGCCGTTATGCGCAACTGGTCGAATCCCTGAATTTCGCAGCTTTCGGTGCGACCGCCACGTCGTTCGACAAGGCCCAGAAAGGCGTCGTCGACAAGTTCCAGCGCCAGACGCTGGAAGAGGATGCCGGTGCCGACAATATGGGCGTTCGGCTGGCTCTCTATTTTGAGCGCACTGCGCCGACGATCAAGTCCGGCATGGAAGTCCTGGCCGACGACGCGCTTTCGGAAGTCATGCGCACCGCGCTTGGCATGCCGGATGAGATGATTGGTGCCGACCTCGATCGTCAGGCCAAGTACATCGAAGACATGGTCAAGATCGAGGATTTCCAGAATCCGACCAAGGTCAACAAGTTCCTCGAGCGGTTCACCGCCATGTGGGAGATCAGCAATCCCACCGACACTTATGACCCGCTCGCCGTCTTCAATTCCCCCGCGTCGAGCGGGATTTCAACAGATCTTCTGATCTCGATCAACAATCTGAAACTCGGAGGCAAATGATATGCAGTCCGGACTTTACGTCGGCATCTCTTCCCAGATCGCGCTTGAGCGTCGCTTGAACACGATCGCCGACAACATGGCCAACATGAACACGGTCGGCTTCCGCTCCACGGAGGTCAAGTTCGACGAGGTTCTGAGTAAGACCCAGAACGATATCGGCGCAAAGGTCGCGTTCGTCACCCAGGGCAACGACTACCTGTCGACACGTACGGGTGAAATGCAGCGCACGGGCAACCCGCTCGACTTTGCCATCAAGGGCGACGCCTGGTTCGCGATCGACACGCCTGCCGGCAAGGTATTGACCCGTGACGGCCGTTTCACGATGGATGAGCTCGGCCAGCTCCGCTCGATCCGCGGTTATGCGGTCCTCGATGCAGGCGGAGCGCCGATCCAGCTCAACCGTGACGGCGGTCCTCCGACCGTCGGCTCCGACGGCATCATTCGTCAGAACGAACAACCGGTGGCCAGCCTCGGTCTGTTCACGGCTGATGTCACCAAGGGCTTCGTGCGCCACGATAACTCCGGCGTCATCACCGTCGACACCCCGCAGCCGGTTCTCGAGGGCATCAAGAATTCCGTCGTCCAGGGTTATATCGAAGGGGCCAACGTCAACGGCATCAGCGAGATGACCCAGCTCATCCAGGTCAATCGCGCTTTTGAAAGCATTTCGTCGCTGATGCGCGACAGCGAGACTTCGCTGGACGCCGCGATCAAGACGCTCGGTGGTTCCAACGCTTAAACGATAGGAAAGAGGGCCCACCATGATGGAAGCGGCTATCCTCGATGCAGTC
Source organism: Neorhizobium sp. SHOUNA12A (assembly GCF_023006505.1). GTDB lineage: Bacteria > Pseudomonadota > Alphaproteobacteria > Rhizobiales > Rhizobiaceae > Neorhizobium. The sequence goes on from NZ_JALBGV010000023.1 coordinate 52,148, forward strand.
AACGGCGGCAAGCTGGGCCAGCTTGCCGGGCTCTCGGCGCGTTACGCCGATCCGGCCTTCTCCGTCGCCCACGGTGGTCATGTCAGGACCATCGCTGCAGGACATTATACGGTCGCGGGCTTGTCGAAACATGTGCGGCTCGGCGAATTCGTCGCCCATCGCAGCGCGACCGGCATCCATCTCGGCGAAGTGGTTCGGGTCGAGCCGGACATCATCTATGTCTGCCCCATCGAACCCGGCGAGCCGATCGGCATCGGCGATACCGTCATTCGCAAGGGCGCCTTTCGTGTCGCGCCCGACGAGAGCTGGTGCGGGCGCACGATCAATTCGCTCGGCGAGCCGATCGACGGCAAGGGGCCGATCGCGCGCGGCCTTCATCCCCGTTCGATCGCCAATACGGCGCCACCGTCCATGACGCGCAGCCGCGTTGAAAAGGGTTTCAGGACCGGCGTCCGGGCAATCGACATCTTCTCGCCGCTCTGCCTCGGCCAGCGTCTCGGCATTTTCGCCGGCTCCGGCGTCGGCAAATCCACGCTTCTGTCGATGCTCGCCAGAGCCGACGCGTTCGACAAGGTGGTAATCGCGCTGGTCGGCGAACGCGGCCGTGAGGTGCGCGAATTCATCGAGGATACGCTCGGCGAGCACATGTCGAAGTCAATCGCAATCGTCGCGACCAGCGACGAAAGCCCGATGCTCCGCAAGATGGCGCCATTGGTGGCGATCACCGTCGCCGAACATTTCCGCGACCAGGGCGACAACGTCCTGTTCATCGCCGACAGCGTTACACGTTTTGCCCATGCGATCCGCGAGGTCGCTGTCGCGGCCGGAGAACCGCCGATCGCACGTGGGTATCCTGCATCCGTCTTCACCGAACTGCCGCGTCTGCTTGAACGTGCCGGCCCGGGCGTCGAGGGCACGGGCACGATCACCGCGATCATCTCGATCCTGGTCGACGGCGACAACCACAACGATCCGATCGCCGACTCGACCCGCGGCATTCTCGACGGTCACATCGTTCTCGACCGTTCGCTTGCCGAAGAGGGCCGTTATCCGCCGATCAATCCGCTCGCCTCGATCTCGCGTCTTGCCCGCAAGGCCTGGACCGAGGATCAGGAAAAGCTGGTCTCGCGCCTGAAATCACTGGTGCACCGCTACGAAGAAACCCGCGATCTGCGCCTGATCGGCGGTTATCGCGCTGGCAGCGATCCGGATCTCGACATGGCGATCAAGCAGGTGCCGGTCATCTACGAAGTCCTGAAGCAGACGCCGGGAGAAAAGCCGACGCTTGATGCCTACGCGGACCTGGCCAATGCGCTCCGGGCGGCGGCGGGGCAGGGCAATCCGCAGTCGGCCATAGCAAGAAGGTGATTATTCGATGAGCGACAAGAACAATCAGGACGCGGCGGCTCAATCGAAGTCGGAGGAGGCACAGTCGCGACTGGGGGATAAGATCCTCGTCGCGACGGGCATCACGCTGGCCGCCGCCTCCGCCTTCTTTCCCTGGTACGTCTTCTTGAATGCCGACAAGTTCGGCATCCGCACGGAAGCACTCGGCCGCACCCGCGATCTGCCTCCCGGCGTCGCTCGCTCGGTCGTCACCGTATCGCCTCTCGCCATGACCGACAGTTCGAAGGACGACTGGCCGAAGCCCGTCGAGCCGACAGACGCCCTGACCACCGCCACCACCTCGTCGCTCGGCGAGACCCGCAACACCGGTAGTGTCCGGGAAGAGCAACCCTTTCCGGGCAAAGGCAATTTCCGGCTGCTTCATGTCGCCAACGGCCGCGCGCTCATCGAAGACGGTTCCGGGATGTACATGGTCCGGGTAGGCTCGATCCTGCCCAACAACAGCAGGCTCGCCACGCTCGAACAACGGGACGGCAAGTGGGTAATCATTACTTCGAGCGGAGAAGTTTATCGTGACACGGGCGTCAGCGCGCGCCCGTAAGTCCGACGCAAGCTTACTGGCATAGTCTCCAGACAGAAGATGGAGACAACCCTATGCAACCGATTCAATTGTTCGAAATGGCATCCCGGCAGGCCGATTGGCTCTCGGTGCGTCAGGAAGTTGTTGCGGGCAATATCGCGAATGCCAACACGCCGAAGTTCAAGGCGAAGGATATCACGCCTTTCAACTCGGTGCTGGACCGCACGCATGTTCCGATGGCTCGCACCAATCCGGGCCATTTCGCGAGCAACGACCTCAGCGATGAGATCGACATCAAGCCATCGGAACTGAACGACGAAATCGGCGTCCAGGAATCCGGCAATACCGTCTCGCTGGCCGACGAGCTGACGAAGACGGGCGAAATCAAACGCCAATACGAATTGAGCACAGGACTAGTGAAATCGTTTCACAGCATGATGCTGACGTTAGTGAAGAGGTAAGCAAATGGATCCGCTTTCAGCCTCCTTGAAGATCGCTGGATCGGGAATGGAGGCGCAGTCGACACGTCTGCGCATCGTTTCCGAAAACATTGCCAACGCCCGCTCTACCGGCGACACGCCCGGCGCGGACCCCTATCGCCGCAAGACGATTACCTTCGGCTCCGAGCTCGACAGGGCGAGCGGCGTAGACGTGGTGCAGGTGAAGAAGCTCGGCAACGACAGCTCGAAGTTCATCGAGGAGTATGATCCGGACCATCCGGCGGCCGACGCGAAGGGCATGGTCAAGCTGCCCAACGTCAACATGCTGATCGAAATGGCCGACATGCGTGAAGCCAATCGCTCCTATGACGCGAACATCCAGACCATCAAACAGACGCGCGAACTGATCGCTGCGACGATTGACCTTCTGAAGGCCGGACAATGATCGATAAAATTCAAAATGTTAGTTCTCTGTCGCTGTCGAACGGCATCGACGAGGTCGGTTCCACAAACAGCTCCGTGCTCGCCGGCGGCATCGCAACGACGCCCGGCCAGAACACCGGAATGGATTTCGGCAGCGTCATGGCCAACATGGCGACGGACACGATGAACAGCCTGAAGGGCGCGGAATCGATGTCGTTCAAGGCCATCCAGGGCAAGGCCAACACCCGTGAAGTCGTAGATGCGGTCCTTGAAGCGCAGCAGTCGCTCCAGACCGCCATGGCGCTGCGCGACAAGATCGTGTCCGCCTATCTCGAAGTCACGAAAATGCAGATCTAGAGTTTGAGGACGAAGACATGAGAGCGCTTTCCGTCGCAGCAACGGGCATGGATGCCCAGCAGACCAATCTCGAAGTCATCGCGAACAATATCGCGAACATCAACACGACAGGTTACAAGCGCGCCCGCGCCGAGTTTTCCGATCTGCTCTATCAGAGCGAGCGTGCCCAGGGCGTGCCGAACCGGGCCAACCAGGCGATCGTGCCGGAAGGTGCCAATATCGGCCTCGGCGTTCAGACGTCCGCCGTGCGCAACATCCATACGCAGGGTGAACTGACCCACACCGAGAACGATCTCGACGTCGCGATCGTCGGACGCGGCTGGTATCAGATCCAGACGCCGGATGGCCAGACGCTCTATAGCCGCGCCGGCGCCTTCAACAAGAATGCCCAGGGCCAGCTGGTCACGATCGACGGCTATGCGGTCGTGCCGAACATCACCTTCCCGGCGGATGTCAGCGAAACGCAGATCACCCGCACCGGCCAGGTCATGGTCCGCGTTGGCAAATCTGCGGATTTCACCGAAATCGGCCAGCTCACCACGGCCAACTTCGTCAACGAAGCCGGCCTGCAGCCGCTCGGTGACAACCTGTTTGCGCAGACCGCCGCATCCGGCGAGCCGATCGTCGCAGCCCCCGAGGATCCGGGCTTTGGTTACCTGAAGCAGGGCTATCTGGAAAGTTCCAACGTCGACGCCGTCCGCGAGATTACCGATCTGATCTCCGCCCAGCGCGCCTACGAAATGAACTCCAAGGTCATCACCACTGCCGATGAGATGGCTACGATCGTCAGCAAGAACCTGAAATAATAAACAGGAGACGGGCAGACATGAAGTTTCGCCGGAAAAATGCGATTGGCGCCAGGCTGGCCTTGCGGCTCCTGGCAGCTCTTCTCGCCGCAACGGGCTCGCCGGTCCTGGCCGGCATGGGGACGGCCGTCGTGCCGACCCAGACGATCTATCCCGGCGAAGAGATCACCGAGGGCAAGGTCGAAGAAGTCCAGGTGACCAATCCGAATCTGGCCGGCGACTATGCCCGCAAGACCAGGGAAGTCGTGGGCATGGTGGCAAAGCGCACGCTGCTGGCCGGGCGTACCGTTCCGGTCTCGGCGCTTCGCGAAGCCTTCGCGGTCACCCGCGGCAAGGCGGTTCGCCTGACCTTCACCATCGGCAGCATGACGATTTCGGCCTCCGGCTCGCCGCTTGAGAATGCGGCAGTGGGGGACGTCATTCGCGCACGCAACATCGATTCAGGTGTCACGGTCAGCGGCACCGTCATGGCTGATGGGACAATCCAGGTGATGGCGAAATGAGAACCCGTTTCTTCCTCGCGACGCTCGCCGTGATCGTCTCCCTGCTGGGAAGCGCGCCGGCGTCCGCCGATGGGCCCTACATCGTCTCCGCCCGCATCAAGGATATCGCGTCCCTGCAGGCAGGCCGCGACAACCAGCTGATCGGCTACGGCCTCGTCGTCGGCCTCCAGGGCACGGGCGACAGCCTGCGCTCGTCTCCCTTCACCGACCAGTCCATGAAAGCGATGCTGCAGAACCTCGGCATCTCGACCCAGGGCAGCCAGTCCAATGCCAAGAACGTCGCGGCCGTCATGGTCACGGCCAACCTGCCTCCCTTTGCCAGCCCCGGCAGCCGCATCGACGTCACCACCAGCTCGCTCGGCGACGCGACCTCGCTGCGCGGCGGCACGCTGGTGATGACCTCGCTTTCCGGCGCCGACGGTCAGATCTATGCCGTGGCCCAGGGCGCCCTGGTCGTATCCGGTTTTTCGGCCCAGGGTCAGGCGGCGACGCTGACCGAAGGCGTAACGACTGCGGCCCGGGTGCCGAACGGTGCAATTATCGAGCGCGAGCTGCCGTCCAAGTTCAAGGATTCGGTGAACCTCGTCCTGCAGCTCCGCAATCCGGATTTCTCGACCGCGGTGCGCGTCTCGGACATCGTCAACAGTTTCGCGGCACGCCGTTACGGTGGTCCGATCGCCGAGCCCCGCGATAGCCAGGAAGTGGTGATCGAGAAGCCGAAGAGCGCCGATCTGACGCGGCTGATGGCCGAGATCGAAAATCTCGTGGTTGAAACCGATACGCCGGCCAAGGTTGTCGTCAACGAACGGACCGGGACGATCGTCATCGGTGCGGATGTGAAGATCTCGCGTGTCGCGGTCAGCTACGGTACACTCACGGTGCAGGTTACCGAGACCCCGCAGGTGATCCAGCCAGAACCGTTCTCGCGCGGCGAGACGGCGGTTCAGCCCCAGACGGACATCATGGCGATGAAGAACGGCGGCCAGGTCGCGCTCCTCAACGGTCCGGATCTCAGGACTCTGGTCGCCGGCCTCAACAGCATCGGCGTCAAGCCGGACGGCATCATCGCCATCCTGCAAGGCATCAAGTCCGCCGGTGCCCTTCAAGCGGAGCTCGTCCTGCAATGACCGAGACCCTGTTCACCATTTCCATATCGAAGAAGCTGGCGCGTCGGGTGCTTGCCGCCGCTGCTGTCCTGACGCTGGTTTCCCAGGTCGGAGCGCAGCAGCCGGCTCCGGTCAACGAAGCGTCGACCAGCGACGAAATCCAGAAGTTCTGCACCAATATCGCCGATGCCGCGCGGGACCAGCGTTATCTCCTGCAGAAGCAGGAGCTTGAAAAACTGCAGGCGGACGTCGACGACCGCATCAAGGCCCTCCAGGATCGGACCACTGAATATCAGGACTGGTTGAAGCGCCGCAACGACTTCCTGGCGCGTGCCCAGGCCGGCCTGGTCGACATCTTCAAGACGATGAAGCCGGATGCGGCCGCGCCGCAGCTGGGAGAAATGAACATGGAGGTCGCGGCCGCGATCATCATGCAGCTTCCGGCCCGTCAATCGGCCCTTTTCCTCGCGGAAATGGATCCGCATAAGGCCGGCATGATCTCGACGATCATCTCTAGCGCTTCCGACCCGCATACGTCGAAAGCACGCGCTCCCAATGTTCCGAAAGTACCCTCATGACGAAACGCATTCCCGCAATCCTCGCCGTTCTCCTTCTGGCCGGTTGTTCCAGCCAGACGATCAAGGAAATCGGCAATGCGCCGGCGATGAGCCCGATCGGCAGCGGCCTGCAATATGCGCAGGCGCCGCAGATGTCGTCCTATCCGAAGCAGCCGCGGCAGATGGCCAGCGGCTATTCGCTGTGGAGCGACAACCAGGCCGCGCTTTTCAAGGATTCGCGTGCCCTCAATGTCGGCGACATCCTGACCGTCGACATCAAGATCAACGACAAGGCGTCGTTCGACAACCAGACGGAACGCAACCGTAAGAATTCGACCAGCCTGACCTGGGGCGCTAGCTTGAGCAATCTGTTCGGCTGGACGCCCAAGGCAGGGACGACCGGCGATCTGGGCACGGATTCGAATACGGACACGCAGGGCAAGGGAACGATCAAGCGTGCCGAAAGCCTGAAGCTGCTCGTGGCTGCCGTCGTCACCGGGATTCTCGAAAACGGTAATCTCCTGATCAGCGGATCACAGGAAGTGCGCGTCAACCACGAAATCCGCATCCTCAACGTTGCCGGTATCGTCCGGCCGCAGGATGTCGATTCCACCAATATCATTTCTTATGACAAGATTGCCGAGGCCCGCATTTCCTATGGCGGTCGCGGCCGCCTGATGGAAGTCCAGCAGCCTCCGGTCGGTCAGCAGGTCGTCGATCTGTTCTCGCCCTTCTGACGGACCCGGGCGAAGGTCTCTTGATGTGAAGGTTTGAAGATCATGGCGGATGAAGCACAGGCGGCCGACGCTAAGAAAAAGAAGAATGGCACCATCATGGTCATTGCGGGCGTCGCGGTCCTGACCGTGATCGGCGCCGGTGGCGGCTGGGTCGTCGGCGGCATGATCGCGCCGAAGGATCCGAACGCGCAGGCGCATCAGGCCGAACCCGCGGCCGGCGAACACGGCGAAGCCGGCAAGAAGGAAGAGGGCCTTCCCCATATCTCAACCCAGGCCAACGGCGTCGTTCTCCTCGAGCCGATCACCACCAATCTCGCCTATCCGTCCGAAAACTGGATCCGGCTCGAAGTGGCGCTTTCGTTCAAGGGGCCGCCGGAACTGGCACTCGCGGAAAATATCCATCAGGATATTCTCGCCTATATGCGCACGGTCTCGCTGCAGCAGATCGAGGGGCCGCGGGGCTTCCAGTATCTCAAGGACGACATTAAGGAGCGCGTCGATCTTCGCTCGCAGGGCAAGGTCGCCAAGGTGATGTTCCGCTCCTTCGTGATCGAATAGCGGCAGACTTCAAATACAATGCATGAAAAAAGCGGCCGCAAATGGCCGCTTTTTTGTTTGATCGAATCGCTACGCGGTCGGGACGCTCCTTTCAGCTCTGCCGGAAGGAGCGTCCTTTCGTTTAGCGGACCCGCTTCAGGAAGCCGTCCGGGGCGACGGTAATCAGCAGCTTGTTCTCGACCGACTTGTCGATCTCGAATTCCGGATGCGTCTTCAGATATTCGAAGACGGCCGTTTTCGGATTGTCGCCCGGTCCCCACGGACGATCGCCGGCCAGTTCCTTTGGCAGATCCTCGACGACGGTGTCGAACACGACGCAATAGCTGCCGACGCTGGTGAGCGGGGCATAGAGCTTGAGTTCCTCGAGAACGTGCTCGTGCGTATGGTTGCTGTCGAGGCTGATCAGGACGCGCGAATAACCGGCAGCGACCTTGCGGACCTGATCCATGATCTCGGGCGCGATGCTGGAGCCTTGGATCATTTCGATCCGCGACGCCATCGGGTGGGCCTCGATCGCGTCCTTGTTATGGGGGCGGATGTCGATGTCGATGCCGAGAACCTTGCGCTTCGGCTTGGCCGGATCGACGACTTCGCCCTTTTCCGCCGCTTCCGACAGTTCCAGCAGCGCCAGCATCGAGGCGCTGAGGATGAGGGAGCCGCCATGGGCGATGCCGGTCTCGATGATCAGGTCGGGCTTCACGGTCCAGATCAGTTCCTGCATGGCGACCATATCCTGCGGATACTGGATGATCGGTCGGCCGAGCCAGAAATAGTTGTAGGAATATTGCGAGGCGATCGACGTGCGCATGAACTGCGCGGCGCTGTCGGCAAGTTCCTTGTTTCCAGGGACGGCAGCGACGCGGGCTTCAACTTCCTTGGTGAAATCACTCATTGTCGATCCCCACATAGATATAGGCGTTGTGAGACAGCATTCGAATTTCCTCGAGATAATTGGAGTTCATGACGTAGATGGTCGAGCCGTGGGGAAGCTTCGCCAGGGCCTGGTCCGGCGATTGCACCATCAGGCCGGTCGCCGGCAGGAATTTGCCCTGTTTGGCGGGATTGATGTCGATGACCATGTCGACCGGCTGCCCCTGACGGGATTTCAACAGCGAGAAGGTCACCCCCTTCGACGCGCCGCCCCAGATCGCCGAACTGTCGCCCGCGGCAATTCGGTCGCCGAGCGTGCGGGTGAAGTCGGCGGGAAACGCGACGCGATCGGTTTCTTCACGCACCGGCGGCCGCAACGAGTCCAGCTCGGCCACCACATAAAGGTACTGCCCGCCGAAAACCCGACCGCTTTCGATGACATTGCCGAAGATCCGATGGAAATCGGACAGCCGGAAGTAATTGACGTGCTCGTAGAACACGTCGAACCAGGCGCGGTGTTCCATGATCCAGTCGAAGCAGGGCACTTCGATATAGATGCGGCCCTTGCCGCCGTTCGCCTTGCAGAGTTCGACGAGGAAATCATACGGGCTCTGGATATGCTCCAGCACGTGGCGAAGGATCAGCCCCTCGCCTTGGACGTCGACGCCAGCCTCGAAATAGTGTCGTTTCACGCGCGGGTTCGTGCCCTCGTAGGTGGGGTCGAAACCGGTGAGGTCGAAGCCTTTTTCGAGCAGCATTTCGAGGAAGAGGCCCTTGCCGCAGCCAACCTCCACCAGGTTTTCGCGGCCCATCGTCCGCTCGACGATGCCGGCCACCATTTCCAGATGCTGGTGGAAATGCCGGCTGACACCCTGTTCGTTGTTGTAATTGCCGTCGTAGTCCATGAGCTTGGGGTCGAATGCATCGTTGTAGACGAGGCCCGTTTTCATGTCCTGCACCAGGCGGATATCGCCCTTGGCGCAGGCTTTCGCTTCCGCCGCCGTGGGATAAACGCGGTTCTGGAAGGTCGGCAACTGCGGCTGTTCGTAAAGCAGCAGGGTATCTTTCGTCGTCATGTCATCACCTCGTTAATCCTACAACGCAGGGAGGATCCACCAGATTGTCGGGGCGGGCGCCGAATCGCAGGAGATCGCGTCGACCATACTCGTCGGCCAACCGCTCGGCTATCTGCCGCACGGTCACCGGAATTCCGGAACAGATGTTGGCTGCTCCGGTTCTGTCGCCAAGTCCGATATCGGCGATCTGCCTTCCGGCTTCCCGAACGTCCAGGAAGTCGCGGATCTGGTTGCCGCTGGTCAAATCCACCGGTTTGCCTGCGGCGAGCTGGGCGCGAAGGTAGGGAAACAGCCGTCGCTCGTCTTCACCTTCGCCGAAAAGATAAAAGAGCCGGCACCAGGCAAAGCTGATCCGGTGTAGCGGCAGCCATTGCGACAGGGCCATAAATACTGCGGCTTTCGCGCCGGCATAGGGGCTGATCGGGCGCAGCGGCGTGTCGGTGGCGAGCATGCCCACCGAGACGTCATATTCGAAACACGTGCCCACGCCGACGAACCGTTTGACGCCGGCGATTGCCGCGCCCTGCGCCATCCGCAACGTGCCTTCGAGGCAGACGATGTTTTCTGGTGACTGCAAATATTTGCCGGGTTCGGCGTACCAGGCGACATGTGTGACCGTATCGACGCCGTCTAGGGCCTTCGCCCACCACTCGACCGGCTCGCGGAACAGGTCCGGCGTCCGCACGATGCTCTCGACGGCGGAGAGATCGCCAAGCCGGCTTTCCGCTGTTCCTTCGCGTAAAATCACCCGGACGCGCGCACCGGATTCTGTCAGCGCCCGCAGCACCTGCCGGCCGACAAAACCTGTTCCTCCGGTGAGCAGGACGAGTGGCGTCATATGATCTTCAATTCCGGAACGGCGGTTACGAACCTGGTGCCCTGATCGGCAAGCGAAGCCAGCTGCTGACGGACCTCGGTCGCGATGTTCCAAGGCAGGATCATCACATAGTCCGGCCGGCGCGCGACGATCTCGTCCGGATGCAGGATGGGGATATGGCTGCCCGGCATGAACTTGTTCTGCTTGGCGGCTGCGGCATCGCAGACATAGGGGAGGAGATCCGGCTTGACGCCGGCAAAATTCAGAAGCGTGTTGCCCTTGGCTGCGGCGCCATAGGCTGCGACCGTCTTGTCCTCGCGCTTGGCGTCCAGCAGGAAAGCGAGCGCGTCGTTCTTGACCTTTTCGGCTTTAACCTGGAAGTCGGCATAGGTGGCCGCTGTCTGAAGACCGCGGCGCTGTTCTTCGCCGAGAAGTGCGGTAACCGCCTCCGTCGTCCGGCGCGAATCACCCGCATGGCATCCGTAGACGCGCAGGCTGCCGCCATGGGTCGGCAATTCCTCGACGTCGAAGACGCGCAGGCCCGCCGCGTCGAAAATCTTTCCGACCGTGAAGAGGGAAAGATAGGAGAAGTGCTCGTGATAGACCGTATCGAACTGATTGTGCTCGATGAGCCGCATCACATGCGGAAATTCGAGCGTCACCGTGCCGCCGGCTTTCAGCACCGCCTTCAGGCCGCGCGTGAAATCGTTGATGTCGGGCACATGGGCATAGACATTGTTGCCGAGGATGAGATCAGCACTCTTGCCTTCGTCGGTCAACGTCTTGCCGAGTGCCTCTCCAAAGAACTCCCGTCGGACCGGGATGCCAAGCGCTTCGGCGGCTTCCGCCGTGCTTGCCGTCGGTTCGACGCCGAGGCAGGGAATGCCAGCCTTGACGAAGTTCTTGAGCAGATAGCCGTCGTTCGACGCGACCTCGATGACCATGCTGTCCCGACCGAGACCGAGACGAGAGGTGATCATCTCGACATAACGTGCTGCATGGGCGAGCCAGCTCGTCGAGGCGCTGGAGAAATAGGCATATTCGGCACTGAAGAGTGATTCGGCCGAGGCATAATCCTCGGTCTGGACCAGCCAGCATTCCTCGCAGACCTGTAGCCTCAAGGGAAAATAGACTTCCGGCTTGGCCAGATCCTCGGCGGTCAGATACGCGTTGGATGGCGGCGCGAAGCCGAGGTCCAGGAAATCGCAGCGAAGTGTGGTCCCGCAGTGGCGGCAGTTCATAGCGTCAGTCCCGTGAATTGTGATGTCAGGAAGGAATGGCCGCGATCACGATCCGACATTTCGGTGATCTCCAGCGGCCAACTGATGTCGAGTGCGGGGTCCTGGGAGTTCAAGGCACCCTCCGAACCGGACGCATAGGGCATCGAATGGAAATAGAGGAGCTCACAGTCGTCGGTCAGCGCCTGGAAGCCGTGCGCAAACCCTTCCGGGATCAGCAGCGATCGGCGGTTCTCGGAGGAAAGCTCCTGGGCATGCCATTTCAGGAAGGTCGGAGAATCCTGTCTGAGATCCACCGCAACGTCGAAGACCGCGCCGCGCAGGCAATTGACCAGTTTCATCTCGGCATGGGGAGGGCGTTGGAAATGCATGCCGCGCACGGTGCCTTGGCGGGCCGTCATCGTTAGGTTGATCTGGGCGATCGGCTTTGCCCAGCCCGCCGGCGCCAGTTCGTCTGCGCAGAACATGCGCGACAGGAAGCCGCGCGAATCACCGAGATTTTGACGTTCGACGAGCTTCAGGCCGGCAAGCGGCAGATCGGTGACGGTGAAGCGGCTCAAGGGCGTGCCTCGTATTCGTCGATCTCGGCTTCGCAAAGGGCGCGGGCGTCGGCGCCGTCATTCTGCGCACGATACCATCTCATCGTCCGGTCGACAGCCTCCGCCAGCGACCAGCGCGGTTCGATGCCCAGCATATGCCGCGCCTTGGCCGTTTCCAAGGCAAGCCAGCCCGCTTCGTGCGGCCCTTCGGTGCCGTCGCCATATTCCACATCGCCACGGCCGTAGGAAGCGCGGGCGATCTCGATCACCTGGCGCACCGGTGCGGCTTCATGGGTGATCGGGCCGAAATTGAAGGCATCGCCAATCGCGGGATCGCTCCACAGACGTTCGGCAAGCACGAGATAGGCCGAGAGCGGTTCGAGCACGTGCTGCCACGGGCGCTTGGCTTCCGGCCGCCTGACGCTGAGGGTATTGCCGGACTGCCAGGCGCGCACCGCGTCCGGCAGCAGACGGTCGGCCGACCAGTCACCGCCGCCGATCACATTGCCGGCCCGGGCGCTGGCAACCGCCACGCCTTTTTCGCGCAGAAACGAATCGCGGTAGCTCGCAATGATAATCTCGGATGCGGCCTTGCTGGCGCTGTAGGGATCGTGCCCGCCGAGATGGTCCGTCTCCCGGTAAGGGAAGGCATGTTCGAGGTTGCGGTAGACCTTGTCCGTGGTGATCGCGACGACCACGCGCGCAGACGGCACCGACCTGACCGCCTCCAGCAGATTGGCGGTTCCGAGCACGTTGGTCGCGAACGTGCCGAGCGGATCCTGGTAGCTTGGGCGCACCAAGGCCTGAGCACCGAGATGCATGACGATGTCGGGGGAGGCGGAGCGCACCAGTTCGGTGAGCCTGGCGGCATCGCGGATATCCTGGAAATGACTTTCCCTGAGATCGGGCCGCGCGAGCGCAAAGAGGCTGGGATGCGTTTCGGGCGGCAGGGCAATGCCGGTGACTTCGGCACCGAGGCGACCGAGCCAGATGGAGAGCCAGGCTCCCTTGAAGCCTGTATGCCCTGTCAAAAGGACGCGTTTACCTTCCCAGAAACCGCGGCTCGGCTGGGCTCCTCCGCTCACGGCCAGATTTTCCATGGCGCTTTTCCGGAAGCCCAGAGGTCTTCGAGCAGGTTCTTTTCGCGCAGCGTGTCCATCGGCTGCCAGAAACCTTCGTGCTCGTAGGCCATCAGTTCACCCATCGTGGCAAGGTCCGCCATCGGCGCGGATTCCCACGGAATGTTGTCGCCCTCGATGAGGTCGATGCATTTCGGCGAAAGCACGAAGAAACCGCCGTTGATCATGCCGCCATCGCCACGCGGCTTTTCCACGAAGCCGGTGACCTGGTTGCCGGAGCGTTCGAGCGCGCCGTAGCGGCCCGGCGGATGGACGGCGGTAACCGTCGCGTTCCTGCCGTGCGAACGATGGAACTTGACGAGCTCGGTGATATTCACGTCGCTCAGACCGTCGCCATAGGTGAAGCAGAAGCTTTCCTCGTTGCGCAGGTATTCGGAAACGCGCTTCAGGCGGCCGCCGGTCATCGTCGCTTCGCCGGTATCGATCAGCGTTACCTTCCAGGGCTCGGCGGTGCGGCGATGGACCTGCTTTTCGTTATAGGCCATGTCGAAGGTGACGTCCGACATATGCAGGAAGTAATTCGCAAAATACTCCTTGATGACGTAGCCCTTGTATCCGCAGCAGATGATGAACTCGTTCACGCCATGGGCGGAATAGAGTTTCATGATGTGCCAGAGGATCGGCCGTCCACCGATCTCGATCATCGGCTTCGGCTTGAGATGCGTCTCCTCGGAGATACGGGTTCCCAATCCACCGGCGAGAATTACAGCTTTCAATTCCGTCTCTCCGTAACTGACGCGCTATCCATTGAAACGACGATCGTCACTAAGCCATGCGAGTGAGGCTTTCAAGCGATCGGGCTAAACGCCTTCGTCCGTTAGAGCAGAATGGTCTTGATCAGATCGTCCTGGCTGAACACGAGATTCGGCAGATAGCCCATTTCCACGAAACGGTCGCGCTCTTCCGGCAGGTGCACGAGGACCGCCGTATTATCAAGTTGCTGCGGCGTGGGGGCGGTCGGCTCGTCGATCATCTGCAGCCGCAACGGGAAATCGACCCTGAAAAGCCGTTCCTTGATGGTGTCGATGTCATGAAACCCGTGGATGACGAGATTTTCGATACCGGCGGTGACGCTCACCTGCCACACGAGGATCTGCAGCGCCGTTGCCAGCAATCCGCCATCCTTGAAGGACTGAACCTCCGGATGTTCGTCAAAGCCTCCGAAGACCATTCTCGTATAGACTTCATACGCCTTCACGTATTCGCGCATGCCGACGAGCAGTCGCATCGAGACGGCCATTCGCTGCAGCGTGAAGTTTCTGCAAAGATGCTCCTGGGTCGCGCGCTCGTCGGGCGAAGTACCCACCTTGCCGCGTTTGGATGCGAAATAGAGGAAATATTCCAGACCGCCGCGGTATTGGTCCCATCCCGTTGCCGCGATCTGAGCGCCTCCCTGAACGCGATCCCGTTCGACGCCGGATACGATGACCTGGCGATAGAAGGGCGTCTTGCGGAAAGCGATGTCGCCCTGGTCCAGGAAGTGGGCAAGCATGGGGAAGGGGTAGAAGCAGATATCTCTCGGAACCCAAGCGGCCCGGAAAGCGCTGCTGCGATAGATGCCGATCTCAGGGAAGATGTGGCCCCTGAACATATAGTTGAAGACTTCGGCGAAGCTTTTCTGCGGGAAGACCTTGTCCTCGTTGACCGTGTAGAACAGCCCGCCCTCTACCTCGTTGATGCCGTCATACATCGCCCATGGTGCATGGCAGACCGTGATGTTCGGGTTTTCGTCGAGATAGGCAACGATATTGGCGACTTCCTGCGGGATCAGGCGATCGTCGTCCGCGAGATAGAGCATGTATTCGCCACGCCCCAGCCTGAGCGCGCTGTTCATGTTGGGGATCATCCCGACATTCTGCGCACCCCTGACGTAGCGGATCGGCATCCCCCGCTCGATGAACTCCTTGGCGACCGCACCAGTATTGTCCGTTGAGGCGTTGTCGGAAATGACGATTTCATACGGGAAATCGAAGCGGAAATCGCGATGGCACCGTTCCAGGCAATCGTGCAGGTGTTTTTCACGGTTGTAGGTCGGAATGCAGATGCTGAGTTTAATGGAAGACACCGAATTTCCTCGATCTGATTTACTCGAACAAGCCCTTCCGGCTCGCCGCAGACGATTGACGTTCCGAAGCACCGGTGACTTGCCGAAGTGAGGAGCCTCACATTGCTGTTGGGCCTCTTTGCGGCTTTGAGCCATTCATAAGCTCACGCTATTCAACCAGACTTGCGCCAAGCTGAATGAAGGCCGCGTTCGGAAACCCAGACCTTGTCGTTTGGTCAGGCTGATGCGGCTTTCTGTGCACGAGCTTCGGGATGCGGCCTTGAGGTGTTGACCTGCGTTGGTCGGGATGACTATCGAAGGTGACGCAAAGGACCTTCGTGATCGCATGATTCGGCTGATCTTCCTGTTCGTCGCTCTGATCGCGGCACCCGGGCTCGCGCTCGCCCAGCAATCGCCCGCGGATCTTCTCAATCTGCCGGTCGATGGTTCCGCAGCCGCGTGGATCATCCGAACCTTCGGGTTGTTGACGGTTCTTTCCGTCGCCCCCGGCATTCTGATCATGGTCACGAGCTTTCCGCGGTTCGTGATCGCCTTTTCGATCCTGCGCTCCGGCATGGGTCTGTCGACCGCGCCGTCGAACATGATATTGGTCTCGATGGCGCTGTTCATGACGTTTTATGTGATGTCGCCCACCTTCGACAGGGCCTGGAACGAGGGCGTCCAGCCGCTTCTTCAGAACAGGGTCACGGAGGCTGAGGCGGTTCAGCGGATCGCGGAACCGTTCCGGGTTTTCATGTCGGCCAATACGCGCGACAAGGATCTGCAGCTTTTCGTCGAAATCGCCCGGGAACGAAACCAGTCGGTCGGCACGCCGCAGGCGATCGACTACCGCGTCCTCGTCCCCGCCTTCATGCTCTCGGAAATCAGGCGCGGTTTCGAGATCGGCTTCCTGATCATCCTGCCGTTTCTGGTCATCGATATGATCGTCGCGGCAATCACCATGGCGATGGGCATGATGATGCTGCCGCCGACGTCGATCTCGCTGCCCTTCAAGATCCTTTTCTTTGTCCTGATCGATGGCTGGAATCTGCTGGTCGGCAGTCTGGTTCGTTCCTTCAATTAACTGACAGCAGAGCTGCGGAAATGGAAACGGCGGGGGATCCCCGCCGTTTCCATCCGCATATCAATTCTTGCGTGCGCTGAAGGGGCCTTCCCGCGGCGGGAGGGCCGGAACGCTGAAGTGGTCGGGCTTGATCTTGGCCTTCGCCTTCTCGGCCATCATCGTGTAGGCGGTTTCAAGATGCCGGCAATACCGTTCGGCGTCGAACAGCGGGTGCGTGAAGCGGTTTGCCTCGAGCCGTTTCCGGACCTCTTTGAGCTCCTCGCGGTTGTTGTAGTAATGGACCGCGCGGCGAACGAAATCATCCTGATCCTCGGCGACCATTTCCGGCAGGCCGAGCGCATTCAGCAGGCTTTCGCTGACCCGGGATGCAAAATTCTTGCCCTTGTGGGTCAGCATCGGAAGTCCGGCCCACAGCTTTTCGGAGGTCGTCGTATGGCCGTTATACGGATAGGTGTCGAGACCGAGATCCGTCAGGCCGATACGGTTGATATAGGCCGCATAGTTGTTGACGCGATCGCCGAACATCAGGCGGCTCTCGGGGATTCCCGCTTCCGCAAAGGCCTTGATCAGGTTCTTTCGAGCACCGAACCGTTCGCGGCAGATCAGGAACAGATAGCTCTCCGGCGTTTCCTTGAGGACGCGGACCCAGAGGTCGATGGTTGCTGGCGTGAATTTCCAGTGGCTGTGGAAACACGAGAAGATGAAGGCGTCCTGCGGCATGTCGCAGAGTGCCCGATCGATCGGCTGCGGCATCGGGCGGTGGACCGCTTCGTTCGGGAAGAACGTCTCGGGCATCCAGCAGATCTTCTCGTAATAATGCGGGAAGGAGCTTTCCGGCACCACCGTGCTGTCTGCGATGAGATAGTCGATATCCACGTTGACGACAGTGCCCGGATAGCCGAGCCAGGTCGCATGTACGGGCGCAGCTGGCCGGTTCATCACGAATACCCTGTTTTCTGCGGTGTGCCCCTGCAGGTCGACCAGGATGTCGATGTTTTCGGCCTTGATAGCCTCGGCGGCTTCGTCGTCCGTCATGTTGCGAACCCTGATGACCCTGCCCCATTCCTCGCGGATGGCGTTGTTGTCGTTACGCAGGCGTTCGGGAGGGGCGTTGCAGAAGAGGGTGATTTCGAAACGGCTTCTGTCGTGCGATTCCAGTACGCCGCGCAGCGCCTTCATGACGGCGTGTTCCGTCCAAAGGTCGGCCGAGAGATAGCCTATGCGCAGTTTGCTGCCCCAGCGATGCGGCATGTTGTGCCTTTTCGAGGCGGCGTTTTTGGGCTTTCTCTCGCCCATTCTGGAGCCCGCGATGGCGTTCGTCTTTTCATCGTCGCACCAGCGCAGATTGAAGAGAGATACTTCGTCTGCGATCGCTTCGAATTCGCCCCGGGCAATTTCCTCTAGCTGGATCGGCTCGTATTTCCGCAGCACATCGTAGTCGAGGCTGTCCCGCATCGCCGAAAGGTAGAAATTTCGCACGATGCGGTCTTCGGGATCTCTTTCAAAGATCTCGAGAATGCACTTGTTCTCTTCGTCGCTGCGTTCCTGAAGCTTGATCGAGCGGGCAGCAAGGTGCCGGTGTGTCGGTTCGTCGCTTCTTGCAAGCGTATCGCGAAATGCTTGGGCGCCGTCCAATTCCTGGCGCATGAGAGCGCCGGACATCAGAACTGCCATATCGGGATCGGCGATCGCCTCTTTGAGAATGCGTGCGCCGAGACGAAGGACGCTGATGTCGTCGTTATTGGAGAAATGAAGCCGCATGGCTTCGCGCAGATATTTGAGCTTATGGGGAGATTCCATGCCCCCGGCAAGTTGGAACGCCTGGGCTGCCTCGGTCTTCATCTTGAGCTTCAACAGAGTTGCGCCCAGGAGTGCGTAGTGCCTCGGATCCTTGTGAACATCCAGCAGCTTGTTCAGGATGCCCAATACATCGTGATATTCTTTTTTGTCGAAGTGATTTTGCGCTGCGACGTATTGCCGTTGTATCTTCAGGGGTTTCAAGGCTTCCCGCTCCAGTAAAGTTGTGCCGGCGTCCCGGCAAATCGGCTTCACCGCGCATCGTGGCAAGCCAAGCTTGCATGAAGCCGACCTCGCAGAAGCGGAATTTTCATCAATCTTTCGTTAATCATATCGGTCGAACGCCTTTTAGTTCCCCTCGTTGTTTAAAGAACTTAGAAAGGAAATGCTGCGAGATTTGCCTCACACGACGGGTTTGGTGTTCCTTCAGATTGAAGAGACCGAGTTGGCATGATGCCGGACCGAAGTGCCGGTAAAATATACAGTCCGGTATGTCCCCCTCCAGGTATTTCGTTCAAAGGGACAATCAACTATGGCTAGCATTCTCACCAACGTGTCGGCGATGGCCGCGCTTCAGACGCTGCGCGGCATCAGCAACGACATGGAATCCACGCAGAGCCGAGTTTCCTCGGGCCTGCGCGTCGGCTCTGCTTCCGACAACGCTGCCTATTGGTCGATCGCGACCACCATGCGGTCCGACAAGGGCTCGCTCTCCACGGTCCAGGACGCCCTCGGCCTCGGCGCTGCCAAGGTCGATACCGCCTATTCCGCCATGGAATCGGCAATCGACGTCGTCAAGGAAATCAAGAACAAGCTGGTTGCCGCCGCTGAACCGGGCGTCGACAAGTCCAAGGTCCAGGAAGAAATCACCCAGCTGCAGAGCCAGCTGAAGAGCATCGCTTCCTCCGCTTCGTTCTCCGGTGAAAACTGGCTGCAGGCC
>NZ_JALBGV010000024.1 GCF_023006505.1 Neorhizobium sp. SHOUNA12A
GGCTCAAGACGCTAAAGGGCCTCACGCCCTACGAGTTCATATGCAAACGGTGGACTTTGGAGCCGGATCGATTCATCATCGATCCAATCCATCAAATGCCGGGACTAAACACCTAGGCTAAGAAATCATGCCGTCCGCGACGGAATTTATGCCTCGGTTCGTACGGGGGTGATAAAGCGGTCGGATGTTTGTTCGATGATTGGAATAGAGTCAGCATGACGCGTTGGGGACATGTCACAATCGCCGTTCTGGGCGGCATCGCTGCGGCCCTGCACGTCGGCAAGGTACCGCCAGCTATCCCCATGCTGCGCTCCGAACTCGGCATCGATCTCGTGGCTGCCGGCTGGCTAATGGGCTTGGCAAGCGCTCTCGGCGCCGCCTGCGGCATCCTGATCGGCCGGTTCACCGATTACCTGACCCATCGGCGCGCGATGATCCTCGGCCTCGCGTTGCTGATCGCCGGCAGCCTGATCGGCGCCCTCACCCATTCGCAAATGGTGATCTTCGCCAGTCGCGTGCTCGAAAGCGTCGGCCTCATCATGGTCTCGGTCGCAGCCCCCGGCCTGATTGCGGCCTCGGTCGAGCCGCGCGACACCGGCCTTGCCTTCGCGCTCTGGGGTATCTGGATGCCGGTCGGCATTGCGGTGATGATGATGATCTCGCCCTTCCTGCTGCCGAGCTTCGGCTGGCAGGGTTCCTGGATTTTCGCCGCCATGCTCAGCGTCATTCCGATGGTAGCCCTGCTGGCGATGCGCCTTCCAAAACCACAAACTGCCGGACATCCGACGACGTCGCTGCTGACGGCCGTCAAGCTCACCGCGTCCCGGCCGATGTCCTGGATACTCTCCGGTATTTTCGCCGCCTACAGCGCCAGCTTCATGTCCGTCTTCGGTTTCCTGCCGACGCTGCTGATCGAGGAAATGGGAACCGGCCTCGCGGCTGCGTCCATCATGACCGCGCTGGCAGTGCTCGCGAACGGCGTCGGCAACATATTCGGCGGCGTCTTCGCGCGTTGGGGTGCCCCGCGCTGGGTGCTGATTGCCGGTCCCTGCGTGATGCTGACGCTGACCGCCTTCGTCGTCTTCGGCCACAGCTTTCCGCTCTGGATGCGCTACGGTGCCTCGGTGCTTTACGCGGTGTCGGGCGGCGTCCTGCCGGCGACCATCATGGGCTCGTTGCCCGTCTATGCACCGCGCCGAGACCTCGTCGGAACGTTCAGCGGCTTCGTCATGCAGGGCTCCAATATCGGCCAGGTCTTCGGACCAATGCTGCTCGCGTCGATCGTTGCAGCATCCGGCTGGCAGGGCGCACCGTTCTACATCGCCGCCGCAACAGGGCTCGGCCTGGTCCTGGCGCTCTGCCTGCGCCAGACCGAACGCCGCATGGCAACCACGAGACCGGAGGCCGCCGGAACGGCCTAAGACTTGCGGCAACGGCCCAACTAGCAAATCAATCGTCGCGAACTGGGCTGGATTTGCGGACTGGCGTGCAAAGTAAAATCGGCTAGTCTCTCCCCGGATCAGATAAGCGAGCCCGGCCATGCAACATCACGTCTCCGCCTCTTCCAAAACCTGCGCCTGGGGTTATTTCGACGCCGCCCGCGAGCCGGTGCTGACGATCGACAGCGGCGACACGGTGGTGATCGACACGGTCTCCGGCCCTGCGGAAGTTCTGCCGAAGGAAGGGTTCACCATCCTTCCCGAACATCTCGAAATTCACGAAAACTGCCGGCCGATCATGCAGGGCCATATCCTGACCGGCCCGGTCGCCGTGCGCGGAGCCAGGCCCGGCCAGGTGCTGGAGGTGAAGATCCTCGATGTCGAGCTGCGCCAGGACTGGGGCTATAACGTCATCCGCCCGCTTGCCGGCACGCTCCCCTATGATTTCGAAAGGCCGCGGATGATCACCATCCCGCTCGACAAGCAGGGGAATGTCGGCCGCCTGCCCTGGGGTCTCGACCTGCCGCTGGCGCCCTTCTTCGGGGTCATGGGCGTCGCTCCGCCGCCGAACTGGGGCCGCATCACCTCGATCATGCCGCGTTCGCACGCCGGCAATATCGACAACAAGGAACTGGTCGCCGGCACCACGCTTTATCTGCCGATCTTCAACGAGGGCGCGCTGTTTTCCTGCGGAGACGGCCATGGTGCGCAGGGCGACGGCGAGGTCTGCATTACCGCCATCGAGACGGCGCTGCGCGGCACCTTCCGGCTTACCGTGCGCGACGATCTTGATTTCGTCTATCCACGGGCTGAAACGCCGACGCATTACATTACCATGGGCATGGATCCGGATCTCGACCAATGCGCCGTCATGGCGCTGCGTGACATGATCGTGCTGCTCGGCGAAAAAGGCGGCCTGTCGCGGGAAGATGCCTATACGCTCTGCAGCCTTGCCGGCGACCTGCGCATCACCCAGACCGTCAACGGCTGCAAGGGCGTGCATATGATGATGGCGAAGAACCTCGTCCAACGCGCCGCCTGAGCTGGTGATCAGCCGAAAGGCGATTGGCATTGGCGGCGCGGGCCGCCGGCGAAGGGCTGATAGCTGTTGTCCTCGGCCTGGTAGGACCGGTAACGGGCAAAACACCATTCCTCATGGGATCCGGCTGGAGCGTCGGCCTCGATCGCCCGCGACTGTGCGTAGCCTACCGCTCCGTCATTCGCCCGTTGATTGGCGCGGGTAGCCGGTCTTTCTGGAAGCGGCTGCAATTCATCCTGCATCTGCAGAGCTTGCGGCTGATCACGCATCGGTGCCGCGGCAACGGTCCCGGTCGCGGCAGCGCCCGGTGCCCGGCACTGCCGGCGGGAGCCGCCGCTGAAAGGCTGGTAACTGTTGTCTTCGGCTCGATAGGATTTGTATCGCGCGGAGCACCAGTCGGCCTGGGCGGGATCGAGCATGGCTTTCCTCTCGTCCTGCGACTGCGGCACTGTAGCCGGCTGCTGCGGATTGATGGACCCGGTCACTGTATTGTCGACGGCTACCCCCGTGGCGGTCTGCTGGACAGCGGGCGTTTCCCGCGTATCAGCTGCAACCGAAGCCGGAGGCGTCGCAGCGGGCGGGCGCTGATAATCCTGGCCGGCGGTGTCGACGGCCTTCGGTTTGGAGGTCCACAGGTCCGGCGTATCCATATTGGCGAACTTATGGGGTTCGGGCACGGCGATCACGTTCGCGGTAATGATCACGCCGCTCAGGAACACCAGAACGAGCAGGACAAGGCTGCCCAAAAGCAAGAGGATTGGCTTCATGACCGCGCTCCCATTTCGTCTTGCAGACCAAATGCCGATCAGGCGCCGGAGTTCCCGTCGAGGGAGCAAAAGAAACGGGATTGGGGATGAAAGTAGCCCTGCCGGCGGAGAGCAGCAACAAGTGCGGCCGTTGTTGCGTTTTGGCGGAAACGTAACAATGAGTTCGGAAAGGTTGATGCGCTGATAATCGTCGGCAAAGTTTTCTACGTATACGCGAAATTCTTCCGCAGCTTTTCCGGTCTATGGTCACCCCCATCGACGACCATCTTCAATCCGGAAAACATTGCTATGCCACTTTTGTCCGCAGCCATTTTCTTATCCGCGACCATCCCTTCAATGCCGCCCGCACCGATCGGCGACGAGTACCCTTTGTTTAAGCAGACGACCACTGCGATCATCACCGAGGCCACCGATTACGGCGGGACAAAGTCCACGATGAAGGCGAAGGTCACACCGGAGTCGGCGAAATCGTGGTGTGGGAACTGGTATCCTGGAAAGAAGAACTGCGTATCCGACGCGCTTGAATCGTCCGCTGATCATGTCTACGAAGCCACCGCCAATTGCGAGACGGGCGATCTCTGGACTGATGGCAAGCATTACCTCTTCGACGGCCCCGAGACCAAGAACCAGAACTTTCAGGGGTATGTCGGCGTCAAAGACGCTGCGACAGGCAAGCGTCTCGGTATGTCGGATGCCGATCGAGGCCGTGAGTTCGGTGGCCTGTGGCTTACGCTATGTCCGATGGGATGGCCTTACAAAACCGTTCCGGTCGACCAGACGTTTAAGCTGGGCCCCAACGACGAAAAGTATGGAGAACACATCGGCCACAACAAGTCGGCGATGTTCAATCACCAGCGCCAGCACATCATCGTCTATGCAGAGCCCAAACAGTCTCTGGCCGGAACGGTCACGGAAGACACCGTGCTTGTCCGTGGCTGGGAGGTTCCGAACGAGTGGTTCTCGGGGATCGCCTACACCTATAAGAAAGGCTGCGCTCCGGCGCCGTACCTCGTCAGCGGCCATTACCAAGGCGGAAATCTGACGCTTTTGGGCAGGGCGCCTGTCAGGGAAGGCTGCAACGTCATCGGATATAGCGACAAAGGTCCGAATGCCAGGCTCGTTTTCGATCTGTCCGAGTGACGGATTGCAGTAAATTTCAACATTATACAGCTATCAAATCTGAAGGAATTCTCGGATGAAGAACGTTATCTTCGAGACCGGTGAGATTATTGAAGTCGGTGAAAACCGCTCATATGGAAATAGCCGGTTCTACACACACATCGAATTGCAGCGTGCCGATGGCTCAAAAGTCCGGCTGGACGATGTCGCAGTCTCGTTGATGGTCACTCCGAAGCTCTTGACGAGTGCAGTCGCTCTGAACCTCGCCAAGCCCCCGATCGCTACAATTGCTTTCGTGCATGAAAAGGGGCAGATGCTTGACAAGCCGGTCATCCTCGGCGGCAAGTCTACAGGTCACCACTTCAAGAACCTTGTTCTTGGCTATGCCAGTGAAAACACCTACGGGATTGAGCGCGGAGTTTCCGCAGGACTGCTGCTGTTCTCGAAGATTGCAACCGTGTTGCTTGCACTCTTATGCGTCTACATTTTCATGGCCGGCTGGTGGTTGATTGTCCTGGTCCTTCCGGCACTTGCGTTGATCGTGTCAGCTTTGTCGTGGCGTCAACTTATCCGCTTCCAGAAGATCTCCGACGTCATTAAATCCAGATTCGTTGAAATGGGGTACATCGACAGCACTACGACCGTATATTCGTAGGACGATCCTGTCGGGGGTTTGCTCCGGACCCAGGAATCGCACTGCCGGCGGTTTGCAGTCGATACACGTTGCCGTAGATGACCGTTGGATCCAAAGCCTTGCCGCTGGGGCCTCCCGGCGACAAGGCACCAACTTCCCTGGGAAACTTCGATCACTGTTCTCCAGCCGCTGACGATGTCGCCTACTGCGAGCATTTCTCGCCAACGTCACCAAGGTCGTCGGCCGCTCTCGACTTTGCACCGAAGACCCTTAGCTTCACCGATGGGGTGTCTCAAAGGTGTTATCCATAGAAATTCGGGAGGCCAAATCTGCGCGTGTAGACGCTTCTGCATGCGATCTCTCAGAGGAGCCTCTTGTGATCGCAGCGTCATCCTTAGATTTAAATATGATCTTTAATGTTGGCGCACAACGAATTGATATCGTTGAAGAAATGGTGGGTGATGTAGGGCTCGAACCTACGACCCGCTGATTAAGAGTCAGCTGCTCTACCAACTGAGCTAATCACCCAAGAACCATCTGTGCGAGGCGTGCTCGCCAGCGGTGTGAGGGCGTATAAAGGGGATCGTTCGGCTTGTCCAGCGGCTCGGTGAAAATTATTCGCCCGACCGGGCAAAAAATCCATGAGGTCGGATTTTGCGCCTGACGGAAACCTCTCCGCAGCTCGATAAGCGACGCAAAAACGAAAAGTTTCAAAGTCTTAATGCGTCACAATATCGCAATCATCGACAAGCGGCGAAATTCAAAGATAGAGCGTGCCTTCCGCGACCTTGATCGCCTGGCCGCCGATGCGGGCCCTGGCGATCTCTCCCTCCTTCACATCGATATGCAGATGGATCAGGGACGGACGCCCCATCTCCACCCCCTGCTCCACCAGCACCGGGTGATGGCCGTCCGGCAGCGCATCGAAATGCCGGATTGCGCCGGAGAGTGCGGCAACGGCAGCGCCCGTGGCCGGATCCTCGGAAATCCCCATGTCGGGCGAGAACATCCGGGCATGGAACTTTGCCTGATGGTTCACGCCGCTGCGGCAATAGACGTATGCCGATGCCAGAGCGCCCTCGACGAACGGCGCCGCTTTTTCCCACAAGGCCGTGTCGAATTCGAGATTCTGCACCGTTGCCAGATTGTGCAGCGGGATCATCAGGAAGGGCACACCGGCGCTCCAGATGGAGGCGACATGGTTCTCGAAACCGATATCCGTCGATTTGACGCTAAGCGCATCGGCGAGCCCCTGCCGGTCGAGCGGCAGCTCGATCCGCACCGGCTTTCGCGGCAGGTCGAATTCGGCAAACCCCGCCTCGCCGGCACGAAACCGCACGGCGCAGCGCACCGGGCCGACATTTTCCTCCAGCACGCAGACAAGGTCCATGTCGAGCTGCCCACCAGACCCATGATTGAGTTCGGCAAGCGCCACTGCCGTTCCAACGGTCGGATGCCCGGCGAAAGGCAGTTCGCGGCCCGGCGTGAAGATGCGCAGACGGGCTGCATAAGCGGCATTCGCGGAAGACTGAACGAACACCGTCTCGGAGAGATTCATCTCCCTGGCGATCGCCTGCATTTTGTCGTCGGCAAGGTCGTCTCCGTCGACAATCACCGCCAGCGGATTGCCGGCAAGTCGTCTATCGGTGAAGACATCATAGATGCTGTAGCGACGGGCCAACCACACCTCCTCGTGTTTCGATGGCGCCAAACTGCCCGACCGGTCGGTTCAAAGCAACCCCTGTTCAGCGCATCGAATGGCCGAAAAACAGGTCGAGAATCGGGAACATCAACGGGCTGTAGGGATGAGCGCCGCGATCGGCCGAGCGGATCGCCACCGCACCGGCAATCTCCTTTTCCTCGTCGTGCACCATATGTTCGGCGATGCGTGCCAGCATCTCCCGCGCCGTAAGATCGAAGCGATGGAAGCGGAAACCGACGACCCGGTGCCCGCTGTAGCTGGCGAAGAGCTGCCGGTCCGCCTTCGCGTCGGCGAGATCGAGGCCGGTTTCCTCCCGCACTTCGCGGCGCATATTGGCCTCGAGATCGAGCTTGCCGTCGACGATGTCCAGAAGATCGAGTGAACCGGCGGCGCAATAGACCTGGCCCGGATTGGCGGTCCTTTCGCTCATCCGGACGGCGATGATTGCCCCATCGGACGAGACGGGCACGGCGAAGCCGAAGAGATGGAAGGCGCCGGCCGGATCGGGCTGTTTCCGCCACCACAAGAGCGTCGAATAGGGGATGACATGCGCCTCGCCGATGATCACGCCGTCCCGGAACGAAAGCCTGTTCTGCAGCACCATCTGGCCGTTGAAGAGATGCGGATTGGCCGCCGCTTCCCGCCCCCAGTTCTCCTCGATATCGTCCCGGTGCGCGACGTAGATGGGATGTGCTCCGGGCAGGACCGAAAGATCGAAAGCCTCGACCTCGAAGACGGTATTTTCAGGCGGCCAGCCGCTGATCGTCTGGATGGTCATCGAAGCTCCAGAGACATCACGACGGGGCAATGGTCCGATGCCTTCGGCCGGTCCCATCCGATGCGCGGAAACCGTTCCACTTCCTGCCCCGGCGGAAAGACCGTGCGATAAGGCTGGCCGCCGCGGATGATCTCCGGAACGCTGTCGGGGTTGTGCTCGGCGAGCGCCGGCGACAGCCAGATATAATCGAGCTGGCAGAGATGCTGCTCCTCCGGACCGCGTGCATGATAAAGCGTCCAGCGATCCATCACGTCGCGGCGCGTAGTCGGGTTCACCACGAAGTCGTCGTCGGTGAAGACGTTCAGCGCACTTGCCTCTTCGCGCCGCGGTTCGAACCGGTATCCTTCGCGGCGGGTGCCGATCACCTGCACCTTTTCCTGATAATCGTTCATGTCGCCGCAGATGGCGAAGTTCTTGTCCGCCGTTCGGCTCTTACCGAAACGGCGTTCGACGATCTGGCGCACCGCTTTCGCCTCAGCGATGCGGATCGCCATCGTGCCCGTGCGGCCGTCCTGGCCGTCGCGGGCATTGCCCATGGATTTGAAGTGCACGACGAACAGCGAGAACGGCTTGCCCCCGATCGTCAGCTCCAATTCCAGGCAGTCGCGCTTGAAGATCTTGTCATGCGCCTGGTTGCTGAGCGCCAGTTCGTCGTTGAAGAGGCCGAGATCCTGATAGGTCAGCATCGCGTGACTGCGCACGTCCTGCACCTCGATTTTCTCGCCGCTGCGGGTCTCCTCGCGCATCAGCACGGCAACGTCGATGCCGCGCGAATCATTGCCCTCGACCAGATATTTCTGGCGATAGCCGTTGCCGACCATGCGGTAGAGATAGCCATATTCGAAGGCCTGCAGGGCCGGCATGCTGTCGACCTCCTGAAGGCAGAGGATGTCGGCATCCGCGTCGGCGATCGCCAGCGCTGAAAGCTGCCGGGTGTCGTCAGTCTCGGCGATCATGCGGGCCTGTTCGAGCTGCTGGTAGACCGCCTTGTCCTGCACATCGTAGAGCCGCAGCACCCGGTCCTGCCGAAGCTGGTTGCGCCAGCCGGAAAAATCGAAACGCGTCATCAGGTTTTCAATGTTGAAGGTGCCGAGACGTAGAGACATCGAATCCATCCTGCTGCAGCCTTCACCTTAACCGCCGGTGCTCGTAATAAAAACGAATGAATCGAGAAATTTAAGTCGTCATTATCGGCAACCCACAAAGTCGGTTGCAGAAATTCGGTACCGATGCGACCTTCAGGCCAGCGGCACTATTGTGATCGGGGTACGATCTGCCGTCGGGGGTTCTTGTACATGAAACGCATAATTCTGGCATCTCTGTCCTTCTGTGCTCTGTTCGCCGGTGCCGGCCAGTCGATGGCGGACGGATTTGGCGCCATCGCCTATTCGCCGCGCACGGGTGCGCTCGGCTGGTCCTACGATCATGCAACCCGCCGAAGCGCCGAACGGACCGCACAGTCCAATTGCGACGCCAGCGACTGCCGGATCGCAATCTGGTTCGATCAGGCTTGCGGCGCCGTCGCCAAGGGTCCTGACGGCTGGGGCTCGGGCTGGGGTTACAACCGCAGGGAGGCCGAAAACCAGGCGATCGGCTCCTGCCGCCAGAACAGCCGCGGCTGCAGGGTCATCCGGTGGCAATGTTCCGGAGCCCGATAAGGCCGGCGGTTTAAAGACGCCAGGCCGAGCGGATGACGACGGCGAGCCTGTCCCCGGACTTTACCGGATGGCGGCTGAAGGCGCGCAGTGTCTGCCCATCCGGCAAGGCAAGGCGCAAGGCATAACGCTCGCCTTCGAACAGAACCGACAGCACCGTCACCGCGGCACCCCCGGCGGCGATCTCGACATCCTGCGGGCGCACGAGAATGTCGGCGCAAGTCCGTTCCGTGCGATCCGCCAGAATGTCCTGCATGGCCGGCCATTCGAGAAGCCGCCCGTCACCGACGGGTGACGGCAATGATAGGATCGATCCCTGCCCCACGAGACCGCCGACCAGCCGGCCCTCAGGCCGCGCATAGATCTCCTCGGGCGTCGCCACCTGCAGCAGCCGGCCCTCGGACATGACCGCGACGTCGGTCGCTAGCGCCATCGCTTCCGCCTGGTCATGGGTGACATAGATCATCGTTGCGCCCGACCGGGCATGAAACTCGCGAAACGTCTCTTCCATTTCCTGGCGCAGGTGCCGGTCGAGATTGGCAAGCGGCTCGTCGAGCAGCACGACATCCGGTTCGGTGACGAGGCAGCGGGCAAGCGCCACGCGCTGCCGCTGTCCGCCGGAAAGATCGGCGGGGCGCCGGTCGGCATAGGTTTCGAGGTGGACGGCGGCAAGCGCCTCCTTGACCTTACGGTCGCGCTTCTCGCCCGAAATGCCCCGGACCTTCAGCGGATAACCGACATTCTCCGCGACGCTCATATGCGGCCAGAGCGCATAGGACTGGAAGACCATCGCCATGTTGCGATGTTCGGGCGGCACCATCTCGCCAGCATCTGCCAGAACTCGCTCGCCGAGCAGGATCGAGCCGTCACTCGGCTGTTCGAAGCCGGCGATCATCCGGAGCACCGTCGTCTTACCGCAGCCGGAAGGCCCCAGCAGGGCCAGGAAGCCCCCTTCCCGCACCGTCAGCGATACGTCGTTGACGGCCGCCCGGCCTCCCAGATCGAATGTCTTGGAGAGACGGTTGAGGATCAGCTTCGCCACGGGACCACACCTTTCGGCAGACGTTTCGCCATCAGTTCCAGCACGATCATCATCGCGATCACCATGACGACGACGAGGACGGAAAGTGCGGCGGCGATGTTGAAACTGCCGCTGTCATCGAGATTGTAGATCAGCACGCCGAGCGTCTGGGTGCCGGCCGACCAGAGGAGCGCCGAGACGGTCAGTTCGTTGCAGGCGATCAGGAACACGAGGATCACCGAAGCGCCCGCGGCTGGTGCTACCAGGGGCACGAGAATATCGGCGAGACGGCGGGCAAAACCTGCGCCGGAAAGCCGCGCGGCCTCTTCAAGGGAGGGATCGAGCTGGCGGAACGCGCTGACCACCGGTTTCAGGCTGACGGCGAAGAAGCTGGAGAAATAGGCGATCAGGATGATCCAGATCGTCCCGTAGATGGAGATGCCGATCACCGGAATGGGCGCCGCGAACAGCAGGATGAAGGCGACTGCCAGCACGATGCCCGGCAGCGCATAGGGAATTTCCGCCAGCGCCGAGATGACGCCCACGAAGCGGCTCTTGCTGCGCACCAGAAAATAGCCGGTCAGCACCGTCACCACCAGGAGACCGAAGGCGGTGGCAAGCGACAGCGAGAGGGAATTCGTGAACGCGATGCGCGTCGCCGCCTGGCGGAAGAGGATTTCCTCATAGGCTTTCGTAGTCGCGGTCGCCGTGCTGAGCGGCACGCCATAGGCAGGCGCCAGCGAACTTGCGACGAGGGCAATGAGCGGCATGAAGAGGATCAGGAAGATCGTCAGCCAGAGCAGCAGTTCGGCAAGCCATCGCCAGGCGCCAAGCCGGAACACCGCGACCTGTCCCGACAGGCCGATGACGCGATAGTCGCGGCCGCGCAGCACCCGTGCCTCGACCATCAGCCCGACGACCGACAGTATGGCGATCAAGGCGGACAGGACGGAGATATCCGCGAACGTGCGAGGACCGAAAGCGGCAAATTTTGAATAGATCAGGGTCGGCAACGTGTAGATCCCGGCAGGAATGCCGAGGATCGCCGGAATCCCGAAATTGCCGACGCAGGATACGAAAGCGATCGCCGCCCCCGCCGCAAAACCGGGCAGAGACAGCGGCAGGATGACGTCCTTCAGGACCTGAAAGGACGACGCGCCGGAAAGCCTTGCCGCCTCTACACCGTCGCGCGGCAGCGCCAGAAGCCCGGCCCGTAGCGACAGGTAGACGAGTGCCGCATTCTGCACGCCGTAGAGCAGCGCGATGCCGCCCACCGAATAGAGCGGCTGCGGCGAGCCGAGCGGCGGCGCAAGCCCCAGCGCCTTCAGGAGGGCGCTCGAAGGCCCGGTCATGCCGATCCAGGACAGCGCCGTCACCTGCGGCGGGATCATCGTCGGCAGCATGAACAGGAAACCGAGGAGAGCCTTGCCGCGGATGTCGAACAGCGTCAGCAGCAGCGCGAAACCGCCGCCCAGGACCACGGCCGCGATCATGCCGAAGAAGGAGGTCGACAACGTGTCATAGACAGACCGCCACAGGCTCGGGTCGGACAGAAGTTCGCTCGCCCCGCCCCGAAAGGCGGACATGATTCCGGTCGCGGCAAGTCGGCCGAGCGGCAGCACGCTCAGGCAGAAGATCACGGTTACGACAAAAGGAAACAGCCAGCGTGGCTGGCTGTTTCCCTGTTTTTGAGGTCGCGTCATATGGCGCTTATATCAGCCTTTGATGCCGAAGATATCCGCGAAACCCTTGACGTCCTTCTCGGAGTTCTTGAGCGCCTCGGGAGCATTGATCGGCAGGACCTTGATCGTCTCGCGCGCCGGGAAGCCGGCCGGTACGGCCATGCCGTTGCGGGCCGGGATGTAGCCGAGCTTCAGGAAACCTTCCTGGCCCTTCTGCGAGAGCACGTAATCGATGAACTTCTTGGCATTGTCCGCATGCTTGGTGGAGGCAAGGATCGCGGCGGGCTCGGTGACGGCAGACACGCCTTCCTTCGGGAACACGAACTCGACGGGAGCGCCCTTCGCCTTTTCGCGGATCGGCAGGTAATCGACCACGAAACCGTAAGCCTTCTCGCCCGAGGCGACGGATTTCAGGATCGCGCCGTTACCACCGGCGGCAATCGCGCCGTTTGCCTTGAGGTTCTTGTAATAGTCCCAGCCGAGGCCGGATACGCCGGCAAGCGTCTGCGCGTGGATGAGGGCGGCACCCGAAGCGAGCGGGCTCGGCATCGTCACGAGGCCCTTGGCTTCCGGCTTGGCAAGGTCCGCCCAGCTGGTCGGTTTCATCGCGGCTTGGGTGTTGTAGATGATGCCGGTGGTGATCAGCTTGGTCGAATAATAGAAGCCGTCGGCGTCATAGAGCGCCTTGTCGTAATTGGCGGCTTCCGGCGACTTGTAGGCCATCAGCTGGCCGGCCTGCTTCATCCGCTCCAGCGTCACCGTGTCGGCGATCAGGAGAACGTCGGCCGCCGGATTGCCGGCCTGAATCTCGGCATTGAGCTTGGCCATGATCTGCGGCGTCCCGTCGCGCACCCACTGTACGTCGAGGCCCGGATTGGCAGCCTTGAAACCATCGACGGTCGCCTGCGCGTCCTCATTCGGCTGGCTGGTATAAAGCACGAGATCGGCGGCCTCGGCGGCGCCGGCAATCATGCCAAAAGCCACGAGGGCGGTGAAAGCGGAAAGAAGGTTCTTCATCGGAGCGTCCCTGTTCGAACATAAGGTGCGGACGATAAGCATTCCTGATTGACAGCCATGTGACAGGCTGTGGAGCGACGTCGCCTTACGGCGCCTTTTACCAGCGACTGCCGGGATTCGAAGACTAAATTTACTGTGCTCCAATCATTCCGGCCCGACAGCACTGTCGAACCCGGCCGCTTCAATTGTTTCGCAACCAAATCCTGCCATCTCGTGCCATAGGGTATATTTCGGGGACACAAGATGAAAAGCCGGGCAAACTGGGGCGCGCAGCTGCGCTATGGGTTCGACAAGAGCATGGCGGGCGGCGCAATCGCGCTGATCGGCTGGCTGGCGCTGATATCGCTGGTAGTGATCATGATCGCCGGCGCTATTCTCGCCGTAACCGGCATCGCGCCGGAGGGTGCAGAGCCGCTGGGCTTCGTCGAAGGCACGTGGGAATCGCTGATGCGGACCTTCGATGCCGGCACCATGGGTGCCGACCAGGGTTGGAGCTTCCGCATCATCATGCTACTGGTCACAATCGCCGGCATCTTCGTCTTCTCGGCACTCATCGGCGTCATCTCATCAGGCCTGGAAGACAAGCTCGACGACCTGCGCAAGGGCCGTTCGCGGGTGCTCGAAACCGAGCATACGATCATCCTCAACTGGTCGCCCTCGATCTTCGACGTCATCTCGGAACTCGTCATCGCCAACCAGAGCCGCCGCAACCCTCGCATCGTCATCATGGCGAACAAGGACAAGGTGGAGATGGAAGACGAGATCGCCACCAAAGTCGTCGATCGCAAGAACACCAAGATCATCTGCCGCAGCGGCGACCCGACCGACCTCTACGATCTCGGCATCGTCAATCCGCAAACCTCGCGATCGATCATCGTGCTGTCACCGGAAGGTGAGGACGCGGACCCGCAGGTGATCAAGACGGTGCTTGCGCTGGTGAACGATCCCAACCGGCGGACAGAAAAATACATGATTGCCGCCGAAATCCGCGACGCCGACAACGCCGAAGTCGCAAGGATCGTCGGCGGTAGCGAAATGCAGCTGGTGCTCGCCGACGACCTGATCGCCCGCATCGTCGTCCATACCAGCCGCCAGGCGGGCCTGAGTGCCGTCTATTCCGAACTGCTCGATTTCGACGGCTGCGAAATCTACACGCTCGAACAGCCCGACCTCGTCGGAAAATCCTTCGGCAATGCGGTGCTGGCCTACGACAAGAGCACCCTGATCGGTCTCTGCGACAAGGACGGCGCCATTCATCTCAACCCCAATCCCAACCAGGTGATCGCCGCCGGTGATCGCGCGGTCATCATCGCCGAAGATGACGACTCGATCAAAACCTGGTCCGGCGACATGGGCATCGACAAGAATGCCATCAAGGCGATCGTCAAGCGAGCCAAGACCGCGGAGCGCACGCTGATCCTCGGCTGGAATCGCCGCGGCCCGATCATCGCGACCGAACTTGCCCGCTATGTGGCGCCCGGCTCGCGGCTGACGATCGCCGCCGACACGCCGGAATTCGAAGGGGAAGTCGCCTCACTGAACCTCGACAGGTCCGTGCTTGCCGTCGATCACCGGGTGATCGACACCAGCAGCCGCCCGGCGCTCGACGCGCTCGACATCCCCTCCTACGACCACGTCCTGGTTCTCGGCTACAGCGACAGCATGATGGCCCAATCGGCCGATACCCGCACGCTGATCACTCTTTTGCAGCTCCGCAAGATCGGCGAGACGGCCGGCAAGCATGTCAGCGTCGTCAGCGAGATGATCGACGTGCGCAACCGCGAGCTCGCGGAAGTCACCCGCGCCGAGGATTTCGTCGTCAGCAACAAGCTGGTCAGCCTGATGCTCGCTCAAGCCTCCGAAAACGAATCCATGGCGGCGATCTTCGAAGAGCTTCTGGATGAGGCCGGCTCCGAGATCTACATGCGGCCGATGAGTGATTATGTCGATATTTCGAAACCCGTAAACTTCTTCACTATAGCGCTGGCAGCCCTTCGCCGCGGCGAAATCGCCATCGGCCACCGCCGCCAGCGGCCGGGCGCCGCCGATGTCAGGAATCTCGGCGGCGTGGTCGTCAATCCGCCCCGCGCCGAAATGACCTCCTATGCGGACAGCGACATGCTCATCGTCCTCGCCGCCGACTAACAGGACAGTCGAAGAAGGTCGACCAACAAAAAAGCCTGCCGTTTATCCGCGGCAGGCTTTTTCATACCCAAATGTTTCCTAGGCTCAGGCGGCCGTCCGGATTGCGTTGGAGACCAGGCGGCCGAGCCGCTTGATACCCTCGTCGATCATCGCCTCGTCGGCGCAGGAGAAGCTCATGCGCAGCGTATTGGCATTGCTGCTGTCCGCGTAGAACGCCTTGCCCGGAACGAAGGCGACCTTTTCCGTGGCGATCGATTTTGCCAGCAACTCGGCGCCGTCCATGCCTTCCGGCAAGGTTACCCACACGAACATGCCGCCTTCCGGACGCGTCCAGGTGGCGGTCTTCGGCATGTATTTGTCGAGAGCCGCCAGCATCGCATCGCGCCGCTTGCTGTAAACGGACCTGATCTTGGCGACCTGGGCGTCGAAACCGCGCGAGGCGACGTGCTCGATGGCAATCTGGTTGATCGTCGAAGAATGCAGGTCGGCCGCCTGCTTCATCAGCACCAGCTTGCGAATAACCGGCATCGCCGCGACGACGAAACCGACGCGCAGGCCCGGCGCCAGCGTCTTCGAGAAGCTGCCGCTGTAGATGGTGCGGGTGTTTTCGATACCGCCCCGGCGGGCGATGTCGAGCGCCATGATCGGCGGAATGGCCTCGCCATCATACCGCAGGTGCTGATAGGCGGCGTCCTCGAGGATCGCAATATCAAGTTCGTCGGCAAGCGCCAGCAGCCTTTCGCGGGCCGCCAGGTCGATCGTCTCGCCGGTCGGATTGGAAAAATCGGCAGACAGATAGGCGAACTTGACGGCGCCGCCGGTCTTGGCCGCGGTGTCGCGATAGGCTTCCGGCGTGCGGTTGCCGTTCAGCGAGAGCTGGTCGTAATTCGGCTCATAGGCATTGAAGGCCGAAAGTGCGCCGAGATAAGTCGGCCAGGTCACGAGGGCCGTGTCGTTCGGCGACAGGAACAGCTTGCCGAGATAATCGAGCGCCTGCTGCGATCCCGACGTGATGAACACGTTGTCGGGCGTGCAGTCGATACCGATCTTGGCGACGTCGCGGGCGATCCATTCGCGCAACGGCTTATAGCCTTCGCTGACGGAATACTGCAGCGCCGACCCGACCTGGGCACTGGAAAAAATATCCGAATAGGCTTCCTTGAAGGCCACGTCCGGAAACAGCGCCGGATCCGGAATGCCGCCTGCGAAAGAGATGATATCGGGCTGGTCGAGCAGCTTCAGCAGCTCGCGGATTTCAGAGGCGCGCATGCGGCTGGAGCGCGTCGCAAAGATTTGTTCCCAATCAAGCACGGGATGTTTCCTCTTATTTCAATTTTCTATGCCCAATCTTTACACAAAGACCGATAGGTCAGCAAGACTGACCTATCGGGGTAGCTGCGATTTTTTTCGCCTTTGATTTTGCCTGCAACGGCACTATCTTACGCATAGTCTATCGATCCGCAGAAGGTAAGATCATGACGACGGCGACCTTGTCCTCCAAATTCCAGATCTCGATACCCAAAGAAATCCGCGAAAAGCATAATTGGCAAGCTGGGCAGCAATTTGCCTTCATCCCTAAGGGCAAGAGCGTCGTTCTCGTTCCGGTACCGACGCGAGACGAGCTGAGAGGAATAGCAAAAGGCGCTGACACGAGCAATTATCGGGACAGGGACGATCGTTACTGATGCGCGTCATCGACAGTTCGGCGTGGATCGAGTGGCTGGTCGACAGTCCCCTGGCTTCACGCCTGGCGGACGAGATACCTGAACCGCACGAATTGATCGTCCCGACGATCGTTCAAATGGAAATGTGCAAATGGTTGATAAGGGAGAGGGGCGAGGAATCCGCCGAACGCTTCATGTCCTATACCACCGAATGTATCGTCGTTGAATTAGGCACCGAGATAGCCTGGGATGCCGCCGAAGCTTCCCTCCGTTTCAAGCTCCCGACCGCAGACGCCATCATCTACGCGACAGCAAGGCTCCTTGACGCCGATCTGGTGACCTGCGACCGGCATTTCGAAAACCTGCCGCATGTCACTTATATTCCAAAATCCGGGGCGGAAACCTGATTCCGCCCCGGCTCATTCGTCTTAGTTGACGCTCTTGTCGACCAGCTTGTTCTTGCCGATCCAGGGCATCATGCCGCGCAGCTTGGCGCCGACTTCCTCGATCTGGTGGCTGTCGTTCATGCGGCGGATGCCCTTGAAGCGCGAGCCGCCCGCACGGTATTCCTGCATCCAGTCCGAAGTGAACTTGCCGGTCTGAATGTCCTTCAGGACCCGCTTCATCTCGGCCTTGGTTTCTTCGGTGATGATGCGCGGACCGGTGACGTATTCGCCCCACTCGGCCGTGTTGGAGATCGAGTAGTTCATGTTGGCGATACCGCCTTCATAGATCAGGTCGACGATCAGCTTCACTTCGTGCAGGCACTCGAAATAGGCCATTTCCGGCGCGTAACCGGCTTCGGTCAGGGTTTCGAAACCAGCGCGGATCAGCTCCACGAGACCGCCGCAGAGAACGACCTGTTCGCCGAAGAGATCGGTTTCGCATTCTTCGCGGAAGTTGGTTTCGATGATGCCCGAACGACCGCCGCCGACGCCGCAGGCGTAGGAGAGAGCGAGTTCAAGCGCGTTGCCGGAAGCGTTCTGGTGAACGGCAACGAGGCAGGGAACGCCGCCGCCCTTCTGGTATTCGCCGCGAACCGTGTGGCCCGGGCCCTTCGGCGCGATCATGACGACGTCGACCGAGGTCTTCGGCTCGATGAGGCCGAAATGGATGTTGAGGCCGTGTGCGAAGGCGATTGCCGCGCCGTCGCGGATGTTGCCGGCAATTTCGGCCTTGTAGATGTCGGCCTGGAGTTCGTCCGGGGTCGCCATCATCATCAGGTCGGCCCACTTGGCGGCCTCGGCAACGGTCATCACCTTGAAGCCGTCGGCTTCGGCCTTCTTGATGGTCCCGGAACCGGCCTTCAGCGCGATCACGACGTTCTTGGCGCCCGAGTCCTTGAGGTTCAGCGCGTGTGCGCGACCCTGGCTACCGTAGCCGATGATGGCAACGTTCTTGGACTTGATGAGGTTGATATCGGCATCCCGATCATAATAAACGCGCATCGTTTTTTCCTTCCCTATGCGTGAGGTCTGTTGATGATTGTTATCGTCCAGCGGAGACGCCGAGCACGTCTGCCGATTGTTTCTGCGTGCCGTGCAGCGTGAGGAACGAAGCGACCGCCCTCTCTGCCTGGCGCGCATTGTCCTTGAGGCCGGGTTCGCCGAGCAGCATGCGCACATGCAGGTCGGAAACGATCAGGCCGTAAAGCGTGTGATAGGCGGCATCCGCGTTGTCGAAGCGCAGCAGCCCTGCCCTCTTTCCCTGGTCGATCAGCGCCATGGCACGGCGATCAATCTGCCGGCGGCCGTGTTCGAGCAGAAGCTTGCCGAGCTTCGATCCTTCCCGGGTCGCCTGGCCGATCGCCAGCCGGTTCAGCGCCAGCGAAACGTCGCCGGCCAGAACCTCCAGCAGATCGCGGGCAAAAAGTTCGAGGTGGTCGCGCAGGAGATCAGCGGTCAGCCGCTCGCCGGAACGCTCAAAGGTGCGCACCTTGCTCGCCTGATGGGCGATCATCGCCGCCAGCAGGCCTTCGCGATCGCCAAACCACTTGTAGAGGCTTTCCTTGGAGCAATTGGCGGCGCGGGCAAGACCGGAGGTCGTCAGCGCCTTCTCGCCGCCTTCCACGAGCAGCCGAAGCGCCTGTTCCAGAACGGCGTTCTGGCGCGGCGAAAATTCGGGCATGTCGGTGGCGTCGGCTCTCACGTTCTCAAATCCTTTTGCGTACCGTACGGTACGGTTCTGCTCGTATAAAGCATCCGCCGCAGCCGTCAAGTCCGTTCTTCGAGCTGCCGCAACGACAAGGCGCTGAGGTTTCCCGGCTGATCCACGAGGGTTTAAGCCTCGCTATTCCGCGGCAGCCAGGATAGCACCCACGTCACGCAGCGGTGACACACCGTAGAGCCGGCTGTATTCGCGGCTGAACTGCGACGGGCTCTGGTAGCCGACCCGGTGGCCGGCGCTGCCAACATCCAGCCCTTCCAGCAGCATCAGCCGCCGCGCCTCATGCAGGCGCAGCTTCTTCTGGAACTGCACCGGCGTCATCGCGGTCACCGACTTGAAATGGTGGTGCAGCGAAGATGGACTCATGCCCACATGGTCCGCCAGGTCCTCGATCCGCAGCGGCCGGTGGAAATTGGCGCGCAGCCAGGCGACGGCGCGGGCGATCCGGTTGCTGCGGCTTTCGGCGGTCGCGATATGAATGAGCCGTGGGCCATCCGGCCCGGAGAGGACACGATAGAGAATTTCCTGCTCGATCAGCGGCGCCATGGCGGGAATATCCGCGGGCCGATCGAGGAGCCGAAGCAGCCTTGTCGCGGCATCGAGAAGTTCCGGTGGCGCGACATTGGAGACGATGCCGCGCATGGCATCGGTGTCGGAACCAAGCCGGGGAACGTCTACCCGCTCCAGCAGCGCGGACAGGCGGTCCGTATCGATGGCAAGCGCGAAACATAAGTGCGGCACCTCCGGGCTTGCGACCGTGACGCGCGAGGTCACCGGCAATTCGATCGAGGTGAGAAGATAATCGCCGACGCCGTAGGCAATCACCTCGTCCCCCAGCTTGACGCTCTTGGTGCCTTGCAGGACCAAACCGATGCAGGGCCGGTAATCCATATAGAGCGGTGCGGTTGGGACCGTCCGCCGGCTGAGCATCAGATTTCCAACGGCCGTGAACACTTCCCCATCCTTCTGAACGTGCCGCGCGGCAATCGAGGCCGCCTCGTGATAGGGATTGAAGGGCAGTGTCATGGAGCCTCCGGGATGAGCAGATGAGCGCTTTTCCTATGCCGACTTGCCGATGAAACCAACAGGCGGGCGATCACTTTTGCAGGATCGTGCAAAAAGCTCGCAGGATCGCTCTAACGCCGTTGCGAGGTCCGGAGGCATAGTCCGCGCGTCCAATTCCCTCCCAACCAACAGATGAATGGAGCTCCCATGGCTATTGCAAAAGGCTATGCCGCGACCGACGCGTCGAAACCACTGACGCCTTTCACCTTCGAGCGCCGCGAACCCAATGACGACGACGTCGTCATCTCGGTGCAGTATTGCGGCGTCTGCCATTCGGACATCCACCAGGCCCGCAACGAATGGGGCAACTCCCGCTTTCCGATGGTGCCGGGCCATGAAGTGGCCGGCGTCGTTTCGGCCGTCGGCGCTGGTGTGACCAAGTTCAAAGTCGGCGACCGTGTCGGTGTCGGGTGCTTCGTGAATTCCTGCATTGGCTGCGCCACCCGTGATCTCGACTACGAACATTTCCTGCCGGGCCTCACCCAGACCTATAACGACGTCGAGGCCGACGGCACGACGCCGACCTATGGCGGTTATTCGGACCAGATCGTCGTCAAGGAAGGTTATGTCCTCTCCTTCCCGGACAATATTCCGCTCGACGCCGGCGCCCCGCTGCTTTGCGCCGGGATCACGCTCTACTCGCCGCTGCGCCACTGGAAGGCCGGTCCCGGCATGAAGGTCGCGATCGTCGGCATGGGCGGCCTTGGCCATATGGGCGTCAAGCTCGGTGCGGCCATGGGGGCCGATATCACCGCGCTCAGCCAGACGCTGTCGAAAAAGGAAGATGGCCTGAGGCTCGGCGCCAAGGAGTATTACGCCACCAGCGACGCCGAGACTTTCGCCAAGCTCGCCGGAACATTCGACCTGATCATCTGCACGGTCGGCACGACGATCGACTGGAACGCCTATCTCGGCCTCCTGAAGTTCGACGGCTCCATGGTGTTGGTCGGCGTCCCGGAACATGCGGTTCCGGTCCATGCCTTCTCGGTCATCGGCGGCCGCAAGAGCCTCTCCGGCTCGATGATCGGCTCTATCAAGGAAACCCAGGAAATGCTGGATTTCTGCGGCGAGCACGGCATCACGTCCGAGATCGAGAAGATCAATATCCAGGATATCAACGAAGCCTATGAACGCGTCATCAAGAGCGACGTGCGCTACCGCTTCGTCATCGACATCGCCTCGCTGGCGGCTTGACCACCACCGCGCCAATAAACTACAGGGCGGCTTCCGGGCCGCCCTGCCAGCCTGCGATGTACTGACCGCAAAGACTAACCTCCGGCCGAACTCAAAGACGGTCCGCGCCGCACCAATTCGTCGAAAAGATTATTGACGGCATGCGGATCGGCCGCATCAACGATCCTCAGCCCGTTTTCCCGAGCCGCTTTGTGCATTTCCGCATTGTCGTGAACGGAACGCTCAATAAACGCGTCGAACATAGCTCGATCGCCCTCCCCGGCCTGCAGATATCCCGCCTCGGCTCGCATTCTCTCCCGCAGGAAATCTGTATCGGCATGGAGACATATCCCGACAAGCGTCTCCGAAACGAGCGGCGCGATGAATTCAGGCCGCAGTGCCGATCCTTCCAGCACAAATGGTTTTCGAGCTTCTATCTCGCCGTCGATCATTCGCTTCAGGCCGGGCCACATGTTTTCGTGATGCACCCTCAGGAACCAGTAGATCGTCTCCGGCGAAAGGCGCCTATAATACTCGGCCACAGGTGGACGGACGCTCGGCCACGGCCGCCCTGGATGCCGCCCGAGACTATCGGTCGATACCATGTTCAAGTTGAGAGTCTCGGCCAGACGTTTTGCCAGCGTCGTTTTGCCGACATGCGAGCTTCCAGCGATCAATATGCCTGACAAGCCTTGATCCATAGCGGGCTCGATCAGGCGAGTTCGCTCTCGTCGTATTTCACCCGCGCGGCCTTCACCGACGGATGATTGGCTTCCGCCCATTGCAGCACCTTGGAAAGCGGCTCGAAGAGCGAGCGTCCGAGATCAGTCATCCGGTATTCGACGCTCGGTGGTTTGGTCGGAAACACTTCGCGTTCGATATAACCGTCGCGCTGCAGGTCGCGCAGCGTCTGGGTCAGCATTCGCTGAGAGATATCCGGCACCAGCCGGCGAAGCTCGCCGAAGCGATAGGGCTGGCGCGCCAGGGCCCCGAGAAGCAGCGTCGACCATTTGCCGGCAATCCGGTCGATAACGTCCCGGACCGGACAATTATCCATGTTCCATCCGGACGTATCGCATTCCTTGCCGTCCAGCATCGGCTTACGGCTTGCATTGAGGGCCATGGAGGTGGTTCCCTTGAAGTAACGATCTCCCTGGAAACTGCCTCCTTTACAGATCGAAGTCAATTCCTATTCTAGTGCTAGTCTCTTTTTGAGACCAACAATATTCGCCGCGCCGACAGGCCGGCCATTGCCAGGAAAGAAACCGCATGACCAAACTTCTCGTCACCGGCGCCGCCGGCCATCTGGGCCGCGCAGTGCTGCGTCACCTGCTGGAGACATCCAAGGTCGCTGCCGCCGACATCGTCGCTGCCAGCCGTGATCCGAACAAGCTCGCCGACCTTGCCGCCAGCGGCCTGGAAACCCGCGCAGCCGATTTCGACGACGAAGCCGGGCTCGTGAAGGCATTCACCGGTGTCGACCGCGTGCTGATCATTTCCACCGACGAACTGGCAACGCCCGGCAAGCGCATCACGCAGCACAGGAACGCCGTTTCCGCCGCCAAGAAGGCCGGCGTGAAGCACATCGTCTATACGTCCATGCCCAACCCCGACAAGTCGCTAGTCACGTTCGCGCCGGATCATCTCGGCACCGAAGAGGCCATCAAGGCGAGCGGTGTCGCCTACACGATCCTGCGCAATTCCTGGTACCACGACAATTATCTGATGGGCATGCCGCACAATCTTCAGGTCGGCAAATGGTACACGTCCGTGGGTGCGGGCAAGATCACCACGATCAGCCGCGACGACTGCGCCCGTGCCGCAGCCGGTGCCCTTGCCAATCCGCCGGCCGGCAGCCACACCCTCACCCTCACCGGTTCGGAATCCCTGACGGCCAACGAAATCGCCGCCCGCGCATCAACTGCCACCGGCAAGCCGCTTGAGGTCGTTGATGTCACCGACGAGCAGCTGACCCAGGGCCTTACTGGCGCCGGCCTGCCCGCCTTCGTCGCGACTATGCTGGTCTCGGCGGATGCCAATATCCGCGCCGGCAATTTCGAACAGGTGACGAGCGACTATGAGACGCTGACCGGCCAGAAGCCGCAGACGCTCGCTGCCTATTTCGAGACCCAGAAGGCCGCGCTCGCCGCTTAGCATCTTGCCGGATTGCGGCTCTCCGAATTTCGCGATAAATGAGATGGAGTTGCCAATTCCATCTCGTTTGGAGAAAAAAATGCGCAGGATCGGCTTGATTGGCGGAATGAGTTTCGAAAGCACTGCCGTGTATTATCGGCTGATCAACGAGATGGTGCGCGACCGCCTCGGTGATTTTGCGTCGGCCGATCTCCTGCTCCATTCCGTCAATTTTGCCGAGATCGTCGACATGCAGAAGGCCGGCCGCTGGGATCTGGCGGCCGAGCATCTTGCGGGCAGCGCGCGCAGGCTGAAGGCGGCCGGCGCGGAATGCGCGCTGATCTGCACCAACACCATGCATCTCGTCGCCCCGCAAGTACAGACCGCGATCGACATACCCCTCATCCATATCATCGACGAGACCGCCAAGACGTTGAAATCGCAAGGCCTGAAGCGGCCGCTCCTGCTCGCCACACGCTACACGATGGAACACGGTTTCTATACCGATCACATGAAGGGGCTCGGTATCGACGTCATGGTGCCGGATGCGGACGATCGTACCGATATCCATAACATCATCTTCAACGAACTCTGCGCCGGGATTGTTCTCGATACCTCCCGCACCCGGGCCATCGCGATGATCGAAAAGGCGAAGGCTGAAGGCGCCGACAGCATCATCCTCGGCTGTACGGAAATCTGCCTCCTGCTCGATTCGGCAGGCCTCCCCGTGCCCGGCATCGATTCCACCGCCATCCATGCCAAGGCAGCCGTCGATTTCGCGCTTGGCCAGCCGGCGGCAAAACAGGCCGCAGCGTAAATTTATTTGACTCAGTCCAACAAATATCTGACAGAGTCTCCCTAAAGGAGACTCTACCGATGACCGATCCTGCCGTTCTCGATGCCGTCCGGGCCTTCAATCGTTTCTACACCAACAAGCTCGGCGTTCTCGCCAAGGGCTATCTCGACACCGATTACACGCTGACCGAAGCGCGCATCTTGTACGAGATGGGCGCCCGCAAACGGGTGTCCGCGACCGAGCTTAACCGCGATCTCGGCCTCGATCCCGCCTATCTCAGCCGGCTGCTGAAGAAATTCCGCGAGGCGGGCTTCCTCGCCAGCGAGCCGGACCCCGACGACAAACGCAGCCAGATCCTCATTGTCACCGACAAGGGACAGGCCGAATACGAGACGCTCGGTGAACGCTCCCGCCAGCAGATCGCCAGGGATTTGAGGGAAGTGGACACGTTCGGCCACGAAAGACTGATCGGCTCGATGCAGGTGATCCGCACCATTCTCGATCCGCAATCGGCCGCGCCGACACCGCCGGTCGTCATCCGTCCGCATCGTGTCGGTGACATGGGCTGGCTGGTCGAAGCCCAGGCGGTCGCTTATGCGCGGGAATACGGCTGGAACGACAAGTTCGAAGGGTTGGTCGCCGAGGTCGCCGGCAAGTTCATCGCCAACTTCAACCCTGAGCGCGAACGCTGCTGGATCGCCGAACGCGACGGCAAACGTGTCGGCTCGGTGGTCGTGGCGGATGGCGGCGACACAGCCAAGCTGCGCCTTCTCTACCTCGATCCCGCCGCCCGCGGCCTTGGCCTCGGCCGGACGCTCGTCGAACAATGTATCAAATTCTCGACGCTCGCCGGTTACAAAAAGCTGTCGCTCTGGACCAATGATTGCCTGAGTGCGGCAATCCGCATCTATCAAACGGCCGGTTTCAAGCTCGTCGCGGAGGAAAAGCACAACCTGTTCGGCCCGGAATGCAACGGCCAGACCTGGGAGCTCGAGCTCTGCGAGGCAAAACTGTCGTCGAATTAGACGACCTGGCCGCAGGCGCGGCAGAAGCGGCGCACGGTTTCCGCCATGCCGTATTCGAGCGCATCCGCCGTCAGGCCATGGCCGATCGAGACTTCCGCCATCTTCGGAATACG
The DNA here is from genome assembly GCF_023006505.1 of Neorhizobium sp. SHOUNA12A. GTDB lineage: Bacteria > Pseudomonadota > Alphaproteobacteria > Rhizobiales > Rhizobiaceae > Neorhizobium. The sequence goes on from NZ_JALBGV010000024.1 coordinate 25,134, forward strand.
CTTCACCAGTGCCGGCAGGTTTGCGACCGTCAGGTCGTGACCGCCATTGACGCCAAGCCCTTCGGCAAATGCCGCATCCGCCGTCCGCCCGAGTTTTTCAAGGATTTCGGCGCCGCGCTCCGGATTGTCGAAACAGCCGCCATAGGGCCCGGTATAGAGTTCGATACGATCAGTGCCCGTCCCCCCGGCGAGCTTCATCGCCTCGACGTCGCCGTCGCCATCGGCAAACAGCGACACCCGCATGCCGCCCTTCTTGAGCCGCGCCACGATCGGCTTCAGCATCTCGCTCGTGGCACGGAAATCGAATCCGTGGTCGGAGGTCGCCTGGGTCGGATCGTCCGGCACCAGGGTTACCTGCTCCGGCTGGGTCGCCTCGCATAGCGCCAGGAAATCCTCGCTCGGATATCCTTCGATATTGAACTCGGCATTCGGGAACTCGTCGTCGATCAGCGCCCGAAGAACCGGCAGATCGGTGAAGCGGATATGGCGCTGGTCGGGGCGCGGATGCACCGTCAGGCCGGCCGCACCCGCCTGCAGCGCGATGCGCCCCAGCGCTTCGACGCTTGGCCATGGAAGATCGCGACGGTTGCGCAGCATGGCGATGGCATTGAGGTTCACGGAAAGCTTGGTCGGCATGGCAATACCCGGTTTTGAAAGGTCGATCCGCTTTTAGGCCATGCGCCTTCGCAATGCCACCGGGTTTAGAAAAATGCACTTATAAAGAGTTTTGATGGACGAGAATTCACGAGGCAACAGGGGCTACCATTTCTTAAAGTTTTAGCTAATCTATATCTAACAGAGTTCGCCGGGCAGGCCAAAAGGCGGCGGAATACGGTTTGAACAGCGAATTCTGCCACTCATTTCAATCGGGTCCGCATTTTCAGTACCGAGGTTCCATCCGAGAGGTCCGACGCAATGTCGCAACCTTCAGATGCATATTCGACCACGCCGCCGACTTCAGGCGCAAGGGGACTCGATGCGAAGCGATACCATGCAGGCCATGACCGAAAATGCGCCGCCGGCGCGAGCAGCCCATTATTTTCCTCCTCTTCCCCAGGTCTCCCTTCCGTTTGAAATGCCGAGCCAGCCTGTGGCGATCGCCGAAATGGCGGATCTCTTCGGCGTCACCCACCGCACCCTTCACTTCTATGAGGAAAAGGGCCTGATCACCGCCCGCCGCTCCGGCAGCATGCGGGTCTATGACAGGGTCCAGATCCATCGCATGGCGGTCATCAATGCCTGCCGCGAAATCGGCATTCCTGTGGCGGTCATCCAGGAACTGATGGAAGAGCTTGCCAGCGCAACGTCGGAGACGGAAGCCAACGAGATGTTCCACAACATGCTGGCCCGGCGCAAGCGGGAGCTCACCTCCGACATTTCCAATATCCGCCGGCAGATGCAGCAGATCGAAAACCTGCTGGTGGCCGAGGAAGAAGAGCAGGCGCTCGCCGGCCCCAAGCCGATGTCCCTGGTTCTGAGCGACATCGAGAAACGGTGCCTGGGGCTGATGGCCGAGGGTTATTCGGCACCACGGCTCGCCCGCGCGCTCAACCTCGAATTCGAGGACCTGCGCCGGATGGAGGATGACATCATCCAGAAATTCCAGGCGACCAACCGTTTTCAGGCCGTCGCCAAGGCGATGCTGCTGGGTTTCGTGCCGAACTGATCGGCTTCTTTAGCGGACGATCGTCAGAGTTTCGGCCGCGCGCGTGATCGCGGTATAAAGCCAGCGCTCCCGGCTGTCGCGAAACGCCCAGCTTTCATCGAACAGAACGACGTTGTTCCACTGCGAGCCCTGCGCCTTGTGAACTGTCAGCGCGTAACCGTAATCGAACTCGTCGTAACGCTTGCGGGTCGTCCAGGGGATTTCCCCTTCCTGCTCTTCGAACGCCTGTTTCAGAAGCTTGATCTTGGCCGCACCGCGATCCATGTCGTCGTCTTCCGGCCGGATCATCAGGTTGATGCCGGGCTTCACGGTCTCGCGCGACGAGCTCATCACCTGCCAGAGCGAGCCGTTGAGCAGGCCCTTGGCCGGGTCGTTCCTGAGGCAGACCAGCTTGTCGCCGGATTGCGGATAGTCGGCGGTAAAACCTTTCAGTTCCCGGAGCCGCTGATTGTAGCGCTTGCGGGTCTTGTTGGTGCCGACCAGAACCTGGTCCGCCTCCATCACCAGCGGCTGCGTCACCTCATTGCGGGAGATCACCTTGGCGGTACCGTAGTCGCCATACATGATCTCCTTACCTTCGCGCACGTCCATCGCCAGCTGGATGATCGGGTTGTCGCGCGCCTGGCGGTGGATATCCGTCAGCAGATAGTCTGGATCCTGTTCGGTGAAGAACCCGCCGCCGGAAACCGGCGGCAGCTGGCCGGGATCGCCGAGCACCAGGATCGGCGTGCCGAAACTCATCAGGTCCTTGCCGAGCGCCTCGTCCACCATCGAGCATTCGTCGATGATAATAAGCGCCGCCTTGGCGACCGGGCTCTGCCGGTTGATCGAGAACATCGGCGAGATTGAGGTCTTGCCGGCATCGTCCTCGACCGCCTCCTCGCCGCGCGGCCTGTAGATCAGAGAGTGGATGGTTTTCGCGTTCCGCGCCCCGCGCGAGCGTAGAACCTGCGCCGCCTTGCCGGTGAAGGCCGCGAACAGCACCTCGCCATCGACATTTTCGGCGAAATGTTTGGCAAGCGTGGTCTTGCCGGTGCCCGCATAACCGAACAGCCGAAAGACCTGGCTGCGCCCCTCTTTCAGCCATTGTGAAACGGCCTTGAGGGCCTCGTCCTGTTGCGGTGCAAATTGCATGGCGGGACTTGGCAGGATTCTGCGTCCAAGCGCAACCGAAAAAGAACGAAAGATGAATCAAAGGCCGGGATGAGCGGTTCGATCATCTCCGAAAAAATCTTTGGTCCTCGACGGAATAAATCCACGCCTGCCGGTGTCTTGACTTCGGTGGCCGATGTGAGGCCGCCATTCAAAACCAGGGAGACGATCCATGAAGACCTTCATTCTCGTGCCTTTCGCGCTCGCCGCGCTGACCTCGGTGGCCTTTGCCGCCGGCCCGTTCAAGACCGTCAAGACCTCGACCAAGGGCGATGTCGTTGCCGGTGAAAAGGGCATGACGCTCTACACCTTCAAGAACGACAAGCCAGGCACCTCCAACTGCTACGACAAATGCGCCACCAACTGGCCGCCGGTCATGGCCGCTTCCGATGCGAAGGCTGATGGTGCATACTCCATCGTGACCCGCAAGGACGGGGCCAAGCAGTGGGCGAAGGACGGTATGCCGCTTTATTACTGGGTCAAGGATACCAAGGAAGGCGACACCACCGGTGACGGCGTGAACGGCGTTTGGGATGTCGCAAAGCCCTGATCAATCCACTTCCGGAACGGCGCGTGAGGCACAGGCTCCCGCGCCGCTTTCCTTCGAGACGCAGATCCTAGCCCTCCTGCCCTCGCTCAGGCGCTATTCGCGCAGCCTGACGCGCTCGGACACAGAGAGCGAGGACCTGCTACAGGATTGCGTCGAGAAGGCGCTGGTCAGCCGCGGCCAATGGCGCGGCGCGAATTTCAAATCCTGGACCTACAGGATCATGACCAATCTTCACCTCAACGCGCGACGGTCGATCGCGCGGCGTCCGTCCGTCGGCATCGAGGAGGCCGAGAGCTTGGCTGCGAGCACGAGCGCCGACGATCCCTTGGAAAAGAACCGCCTCGTCCAGGCACTGGAGACGCTGCCGAAGGATGCGCGCGCGGTGCTGATGCTGGTGGTCGTCGAAGGTTATGCCTATCAAGAAGTCGCCGACATGCTCGAAATTCCGGTCGGCACCGTCATGTCGCGCCTGTCGCGGGCGCGCCAGGCTTTGCGGGAAAAAATGCGGGAGGAAAACGTCATACCATTGCGGAGACCACGATGACCGAAGCCGGATCCGTATCCGAAGCGGAACTGCACGCCTATGCCGACGGCTTCCTCGACGAGGCTGACCGTGCCCGTGTGCAGAATTTTCTGGCCGAAAACCCGGACGCCGCGCAGATGGTGGCCGACTGGCAGGAGCAGAACGACGAATTGCGCGCCGTCTTCGCCGGTCACGAACGATCGAAACCGACCGATATCCAGCTTCTCACCGGTGGCCTGGCGCGCACCGGTATCTGGCCGTCCCGCCGCTTGGCTCTGGCAGCCGCCGCAGTTCTGATCTTCGCAGCCGGCGCGCTCGGCGGCCATTATGGCCCGCTTCTGTTCGAACGCCCGGATATCCAGCTTGCCGAGGCCGAAATCCTACCCCGCGAGGCCCGCAACGCCTTCCTCGTTTATGCAAGCGAAGTGCGCCACCCGGTGGAGGTGTTTGCCAACGAGGAGACGCATCTTGCGAACTGGCTCGGCAAGCGGCTGTCGATTGCCAATCTCAAGGTTCCGAACCTTCAACCGATGGGCTTCAAGCTGGTCGGCGGCCGCCTGCTGCCGGTCGGCGGCAAGCCGGGCGCGCTGTTCATGTACGAGGACCAGACGGGCCAGCGCCTGACCGTGCTCGTCGGCCGCAACAAGGAAAACCGCTCCACCAGTTTTCGCTTCGCCTCCGCCAGCACGGTCGAGACCTTCTACTGGATCGACGGCGAGCTCGGATACGCCGTCACCGGCGAAATCTCCCGCGATATGCTGCGCCGGGTCGCCGAGGAATGTTACCGCCAGTTTCCGAGCTGATCTTCAGCGCAGCGGATCGTTGGCAAGCTCGATCGGCCGGCCATGCGGCGTCGCCTCGGCGGCCCGCTGCCAGCTCTGCTGCAGGCTGAGGATCGTTTCGCTGTCCGCGACGCCCTTGCCAACCAGCAGCCCGGAGAGTGCCGCCACCCAGCAGTCGAAATAGTCGCTGCCATCCTCGGCCCGGCCGGGCTTGTGGACCTCGCCTGAAAGCGCTTCGGCCCATTCGCTCCAACTGAATAGGCCGCGCTCGTGCAGATGCACCGTCATCGCGAAAGCTTCCGCGGCCCAAGGCTCCGGAAACACCGGATCACCCTCCGGTGACTTCGGCAATCCGGGCGACTGCGCCAACGCCGATGGGATTTCACACGCGCTCAAGATAGCTCTCCCAGGCATCGATCGAGACCGTCAATGTCGGGTCTGCACCCTCGCCCCAGATTTCTGGCCCGTCGAACACGACCGTATAGACCCATTGCGGGTTCTCGCCCTTGCCATGCGCATTGTCGTCCGGAAACACAAAGGAACCCTGCACGGCCTCGACGAAACCGGTTTTGGCGCGGGCATAACGCGGCAGCCGCGTATGTGTCTCGGGATTGAAATTGCGTGTCCGCACCCGATCGCCCGGCTGGAATGATGGCTTGGTCTCGACCGGCCGGTCGCAAGGTCCGCCCTTGGCAAGCACGCCCGCCACCATATCCGCCTTCAGGATGCGTTTTGGCGTGGCGGGCTCCATCTGCTTTTGGCCCGCATCGATTTCCGCCCTGGTCGCGAAGCCATGGCGTTCGAGCAGCACTTCCAGCGCCCGTATCCAGATCTCGTAATAGCTCGCGCCCAGATACGCCGCCGGCGGAATATTTTCGCGCGCATGCCGGCTTTCGTCGATCGTCCAGCCACCGAGAGCACCGCCGGACAGTGTCAGCCCCAGCGCCCGCTTTTCCCACTCGGTATGGAAATAGGGCTCGTCCTTTTCCGGCGCCACCGGCCCGAAACCCATCTGTCCGCCGAGATCGTGAGGCCCATTCATGGACGCGGCCCCGCAATCGCGGTGCCGATCATCGCATCGCGGCTGACGAGATCGGCAAGCGCCTCCTCGCCGAGATCCTCTGTGCCTTCCGGCCGTTCGGGGATCACCAGATACCGCAGTTCCGCCGTGGAATCCCAGACGCGGATCTTCTTGTCCTCCGGCAGCGTCAGCCCAAATTCCGCAAGCACGCCGCGCGGATCGATGACCGCGCGCGAGCGATAGGCCGGCGCCTTGTACCAGACCGGCGGCAGTCCGAGTACCGCCCACGGGTAACAGGAGCACAGCGTGCAGACGACGAGGTTATGGGTATCAGGCGTATTGAACACCGCCCGCATGTGTTCGCCCTGCCGGCCGGTATAACCGAGGCTGGCGATCGCCGCCGTCGCGTCCGTTCTCAGCCATTCGGCGAAATCCGGATCGCTCCAGGCCTTGGCGACCACTCGGGCGCCGTTGCGCGGGCCGATCTTCGTCTCATAGGTCTCGACGATCACATCGATCGCCTTCGGATCGATCAGCCCCTTTTCGGTCAGCACGCTTTCCAGTGCTTTCACCCGCGCCTGCATGTCGCTGTAGCGGTTGTCGTGCTGGTGGTCATGCCCATGATGGTGATCGTGATCGTGCTCGTGCTCGTGATGATCTGCGGACATGGTTGTCTCCTTACTTCAGCATTGGCCAGAGACTGGCGACAAGCAAGAGTGCCATGGTGATGTTGAACCATTTCAGCCGCGCCGGCACCGACAGCCATTCGCGCAGCGCCGAACCGAAACCGGCCCAGGTCGAAACGCTCGGCACGTTGACGGCGGCGAACGCCAGCCCCACGAGCATCACGGTCGGCAGGTAATATTCCGGGTTCGTATAGGTTGCCATGGCCGTGACCGCCATGACCCAGGCCTTCGGATTGACCCATTGGAAGGCCGCCGCGCCAATAAATGTCATCGGCTGCGCACCGGTCTTGCCGTCCGACAGGCTGCGCGACGTGCCGATCTTCCAGGCGACCCAGAGCAGATAGGCGCCGCCGGCGAATTTCAGTCCTGCGTAGACGACCGGCACCGAATGCAGCAGCGCGCCGAGGCCAAGGCCGACCGCGATCAGCAGCGACAGAAAACCGGCACCGATGCCGAGCATATGGGGAATTGTCCGCGTAAAGCCGAAGTTCACGCCCGACGCGAAGAGCATCATGTTGTTCGGCCCCGGCGTGATCGAAGTCGTGAAGGCGAACAGGACGAGGGCCAGAAAGGTTTCCAGCGACATATTTTCTCCTAGCGCCAATCCGCCCCGGTTATCTCGACCATCTCGTTTCCCGGATGGCCTGCCTTCCGGTGATAGGATCGTTGGCGGCGATCTTCAAGCGGAACTTGGCAACTTCAATCGACGCCATATTTCGATAAGATACCCATCTCCAGAAGCAACTGACCGAGGCCTTTCATGTCCGACATCCCGACAGTCACCCTGCCCTCCGGCATTTCGGTCCCGGCGCTCGGCCTCGGCACATGGCAGATGGGCGAGGACAGCCGCAAGGCCGAGGCAGAGATTGAGAGCCTGAAGCGAGGCCTCGACCTCGGCCTCACACTGATCGACACGGCAGAAATGTATGGCGAGGGCGGCGCCGAGAAGATTACGGCACAAGCGATCGCCGGCCGGCGGGACCAGGTGTTTCTGGTCAGCAAGGTCTATCCCTGGAATGCCAGCCGCAAGGGTGTCGTAGAGGCCTGCGAACGCAGCCTCGACCGGCTGAAGACCGACCGGCTCGACCTCTATCTCCTGCATTGGCGCGGCGAACATCCGCTGACCGAAACCGTCGCCGGCTTCGAGGAGCTGCGCCGGGCCGGCAAGATCGGCGCCTGGGGCGTCTCCAATTTCGATCTCGATGACATGCAGGAACTGATGGAGGTGCCGGATGGCGGAAACTGCGCCGCAAACCAGGTGCTCTACAATCTCTCCCGCCGCGGCATCGAATACGATCTTCTGCCCTGGTGCCAGGAACGCGGCATCCCGGTCATGGCCTATTCGCCGATCGAACAGGGCCGGCTTGCCAGAAGCGGCGAACTGATCCGCATCGCCAAGGCCTATCAGGCGACGCCGGCACAGGTGGCGCTCGCCTTCCTCTTGGAACGCGACGGCGTCATCGCCATCCCCAAATCCGCCAATCCGGACCGCGTCGCGGAAAACGCCGAGGCGGTCGACCTGGATCTCAGCGAGGCGGACTGGACGGCCCTCGACGCCGCCTTCCCGCCACCGTCGCGCAAGGCGCCATTGGCGATGATCTAGTCGAGATCAGGCGTTCGACGTTTCGCCATCAGAGTGTCGAACGCCCGCAAGACATCGCTCTCCGCCCGACCCGTTACATCCCCTGCGGACCGCGGTTCATCGCCGCGATCCCGGTGCGGCAGACTTCAACCAGGCCAAGCGGCTTCATGATCGCCACGAACTGGTCGATCTTCGAGGATTTGCCGGTGATTTCCAGGATGAAATGCTCGACCGTCGCGTCAACGACCTTGGCGTGGAAGGCATCCGCGAGCCGCAGCGTCTCGGCGCGGTGGTCACCCTGGCCGACAACCTTGACCAGCGCCACCTCGCGCTCGATTGGCCGTTCCTGGCCGAGTGCATAGGCACGAACCGTCAGGTCGACGACCCGGTGCACCGGCACGATGCGTTCGAGCTGCGCCTTGATCTGTTCGAGCACCGTCGGCGTGCCGCGCGTGACGATCGTAATGCGGGATAGGTGAGCTTCATGTTCCGTTTCCGAAACCGTCAGGCTCTCGATATTGTAGCCGCGGCCGGAAAACAGGCCGATCACCCGTGCGAGAACACCGGGTTCGTTGGCGACGAGAACCGAAAGCGTGTGGCTCTCGGCCTTCGCGGTCTCGGGGGCGATGAAGTAGGCGGAGCCGGTCGGTTGCTGATGCGCATTCATTATCTTAGGTCCATTTCCTCAGAAATTTGTTGAAGGATGTGCCGCCCGTCTCAGACGAGCTGGCGACCCTTGGCATCGATGGCATTGGCAACCGCTTCGTCGGTGGCTTCGTCCGGCAGCAGCATCTCGTTATGTGCCTTGCCCGAGGGGATCATCGGGAAGCAGTTGGCGAGATTGGCGACGCGGCAATCGAATATCACCGGCTTCTTGACGGCGATCATCTCCCCGATCTTGTCGTCGAGCTCCTTCGGATCGTCGCAGTAGATGCCGACGGCGCCATAGGCTTCCGCGAGCTTGACGAAGTCCGGCATCGCTTCCGTATAGGAGTTCGACAAGCGGTTGCCGTGCAGCAGCTGCTGCCACTGACGGACCATGCCCATGTATTGGTTGTTCAGAATAAAGATCTTGACCGGCAGGTTATGCTGGATGGCGCAGGACATTTCCTGGATGCACATCTGGATCGATGCGTCGCCGGCAACGTCGATGACGAGGGCGTCCGGATGCGCCACCTGAACGCCGATCGCCGCGGGCAGGCCATAACCCATGGTGCCGAGGCCGCCCGAGGTCATCCAGCGGTTCGGCTCCTCGAACTCGAGGAACTGCGCCGCCCACATCTGGTGCTGGCCGACTTCCGTGGTGATGTAGGTGTCATGCCCCCTGGTCGCCTCGAAAAGGCGCTGCAGCGCATATTGCGGCATGATGACATCGTTGGAATGCTTGTAGGAAAAGCTCTTGCGAGCCCGCCAGCGGTCGATCTGGCTCCACCATTCCTCGGTCTGCGCCTTGGCCGGCTTCTTCGGCAGGGCGCGCCACAGGCGTATCATGTCTGCGAGAACGCTGCCGACATCGCCGAGGATCGGAATGTCGACATGCACGTTCTTGTTGATCGAGGACGGATCGATATCGATATGGACCTTGCGCGAATTCGGCGAGAACGCGTTGAGGCGGCCGGTAATACGGTCGTCGAAACGGGCGCCGATGCAGACCATGACGTCGCAGTCATGCATCGCCATGTTCGCCTCGTAGGAGCCGTGCATGCCGAGCATGCCGAGCCAGTTCTTTCCGGAAGCCGGATAGGTACCGAGCCCCATCAGCGTCGAAGTGATCGGGAAATCGCTGAGCTCGACCAGCTCGCGCAGCAGCCGCGAGGCTTCCGGGCCGGAATTGACGACGCCGCCGCCGGTATAGAGAATCGGCCGGCGTGCCGAGGCCATCAGCTCGATGGCCGCCTGGATGGCATTGATGTCGCCCTGGGTGCGCGGCTGATAACTGGTGTTTTGGGCAATCTCCGGCTTCGGCGTATAGGTGCCGGTCGCAAACTGGACGTCCTTCGGGATATCGACGACGACCGGGCCCGGCCGCCCGGTCTGGGCGATGCGGAAGGCCTCGTGGATGACGCCGGCCAGGTCGTTGACGTCCTTGACCAGCCAGTTGTGTTTGGTGCAGGGCCGGGTGATGCCGACGGTGTCGCATTCCTGGAAGGCGTCCGAGCCGATCAGCGTCGTCGGGACCTGGCCCGACAGGCAGACCAGCGGCACCGAATCCATCAGCGCGTCCTGCAGCGGGGTGACGGCATTGGTGGCGCCTGGACCGGACGTCACCAGCATGACCCCGACCTTGCCGGTTGAGCGGGCATAACCTTCGGCCGCATGGCCGGCGCCCTGCTCGTGGCGAACGAGAATGTGCTGAATGTCGTCCTGCTGGAAGATCTCGTCATAGATCGGCAGGACGGCGCCGCCCGGATATCCGAAGATATGTTCGACGCCATTGTCCTTCAGAGCCCTCAGGACGATCTCCGCACCAGTCATCCGGTTATCTGGCGTCTGATTATCTGGCATCTGATTGTTCGTATCCGTCATTGTCTTGGTCCATTCGCTGCTGGATTTTTTACCGGCGGCTCCTCCGAGCCGGATTGAAGGCATAAAAAAAGGCCCCTTGGAGGAGCCTGTCTTTCCGCGCATGGGTGGCTGTCGCCGGACGGTTACACCGTCCTGCCCATGCGCGTTCCCACCACAATAAGAGCGATCGAGATCTTCATGGCGCGAAGTGTTAGCCAGATAAATGTCGTTCGTCAACGTGGGCATGCGCCAAAAATCGTCATCAGTTTGATTTTGCTGCTCCGTTTCCACGCATTCGGCCGCGCGCTTTCCTATACGAGTTGTTAAGGCCGGCACAATATACTCCTCCTGTTTGGAGGGTAGCGACCCGACGGACGAGCCCCGAGCTGATCCGCCACCCCCAATAATAGGGGCCCGAGTTTGTTGAACAACGATCTGCAACGTTCCGCATCCGCAGGAGAGCAGGATCGTCGCGACATCCAGAGACCCGGCAACCGCATGCTTGGCCGCGTCGTCGCTTGCACCGGCTCGCACGCCACCATTTCCGCCGTTGCCGAACACGGCGAGACCGATCTTACAGAACTGTGGTCCGTCGGCCGGCTGATCTCCATCAGTGTCGGCGAAAACCGTGTCGTGGCACTTGCCTATGCAATGCAGACCGGCGGCAAAGAGTGGAGCGAAAACGGCAACACCAGTTTCCACATCGAGGCCGAGCTGCTCGGCGAGGTGCGCAAGGGACCCGATGGCCGCGACGAGTTCACGGGCGGCATCTCGTGTTATCCCTATCTCGGCGCGGTCGCGCACCGCATTCGCGCCGCCGACCTTTCCCGCATTTATGATACCGGCAAGAACGAAACCTGCGTGGTCGGCAAGCTGACGCAGGACGACACGATCGACGCAACGATCCATATCCCCTCGATGCTGTCGAAACATTTCGCCATCGTCGGCTCGACCGGCGTCGGCAAGTCGACCGCCGTCTCCCTGCTCCTCCACAAGGCGATCGAGACCGACCCGAAGCTGCGCGTCCTCATTCTCGATCCGCACAACGAATTTGCCGCAGCCTTTCCCGATCACGCGGTCGTCATCGATACCGAAACGCTCGACCTGCCCTTCTGGCTGATGCGGCTCGAAGAGTTTTCCGAAGTGGTTTTTCGCGGTCGTCCGGCCGTGGCGGAAGAACTGGACATCCTGCGCGACCTCATTCCGGAGGCGAAACGCGCCTTTCGCGGCAACGAAACGTCGCTGATGCGCCGCTCGACCGAAAAAAGCTCGGTCACCGCCGACACGCCGGTTCCCTACCGTATGGCGGACCTATTGGCCCTGATCGACGAACGGATCGGCCGCCTCGAAGGCCGCGGCGAAAAACCCTTCCTGCGGTCGTTGAAGATGCGCATCCTGTCGGCGATCAACGACCCGCGCTATCACTTCATGTTCTCCAACAATACGATCAACGACACGATCATGGAGACGATCGCCTATATCTTCCGCATTCCAGGCGACGATCGGCCAATCTCGACCTTCCAGCTCGCCGGCATTCCCTCTGAAGTCGTCAATTCTATCGCCTCGGTCCTCTGCCGCATGGCGTTTGAACTGGCGCTCTGGAGCAATGGCGCCATCCACATGCTCGTCGTTTGCGAAGAAGCCCACCGTTATGTGCCGGCCGACCGTGAACTGGGTTTCTTCCCGACAAGGCAGGCCATCTCGCGCATCGCCAAGGAAGGCCGCAAATACGGCGTCTCGCTCGGCGTCATCACCCAGCGCCCCGGCGAACTCGACCAGACGATCCTGTCGCAGTGCTCGACCGTGTTCGCGATGCGACTGTCCAACGACCGCGACCAGGAAATCATCAAGTCGGCAATCCCGAATTCGTCGATTTCGACGACCAGTTTTCTGTCGTCGATCGGCAATGGCGAGGCGATCGCTTTCGGCGAGGCGATCTCCGTGCCGATGCGCATGCGGTTTTCTCGCGTCGAGAAGAAATACCTGCCCAAGGCCAATGGCGTCGCCGACAAGGGTACGGAGGACACGCCGGATACGGTCGACCTGCGCACCGTGATCGCCCGCATGCGCGCCGTCAGCGGCCCGGATATTTCCGCCTTCCAGCAAAGCTACGCCACGGCGACGGCGCCCTTCCCGGAAGGCGCTTCCGACTCGGAGGAGGACGCCGATGACGATTTCCCGCCGGCGGGCGATGCCGAACTCGATCGCTGGAACCGGGAGATCCGCTCAACCGGCCATGTGACGATCAACCCCACACCGCCCATGGCGACCAACCCGCAGCTGGAACCCTATCGGCCGGAAATGCTGCCGCGCGCGGCGGCACCCGAACAACCCTTAGCGCCCCGACCTGACCGTTTCGCAGAACTGCGCCGCGACCGTCCGCCTGAGCCGCCGCCCTACCAGCCCGCACCTCCGACATTCCAGCGTCCGCCGGCACCCGAAGGCGCGCCGCGCCCGAACCCGCTGCTCCGGCGCGAAGGATCGCTGCGCGAAAGCCTGCTGAAGAAACCGCTGAGCAGCCTTTACGACAAGGACTGAGCCGGTCTCAGGCCAATCGCTCCCAGCTTTCGTCCATCTGGTTGCGAAACCAGGTCATCTGCCGCTTGGCATATTGGCGGGTCAGTGCAGAGCTGCGTTCGATAACCTCTTCCCGGCCGATGCGGCCTTCCAGCATCTCGGCGATCTGTGCAACGCCGATCGCCTTCATGACAGGCAGGTCGGGTGCGGGACCGAGCGCCAGCAGCGCCCTCACCTCATCCACGGCCCCGGTCTCCAGCATTGTCTCGAAACGGCGGTTGATCCGTTCGTGCAGCAGCTTTCTGTCTGGCAGGACGACAAGCTTCTTCGCCCTCGAAGGGTCGATCACCATCGGCCCCTGCCTGCCCTGAAATTCGGTGATGGAGCGACCGGTCTCGGTCAGAACCTCCAACGCCCTTACGATCCGCTGCCCGTCCCTGGCCTCCAGGCTCGCGGCTAAGGGCGGGTCACGCACCAGAAGCTCCGCATGCAGCGCCTCGGGGCCTTCCTCCTTCAGGCGCAGGCGCACCTCGCAGCGAATATCCTGCGAGATTTCCGGCATGTCGGACAGCCCGCCGGTCAGCGCCTTGAAATAAAGCCCGGTGCCGCCGACGAAGACCGGCAGCCGGCCGTCACGCTTCAATTCCGGCAGGAGCGCCGTCACGTCCCGCAGCCACTCGCCGGTGGAATAAGCCCTCGTCGCCGGCACATGCCCGTAGAGCAGGTGCGGCACGCCCTCCATCTCGTCCTCCGCCGGTCGCGCCGTCAGGATCCGCAGCGTGTCGTAGACCTGCATGCTGTCGGCATTGATCACCACGCCGTTTTTCTCGCGCGCCAGGCGCAATGCAAGCGCCGACTTGCCGCTGGCCGTCGGCCCGGTTATCAGGATCGCATCAAAATTGTCGATAAGGTCGCTCATATGGCTTTCGTTGCCACGCTCATTGCCCATCCGTCAAACCCAGTTCTCACGCAAAAGCTCGGAGAACAAGCGGCGGAGGCAGTGAAAGCCTCGGGCCTCTACTGGCTGGCGGATGGTATCGCCTGCGATATCGCGCTGCGCGACGGAACCGACCCGCAGATAGCCGAGGCCGATCTGAGGGCTCTCATTGGCAGCGCACCCATCGATCTCGTTATCCAGGCTGCGGATACGCGTCGCAAGAAATTCCTGATCGCCGACATGGATTCGACCATGATCGGCCAGGAATGCATCGACGAGCTTGCCGACGTCGTGGGGCTGAAGGACAAGGTCGCGACGATCACCGCCCGCGCCATGAACGGCGAGATCGCTTTCGAACCCGCGCTTCGCGAGCGCGTCGCACTTCTGAAGGGCCTGTCTATCTCCGTGGTCGACGACGTCATCGCAAAGCGCATTACACTGACATCAGGCGGGCCTGAACTGATCGCCACCATGAAGGCCAAAGGCAATTACGCCGCCCTCGTGTCGGGCGGCTTTACCGTCTTTACCAGCCGCATCGCCGCGACCCTCGGCTTCGACGAGAACCGCGCCAACATCCTCCTCGAAAACGACGGCATTCTCACCGGTGAGGTTGCCGAACCCATCCTCGGCAAGCAGGCCAAGATCGACGCGCTTCTCGCCATCACCGAAAAACTCGGGATTTTGCCGGACGACACGATCGCCGTCGGCGACGGCGCCAACGATCTCGGCATGCTCGACATCGCCGGTTCCGGCGTCGCGCTGCACGCCAAGCCCACCGTTGCCGCCCAGGCCAAGATGCGCATCGACCACGGCGACTTAACCGCCCTGCTCTATATCCAGGGTTATCGCAGGACGGATTTTGTTGCGGCTACCTGATAGCTCTTTCCATTGATATTTACGTATCTGTATGTACAATAGGGATTGTCATGCCAAGGTTCGAATGGGATCTGCAAAAGGCTCGGATCAATAAGGCCAAACACGGCGTCTCTTTCGAACTCGCGGAGCTTATCTGGGACGATCGGTTTCACATGATCATTCCTGATGCGGTTTACGATGGCGAGGAACGGTGGTTGGCAATCGGATCGGTCGGTGCTGTTACAGTGTTGGTCGCGGCTCATGTCTACCGCGACACCGATTTCGGTGAAGTCGTCCGTATCATAAGCGCCCGAAAAGCAACTGTTCACGAGAGGAGACGTTATGAGCACGAAAGGTCTTGACGATAGACGCCGCAAAGAGCTCGACGCCCTCGAAAAGCTCCCCGACGATGAAATCGACACAAGCGACATATCGGAAATCACCGATGAGCAATGGCGATTGGCTAGGCGCGGTGATCTCTATCGCCCTTTGAAGAAGTCAGTGACGATTCGCCTGGATGCCGATGTCATCGAATGGTTTAAAGAGCATGCGACAGGCAGCGGCTACCAGACCGAGATAAACAGCGTGCTTCGCCAACACGTCGCGCAGCAGGAAAAGAAGTCCGCCTGAAATTGCGCCAAGATATGTCTCCCATGATCATCCTCGAAACCGAACGCCTGCGCCTCAGGAGCTGGATCGACAGCGACCGTGATCTCTTTCGAGAGATCAATTCCGATCCGAAGGTGATGGAATTTTTTCCGTTCCGCCGCACCCATGAAGAGGCGGATGCATTTCTCGCCAGGCTCAACGACACGATCACCGAGACGGGGCTCGGTTTCTACGCGCTGGAACTGAAGGAAACACAGGAGCCCATGGGTTTCTGCGGCCTGTCCCTCGCCAACATGCCGGATATCTTTCCGCTGGAAACGGTGGAGATCGGCTGGCGGCTGGCGACCCGGTTCTGGGGCAACGGTTATGCCACGGAGGCAGCACGCGCCCTGCTCGACTTCGCTTTCGGGGAAAAGCATCTCGACGCAGTCGTCTCCTTTGCAGTCGGCGAAAACAGGCGATCGACCGCGGTGATGAAACGGCTCGGCCTGCACCGCATCACCGGCATGGATTTCGACCATCCGCGGGTGCCGGATACGCACCCGCATCTGAAACCGCATGTGGTCTATGCGGTCACGCGCGACGAATGGCAACGGCAGAAGGCGGCTGCGGAACGCACCCGCTGACCGCTCTGCTCTTGAGTTTACTCCAGCGGCAGCGCCACGAAGCGCAGGTTGCCGGAAGGATCCGAAACCATCACATGCGCGTTGCGGCGGCCTTCGGACTTCAGCACGGCGATCCGCTTGACGACGTCGGCCGGGCTTTCGACAAAATCCTGCGCCACCTCGACCACGACCTCGCCGACCTTCAGCCCCTTCTGGGCGGCGGGCGAGTTCGGCGCGACGGCCGTGATCACCACGCCCTCGACGCTTTCGACAATGCTGAAGCTCTTGCGGCGGTCCTCGTCGAGCACGGCGAGCGTCATGCCGAAGGCTGCGGCAGGGTCCCGGCTGAGCTCGCCCTTCTGGTCGCCGGGCGCATTGTTGTTGGGCGCCTTGTTCTCGCCCTGGCCTTCCGGCAGGGCCGGCTGATCGTCTTCCTCCTGCGACTCGGCACTGTCTTCGAGGCGCCCGAGCGTCACCTTGACGGTCTGCTGCTTGCCGTCGCGCAGGATCACCACGTCGACTTCCTTGCTGACTGGGCTTTCCGCCACGATGCGCGGCAGGTCGCGCATCTCGTTGACCGCCTGGCCGTCGAAGCTCAGGATCACGTCGCCGGCCTTGATCTCGCCGTTCTTGATCGGCCCGCCGCTGACGACGCCCGACACCAGCGCGCCACGTGCCCGGTCGAGACCAAGGCTTGCCGCAACGTCGTCGGTCACCGGCTGGATGCGCACGCCGAGCCAGCCGCGACGCGTCTCGCCGAATTCGGTCAGCTGGTGCACGACATTTTCGGCGAGTTCCGTCGGCACGGCGAAACCGATGCCGATCGAACCGCCGGAGGGTGAAATGATCGCCGTGTTGATACCGATCACCTCGCCGCGCATGTTGAACAGCGGGCCACCGGAATTGCCCTTGTTGATCGCCGCATCCGTCTGGATGAAGTTGTCATAGGGGCCGGCATTGATGTTGCGCCCACGCGCCGAGATGATGCCCAGTGTCACGGACCCGCCGAGGCCGAACGGGTTGCCGATCGCCATCACCCAGTCGCCGATCCTCATGCGGCGGGAATCGCCGAAACGCACTGCCTTCAGCGGTGCCTTGGGCTCGACCTTCAGCACCGAAAGGTCGGTCTTGGTGTCGGTGCCGACCAGCCTGGCCTTGAGCTTCGTGCCGTTCGGAAAAATCACCTCGATGTCGTCGGCACCTTCGATGACGTGGTTGTTGGTGACCACGTAGCCGGAAGGGTCGATCACGAAGCCGGAGCCGAGGGAAGAAACCTTCTGATTGCCGTTCTGCTTGCCCTGGCCATCGAAGAAGTCCTCGAAGAACTCCTGGAAAGGCGAGCCCTCCTGGATCTGTGGCTGTGGGCCGGCCCCCTGGTCCTTGACGCTCTGCGATGTCGAGATGTTGACGACGGCATCGAGCAGACCTTCGGCGAGATCAGCGATCGAACCCGGGCCGCCGCCTGCCATCGGCGCTGGAGCCGGCGGCGGATTGATGCTCGGCGACGGTGTCGGCGGGGCCGGCAGCATGACGCCGGGAGAACCGGCGGCCGGCGGATTTGCATTCTGCCCCGGAGCGGCAGGGACCGGCGTCTGGGCAATCGCCTGCAAGGGTGCCGCCAGGACGGCAAAAGTTGCCGCAAGCGTGACGGTGCGCTTGAAGGTCGATCGAACCGAATGGGCCATCTGGCGTCCTCGCTGTTGGATTGTCCGCATCACCCCGGAAGAGCGGTCTCGACCCGGGCAGGTTATAGGAACCTTTGAATCGGGCGGAGTTTCGGCAGAGCATAAGGCGGAATGACGACGGTGGAAATTACCTTTTCGTGAGGATTGTGTCCTCTACCCGTCACGCCTGTGGATGGTCCTGTTATGAAAGGGGCGGCATTGCGCCGCCCCAGTCCTATGGGATCAGTTCGCCGGCGCTGCGGGTGCAGCAGGCGGCGCCGGCCGCGCAGGTGCCGGCACCGGCGCAAGTGCCTGACCTGCAGACGAGTTGAAGAACCGGAAGAATTCCGAATCCGGCGACAACACAAGCGTCGTGCCGTTATCGGCAAGTGCGGCCACATAGGCGCGCATCGTGCGGTAGAACTCGAAGAAGGCCGGATCGCGCTGGAAGGCCTCGCCGAAGATCTTGTTGCGCTCGGCGTCGCCCTGACCGCGCAGGATTTCCGAATCCCGCTGCGCTTCGGAGACCAGTTCGACGACCTGACGGTCGGCAATGGCACGACGCCGCTGGCCTTGCTCGTTACCACGGGCGCGGATCAGCTCGGCCTCGGCAAGACGCTCGGCCTTCATGCGCTGGAAGGTCTGCTGAGAGACTTCCTGAGTGAGGTCGGTGCGCCGGATACGAACGTCGCGGATCGCAAGCCCCAGGGTTTCCGCCGCAGCAGTGAGGTCGGTGCGAACCTCCTGCATCATCGAAGAGCGCTCGTTGGAGAGCGCCGCATCGAAATTGCGCAGACCGTAGACACGGCGCAGCGCCGCATCGAGGCGGGTGCGAAGCCGCGATTCGGCCGAATCGCGGTCACCCGAGACCGTTTCCCGGAAGAGGCGCGGATCGGCAATCGAATAGACGACGAAAGCGTCGACTTCATAAAACGCACCACCGCGCACCTGGACGCGGATATTGTCGAGATCGAAGCGCAAAGCCCGGTCCTCGACATACTGGACACGATCGGCATCCATGAAGGCAAATGGCAGCTTGAAATAGATGCCAGGCGCGCGTTTGACGTCCTGGATCTCACCGAAGCGGACGACGACTGCCTGTTCGCGCTCGTTGACCACGAAAACCGACGAATAGATCAGCACGAGGAGAACCGCGAGGCCGATCAGGATTGCGGGGAGTCGATTGGAGTTCATCGCGTGCCCCCCTGGGTCGTCTGCGGCTTGATCATCTCGTTGAGCGGCAGATAGGGAACCACGCCGTCCTTGTTGTCCAGAATGATCTTGCGGGAATTCTTCAGGACCGTTTCCATGGTTTCGAGGAAGATCCGCCGGCGCGTCACTTCAGGCGCGTTCGCATATTCGTTGTAGATCGAAACGAAGCGCTGCGCTTCGCCCTGCGCTTCGTTGACGACCTTGTCCTTGTAGGCGGATGCCTCTTCACGGACCTGGGCTGACTGACCGCGCGCCTGGCCGAGCTTCTGGTTGGAATACTGGTTCGCTTCTTCGACGAAACGATCCTCGTCCTGTTCGGCGCGCTGTACTTCTTCGAACGCGTCGGCCACTTCACGCGGCGGAGCTGCATCCTCGATCGGCACGGCATTGATGGAAAGGCCGGAGCCGTAGGTATCCATCGTGCCCTGGATGATATTACGCACTTCGGTCGAGATGCCTTCGCGGTTGTCGCGGAAGATGTCCTGCGCCGGGCGACGGCCGACGACTTCGCGCATGGCGCTTTCGGAAACCTGCTGCAGCGTCGCGGCCGGGCCTTCGAGGTTGAAGAGATAGGCCTTCGGATCGGTGACGGTGAACAGGACCGAGAACTGCACGTTGACGATGTTCTGGTCGCCGGTCAGCATCCAGCCGGCATTGGAGCTGGAGCCCCGCGTCGCGCCGATATTCTGCTGCTGTTCGGTGACCTTGACGATCTCGACGGTTTCGAGCGGCCAGAAATGGAAATGCAGGCCCGGCATGGAGATTTCATCCTTCGGCCGCCCGAAACGCAGTTCGACGCCACGCTCGTCCGGCTGAACGGTGTAGATGGACTGAAAGGCGAGGAAGGCGAAAATGACGATGATCACGATCGTGAAGGCGCCGCCGTTGAAGCCGCCGGGCATCATGCCGCGCAGCCTGTCCTGACTGCGCCTTATGATGTCTTCGAGGTCCGGCGGCCCGCCGCTTCCCCCGCCGCCGCGCGGGCGGTTCGGTCCCTGTCCCCAGGGGCCCTGATTATTACCGCCACCGCCGCCCCAAGGGCCACCGCCGCCACCATTCTGATTGCTCCAGGGCATCAAAACCTCTTTGTTCGTATTCGCTCCCAAGCCGCGACCCTGCCGTGCGGCATCGATCTGGCTATTGCCCGTTATAGGGATGGGGAGGCCCGCTTTCAACGCAGGTTCAATAACTTCCCGTTCAACGGTAACGAAATGTTTCAGTTTGTCGCGGCTCGACGGACATAAGTGGTGAAACGGGTCGGATAGCTGTCCTTCTCGCCGGCCGGAACCGCTATCTCCTCCACCTTGTCGAAGAGATCCGGATCGATGGCCGGAAAGAGCGTATCGCCGTCGGAAATCCCGGTTTCGACATGGGTAATGCGCAGCATGTCGGCGATCCCGATCGCCTGTGCGTAAATCTCGCCACCGCCCAGCACAAAGATTTCGTCCGAGCCGGTTTCCTGCGCCCTGCGGCCGGCAATCTCGACGGCTTCGTCAAACGATGCAGCCACATCGACGCCGTCATAATGAAAATCCGGGTTGCGGGTGACGATCACATGCGGCCGACCCGGAAGCGGCCGTCCTCCGAAGGAATCGAAGGTTCGGCGCCCGACGATGACCGGCTTGCCCAAGGTCAGCGCCTTGAAGCGCTTGAGATCTGTCGAAAGCCTCCAGGGCATGTCGCCATCGCGGCCGATGACGCCGTCCTGCGAAACCGCGGCGATGATGACGAGGCGAGGCCTGCTCACACCGCCACCGCCGCCTTGATATGCGGATCGGCCTCATACCCTTCGAGCGTAAAATCCTCGAAGCGGAAGGAGAAAATGTCCTTCACTGCGGGATTGATGCGCATCGTCGGCAGCGCCTTCGGAGTGCGGGTCAGCTGCAGCTTCGCCTGCTCGAAATGATCCGAATAGATATGCGTATCGCCGAGCGTGTGGACGAAGTCGCCGGGCTTCAGGCCGGTGACCTGCGCCACCATCATCGTCAGCAGGGCGTAGGACGCGATGTTGAACGGCACGCCGAGGAAGACGTCGGCGGAACGCTGGTAGAGCTGGCAGGAGAGCTTGCCGTCCGCGACATAGAACTGGAACAGGCAGTGGCAGGCCGGCAGCGCCATGTCGTCGAGCTGGCCGACGTTCCAGGCCGATACGATATGCCGGCGCGAATTCGGATTGACCTTGAGGCCCTCGATCAGCTGCGAGATCTGGTCGACATGGCGGCCGTCGGGGGCGGGCCAGGAGCGCCACTGGTAGCCATAGACCGGCCCAAGCTCGCCCTTCTCGTCGGCCCATTCATCCCAGATCGAAACGCCGTTCTCTTTCAGGTAGGCGATATTGGTGTCGCCCTTCAGGAACCACAGGAGCTCGTGGATGATCGATCTCAAATGCAGCTTCTTGGTCGTGAGGACCGGAAAACCTTCCGTGAGGTCGAAGCGCATCTGGTAGCCGAACACCGAGCGGGTGCCCTTGCCGGTCCGGTCGCCCCGGTCGGTGCCGGTTTCCATCACATGCCGGAGAAGATCGAGATATTGTTTCATGGGGTCAGGCCGCCGATTCCATCGTCATGGAATCATATAGTAGCACAGCTCGGCCCGACCAATCTCGTTTGATGGCTTTCCCCCGTTTTAGCGGCGCTAATCAATTGGAGACGTATTTCCGCCAGTTGTGGCTTTCGGCAAAACCCAACACCTCCCGGATCTTGCGGTTGCTGATCGGCGCCTCGAATTCACCGATCTCGCCGGTGATGGGCGTTCCGGGCGCCCAACGCTCCAGGAAGGGTCCGGTCGGCTCAAGCGCCGTGATCGTGTCGTTGACCGCATTGAAGACCTGGAAGCCCAGCCCATCCTTTTCGACGCACAGATGCACGATCTGGCCGAGATCGCGGGCATCAATGTAGCTCCAGGCATTGCGCTTGCGCGACGGCGGGTCCGCCAGGAAGGCGGGGAAGCGGCTGTAGTCCTCCGGCGAGATCACGTTGCCGATCCGCAGCGCATAGATGTCTGCGCCGAAACGCATGGCGAAGGCCCGCGCCGTCTTCTCGTTGACGACCTTGGAGAGACCGTAGCTGTCCATCGGATCGACATCGTAATCCTCGGTAAGCGGAAACGAACGATAGTCCTTGTCGCCTTCGGCAAAGCAGACGCCATAGGTCGTCTCGCTGGACGCGATGATCACCTTGGAGATGCCGAGCTTCATCGCCGCCTCGATCACATTGTAGGTGGAGATCGTGTTGGCCGAAAATGTCGCGTTGTCGGGCCGCATCAGGATGCGCGGCACGGCGGCGAAATGCACAACCGCATCGACGGGCGCCGGCCCCTTGCCGCTCTCCAGCCCCTTGAAGCCAAAATGCATGGAGAGCGCATTGAAAGTCTCGCCGCCGTCCCTGAGATCGGTAATGAGAGTGTTGACGCCAGGGCAATCGAGCGGCACCAGGTCGAGGTTGAAGACCTCATGCCCTTGCCCGAGAAGATACGGCACGACATGCCGCCCGGCCTTGCCGCTGCCGCCGGTGAATACGATCCGCTTGCCCATGACCGCGCCTCCTCAAATCCCATCCGGGCCCAGCCCTGCCCTTTGCGAGCCCGACAACGCCAGTCGAAAACGACCTGTCCGGGTCGATGATGAAGCATGGCACCGCCTGCTCGTCAATGTCGAAACATGCCTGGCGGCGTTTGACCTTCCAACGCTGGAAACTTGTAGCGTCCGCTCCATCTCGTGACTTCGCGATGTGGAGGAAGCCATGTTCATCCAGCCAATCGATTACCTTCTCTTCGTCTGGTTCATCCTGGCCGGCATCAGCACGCTCTACGTTGCCTGGGACCAGTTCAGGAACAATCCCGAACCGGCGGTGATGAAATGGGGCTTCATCCTTGTCACGCTCTACCTCGGGCCGATCGGCCTGCTCCTCTACATCCTGGCGGACAAGGAACCTGTGCCCGGAACGCATGAGGAATTCATCAAGCCGCTGTGGAAGCAGGGGATCGGCTCCACGATCCACTGCGTTGCCGGTGACGCCACGGGCATCATCATCGCCGCCGCGATCACCGCACTTCTCGGCCTGCCGATGTGGATCGACATCATCATCGAATACATTGCCGGTTTCACGCTCGGCCTGTTCATCTTCCAGGCTCTGTTCATGAAGAACATGATGGGCGGCACTTACTGGCAGAATGTCCGAAACTCCTTCATGCCGGAATTCATCAGCATGAATGCGATGATGGCCGGCATGGCTCCCGTCATGGCGATCCTGATGATGGGCCGCGACATGAGGGCCATGTGGCCGGAAGAAATGCTCTTCTGGGGCGTGATGGCCCTCGGCATCGGGGTCGGTTTTGCGATCGCCTACCCGTTCAATGTCTGGCTGGTCGCCAAGGGGCTGAAGCACGGGCTGATGACGGAGAGAGGCCAAATGGCCGGCGACATGCATGGGCAGCACCGACAGGAGGGCGCACATGCCTACGGAGACGAGAACCGACAAGAGCAAGCCGGCAGTCATCAGCATCACGGGTCGGGGCAAGATCACGCAAACCGCGCATTCGCCCCTACCCGCGTCCAGATCGCTGTGATGGCCAGTTTCACGTCGATCATGCTGGTCGCCGGCTTCGCCTATCCGTTCACCAGGGTGAACATGCATCTGAGCGCCCACGACGTCGGTCGTGCGATCATGGCCCCTGGGATGATCATGACGTTCGATACGCCCGGCGACGCGATGCGCGACATGGCGGCGGTCGATCCGCGCCTCACGAGTTTTCAGGCGCGGGAGACGGCGACCGGCGGCGAAGTTCTTCAGCCGCGCATGGACGGCCACGTCAAGGTCTTCGACCTGACCGCCTCGGTGATCCGATGGTCGATCTTGCCCGGCGAAACGGTGGAGGCCTATGCCTACAACAATCAGGTTCCGGGGCCGACCTTGCGGGTCGTGCAGGGCGACAAGGTCCGGATCAACGTCACGAACCGGCTGCCCGAAAGCACCACCGTTCATTGGCATGGCCTGATCCTGCCAAACGAGATGCACGGGCCCGCCCAGATCACCCAGAAGCCGATAGAGCCGGGGCAGACCTTCACCTACGAGTACACGGTCGGGCAGTCCGGCACGTATTTCTACCACACGCACGACCATGTGGATCGGCAGCAGTCCCTTGGCCTTTACGGGGCACTGATCATCGATCCTAAGGATGCGGCCAACGAAATTCCCGCCGATCTCGAATATACGATGCAACTTCAGGAATGGGTGAAGCGGGAGTGGCTCACATATCCCGCCATGCCGATGGAAGGTGCGCTGCCCAACTTCTTCACGATCAACGGGAAATCCTATCCCGCGACGGATACGATCAAGATGAAGGTCGGGCAGAAATTGAAGGTGCGCTTCGTCGGTTCACACACGACAGCCATCCATCCGATGCACATTCACGGAGGCCCCTTCGAGGTCGCCGCGCGTGACGGCGAAACACTACCGCCGACAGCCCGTTACATGGCCGACACAGTCAACGTTGCTCCCGGACAACGGTACGACGTCATATGGACCGCCCGGCGGCCGGGCAAATGGCTCGTCCACTGCCATATCCCCCACCACACGACCAACAACAATGTCGAGGTCAACGGCGGTGGCGGCTTGATGCTGGTGATCGATGTGCAACCGTGAACGAACGCGAGGGTGACGGCCCGAAAATCGCACGCGAAGCACTGCCCCCGCAGTTTCAGAGGCAGCGAAACAGAATAACCACAGACAATCCCGGCGCATTGTCCAGCAACTCGACCTTCGCACCATGAAGCTCTGCAATCGCCTTTACGAGGCTGAGGCCAAGGCCCGATCCGACGGTGGTTCTGCTTTTTTCCAGCCGATAGAAGCGATCGAATACCCGCTCCCGCTCTTCCGCAGGAATGCCTGGGCCGTCATCGGATACGCTCAGGCAGATCGCGCCGCCACGATGCGTCAAGCCCAATGTGATGGTGGAGCCGGACGGCGTATGACGGAGCGCGTTGGCGAGCAGATTGGCCAACATTTGCCTTATCAGGTCGGGATCGGCGCGAACCTGACATTCCTCTCCGGCTTCTTGTATACGAAGCTCGTAGCCGGCCTCCGCCGCAATCACGTCGTAAATGTCGTAGATGTCGCGGACCAGCGCCGTGAGATCGATTGACTTGAAATGGGCAGTCCTGTTGCGGGCCTCAATCTGAGCAATCCTCAAAAGTGCGTCGAACGTGTTTGCTATCGCGGTCAGTTCAGCGAGAGCGGCCTCTATCGCGTTTTTGGCCTCTTCCGTCGTTTCTGTTTGCAGAGCATCGTCCAGGATCAGGAACGTGCGACCGATGGGCGTTTTCAGGTCATGAGCAACGTCCGTCGTTACCTGGTGCAAGGTGGCGACGCTCGCCTCCAGACGCTCCAGCGCAACGTTGACCTCCGACGATAACATGTCGATCTCGTCCATCCTCGACGAGACCGGCAGTCGCCTCGCAAGCTCGCCGCGTCCGATGGCATGAGCGGTTTGAGACAGCTCCGAAATCCGCCGACGGGTACGATATCTCAGCACGACGGCTCCGCCTAGTCCAACTGCGAATACGATTGCGGTGGCCCACCCGAAGCTGATCAGCACGATCCGTGCCAGTTCGTCGGTGTCGCCGTAGCTGATGCCAACTGTCAGGTCGTTCCCGTCGAGCTGGCCCCGGAACAGCTTGTAGTTGGCATCGCTTCGATGCTGATCTTTCGGCCTCAGGGTGGAGAACCCTTTCGCAACGCCTTTCAGTTCAGCGTTTCCAGCAATCAGCGCTCCGGATGAATTCCGGAGGGTGTAGATCGTCTCTTCGCCTCGGATCGCCGGACCATGGCTGTTGATCATGCTGACTGCGCCCGGGAGACCGCGAGCCTCGTAGGCTGACCCGATTTCCCTGTATCGCTCCATAACGTTTGCGTTGAGCCGGTCGTCGAGAAAGTTCAGCACCATCTGGTAGGCGATGACGTTGGCTGCGAGGTAGGAGACGACAAACAGCGATATGTAGAGGAAGGCAAGCCGGACAGCCGTGCTCTTGAAGAAGCTACCGCCGCGCATGCAGGCTGTAGCCGGTGTTGCGGACGGTGTGCAGGAGCGGGAAATCGAACGGTTTATCGATCTTCGACCGCAACCGGCTGATATGGGTTTCGACCACGGAGCTTTGTGGATCGAAATTGAAGTTCCAGATCCTCTCCAGAAGCATCGTTTTGGTGAGCACCCTTCCCTCGTTTCGCATCAGAAGCTCCAGCAGCGTGAATTCTCTCGGCAGCAGTTCAAGAAGCACTCCAGCTCGTTCGGCAGTTCGCTTGACCAGATCGAGTTCAAGATCCCCCACGCGCAACTTCGTCTTCTCCGCAGCCATTGGCGGACGTCTGAGCAACGCGTTGATCCTCGCCGTCAGCTCCGAAAAGGCGAAAGGTTTTACGAGATAATCATCGCCCCCGGCTTCGAGACCCTCGACGCGATCATCGACACCGCTCATGGCCGTGAGGAAAAGAACCGGGGTTCGGACGGAGGCTGCCCGAAGGCTCTTTACCAGCGTCAGTCCGTCTAGAGATGGAACCATCCGGTCCACGACCATCACGTCATAGGAAGCATCGAGTCCGGCCGTCAACCCATCCCTGCCATCGACAACCCAATCCACGACATGTCCAGCCGACGTAAAACCTTTGACGATATAGCTGGCTGTCTTCTCGTCATCTTCTATGAGGAGGATTTTCATGGGGCTTCCGGTTTGTAGAGCGGTATTTTGGTCGGGCGCTCTGCGATGCTCCAAGCGGCACAATTCAGGTTTTTTGTTGCGGCAGGATCTCAGCCCCGCCTAACCCGTGATAGCCGCGGCGGCAAGCTGTTCCACCTTACAAATTTGTAAACTTGGCGAAAGGCGGCCGACAAAGCCGCGATGTAGCTTCCTCACGCTGCACTAAGCAGTCGAACGAGGAAAAGATCATGAATTCCAAATTCCTAATCCTATCGGTTGCTTTCGCAGCCGTTGCAGTCCCCGCTCTGGCAAACGGCCCCCTGGCCTCCGGAGCCTCCCATGTGGATGCTATTGTTCAAGGACACGGCAAACCCGGAGAAACCGCCGTTGCCAAGTCAAATAGCAACGTCACATTCCGGGTCCTCGACAATGGCATCGTTGAGCGCACCAACAAGCAGTTCGGGACCGTCTCCGTATCCAATCCGCGTGCTGAACTGCATAAATCCCGCGACAACCGCTGACCTCGACACCGTCCGATTCGGCGCAGACGAGTTTTCAACTGCCGTCGATCGGCCATTCCCGGCTCAACATTCAAGACATCGGCAACTCGTCGACCATGGTCGCTAACTCCAGTGATCGGCAATTCTGAAGGAATATCACAATGATGAAAGCAGCTTCCGCTGCCACGCTTTTGGCCGCAATTTTCCTGAGCGCCGCCGCCCTGGCCCAGGAAGGTAATTACTACGAAGGGGCTGACCGCAACCCTCCGCTGGAAGCATCAGCAGCGCGGGACGTCAGCTACGGATATACCGGATCGATCAACAATCCGGCGCTTCGTAGCGGTTGGGACACGAGCCCGAAGACAACCAACAGCGGCGACTACTACGGTGGTTCGGACCGGCCCAATTAAAGCCACTGCAATTGGTGCCCGCTGAACTCAGATGCGGCGGGTCGCCCTTCGTGCCTTCGTTGCGTTGTTGCAATGCCACACGAACGACATGAAACAGTGGTTGAAAAAGGCGTCGATTGACAAGCTCGAAGGCACTGGCAATCCTCATAGGCATGAGTGGGATGTATCGAATCACTTCTAAAGCGATGGCACTGATATTCAGGCTGGTGATGATCTCGTCACTGGCCGGGTACAGCTTTTCTGCTGTCAACGCCGCGATGCATCCTGAGAGTTCCGCCCAAATCTCGCAGATCCAGGATGATCATTCCTCTCGCCATGACGACGACGCTGTTGCGATGGCGGATGCAGATCATCACGGCGGCCAGCAAGATCACGGCAGCCCGGAGAAGTCCAAGAACTCCTGCTGCAAGGATTATTGCGGCGTTGCGGCCATCACATGCTCCGGCTCCTCGTTGAGCCATCCGCGCGTGGTCTCCATTCGCGAGTTCATTGACGACACGGACACCGTCGGTCAAAGGCCGAGCCTTCATCGTCCACCCAATATCTGAGAACTAGCACCCGCACTGCGGGTCTTGCTGTGCCTGTGCGCAAGTCGGCGCATCGGCACAATTGCGATCTTATTCTCGGATTTTCACCATGAAACATTTGTTCCTGGTGGTTGCCTTGCCGCTGTTTGCCAGCGGATGCGCATCCACGTTGCCTGAAGTCGTCGCTTCAACAGACCACCCCGACAACCCATCCGCGCTCAGGCCGGTCCGCTATCAAAGCCCCATCGGCGGCTACACCCATCGCATGCCCGTCGATCCGAAGCCCTGGCGCGGTCTCAACGACGCCCAGGCTCCGAAGAAAGGATGAGCGCGATGATTGCACGTCACATCAAGCTCGTGTCCGCCGTCGTGCTCCCTCTCGTCGCCGCTGGTTGCGTGACGACGGACTATTCGGCCAAAGATGGCGGATTCGCCGACGCCTCATCGAAAAGCGCCGAGGCAACCGGCAAGCAAACTGTTTGGGTGCAAGACCGACAGCAGGCTCAGGCAGTCCGCGACCGCGTGAAGGCGCTGATGGCCAGGAAGACCGTCGACGTCGAGACCGCCGTTCAGGTCGCTCTCCTGAACAACAAAGGCCTTCAGGCGTCCTACGCCGATCTCGGAGATAGTGCTGCGGATGCATGGCAGACGCAGCTTTCGGTTTTGCCGACCTTCTCCGTCGGCCTGACCGGAATAGGCACTCCCGGGCTTGAGGCATATCGTGTTCTTGAAGGGGCTGTCGCAGCCAATATCCTGGCACTGGCAACCTACGACAAGAACATCAAGCTGGCCGATACACGGTTCCGCCAGGCCCAGCTCAACGCAGCCATAGCCACGATTTCTTTGGCTGCCGAAACGCGTCGCGCCTGGATCAATGCCGTAGCGGCATGGGAGAATGTCGCCTACCTCAACCAGGCGAAGGAAGCCGCCGACGCTGCGTCCGAACTCGCCAAGAAGATCGGCGAAGCCGGATCGATGCCGAAGGGGGAACAAGCGCGGGAACACGTATTTTACGCCGAGTTGACGGGAGAGGCCGCCAAGGCAAGGCTCGAAGCGAAGCTCGCCAAGGAAGAACTGATCAGGCTGATGGGCCTCTCCGGCTCCGACATCGACTTCCAAATCCCCAACCGTCTTCCAACGCTGCCGAAGACACTGGTCAAACGCGACGACATCGAAGCTGAATCGATTCACAAACGCATGGACCTGCAGGTCGCACGCCTGGAGCTTCAGGCGACCGCTCAGTCCTACAAGCTCGAAGACGTCACCCGCATCGTCACCGACATCGAACTCGTCGGCACTTACGAAAAGGAACGCGAGCGCGACGAGGGCAAGATCCTTTCGGACGTCGCAAAGACGGCTTCGCTGGAGTTCACGATCCCGATCTTCGATTCCGGCCAGGCTCGTCTGCGAAAGGGTGAGCTCGCCTACATGCGGGCGGCCAATCAGCTGGCGGAACTTGCGGTCAACGCCCGCTCGCAAGCCCGCTCCGCTTACCTCGCCTACAAGTCGAACTACGACATCACACGCCACTACCGAAACAACGTCCTGCCGTTGCGCAATGCAATCGAGCAGCAGTCCATGCTCACCTACAACGGCATGATCACCAGCACCTTCGAACTGATCGCCGACAGCCGCGACAAGATCGACTCCACCATCCTCGCCGTCAACGCCAAGCGCGACTTCTGGCTCGCCGAAGCAAGCCTTGCCCCCGTCGTCTATGGCGGCGGCACCGGTTCAGGCTCGGCGGAAACCAAGCTCGCTTCGTCTGACGAGACCAAAAGCGGCGGAAACTGAGAAAGGAAACGAGAATGTTCAGTAGAAGACAATTGCTCGGGGCAGGTGCCGCCGGTGCCGCACTCGTCTCCTCCCAGGCCTGGGCCCAGACTTCGAACATGGGTTTGCCGGAGGCGGCCGTCATGGATTCCGCCGCAACCCAGGCGCCGGTTCGCCCATCCGTCGGTCCGGATTATAACCCGGTCGTGACCCTGAACGGCTGGACCCTGCCCTTCCGGATGAACAACGGCGTCAAGGAGTTTCACCTCGTCGCGGAGCCGGTGGAACGCGAGATGGCCGAAGGCATGACCGCCTATCTGTGGGGCTACAACGGCCAGTCGCCGGGACCGACGATCGAGGCCGTCGAAGGCGATCGCGTTCGTATCTTCGTGACCAACAAGTTGCCGGAGCATACGACGGTCCACTGGCACGGCATGATCGTGCCGTCGGGGATGGACGGCGTGGGCGGTCTTTCGCAACCCCACATTCCCGTCGGCAAGACCTTCGTCTACGAGTTCGACCTCGTGAAGTCCGGCACCTTCATGTACCACCCGCATTCGGACGAGATGGTCCAGATGGCGATGGGCATGATGGGTTCCTTCGTCGTTCACCCCAAGGACCCGAAGTTCATGCCGGTGGACCGCGACTTCGTCTTCCTGCTCAGCGCCTACGACATCGATCCCGGCACCT
The DNA here is from genome assembly GCF_023006505.1 of Neorhizobium sp. SHOUNA12A. Lineage (GTDB taxonomy): Bacteria > Pseudomonadota > Alphaproteobacteria > Rhizobiales > Rhizobiaceae > Neorhizobium. Next base: position 55,590 of record NZ_JALBGV010000024.1, read on the forward strand.
ATGTGCCGCGCGTCATGGAGATGACCGACTTCAATCTCTGGACCTGGAACAGCCGCATCTTCCCCGGCATCGATCCGCTGGTCGTCTCGAAGAACGACAAGGTCCGCGTCCGCGTCGGCAACCTGACGATGACCAACCATCCGATCCACATGCACGGCTACGACTTCGAGGTGACGTGCACGGACGGCGGCTGGGTCCGACCCGAGGCACGCTGGCCCGAGGTCAGCATCGACATTCCGGTGGGCGCCATGCGGGCCTACGAGTTCGATGCGAAATACGTCGGCGATTGGGCGATCCATTGCCACAAGTCGCACCACACGATGAACGCGATGGGACACGAAATCCCGACGTTTATCGGTGTCGACAAAAAGGAAGTCGCAAAGAAAATCCGGCAGTTCCGTCCAGAATACGTCCCCATGGGCACCGCCGGCATGGCGGATATGGGCGAAATGTCGATGGAGATACCGGAGAACACCGTTCCCATGATGACTGGCTGGGGACCTCACGGCCCCATCGAGATGGGCGGCATGTTCTCGGTGGTGAAGGTCCGCGAGGGCATCTCGGCGGGCGATTTCACCGATCCGGGTTGGTACGAAAACCCACCCGGCACACAGGCCTGGGAGTGGACGGGAAACCTCCCCGACGCGCCCAAGGCCAAAGACGCAAAGACGCAGCCGCCTTCGAAACATTCGAGCCACGGCTGATCTAAACACTCCCAAGCAAAAGGACATGACCATGAAAACTGCAATCCTCGGCCTCCTCCTGGCCACACTCGCAACCCCGGTCCTCGCGTCGGGCAGTCATGCGGGCGGCCACGGCGAGATCGCCGCCGGCGAACCTGGAGACAAGTCGAAAGTCAGCCAGACGATCCGGATCAGCATGAAGGAGACGCCCGACGGCAAGATGATCTTCACCCCGAACGACTTCAAGGTCCGCAAAGGCCAGACCGTTCGCTTCACCATCAAGAACGAAGGCGAGCTCGATCACGAATTCGTCCTCGACCAGGAAGCCAAGGTGATGGAGCACAAGGCGGTCATGGAGAAGTTCCCGGACATGGAACATGACGATCCGAACGCGATCCGCCTCAAGGCCGGCAAGTCCGGCGATATCGTCTGGAAATTCACCAACGACGGCGTCTTCAAGATCGCCTGCCTCGTTCCCGGCCACTACGACGCCGGAATGCACGGCGACGTCACGGTCGCCGACAAGTAAGCAAGAGAGAAGCAAAAACCTATGAAAACCGCTCTCAAATTTGCTGTCGTCGCAGCACTCACCCTCACATCCGCCGCCGGCGCGTTTGCTCAGGAATTCACCAAGGGCACCGTCAAGAAGCTCGATAACGGAACCAAGAAGGTCACGCTCATCCACGAAGAGCTGAAGGATCTCGGAATGCCCGCGATGACCATGGTCTTTCAGGTCGGCGACGACGCGTTGCTGACCAAGCTGAAGGAAGGCGCCAAGGTGCAGTTCGTCGCTGAACGCGTCAACGGCAAGCTGACGGTCACGCAGGTAAAGTGACCCCAAGGCCGCGCTTCCTTCTGGCAGCGCGGCCTTACCTTTCGGAAGGCCATTCGAAAACCACGGCGCCACAGTGGCGATCGATTGCGGGGTTCAATCCTGCTTGTATGACCGCAAACCGCCGCGAGGAGGCCAATTCCTCTGGGCCCGTGCGAAAATCATCGTGACGATCGGATTATCGGGGTCTTTCACGCCGGCCACCCCTTTTCACCGAGGGGCGAAGCGCCTATATGACGGTTGCCGGACTTCGGTCCGGCTATGGCAATAAACGGCCGGTGTAATAAACCTATTGGACCCGGGGGCGGTACCCGGCGCCTCCACCAAAAACCGGTCGGTCGCATGGAAAACCTTGCGGACCGGCTTTTGATGGGGGCGAAATAGGATCGACAAGGGCTTAAAGATCGAACTTTTGCTCGGCATGATACCACCGTTATCGGGTCAAAAAGTGTAGTTGCAAACGACAACAACGCTAAGGGTTATGCTCTCGCTGCCTAATGGCGGTGCGGGAAATCCGAACTAAGTCCTTAGAGGTAGCACTTTAAGGCGGGGTCCGAAGGCACCTGGCAACAGAAGCCTTCACCTTCGCTCCCCAGTCGAATACTATGGAACTGACTCGGATGCTCGTCGGGGCTTCCCCGCACCGGGCCGGCATGGCATAACGCGTCTGACTAAAAGACGAGAGAATGGAAAGACAGGACCGTATGGGGCAGGACCACATCCGTTACGATATTCTGGCGCAGGACGCTTTGCGCGGCGTCATCCGTAAGGTTTTGACCGAGGTTGCGGCCACCGGCCGTCTGCCGGGCGAACATCATTTTTTCATCACCTTCCTGACCGGCGCCCCGGGCGTGCGCATCTCGCAGCACCTCAAGGCGAAATATGCCGAACAGATGACCATTGTCGTCCAGCATCAGTTCTGGGACCTCAAGGTCTCCGAAACCCAGTTCGAAGTGGGCCTTTCCTTCTCCGACACGCCGGAACGCCTGGTCGTTCCCTTCAATGCCATTCGCGGCTTCTACGATCCGTCTGTGAATTTCGAACTCGAGTTCGAAGTGCCGCTCGCCGACGAGGATGAAAACACCACCGCTGAAATCACGGCCATCCCTGTCGAAGCCGTTTCCAAGTCCACCGATACCGAAGCCAAGCCCGGCGAAGAGAAGAAGCCTGGCTCCGTCATCTCGCTCGATTCCTTCCGCAAGAAGCAGTAAGCGCCGGGAGGCGCATCAGCCATGAGCGCCGAAATCGTCAACCTTCGCCAGTTCCGCAAAGCTAAGGAACGGCGCGAAAAGGAAAAGGAGGCGGAACAGAACCGCCTCACCTTCGGCCGTACCAAGGCCGACAAGTCCCTGACCAAGGCACGCAATGACAAGGCGGAGAAGGGGCTCGACCAGGGCCACCTGGAAAAGCCCGGCAAGGACGACTGAGTTTCCGTCCGGTGCATATTAATGATCCGCTAACCAGGCTTGCGCCGATCGGCTTGACGCCGGAAATACCACAGTCTGAATAAGCGAGCTTGTTCAGAAGGTCCGGAGAGTTTCGTGATCCGCAAACATTCCGCGACCCTTCACGGTCATCGCACCAGTTTTTCGCTCGAAGACGAATTCTGGCTCGAGCTGAAAGCGATCGCTTCCAAACGCGATATCAGTCTGGCGACCCTGATCGCCGAGATCGACGATCAAAGGGGTGCCGGCAGCAACCTCTCCTCGGCGTTACGCGTCCACGTCCTGACCTGGCTGAAGTCCTCCTAAATAGACCCGAACGCGTTGCGGCAGCTATCGCTGCACCCCCGGCAGGCTCGGCATGTTGGGCGTACCCGCGGACGGAAGGCTCGGGAAGTTCTGACGGATTGCGTCGTCGGTCGGCGGCACGATCAGTTGCGGCGGCTGGCTGATCTGACGCTGACGCATTTCTTCGGCCGCCCGGGCCGCCGCCTCCACGCCCTGGCGCTGGCGTTCCGCTTCGGCGGCCTGCTGGCGGGCGCGCTCTTCAGCCGCCGCCTTTTCGCGGGCCGCCTGCCGCTCGATTGCCTGGAAATTATAAAGCGCCACCTCGCGGCGAAGGCGCTGCTTTTCCAGAACGCTCGCCTGCAGGGTTTCCACACGCCGCCGCTGCTGCTCGAAAGCGCGTTGCGACAGGAAATTGGCCATCGCCGCGATATCGATCCGTTCGGTGGGCGCAGCAATATCTCCCGAATAATCGAGCCGGATTGTCGGATCGCCGCCGGCCAGCGCCTCGTCGCCGGCATTGTAGGTGATCGCCAGGTTCGCGCTCAGGCGGTCGTCGAGCAGATCGAAGCGCCCCTCGCCCGATAGTTTTGTTGTGCCGACGGCGGCGGCAATATTCTGCGCCCGCGCTTCGCCCGCCGTGATCGTGACCGGAACGGTGACGTTGCCGATCGCCGCATTTCCCTGATGCAGCAGGCTGGAAACAATCGGCCGGACCCTCGCTTCCGTGATTTCTCCGCCGAGCTTGTCCACCCCGGCCATCAGGGGCTTCAGCGCATCGGGATTGATGCCGGCAATGGTCAGGCCCTTCAGCCGCAACTCGGCCGAACCGCTCGTGGCGCCAAGCAGCTCGGCCAGGGTCTTGCCGGTCGATTCGGCGGACATGTTGAAATCCAGCTTTCCGTTGGCAACCGGCTTTCCGCCTTTCGTCCAGACGAGCGGCGCAAGATCGGCGTTCTCAGCCGAAAGCCGGGCCTGCAGAAGTCCCGTTCCGTCACCGTTCGACATCAGCAGCCGGCCGGCGAGCCGGCCGCCCTGCCAGTTGCCGGCACCATTCTCGATGGTGATGCCGCCGCTGCGATGCGTCACGCGGGCCGAAAAATCGCCGATATTGCCGAACGCGCCCGTGTGAAACGTCCGCGCCTTGACGTCGAGAGCAACATCCGCGCCGTAAAAGACCGGCGGGGCGAAGGGTTTTGAAGAAACCGCACCGCTCTTCGGATCGCTGACCGGCCCGTAGATCGCCTCGCCGAGCCAGGCGAGGTCGAGGTTGTCGAGGTTGAGCGAGCCTGTCGCCGGCATGCCCGGCGCCTTGCGGTCGACGGCGATATCGCCGCTGATCGCGTTGCCGTCCGCCGCGCCGGTGAGCGCCGCAATCTTGACCGTCTCCGGCGTCATGCTGACATCCGCATCGAGCGTGACCGGCAGACCGGTCCCGAATTGCGGCAGCGCAATACCGTTCATCAGCAGATAGGGTTCCAGATCGGCGCTCCGCAGCGTCACATGACCGCTACCCTCCCCAAAACCGTCGCTGCCGATCCGCATGTCACCCTTGACGTCCAGCGAGGTCTTTGCGGTCGTGAACGACAGCGCGGTCTTTGCCGTGGCACCCGGCCCCTGATGCACGTTGAGCAGCAGTTCGCCGGTGCCGTCCCCTTCGAAAGGCAGGGGATCGAGACCCGCCTGGCCGAGAAGAACCATCGGGTCGGGATTGTCGAGCGAGGCGACCAGCGTCATGTCGGGGTCGCCCGTCAGGTCGAACAGGCCCGGAAGCTTGAGGTCGGCATTGACCGCGCTGCCGTTCGTCTTGCCCTTGAGGACGATCTCCACCCCGTTCGAGCTTCCGCCGACGGTCAGGTTGGCGCCGAGATCGGTGTTGGCGAACCACGCACCGTTTGCGGCAAGCCGGGCCAGAGCCGGATGTGGAGGCAGCCGGTTGCGCAGCATGGTCAGGAAGGCCGTCGGATCGCCGGAACGAAACGAGAGGTTGCCAGTGCCCGAATAGGCAAGCAGCGAGCCTTCGATGCGGCCTCGTGCCGATATCCTCGCCCCCTCGATATTGCCGACCGTCAGGCGCTCCAGCGAAAGCGCTCCGCCAGCCACAGTGAAAGCGGTATCGACATTGTTGGCGGCAACCCCGAAGGCGGTAAAACGGTCGGCCTTCAACGTCGCTGCGACGCGATGGTCCAGCACATCCTGACCGGCATCGTCGCCGGTCATCAGCGAGGCGAGCGCCCGCATCGCATCGATATCGATCTCGTTGCCGGCAAGGCTCATCGAAAGATTAGGCGTCTGCCCCTGGGCAGACTGGCGCTCCACACGGCCCTTGAGCGTCGCAGGCCCGATCGCCAGTTCGAGGTTGTCGAACCGTTGCAGGTCGGGTGTGAGATTGACCTTCGCCGAAAAGCCGGCTGACCGGAGCTGGCGCAGTTCGGGTGCCACCCGTCCGGAAAGCCAGTCGGAAAGGCCGGACGGCTGGCTGGACGCGACCAGCATATCGCCGACGAAGGACGTCCGATCGCGAAGCACGAGGCTGCCCTTCGCCTCCAGCTGCGTGCGGCCCGGCAGGGTCGCCACGACGTTGTCCACAGTCCAGCCACGGCCCGCCGGCCGTATGTCGAGCCTGATGTCGCGGATGGTCGTATCGTTGGCGACGATCGCCGGCAGCCTCAGGCTGGCGCGGCCGGGCACCTGCGGAATAGGAATAGACGCCGCCAGCCGGATGAAATTGTTGATGCGCCGCTGCGCCGATGCGGCGGCATCGCGACCGGTCTTGGCCCGCGCCCCGTCGCCCAGCCGGTTGACGTCGATCTGCTGGCCATCGGCCGTCAGCAGGAATTCAGGCTTGTTGCCGGTATCGAGCGTCGCCTCACCGGTCACCACATATGGATTGTCGCTCGCCCCGACTTCCAGCCGGTATTGCGGAATACGGATGCGCTCGTTGGTGACTTCGAAACCGCCCTTCAGGCGCGGTCCGGGCGGTGGCGGCGTCACCGGTTCGGTCTCGTCTTCCTCCTGCAGGAAATCGAGGGTGAAGTTGCCGTTATAGGCAGGCCTGTTGTCGGCAACGGTAAGCTCGCCGTCGAGATTGATCTCGACGGGCTGTGCATCCGGCCAGAGCCTGAGGCGCAGCGGCATACGCTTGCCCTCGGCATCCGCCGTGCCGCTCGCCAGGTTGAACCGGGTCTCGTAACCGTCGAGCGTCGCATTGCCCTCACCGCGCCAGGGGCCGCGCAGCGAACCTGCGGAAAAGTCGCCGACAAAACCGGTGATATGCCGCGACTGGCCGGACTGTTCGTCGATCATGTCAATCTCGCCGCCGGTGACATGCACGTCCTCGATGACGACGGTATGGGCCGGGATCGCGGCGCGGCTGCCGCGCATCCAGTCGAGCGTGCCGTCCTTCAGCAGCCGGACCCGCGCCTTCGGCTGCTCGATGCGCATGTCGAAGATGCGCGCCTCGCCGGAGAGGAAGGGCGCAAGCTCCATATCCATCGAGAATTGCGCGATCTGCACCAAAGGCTGGCCATCCGTATCGGCCCCCACCCTTACGTCGTGCAGGGTGACTGAGGGAAACGGCAGTATACGCGCGTCAACATTGCCGTGAACGGTGACCTTCTTGCCGAGGATGCGGCTTGCCTGTTCCTCGAAGCTTACCCGCAGGCTTGACCAGTCGACGAACAACGGAGCAAGCAGCGCCGTGAACAGCGCTACCACCACCAATCCGCCGAATGCCAACAGGATGCGTCCGAGCACGGTATCCGTCTCCCTGATCTTGCTAAGAGACTAGTTCTATTGGGTTCGCAGGCAAGTCAAGCTTGCGGGAGCATCTCATTCGGCATTCCTGAAGATCTTGCCGGGATTGAAGATATTCTTGGGATCGAGCCCCTGTTTGATGGTTCGCATCAGCTGGACTGCGCCGCCCAGTTCCTCTTCCAGAAATGACATCTTGCCTTGGCCGATGCCATGTTCGCCGGTGCAGGTTCCGTCCATGGCAAGTGCCCGGTGATTGAGGCGGCCGATGAACGCCTCGACCTTTTCGACCGAAGCCGGATCCTTGCCGTCGAAGAGCACCAGGACGTGGAAATTGCCGTCGCCCGCATGGCCGACGATCGGCGCCAGCAATCCCTGGTCGGCAATATCGGCCTGGGTTTCGGCGACGCATTCGGCAAGCCGCGAGATCGGCACGCAGACGTCGGTCGACAGGCCGTCGAGTTCCGGCGCCAGCGCCCGGCTCGCCCAGTAGGCATTGTGCCGCGCGTTCCACAGCTTTGCCCGCTCCTCGGCATTGGCGGTCCATAGAAATTCGTCGCCGCCGCATTCCGTGGCGACCTCGGCAAACTGCGCCGACTGCAGCGCCACCGTTTCCTCGGTGCCGTGGAATTCCAGGAACAGCGTCGGCTTTTCCGGATAAGAGAGCTTCGAATAGGCATTGCAGGCCCGCATCTGCACGTCGTCCAGCAGTTCGATGCGGGCGACCGGAATGCCCATCTGGATGGTCATGATCACGGCGTCACAGGCGGCCTTGACGCTCGGAAAGGCGCAGACGCCGCCGCCGATCTTTTCCGGAATGCCCTGCAGCCTCAACGTCACCGAGGTGATGACGCCGAGCGTTCCTTCCGAGCCGACGAAGAGACGGGTCAGGTCGTAGCCGGCCGAAGATTTCCGGGCCCGCTGCGCGGTGCGGATTTCCTCGCCGTCGGCGGTGACGACGGTGAGCGACAGGACATTGTCCTTCATCGTGCCGTAGCGCACCGCGTTGGTGCCGGAGGCGCGGGTGGCGGCCATGCCGCCGATCGAGGCATTGGCGCCGGGATCGATCGGGAAGAACAGGCCGGTGTCGCGAAGCTCACGGTTCAGTTCCTCGCGGGTGATGCCGGGCTCGACCGTCACGTCGAGATCCGCCGGGCTGACCCGAAGCACCTTGTTCATGCGGCTGAAATCGATCGAGATGCCGCCCGACGGCGCATTCACCTGGCCTTCGAGCGAGGAACCGATACCGAAGGGCACGACCGGTACCCGATGGTCGGCACAGGCCCTGACAACGGCTTTGACGTCATCGGCGCTTTCAGCGAAGACGACGCCGTCCGGAAGCTGGGCCGGCAGATAGGTCGTCGTATGGGCGTGCTGCTCGCGAAACGACTGGCCGGTCTGAAAACGCTCCCCGAAGGATTGCTTGAGGATGCCGAGGACCGTCGAGATGCCCTCTTCGTTGCGAAGGCCCGCCTTCACGTCCTTGATCGCCATGGCCATTCTCCTCCTTGTCTTTTCAAGGGATTGGTTAGGCGACGGGTCGGGTTTTGTCCAGACGGAACAGCGGTGGGCCGATCGGGCGGAATCCGGCCTTGGCGATTTCGGTTTTTTGAATCGGACGGGGCGCTGAAAGCTGCCTCGTAAGATAAGTAACAAGTGACACCTCTCAGCGCCCCGTTCGGCGGTTAATATCCGCGACTCCGGTCCCTCTGCGATGACGGGGGTTGTGGGAACGGTTGCGTGCCCCTCCGAAGAAGGTGTCATGCACGCTCGCAGACCAGGATGCCGCAGGCCATGACTGCCGCCCGGCATCGTCTTCCACCTGCGCCGCACAATCCGGGTTTTTGAAAAACCCTCGGACGCCGCACGACGCGGCCCCATCACCCTGTGTGCCTCACAGGCACGCCCAGCGCACCATGACGGAAAACGAAACGAGAAGTCGGTCCGACAGCTTCTCATCCGTCCCGCGTCGCCGGAGGGAGACCATTTTCCGCGAACCCCGAATGGAAGGACTTACGTCGTTTCCTCCCACCCGGCGCCGGTCCCGCCTCGCCGGCACGCCTGCCGGTGTATCCGCGACGGAACGGGGGGATTTTAGGCACGGGTTGGGAAGGCGGGGATGAGAGAGGTGGAAAATTAAACTAAGTCGTTGAGCCGACAGGCGGGTGAAGCTTGGGACATCCCCGCGACGGCGCTGCCCAACGAACTCGAATAGGATGCCGGACGCGAAACCTGATGCCGAACCTAGCCCGCTATGGCTACGCTCAGCCTCTGCTGTACCTGATCGACATTGCCGCGGACATAGACGGCCGTGGGCTTGCCGCCGGTGCTGGCGAGCGCAAGAGCGACGATGGTGACTTCCTCTTCGAAGGTCGTGACGTAAAGCACCTGGGCGGGATTGATGTATACGGACTGGTTATGGGTATTCTTGAAGCCGATCAGCGCCATACGTCTCTCCTTCTGCTGCGTGGCGGGATATGCCATGCCATGCACAAGGTTGCCGCAAGTTTAACAGGCCCGGCTCGTGACCGTTGTGACGATAAGAAGTCTCGAAACCGACCACCGCAGCGAGATGTCGACGATGAGCCTCCCGTGCCGGTAAGTCCTTGCGCCCCGGCAAGGTGAGTTTCCGGGTGCCGGGCGCGAATCGCCGGCAAGGCCTTCGCGTCACGGACAGGTCTTTTTGTCCCGGCGCAAAATAGTTCACCTGCAAGTCGCCGATCGATGCTCTAAATCAGGTTCTGCCTTTATCAAATTTCAGGAGATCAGCGATGGCGACAATTGCAATCATCGGCGCGGGCGCAATGGGGAGCGGGATCGGCCGGCAGTTGGCGGAGGGCGGCGCGAGCGTGCTGACCTATCTGGAAGGCCGCTCACCCGGGACCCGCGAGCGGGCCAGGGCCGCCGGAATGGAACCCGCCTCGCTTGAAGACATCATCGGGGCGGAGATCGTTCTGTCGATCGTTCCGCCCGCCGAGGCGATCGGCGTTGCCGAACGTCTGTCCGCGGCGATCGGAGCGCGGCCAAGCCCGGTGACATTCGTCGACTGCAACGCGATCTCGCCAAAGACGATGAATGCGGTCGCAGCCGCTTTCAGACCCGGCCAGGCGAACGTGCTGGACGGCTCGATCATCGGCCTGCCGCCGCAGCCGGGAAGGGCCGGACCAAAACTCTATATCAGTGGCGACGGGGCGGACAAAAGCGCCGTTCTCGCCGCGCACGGGCTTCACGTCCGCCGGATCGAAGGGGTTGTCGGAGCAGCCTCGGCGCTAAAGATGTGTTATGCCGGCATCAACAAGGGCATGACCGGGCTCGGCACCGCCATGCTTCTTGCTGCCATCGGATCGGGTGCCGACCAGAGTCTTAAGCGGGAGATGGCCGAAAGCGCGCCCGATCTCGACCGGAAACTCACAAGCGCCATTCCCGACATGTATGCAAAAGCCTATCGTTGGGTGGCGGAGATGGAGGAGATCGCCGCCTTCCTCGGCGAAGACGATCCGGCCTCGCAGATTTTCAGGGGAATGGCGGGATTGTTCCAGAAGATGGCCGAGGACCACGCCGGTGGCGGCGAGCTTGCCGGTCAGCTCAACGCCTTGCTGGGCCGGTAGATCGCAAAAAACCTCGACATCATCTCTTCTGTCCCCGAATCAGGTCCGAGGACAGGAAGGATGGGAGGAAACGAAGTACCCGCGCGCTCGAACGGATCGTCACTCGACGGTTACTCGGCAGCGAGCAGCCGTTCCTTGCCGTCCTCTTCCTCGTTGTCCTGCTTTTCCGGCTTGCGACGCGTGGCATGCGCCAGTTCCTGATGGAACCGCGCCTCTTCGTGCACATGCGGCTTGGCGAAGCCGGCGATCAGAAGATAGGCAACCGGGGTGATGAAGAGCGTCACGATGACCGCAAAACCGAGGCCGCCGACGATTACCCAGCCAAGAGCGATTCGGGCTTCCGCACCGGCGCCTTGAGCCAGCAGCAGCGGCACGCCGCCGATGACGGTGGCGATCATCGTCATCATCACCGGGCGCAGGCGAAGGGCGCAGGCCGTTTCGATCGCCTCGCGCACGCTTGACCCGCGGTCGCGCAGCTGATTGGCGAACTCGACAATCAGGATGCCGTTCTTCGCCATCACGCCGACGAGCAGCACGAGGCCGATCTGGCTGTAGACGTTGAGGCTCGATCCGGTCAGCACCAGTGCGATCGCGGCGCAGGCAAGCCCGAGCGGCACGGTCGACATGATGATGATCGACGACAAGACGCTTTCGAACTGCGCCGCCAGAACCAGGAAGATGATTGCGATCGCAAAACCGAAGGTCATCAGCATGGCGTTGGAGTTTTCGCCAAGCGTCTTGGCCTCCGCCATCGGCACCAGGCGGACACCGGCCGGCAGCAGCGGCTGGGCGATCGCCGTGACTTCCTTGACCGCATCGCCGAGCGCCACGCCGTCGCGCAGGTTCGACGAGATGGAGACCGACGCGAGCTGCTGTTCGCGGTTGAGCTGCGGCGCAACCGCGCCTTCCTTCAGGGTCGCGATCGTCGACATCGGCACGATCTTGCCGTCGCCGGTCTTCAGGAAGATGTTTTCAAGATCGGTCGGATCGTCGATCGGCCTCGTGGTCGAGGTGAGCTTGACGGGCAGCGCATCGCCGTTGACGAAGACGTCGACGACGGAACGGCCCTCGAGCAGCGACTGCATGGCAGTCGACAGGCCGGTAATGTCGATGCCGAGGTCGGAGGCCCGCTCGCGGTCGATCGCCACCGAAAGCTGCGCCTGGGTCGGCTCGTTGGTGAGGCGCGGCGTATCGAAGAACCGGCCGCCTTCGCTTTCCATATGCGAGACGAGTTTCAGGGCGGTCGAGGTCAGGAGGTCGTAGTCGTTGCCGACCAGCGCCATCTGCAGCCCGTTGCCGGCGCCCCGGATCTTCAGGCTGTTCGCCTGCATGGTGAAGCCGCGCAGCGCCGGAACCCTGAGCGCTGCAGCGTTGACGTCGGCAGCGATCTGGTCCTGGCTGCGGGTGCGCTCGTCCCAGGGCGCCAGCGTCAGGACCATGAAGCCGCTATTGGTGTTGCTGCCGAATCCCGAGATCGAGAACACATTGGTGATCTCGCCGGAATCGCGCAGCGACTTCAGGTTCTCCTCGACACGCTGCATCTGATCGCGCGTATAATCGAGGCTGACGCCCTGCGGCGTCGTCAGGCGCAGCATGATCGTGGCGCGGTCTTCCCGCGGCGTCAGCTCGCTCTTGACGAGGCCGAAGACGTTGTAGGCGGCGACCGAGAAGACCACCGAGACGACGATGACGACAAGCGGCGCGTTGAGGCAAAACCGCAGCGAGGACGCATAGACGCTGGCAAACGCGTTGCCGAAGGCGCCGAGCAGGCCGTGGTCTTCCTTCATCGGCTTGGTCAGCATGCGCGACGCAAGCATTGGGCAGAGCGTCAGGGCGGTCACCGACGACAGCGCCACCGAAAAGGCGAGAACGAAGCCGAATTCCTTGAACAGGCCGCCGATCTGGCCGGGCAGGAAGGACAGCGGAATGAAGACGGCCGCGAGCGTCGCGGTCGTCGCGATGACGGCGAAAAACACTTCCTGGGTGCCGAGCACGGCGGCGGCGCGTGGTCCCATGCCTTCCGCCCGTCGCCGGACGATGTTTTCGAGCACGACGATCGCATCGTCGACCACGAGACCTGTCGCCAAAACGATCGCAAGCAGCGTCAGGATGTTGATCGAGAAGCCGACGAGATAGATCGCCACCAACGTGCCGATCAGCGCCACCGGCATGGTGATCGCCGGGATCAGCGTGGCGCGCCAGTCGCGAAGGAACAGGAAGATGACCACGACGACGACCGCCGCCGAGAGCATCAATGCGGTCTCGACTTCGTGCAGCGCGCCCTGGATGAAGATCGCGTCGTCGCCGGTAACCGCGATGCGGGTGCCTTCCGGCAAGGTCTTCTGCATCTCCGCGACGGCGGCCTTGACGCCTTCGGAAATGTTAAGCGTGTTGGACTGCGCCTGACGGATGATGCCGAGGCCGACGCCCTGCACGCCGTTGGCGCGCAATACGGTCGTGCCGTCGTCCGGGCCGAGCGCCACGGTCGCCACGTCGCGGATGCGGACATTCGGTCCGATCAGCACGTTTTCGAAATCCTGCGGCTTGGTGAGGCTGGCGGTGGCGCGGACGACGATGTCCTGCGTCGTGCTCTTCAGCGAACCGGCCGGAACGTCGAGAGCGGCGCTCGACAGCGCCTTGGAAACGTCGGCAACGGTCAAGCCGCGACCGGCCAACGCAGCCTGGTTGATGTCGACGCGGAATACCTTGTCCTGGTCGCCGTAAAGTTCGACGTCCGCCACACCTTCCACGGCGGCGAGGCGGTCGACGACCGCGTTTTTGACCAGCTGGGTCAGGTTTTCCATCGACATCTTCGAGGATGTCACCGCCAGGCGCATGATGGCGTCGGAATCGGCGTCAGCCTTGACGATGCGGGGCTCGTCGGCATCTTCCGGCAATTTGTTGATGACCCGGCCGACGGCATCGCGCACATCGTTGGCGGCTTCCGACAGGTTGATTCTATCGGAAAATTCCATCGTCACGCGGCTGGAGCCGAACTGCGACTGCGATGACAGCGCCTTCAGGCCGGACACGCGGGCGACCGCGCCTTCGATGACCTGGGTGACTTCCTGGTCCATCGTCTGCGGCGAGGCGCCGTCGTAATTGGTGCGTACTGTGATGACCGGCTGGTCGACGTCTGGAAGTTCACGCACTTCGACGCCGGCAAGCGCCGCAAGACCCGCGACGACGAGCAGCGTGTTCAGGACGGCGGCAAGAACGGGCCGGCGGACGAAGAGAGCGGTGAAGCTCTGGCTGGATTTCTCCGCATCGCCCTTCCCCTCGTCGTCGTGGCCATGCCCCGGAAGCTCCATCTTCATTGGCGCGCCACCTCGGCGGTTTCCGGCGCGCCGAAAATCCGGACCGACGCTCCCTCCCTCACCCGTTGCAGCCCTTCGGTCACTATCCTGTCGCCCTCTTGGAGCTCGGCGCCCACGAGCACCGCATCGGGATTGCGCTGAACGACGCGCACCCGGGTCTTGACCGATTTATTGTCCTTGACCTGCCAGACATAGGAACCCTCGCCGTCCCACTGGACGGCGAGCGGATCGACCGCCGGGTATCTTTCGCCGGCAAAGCGCATGCCGACATTGAAGGCCATGCCGGCGCGCAGAACATCGCCCGGATTTTCGACCCGGGCGCGGATGCGCATCGTGCGGCTTGCCGCGTCGATACGGTTGTCGATCGCCTCGACCTTGCCGGAGAAGACCTGGCCCGGGCGGGCGATCGAGCTCGCGTCGACTGCCTGGCCCGGCTCGATGGCGACGGCGAAACGCTCCGGCGCCCAGAAGTCGACCAAAATAGCCGTGCGGTCGTCGATCGTCACCACATTGGTCTGGGTGGTAACGTTGTCGCCGATATTGACCGCGACGATGCCCGCGATTCCCTCGATCGGCGCGACGATATCACGGCGCTTCAGGTTGAGTTCGGCCGTGGCGAGCGCAAGCTTGGCAGCCTGTTCGGCAATCTGGGCATTGAGCACGTCGAGGCGCGAGAACGACTGGAGGTTCTTGTAGGACGCGGATTTTTCCTGGGCGCTCTGCAGCGCGACCTGCGCCTTTTCGCGCTCGATCGTCTGTTCTTCGTCGTCGAGGCGGGCGAGCACCTGGCCCTTGGTGACCTTCTGGCCGGAAACGACCCTGATCTCGTTGATCGTGCCGGAAGACTGCGGCATGACGACGACGGACTGGATCGCCTCGCCGCTGCCGATCGCCGTGAGGCGGTCGTTGACGGTGCCGATCGCCACCGGCTGGGCGACGACGAGCGTGGCGCGGTTGCCACCCTGTCCGCCCTGGCCG